>ONOU01000027.1 GCA_900319525.1 uncultured Prevotellaceae bacterium | reverse complement strand
CTGGTTCTTGGGCTTGGCAAAGATGTAGATGCCAAGTGACTCATGTCGCTGTACCTTCATGGTTGACTCGTCCCTGTAGCCGGGATAGTAGTCAAGGTAGAAGCTCAGCTGCGTACCTTTCTTTATCTTACGTGTACGCAAGGTTACTGTCTTACAAATGTTACTCATACTTGTATGAAATTTGTTTTGTTGATAATCGAAGGCTATGCGTCTCATAGCAGGTGCAAAGCAACTGCGTGATGAAAGTGTGGCCAAAGCACCTTTTCATAATTCGTGGATAATTGTACTTTCACGCAGTTGATGCTTATTATTGGCCATTATTGGAGCCTGTAAGCCCCGAATTGTGCCAGTCTGCTTGCCATTATTCGGTCTAGTTCCTCCTTGACGATGAGGTTCTGCACTCCGACTTTCACCTTCGTGAGGTTGTTTGTCTTGACGATAACACAGATGTTGCTCTTGGTCATGCCGTACTTCCTGGCAGCTTCGGCAGTAGTGTAATAGTCATTACTCGCCTTCAGGTCGGGACGGAAGATGTCATCAAGATGTTTCTTTGAATAATAGGTCTTGCCATATTCTCGCTTGGTGGGAATATGGCGGCGATAGGCTTGGGTGCGCAAGGATTCCTTTGTTGTGGAATAAAGTACTTCTGCCTCCTCGGTGGTGAGCCATTCTGTCAGGGCTTCAATCTCGGCAGACACTCCGAAGAGCGCATCCATGTGCTTGCGGCTATAATAGTTCTTGCCTGCAATCTTGCAAATGGGTACTTGGTTATTCTTGGCAGAAGTGTAGAGCCAAGAACGCTTCACTTTGTAGATTGCCATAACATCGTCTCCAGAGATGTATTCAAGTGGTTCTGATGACCTCATACCTGTTTCGGGTATGTGGTTGTTGACTTTTCTCGACGAAAGGGAAGAAGAAGTTTTGCACGGCTTGTTTGTTGGAGTGCCTGGCAATACTCTATGATAAGGATTGCCTGCAAGCATCTTCTCAATGTCTACCTTGCGGACGAATGCCATCCGGCTGCTGATTCGTGATGCAGGTAGCTTCCCCTCGTTTACCAATTTGTAAACGTACTGGCGGGAACACCCCATGAGGATGGCAGCCTTGGAGAATGTAAGATACTCCTGGCTAGCGATGTCTATAACTGGCTGGACTGTCTTAAGAAAGTCCTGTTGCCTCTTCTTGCGCTGAGTCTTTGCAGCCTCAGCACAATGTTCTGAACAATACCTCTGCGAGCCGCTGTTAAATGTTCTGAACAATACCTCTGCGAGCCGCTGTTACAAGTGAACTCCTTTCCGCAGAAGGCACATTTTCTTGTCTTTCTCATTTGACTCCTTTTTATGTGGTTTTACAATCAATTTCATGCAAACCGCCACGGAGTGAACTTTCGTCAATCTTTGACAATCCTTGTCAATTCATTCCACGATGTCACGTTCTTCAAATGAGGTCACTTCCTTGCTCTTTTCCCTCTCGTTAATCTGTCAACCGTCGTACACTCTTGTCAACCTTTGTCAACCCAGTCCACGAGATGGCAAAATAAAAGCCCTCAAAATTCTCCGCGGTAGAAATGCGTTGCAAAGATAAGCGGATTTTTGAGAACCACCAAAAAGCAAGCCCGAATTGTTAAATTCTAAAAGTGGTTGATATACAACGGTTTATCTCTATGTATTTTTCACTGTTTGTGGTTGTTTAGAGGTCTCTAAATACAGAGTTAAATTGAACTATCAGAAATACTATAGTAGAATCAAAGAAATGAATTCATATGAAACAGTTCATCAACATAACCGCCTCATTATTACTGATAGCGTCTATAATTGCATTCTGCTCTTGCTCACGAAATATGGAGAGTAAGAAAGGGAGTGACAATACAGCGAACGATAACATAGTGAAAGAGTTGTCGCTTTCTAAAGATTTAGGCTTGGACAGTGTCGTTATTTTTTGTGATGTAAACATGTGGGTTAGTGAATTCAGATTCCTGATGAAGGATTCTGTAACTATGTTATTTGGGAGAGTGTATTTTGAAAAATGGAAATCGCCAATTGAATTATCGGAGAAAGATAGAAACCAATTAATTGATTACATTAATGGCTTTTTTGTCAGCAAAGAATATGATATCATTGCCAGAAAGCATAAAACCAATGAATTTTGGGAAGGTGAATTCACCGAGATTGATGTTATCTTATATAGAGATGGGAAAAAGAATCAAAACCATATAAGTACAAGACCCACCACTATGGATAGGTATTCTATTGAATTCTCAAAAGAGTTTCAAGATTTCAAGCTAATGCTTTATGACTTGACTCTAGAGTATAGAAAATCAGTTATTGATCATGGAGACTAAAGTAAACAAGAATATTCACTAACTTTGCCATAATCATAAATGGAACGAAATGAAAAAGAAAATCAAATATTCAATAATAACGATGATTGCTATTGTGGCGATTATTGTTGACATCATTTGGGACCTTCTTTTGTGGGTAAATGCTTACGTCGATGGCAAATACCTTATTGAACCCTATGGCAATCATCATATTGATGACACCTATTATATGAGAATAGGTAGTTTGTCTATTGCAATGTTCGTCAACCTGGGTGTAGCCATTGTAGCACTATATCTGCTCTGGAGAAAGAATATCGACAAGGATAAATCACCAGTTCATAAACCGGCTCAAAATGGTTTTTGCAAGGTTTGTGGATATAAACTTAACTACCTGCCGTGGGGTGAAGATGGGAAAACACCATGCTTTGACATCTGCCCCTGTTGTGGCGTTGAGTTTGGCAATGAGGATTATACCGAAGAATCGCTAAAAGAATATCGTGCGAAATGGATCAGTGAAGGCGCCCATTGGTTTGACCCCAAGTTGCAGCCCCAAAACTGGTCCTTGCAAGAACAAATATCCAATATCAGTCTTCATTCAGAGGATTCGCATATAGCAGAATGAAGTGCAAATTATACCATTAATAATGGATTAGCCAGTATGAAAAAGATTAGAAATACTCAACTCATGCTAAGTACCTTACCCTTTGTTCTCACCATTATGTTACTGATGAGTTGTGATTCCCAAAACACAAATAAGTCTGGTTATAAAGATTATCAAGGTAATCTATATGTTGATACTATTGTGATGTCTGATGCAGAACAGAATCAAGTAAGAATCACCTTGGGGTGGAATGAAGAGATTGGTGAAATCACCGTTGAAGAGGATAGTGCTCAACTTCCCAAAAGAATTGAACATTATCTTTTCCACCAAGAAGATGATGTCCTGATACTGAGTACAGAATATCAAGACGACATTGACACATGCTATATCAGACACATTTCTAATGATAGTATTGTGCTTATCCATAATAACCCAGACGTGTTCTTCACCAACCGCATCAAAACGGTTTTATACCGAAGAAACTGAAGTGTCTAGAAAAACAACCGAGTATGGCACTACTATTAACAAAGACATAAAGATATGCAAGAAAGGAGAGAGCCAAACTAGCTTCTTCTATCAGGGAGGAGATCTTTCTAAAACGCCTAAAGTAATTACAATTATTCCTAAAGTTTACAAAGTAAAATGACTTTTGATATTATTGAAGAACAAATTTACAAAGATTTAGCATGTGACTCTATTTTTGAAGATTCTCAAGATGCGTATAATCGTAAGTTTGGAATAATAACCGAGGGGACAATAATGGCAAAAATCGCATGGACAAGTGATTTGCTTCAACCTATTTTTATGGAAATCTTCTCAAAAATATTTGCAGTAGGCATTGATCAAAATTTTGCCATTTATGATTTTAACACGAGTCATAGACTTTTGTATATCAGTTTGGATTTTCTATTCTTTGAAACAATAAAGTTCAAACATTACTTATTTGTTGCGACAGAATTTGAGATTATTGTTATTGATACGCAACAATGGTGTGTGATTTATACCATACCATTATTGGACACATATAAAAAACTTGTGATTACTGGTAACAATATTGAAATATATTGCTTGAACGGCACGTTTACACAATATGAAATTGACGTAATACCATCTTGAATGAGTTCATTTTTCTGAGACTGTCCCCTTGTTGTTCAAATCTTGTCGCCGAATGGATGATTCTGTTGAGTGATACATATATACGACCAAAGGCGGTTGAATTGATATGACTCAATGATGCGTAAGATCGCCAAATGATTGAAGGTGCCGATAAGACAAAACTAATCTTCTGGTTCAATTTAGAAGGAATCCTAACTGATGATGGATCAGATATCGTTATTGTCGAATAATCTAAAGAACACTTGTGTAATCAGAATAAGTGGCTATATTTGCAAGTATATAAAAGAATGAAACGGAATTATGTCATATTAATCATCTTAGCTGCTGTATTGGCTATTATGGCAGTAATGTTTGCATCAGGTGTTGTAAAGATAATTACTCCTCCTGAAGGATCAATAGAAATTGGCGGACCAGATGATACGTTTTTTCTTCAGGAAATCTCGGCAACCGATTCAACCATACATTTCAAGGTGATAGACGATAATTTAGCTCTTGCATTGGAAGCCGACTTTAAGATTATCACCTCTTCACGTCAAGAGATGTATGAGAGCCTATCTTCTTTGAACGTCTATCAAAAACCGTATGGATTGAAACTCCGGGGTGATAGTGTCATGCCCATTCTCAAGATCTATGATGGCTATATGAAAGTTGATATTGACAGATGAAACTGATTCTCAAAATAGTTCTCACTGAGTTGATACTGTGCTTTATCTACATGCTTGTGGTTAGTGCAGTGAATGGCTCCAAATCCTCAAGACTGTCGAGGGCTTTAATTATTGGCGTCCATGAATAAGAACTTTTAAACCATTTTATCAAATGAAGCAACATATCAATATAGTCGTCACTATTCTCATTGGTGTTCTCATCGCTCAATGTTATGCGTGTTCCAGAGATCGTATAATCGCTGATCAAGGTCAATGGACAAAGATATCATCATTCGAAGATTCCGTAGTAAAAGACACTTACGCCCTTATAGACGGTAAAATATACTATGGCGGCTTTGACCGTGCATTCTACGACAGTGTCCTTTGTTCAAGGCCTGAAGCCGATTTGCCATATTTGAAAGAGGCAGATGTGGAAACATTTGAAGTCTGTGAAAATTCGTGTTATGCCAGGGATGCTCATCATGTATACGCACCGTTACAGATTGAATACCTTGACGGTGACGAGTATGGGGGATACTATGCTGTTCAATATATTATAATCAAGAATGCTGATCATCAAAACTTCAAAATCATTCGTAACGATTATGCTGTCAGTGGTCATCACATGTATTATGAAGGCCAAGAGATTTCATGGCGAGACGATGTTCTTGATCCCTCTATACCAATCAACGATGATTTCATTCTCCTGAATGAGTACAAATGAAAAGCAAGAACAAAACAAATAACAATCAGAAAGCCATGGTTAA
This sequence comes from uncultured Prevotellaceae bacterium, assembly GCA_900319525.1. Classification (GTDB taxonomy): domain Bacteria; phylum Bacteroidota; class Bacteroidia; order Bacteroidales; family Muribaculaceae; genus Sodaliphilus. The sequence goes on along the minus strand of ONOU01000027.1, from coordinate 52,647 downwards.
ATGTAGATAATAAGTCGTTTCTTCAGATATGCGGGATGCCCTCGTGGAGAGGAAACTATTCAAACTGCATGATTTTATACCATGCAAGTGAAATCTATAAAACTTTAAGAGTAAGGAACAGTTGTCAATCATGATTCTAAATAAAAAATACAAAATAGTCACCTGTAATCCCTATACCAATGAAGTCTTACATGGTAGAGGGTTAGTAATTAGATCAAAATGAAGATGAAATGGCATGAAATAACAAAGTATTCACCAGAGGGTTATCATGATCGTGAGTACACCATTGATGAATGGACTTCATTCTACGATATAGGCAAATCATTCAATGGGATTGTGTTCACATTTCAAGAATATCAAACAGTCGAGAGACGTCACATTGATGTTGTCTCTCAACTCTTGTCGGAAACGAACTGTCATTTTCTTACTATTGAATATATAGAGATCTATAAAGATTCGCTTATTCATGATTTAAAGAAGTCACCATACAATGAAGACTTGTTGAAACATATCAAGCTCTTCATGAAAATGGAAAAAGGGAGACGTATCCATATCAATCTGATTGAGCCAGTTATGAAATTTTGGTTAAGGGAGTATTGCTATATGATTCTTTCCAATAAATCCAGGCATCTCAAGTTTGAAATTGGCTATGATTTTTATCTCAATGTCTGTTGTGATATTAGCACTCGTAGGCTTCGTGAAATTGTCAACTCAAATGGATTGTATCTGGATGCAAGGGGGTAACATCATACTTTACAGAGACATGTTGTTGAGCCTCAGAAACAGATTTGTCCCGAGGACATTCTCTAAGAGCACATCAGGCTTTCTTGATGCAGGTGCCGATCCATTTCTTGACTAGATAAAACGAGAGAACGGCAAAAACCGTGATTATCACTGTTGCCAGCTCAGAATACCAGAATCCAACCTCTACAGGCTCATTCCACATGATATCAGCGAGATAATCCTGCCCCCAGGCACAAAAAATAAAGACCGCAAAAACCAACATACATTCCAATAAACAAGCTTTTACAGTAGTCATCGGCTTACGGTCAATATTGAAACGGTAGAGTAACCAGATAAATAATGCGTTCACAACGGCAAGAGGTGTGGAAACCACCCATACTACAAGCCCCATAATATCGAATGACCCATCCAGTGCTAACATACCAACTACGATAAGCACTAACAGAACACCCATGAAAATTAGCACCGAACGAAATAAGGCAATAATAAGCCCTTCACCGTTTAAGTTGTTTTTGCCAGAGGCGTTTTCTGGCTGCTGTTGAATCGAGTTACTCATATGCATATAGCGCTAATTATCGTGCAAAAATAATAAAATTATCAATCTCCTACGCTAGCGTATTGAGATTCATTCGACTGGATGCCGTTTCATGAAATCTTCCTTATAGTCGCTGCTGAAAGCCTGAGGGCCTATTGCGCCACCACCATATTCAAACACCACATTGTCTTTATAAGGTATGAAACTGGGGTCATCAGTGTAATGCTTCTTCTCTTCAGGCGTCATCGGGCGATTGTAGATGACAAAAGAGTACATGCCAAAACCAACTCGACGGAAACCAATAGTAGCATAGTCCTCATGTGTGGTATGGGCTTCAATAGAAATGCACTCCAGATCTTTGAGCCGCAGGCGGATGTTGTCAAATTCGCCTTCTTCCAGACCGACAATCTGCATGATTGAGTCTGTATTCACGGGATTCCAATGGGTAGACCAAATCGAGTCTTTATCATTAGCGAATATGTGAAATCTGGAAACCTTGCCTTTTTCAAATTCTAGTTCCATCCTTTTACCAGGTTCCAGGCTTTGGTTAGCATAGGCGATCAGTTCTCTCATTTCCTGCTCATGCTCATTGCAGTATTCTGCCATGATGTCAGGATTGCAGGGCTTCTCTTTATTGAACGGAGAAAAGATTAAAATCCCCGTCAACACAAGGAGAACACAACCCCATGCAAAGACGATTTTCTCCAATTTGGTTCTCATCTTTACTGACCTGACAAAAACAACCAATGCCCATATTGTGACAGGTAGAATGAGCCACCAAAACAAACCCAAAACTAATGCTGCCCCAAAAGGTCCATCATCACACCTTAGAAGAGAAATAATGATAATGCTTGCAAGAATCATAGGTAATAGTTGACCACTAGTCAATCCCACTTTCTTGAGTGTATCCTTATCGTTTTCCATTTAGTGAAGTCCTGTCAATTGTTTGAAATATAACGTAAAAACGCTGTCTTTTAGTGTACCACCCAATAGCACACTATGAGACTTTGGATGCTCTCCTTTTGGAGAAACGAACGATTATGTAGATAATGGTGAGTACAATAAAGACATAATACATGAAATGCACGTCCTCAGCCCACCATCTAAGACCATAAGCATTAGTTGAAATGATGTTTCCTGCATCATCGGTAATATTCTCGTAGTGGTATTTGAAATCCGTAGGTATTGCATCAATGATGAGGTCTGTAATACCATGTAGTATGATAAACAATATGCACTCTACAATGCCTGATTTGACTTTCGTTAAAACATTGACGTTGATTTTTGTCAAGTACAAAAACACAACAAACAATGTGTTGAATAGGCTGATATAAAAACCTATCATAAAACCGATAGCCAACGCAAATCCCGGGTCATCATCAGAGTGACCAATAGGAATGAATGCTAGGACGCAAAGAACGAGAGCGTACACGATTATGAATATAAAGTATATCCTTACCGTGTATAATACAAATCTCTTTATATCGATTCTTGTTCTCATCTTGATTGTTTTGTTGTCTTCAACCGCAAAAATACTTGTTTTTGGCAGCAAAAACAAGAGGCATGAACCTGAATGAAGTTTTTTATTTTCAAACGGTTGAAATCCAGTGGTTTGCAAAAGATGAAATGAACTCCAATTATTTGCTGGATTCAGTAATTGACTGTAACTTTGCAAACAAGATAAGTCCGTGTGTATAAACAATAAAACAGGGTGTCGAAATGAAACAGTTCATTGTCATAGATCAACTTCGCTTGAATGAAAAAGGCGCCCTGGTGTGTAAGAAACCATCCGGACGGCTGTGCTCGAAAGTGCACCTCAAGCAGGGGGACCTTGACGGTGTTTGTGGCGCTTATTCTCTGGCGATGGTGTTCAATATCCTCGGCGTTTTTGAAGATTCATCCAGAAACTCCGATGAGCATGGCAATAGAGCAGTGGAATGGAAGATGATTCAGTCACTCAACAACCAAGACCTCTATCCCAATGGACTTAGACCTTGTGACATGATCAAAATGGTGACACAAACATATTCTAAATACGTCACCATCGACCATACGGGAAGAAAAGCGGGAATTCCACTGAATGTGAAGGAGTGTATCGACAAAAACGCTCCTGTAATCCTGCAGATTAGCTGCAATCAAGATGAGACCCATTGGATTGTAGTTGTGGGATATGTGATAGACGAAGGTAAGGAAATGAGTTATCTTCTGACCCTTGATTCCAGAAAAGATCTCCGAATAGGTTGTTTCTGGAATGGAATACTTAACCTAGACAGGTGTACAAGGCTTAAGTATGGATTCCACTATGTGACGGACACCGAAGAATGGGTAGGTTTAGACGATGCGATAATCATCAAAAAGAAATGATGAACTATGTGTATTGAAACAATAAGATTTACGATAAGAAAAGAAAGTCAATATGATATTCTTTCTTTAAGTCAGTCCGTATGCAATACCTTGACCATGCTTTTATCGGTTATCCCTGTAGAATCATGGCATGAACAATCTTCCTCTTATGCATCAGCGATAGAGAAAGAACTACATGTGGATTTGTTAGTGATTAAAAGAATTATTACAGAATCATGGTGTCCTCAAATAGAACTAGGTTCGGATTTTTGTTTTTGGTCTAGAAATCAATTTGGGTGTGACTGCTTTGAAATAGGATTTCGTATAGGCGTTTCTTTTAGCTGCAATTCTATTGAAAATAATCTCTATATTGTGTTCCCCAAATCATTTGAATTAGTTGAACAGTCCCCAACTATAGCTATAATCAAAGATATAATATCCAGCAATTGGAAAATTGATGGTTTTAATATCTTTCATTGGTGATCCACATTGAAATAGAAGAAATGAGACTCATATACTACCGCACAATAATACCCATTAGGGTATTGTGGACTTGATGATTATCCTTTAACTTTGCAGAAAATACGAAATGAATATGAAACGATTTCTTTTGTTTATTATCCTAGCAGTAAGTCTAGCGGGCAGCATCGCCGCTCAAAACAATTGGTATGAGCGATACCGCGAGTGCATCAATGACAGTAGCCTTGAGTATTCGCGACAGGTCATTGAGCAATGGGAACAGGCCGATCCTGAATCCCCCGACGTGTATGCCGCTTGGTTCAACTATTATTTCAAGATGAGCCGGGATGAAGTCATGCAGATGACGCCCATTCCTCCCGAGGATGGCAGGCAAGCTTTGGAATTTGAAGACAGCACGGGCGCACCAGTATATATGTATGAGGTACAGGTATTTGACGATTCACTTTTAGCAATTGCCCACGAGAAGATAGACAAAGCTATCAGCCTCTATCCTGACAGGTTGGATTTACCCTTCGGTAAACTCGCCACACTCTTCATGTTGGAGGATTACGATAGTGCAATGCCTGTGCTCCATCAGGTGATAGAGCGTTCCCACCTCAATGGCAACCATTGGACTTGGACTCTTAATACCCCAGTAGGTGAGGATGGCGAAGCGATGTTCAAGTCGAGCATGCAAGACTATTTCAGCAGGCTATTTGACGCTGATCTTGATGGCGATGCGATGCAACTTGTGGAATGGCTATTGCAATACTATCCCGATGAAGTCATGTTTCGCAGCGATAAGGCATCACTACTCGCCATAACAGGCAACAGTGATCAAGCATTGCCCCTGTTCCTCTCCATCCACAAGGACTACCCCAATGACAACATCGTGACCTCAAATATCGCCTATATCTATAAGACGATGGGAGATAAGAAGAATGCGCTGAAATATTATCGCCTTTTGTCCAATTGCGGTGACGAAGAGATGGAAGAACTGGCCCGTCAAGCCATCAGTGAATTGACCGAATAATGACAAAGAAAGAAATAATCATACGTTGCATTGGGACTTATTTCCTGGTATTAGGATTCATTTGTGCCTTATTGGCACCGATGTTTATTCAACAACATATAATCAATACTTAGTTAATAATCTTTTGCTCAGTGATTATAGGGTAATGAAACTCAAGAAATCTGCCGCCAGCGCGATATTATCAGTCATTAGCGCCATCTTCTTTATCCTGGGACTATTCTATAGTTTCTTTGTATGGGAGATATTGTTACCTATAGATTCGTCTTATTTCTATCTGTGGGTGATACCGCCGATGGGCTTTATAATGACTCTATTGTGCGCTTCACGCTTGATTTGGAAGGGTAAAAAAGGAAAAGTGCGAACACTCGTCGGCATGGGTTTCGTCGTTTTATTGCACATTCTGGTAATTAGTTGGTTGGGGTTATTTACTCTGGCATACTCTGATCCAAAGGAACAAGTTTCGACAAGTTTTATTCTTGGATTCGCCCTTATGGTACTCAGTGTTGTCGCCTTATATGTTTGTAGCATTTATTTGTTCAAAATTATTGATGAAAAGAAGTAACTTTGCAGAAAATGAAACAGCTATGATGAAACCGATTATAAAAATGAAGTCCCCGGTGAAGAAATGGGAAGCAATCACGATAATTTCAATAATGGCAATAGTCATTGTTGATGCAATTGTTTTCCCTATTCTCACACGAAATGTTATGCCGCTTCTTGGTAGAGCTAATTGGTTGGAAATTATTTTCAGAATCATTATTGACTTCTTGTTCTTGATGTGTTTGGTTTTCCATAAGAAACCAATAGCTCAACTATTATTAGTGTTTCTAGTGATTCCAAATATCAGCACATTAATGCCAGTGCTTTTCAGGTATAATTCTTTTATTCAATGGCTTTCACCAATATGTGCTCTATTTGTTCTCTTTAAACATTATGACAAAGCAGTGGCTTGGATCACTCTATTGACGGGCATCGCATGCTTCTTTGCACCGCTTTTGCAATGGGTCGATGGTTTCATGGTTTGATGGACAGCGGAACGAATTCAATGGCTTAGCAAAATAATCTCTAACTTTGCCGTAATTATAACTCGATCGAAATGGAAAAGATTGATAAGAAAATAAAATGGGCTTTATGTATTTTGATCTGGCTCGTTGTGATCACATATCTTATTCTCAGTTGGGATGCCTATGAATGATTATTTGTAATGGCTTTATCAAGATCGGTTTATGAATCTAAAAAGAATCATCGTAATATGGAGTATTATACATTAAAAACATCATCAGATAAAAGAGTGATCGGATGTTATCCTCAAGTCGATTGCCAAACGATATTTCAAGCACAGTTGCTTTCGCCAGCGGAATTGATGAAGTGTGCTCCTAAATTGATCTTTGAATTAAAAAGAAGCGCACAGATGACCGATGTGCTTGCTACAACTAGTGGGCCTCTTACTGATTTTTTAGTCAACGACAAAACGTTAAAAGTATTTTCTGAATTCAATCTGATGCGCCATCAGGTTTTTGATGTCACAGTTATATCCAGTAAAAAGAACATTGAGTATTATTGGTTGCATTTCACACAGCCTGAATTGTCTTTTCTTCTGGATTATCAACGTTCCGAGTTCATTGAGACTGAATATGGAATTTCAGATGTGGGCCCGATTAGAATTGAGTCTTTTGATCATTACTTAGAATTAAAAAGCAAAGATAAAAGCGAAGGATTAGCTTTTGGTGTAAGGCTTAATCAAATTGCATTATCTCAGAATTTTGATTTATCTCTTGATTTATTCCATTTAGATCCTTTCGATTCAAGGACTTTTATTTCGAAACGACTAAAGGATAAGATTGAGGAAATGAATTTGATTGGATTTGAAATGCAAAAAATAGACATTCTCTTACCCGGCAATGCCATTGAATGATTATTAGTTAGAAAAAAAATACGTTATGAAGAAGAGAATCCGTAAAAAACTCCATGTGGGCGAATTCAAACAAACTGGCAACGTCATTTTCATCAATACTGACGGTGACGAGCAAACCGCAGAAACCGTCCTGGAGTTGTTCGAACCCATCATTGAAAACCACTCACTGACTCTTGCTGGAGGAGGTACCGGGAGAATCATCATCCCACCAGGGAGATTCTGTAAGCAGATGCCCCTATTAGCTGGTATCGTCGTCACACAGGTAGCAGAGGAATCATTTGATCCAGAGCTGATGATGTTTTTGGCTTATGTGAAAGGCACCTCCGAAGTGCCACAAGTAGCACTTGATGCTATCAAAGAAGCCTTTGCCGATGAGAGGTATGAACTGCAGATCAGCAAAAGAATGGAGTTATGGAATAGCAGACTATAGTATATCGTTTATTATCACAACGAGATGTTTTCCCATGTATTTGAACAGAACAATTGGCACATCGTGGCTGCCAGCCTGTTATTGATCTGGACATTGTTCAGTGCTATTATTGATGGTGTCTTTAGCCCCAAGAAATGGCGAGAGATGCCAAAAGCAAAGAAACGCATGTATCTGGCTTTTTTATTTATTGGATTAGCCTTGTCCATGGTCACTTTTTTTGCACCTATACTGGCAGGCGCTTGTCTCATTTGCTTTGGTATCAGACTCATTGTTGATGATTACTGTGAATATCGGGGTCATAGATGGGACTACAGGTTCGAGCAAATCAGTTTTGGAATCACGTTTATACTGATTGGAATCATCATGTTTCTACAATTGTTATGATGAAGTATTAGTCATACTCTTCGATTATGCACTACACCACAGGCGCCTTCCTGCCATCCATCAAGATGGATAATCTCTAGGGCAAAGGCGATGAATGAACTTTTTGTTTTTCAAGGGTCTGAAATTCAGCGATTTGAAAAATGCGAAATGAAGTGCGATTATTTGCTGGATTCGGTATTTGGCAGTAACTTTGCAACCGAAGTATATCCGCACTGTTGAACGATATAACCGAGTACAGACATGAAACGTTTTCTTTTATCATTCATTATGGCTGGCTGCCTGCTGGGTAATCTTGCGGCACAGGAGCGGTTGGATTCGCTCTCCTATGCCATGGGCGATTACTTCATACGGCTCTATCTGGACGGCAACTATAAGGAAACACAGCAGGTCATGGGCGATCGTGAGGAGTACATCCGGGGGTTCAGTGACGGGCTGAATGTCTATAGGCAGGAGACGACAGCGGCCAGTTTCTATTTTAACGGTCAGAAGATGGGCCTGTTTTTCCTGATGAGCATCAATTTTGAACCATATGAGGATAAGGAAAAGCCTCATTTGGACTGCCTGATCGAGGGGCTGCGCAAAGTGGCCGACAATACCGTTGTCCTACCACAGGACACTATCGGCGCCCATCATTTATTGTTAGACCTTGACGATGAGGCCATGCTATCGATGGTTGATGGTGACTCATGCCGCATCGAGACGACAATGGGAATCTTCTTGGGGCTGCAGGCCTATAACCCGCGTCAGCCATCCGACCGTGATCAGGGCGACTCCATTTCTGTCGAGGATCAACAGACCTTTGCTGCGGGGATGGCTGATGTGCTTGAAAACTCAATCTCGGCATCGACTTATGACATGGGCCGATTTGCGGCACTGTTCTATTTCATTGACAACATGAGAATGAAGCAGTTGTTGGGCTTGGATTTCGATTACGATGCGGTCATCGACGGTGCCCGTGGTGCCCTGGGATTGGAAGAGCGCAAAATGACGGTTGAAGAAGTGAAAATGTGCCTCACGAAGTACTATGAGGCGCAATACGATGCCCAAGCGACTGATAAACTTGATAATGGTGACGACATCGATGACCCCGCTCTGGAAGAAGCCCTCAAAGAGGCCTTCAAGAAGGCCGAGGAAGAAACGGCCACTCAACACTCTGATGAAGAAAACTGAAACCTAACACAAAAAAACAATAGAATATGAGAACGATTTGTCTATTAGCATGCCTTATCGGCATGGCCATGAGCGCATGGTCACAGAACCTGGTCCTGGGACAAGAGGAGGAGGCCGATGATGCGATTGCAGTGGTGGGCTACTTCTGCAAGAACGACAGCATGACCTTCAGGCAGACCCACCAGAAGTACAAGATACAAGAGGGCGACACAACCATCAGTGAGGACTACGCTGAGGAATTCTTGATTGTCGTGACCGACTCCACCAGCGACGGTTACAAGATGAAGTACGTCCCGTTGAGTTTCACGCTTAACGATGCCGACACCATTACAGCTATCATGACCAACGCCATGAGCCAGCTGATGCAGTCGGTCGTGTGCGAGTTCACAACCGATGAGCTGGGATTGCTCAAGAGCATCACCAACTGGCGCGAGATACGCGACCAACTCCGCAAGAGCGTCAAGGTGGTGTGCGACTCCTTGTACGGAACCATTCCTGAATTGGACAGCATCACACCCCGCAAGTCACTGGAAAACCTCTTGCTGCTGCAATTCTCGACCGAGCAAGGCATCCGCAACTCCTACGAGGAGCTGAACACTCTGTTCGGCCTGCACGGATCCATGTTTGACATCGGCGATAAGGAGCTGGACAGCGAGGAGAACGGCTACCCACAGCACATCCTGGCCCGTATCGGCTATACACCTGTTGAGGACGAGGAAAACGATTTTGACGGCGATTATGTCATCGTTACCCAAACCACGACAATCATTCCCGTAGAGGACGCTCTGGACTATGGATTGGGCACAATGTCGATGATGATGAGCGACATGATCGCCGACAGCCTGAATGCTGTCCGCGACATGATAGTTGACACCATCAAAGCCGCTATGCCCCAAGGCATTGAGATGAAGGTCAACGAATACTACGGCTACTTCTTGAACGGCTGGCCCAAGGAATGCTACTACTCGCGTGCCATCGACATGGGCATCAGCAAGAACGTCGAGACCCGCTCCATCGAGTGGATATCACGTCACTGGAACATCTACGTCCCCGACGATGAATCTACCGAAAACAAGGACATCTAAATAACTGGATACGCTATGAAAAAGACGCTATTATTATCGATGATCGCCCTGCTGACTGTGCTCACAGGGATGGCACAGACCACTGCCGACGACCTGAGCGCGGCCGCCAGGACCCGCCTGGAGAAGGCCATCACGCTGATGGACACCGGCATGGCCGAGACAGCCATCGAGATACTGAACAACCTGGACAAGGAGTACCCTAATAATTATAATGTGCTCTATGAGATGTGCTATGCCTACTGGGTTACGAACGAGAAGAAAAAGGCTCTGGAAATCCTCAAGCGGCTGGAAAGCCACCCGGCAGCCACCTTCATGGTGTATCATCTGGAGGGTAACTGCCTTGACGACATGGGTAAATCCAAAGAGGCCATCAAGGCCTACAACCGCGGCCTGGAGCGCTTCCCCGACGCGGCCCTGCTGATTGTGGAACAAGGCAGGATTGCCCAGAAGGCAGAGGAATATGACAAAGCCGTGGAGCTGTATGAGAAGGCCATCGAGGTTGATCCTGAGCATCCGTCGGCCTACCATTGCCTGGCAGTGCTGTATGCCGACTCCTACGAGCCCTTCTGGTCCATCATGTATGGCGAGGCGGCACGCCTGCTGAATATGCATTACAACATCTACGAGCAGCGCAGCGAGGAGATAAGCGCCCTACTCTATCAGGTGTATAAAGACAATATCGAGATCACCAACAATGGTGACTCGACGGTGATTCACACCACGTTGACCAAGATGAACCAGATCAGCATCTCACAGGACTCATCACTGGTGTTCCTGCCGTTGCCCATGGCATTTGAGGAGGAGATGCTGCACGCCTTGATTCCCGAGAAGAAGGAACTCACGCTACAGTCTCTCATCGATGTGCGCGGACGTTTCATCGACTCGTTCTATGAGCGCTTCAGCGACTACTATGACGTGTCGATTCTGGACTTCCAGCGCCAGGTGCGCGAGAGCGGCCATTGGCAGGCCTATAACATGTTCCTGCTGCGCCAGGGCGATATGGAAGCCTACCAGCAGTGGGGAGCCAACGACTCCACTGCAGCCGACCAGATGGAGGCTTTTGCACGATGGTATGACGAGCACCCGTTCACGCCCTCGGCCGAGCACCCCACCCTGCGCAACAAGGCGTACCGCCTCATCAATCTGGACATCCCCGCCCGCGAGACCGTCTCCAATGCCAAGGACTGCCGCAAGCACAGCGCCGATGCCCTGCGCCTGTCGCGCTGGTGGCTGGACCAGCCGCTCGACACCAACAGCTACATACAGGACCAGGTGCGGGGCTTCCTTGTGGCCTGGTGCATGAACTCTGACGAAATCATGGTCGAGCTGCGCGACTGCAGCATCGGTGAGAGTGGAGAGGGCATGCTGGCCATGATGTTCGCCATGATTGAATATGGCCTGGAGCACAAGGTGAAGAATCCGGGTGAGGAGGGATTTGCCTATGCCTTCAAGAGGGCACTCTCCTATCTCGACAAGAACCGTGCGGTGGTAGAAATTCCAGCGCCCGTTGAGGAGTGCCTGAAGATGACGCCCGACCAGCTGGAACAACGCATCCACGAGGAATACACCGTCCCCGTCGAGACCCGTGAGGTGCTGAAGCCCTGACAGGAGGACGTGGCACCACCCGCTAGAGCTGTCCATACTGGCGAAAACATGCGAGAATGGGGCGTTTTTTGGGGGTAGAGTAAAATTTTTTGAAAAAAAGTTGAGATTTTTCTTGGTGGTAACAAAAAAAGCAGTACCTTTGCAGTCGCAATTAGGAATTGTCCTGTGGTGTAATGGTAGCACATCGGATTCTGGTTCCGCTTGCGAGGGTTCGAATCCTTCCAGGACAACAAAGAGAAGTGACCCTTAAACAAGGTCACTTTTTTTATGAGAATAAATTAGTAACATTTAAAAATTTAAACTGTTTTATTATGGCAACAAAGATCAGATTGCAGCGCCACGGTCACAAGGACTATGCGTTCTATCCCATTGTTATTGCCGATAGCAGGGCACCACGAGATGGTAGATTTATTGAGAGGATTGGTTCTTATAACCCCAACACTAATCCTGCTACCATCAGTTTGAATTTCGAGCGTGCACTCTATTGGATCAACGTAGGTGCAATTCCCACCGACACTGTACGTAACATTCTCTCTCGCGAGGGCGTGATGCTGATGAAGCACCTCCAGGGCGGCGTCAAGAAGGGCGCTTTCACCGAGGAAGAGGCTCAGAAGCGTTTCGAGGCCTGGAAGGCCGAGAAGCAGGCTAAGCTCGACGCAATCCGTAACAAGGAGCGCGACGACAAGAAGGCCGATTACAAGAAAGCCATCGCCGAGGAGTCCAAGAAGAACGAGGCAAAGGCCGAGGCCGTAGCCAAGAAGAAAGCCGAGATCGCTGCCGCTAAAGCTGCTGCCGAGGCTGAGGCTGCAAAGGCTGCTCAAGAGGCTGAGGCCGCTGAGGCTCCCGCCGAGGAGGCTCCCGCTGCCGAAGAGGCTCCCGCCGCAGAGGCATAAAAAGAACCCCGTTCTTTTTAAAACCACACAAGCCCTCAACCATCACGGTTGGGGGCTTGTTTTTTGTATTACAATTACAATACTCAATATCATTTATAGGCCTTGAGGCTTTCATACCAATCACACACCCGGTTAATGGCTGGCGTGTCAACGCCTTTTAATCGTGCAGTATCCCGGATATAGAACGTTCCACATTCAAAGTCCTCGATAAAATAACGGCTATTCAGATCAGGGATATAGCCATCGCCTTCGTTTTCAATCATTGGGGACTTGATTGATTTGAATGCCGGTATGGAGCGAATCTTTTGAGTTAATGTTGAAGCATCAACCGATTCATAGTATTCCAATATAGACGGCACACTATTAGGCTCAACCGGCAACAACCTCAGCAATGACTGCAACTCATTATCCATATCAATGAGCAACTGGGAAGCAGTATCGTCCCATTCGGCATAAAACATGGGAATCCTATCATACTTCACTGCCGGGTTCCAGTTTTTCCACATGGTATACAGTCTTGCAGGGTGCAACAGAGGATTGCTATTTGACAAACTCACCTCATAGAAATTCCCCAACAACTTTACAGGCGTGTGCAGCAAGTTCTCTATCATCATGCGTATTGCATTGCCATTGCCATTCTCAACACACACGCTGAGCGACCTTTTTGAGCCCAAGAGGTCGGCCTCTTTGCCGTACTCAACAATTCTCGAAATGAACGGGACACGCTGAAAACCGAAAATGGGCTGTGAAGAGATCACCTCATGGGCATGGAAGAAGAAACCAGTATTAGAAACGATACTACCTACAATAGTATTCTTCTTCAAGTGGGGTCTAATCTTCTCGAGCATGGGCTTGATGTGGGGGCCAGGCAAACAGATAAATACCAGGTCGGCATCGGGAATCACCTGTTCGGCGCTAGATGTAACCATGTTCAGTTCACCTTTCAAAGTCTCGTTACCACTTGAATTGTTCACATTAATCGTCAATGAAGTAGACCATTTCTCGGGATGGCCAGTCAACACATTCACCCGATGAATGCCTTGAGCAGAAAGATAACCGGCCATCACATGCCCGAGATTGCCACCACCACAGATACAGATATTTAAGCCTCTGAGACTGTTTAATGCATTAACGAGGTTGTCATTATCTTCTTTATCGCGTATTGCTAAACGGATATAGTTCTTCCCTTCAAGTCCGGTCTTGTTATCACAATCCTTGATAAGGATGTTGAAATCATTCAGCAGTTTTTCAGTCAGCTGTCTAGAAGTGTAATGTTTCGTCACTTGGCACAGGAAGTAATTGGCCTGTGAAGGAATGACACGAAGATACGGGATTGATGATAGCTGCTCGGCAAAACGGCTACGTTCTTCCACAAAGCTGGCACAAGCATTCTTATAGAAGAATTCATACTTGTTAAAGATTTGCATGTAGAACTCGGCGAACGAGTTGATGTTCCAGATAGCCACATCCTTTTTCATTTTATCCAGCAAAGCGGTATCGGCACCTGCCAAGACGCCCAATCGAAGGCCAGGAACACCATAAGACTTGCTGATGCTCTTCATAACCAACAGGCCCGGATATTGCTCAAGGATATCATCGTTGAGCAACGAATTAGCCGGACCCTCGTCGGAAAAGTCCACAAACGACTCGTCTACAATCAGCCTCACACCACGCTCGCCACACCATGCAGCGAGAGAGAGTACATCTTCTTTGGGAATGAAGTTTCCCGAAGGGTTGTCAGGATTGATGAGCAGCAATGCCGTGATATCCCGGGAAGCGTAAAATGCTTTTAAATCAGCGGCTGAATAATGCAGATCGGGCAGTTCAGGATAGAACGGCACAATGGATTCCTGTTTTAGGCGATGTGGATACTCCTCAAAGGTCGGATACACGACACCCACCTTACTGTCTTCCTGAATGAACTGTTCCATCAGGCTCTTAATCAGTTCGGCAGCACCATTGCCCACGATAATATACTGGCTGCTGACCCCAAAATATTTTCCAGCTAACAACGAATTGACCGCCATGCCACTGGGATACTGTGTCAAGAGTTGGTCAAAGTTTGCACGCATCTCGTCACGCATTCGTTTAGGTGGGAAAAACGGATTGACCAGATAACAGAAATCCAGCATTTTGGGGAAACGCCAATACCCGCCGTACCTCACATGATACTTATGCAGGCGATCCTTCTCGGGAGAGAAAATGGCCTCGGCAATATCCTTGTCCTGCACGTCATCTATTTCGTACCACGGCTTGTCACCGATGGGCAACGCTTTGAGATTGGCCTGATCCAGCAAGGTGATCACACGCAAGACCTGCTCGTAATACTCATTATTGCCCATCACCTTGCAATAAGCATCCAGGAACGGCACATAGACCTTGTTGGAGAACTCCTTGCTGAACTTATAGATATTCACCGTTTTATAGTAGGAATCTACCTCGGAATACTTGAAAGCCTTCTTGGGCACAAAGTTGACGATGTTGTTATCCTTGTCGATACGCACCATCGTACCATCCATCCAGGTCTCATACTTGGCGACGAGGGCCAGATTAGGGTACGGGTCTTCAAGAATCATCTGGAAGAGGCTGTCGTCAAGAATCAAATCGCTCTCGATGAGCAGCGTGTCATCCTCAACCATCTTGTCCTTGACCAATGCCAGGGAATAGATATTGTTGGTCTTGTCATAGACGGGATTCTCGGCATACTCGATATGCAATCGGTCCTCATAACGCTCACCGATGTAATCCTTCAATTCCTTCCCTTTGTATCCAACAACCAAGACAAGGCGAGACAGGTTGAGTTGACACAGCTGTTCTAACATCCTGTCAATCAATCTGACGCCGTTGACGGGTAACATACACTTGGTATTGTCTCGGGTGTATTTGCCTAACCGGCGGCCCATTCCTGCCGCTAAAATTATCGCTTGCATATTATCGGTTTATTTCATTGTTAGTCGTAAAACTCGAGGCGCTCGACGTGGTGGTAGACGTTGTCGAGGTCATCGGGGAGTTGCATGTAGTCGCCAAACATGGTTTGGAGCATGTGCTGACTATTGCCGGGGACTGGGAGTTGGACTCCCTCGAAGTCGTGGGTTGTCAACGGGAAAACATCACGCAGGTCATAGATGTTGTGAAACGGAATTCCGTATTCGCACATGAGGGCTTTGGTTCCGCTAAGCCGACTGATGCCTCGCAACAGCGGGAAAGAGACATGACGGTTAAACCAAGTCAAGGCCCTTATTTTTTTCATCGCCGAGTCGCTTCCGTTCCCCTTGCGGAAAATGTTATAAGTCACACTTTGCACACGCAGGCGTTGGGTCCACGGCAAGAGCCTGTCCAGCGGAAAGATGTCAATGAAGATGCCGCGTTCCTTGAACACCTTATCAAAATTACCTTCATCGAGGAATGACCGTTTGTCCCTCAATTTGGTGATAAAGAGGAAGTAATTCTTGTCGGTGTCATTGTTTTGCAAGGCGATGTGCGCGGGCAATTCGGCCGGCAGCACCTTCATCAACCGCTTGTAGTCTTGTCGCATCATGGCCACATCCAAATCGTCGTCCCAAGGAATGAATCCATTGTGACGAAATGCGCCAAGCAATGTGCCTCCATACAGGAAATAAGGAATATCGTGCTTCTTACAAATTTTGTCAAGCACAGTAACCATCTCCAGCATGACCATCTGCTGGCGGCGCAAGGGCGAACCCTCAGGGTTAAACCTAGCCCTGAGTTCCTCTTGATTGAATGTGGGATTATCAGCCATCTATCTTGTTGGTGTAATTACATGATGCCGCGTTCGCGGAGACGTTTTTGCCAGTTCCAGGCGCTGAGCATGGTGTCGTCGAGGGAAATCTCGGCATGCCAGCCCAGGACCTCGTTGGCACGCTTGGGGTCGGCCCAAATTTGGACGATGTCACCGGGACGACGTGCGGCAATCTTGTGAGGCACCTTCACGCCCGTGGCGCGCTCAAACGAATGCAGCAACTCGAGTACCGATGCGCCATTGCCCGTGCCAATGTTGAAAATTTCCAGCGCCTCGTCGCTCTTGTCCTCGAGCATGCGCTCCAGGGCCTTGACATGAGCCTTGGCCAGGTCAACGACGTTGATGAAGTCGCGGATGCAAGAGCCGTCGCGTGTGGGATAGTCGTCACCAAAGATGCTCAGTTCCTTGCGCACGCCGATGGCGGTCTGGGTCAAGTAGGGCACGAGGTTCTGGGGAACACCGTTGGGCAGCTCACCGATCTCGGCACTGGGATGGGCGCCAATGGGGTTGAAGTAACGCAACAGGATAGCCTTGATGGGGCTGCCGCTGCGGATGACATCGGTGATGATATCCTCGCAAATCTGCTTGGTGGCTCCATAGGGCGAAGTCGCCTTCTTGGTGGGCGCGTCCTCGGTAATCGGGTTCTTGTCGGGCTCGCCATAGACGGTGCATGACGACGAGAAGACAAAGCCCTTCACGCCAAACTCGGGCATCAACTCCAGCAGGTTGAGCAGGATGTTAATGTTGTTGCGGTAATACATGATGGGCTTCTCGATGCTCTCGCCTACAGCCTTGCTGGCCGCGAAATTGATGA
This sequence comes from uncultured Prevotellaceae bacterium, assembly GCA_900319525.1. Lineage (GTDB taxonomy): Bacteria > Bacteroidota > Bacteroidia > Bacteroidales > Muribaculaceae > Sodaliphilus. Next base: position 35,477 of record ONOU01000027.1, on the reverse strand, counting down.
TGCCGCTGATGCCGGGATTGTCCTCAAACAGCTTACGCACCACTGCGCGGTCGGTGCAATCGCCCTTGACGAAGACGGGGCGGATGCCCGTGATGCGCTCAATGCCGTCAAGCACTTCAATGTTACTGTTACTCAGGTCATCGATGATGACCACTTCGAAGCCTGCCTGCTGCAGCTCCACCGTGGTGTGTGAACCGATAAAGCCGGTTCCGCCAGTCACTAAGATTTTACCTTTCATCGTGATAGTTATTTTTATTGATTATGATTTAGATTTCTTGGAACGGATAAACTCAATGCAATCCTCAAGGATGCGCGCCCGTAACAACTTCATCGCCATGAAATAGAGAGCTGCGGCAATGAGCACACGAGAAACCAGCAACATCAACATGTTGCTGATGTGAAGCGTAACCAGATAGGTCAATGCCATCACAGCCAGCGCGATGAGCATGAATGGCAACAGGTCGCGCAGCATCGAGAAGAAGCGGTAGCCAATGAGCCGATAGGCAAAGACCTGCCATGCCAGCAACCACAGGATATTGATGCAGGCAAAGGCGATGACCATTGTCCTGATGCCCATAGCATGACAAGCAAGCACTGCGGTGAGCATAATGGCAATCTGGCCAATGGAGAGCCACATATAGGTATCTGACTTGCCCTGACTCAAAAACAGGTTCTGGTAAACCGTGTAGAGAGGGATGAAAGCACCGCTGATGCACAAAATCTGCAGTAACGGGATGCTATCAACCCACTTGTCGCCAATGGCTAGCAGGATGACCTGTGGCGCCACCAGTGCCAGGCCGAACAATGCCGGGAACGCAAGAAAAGCCGTGAAACGCAACATCTTGCCGAAGACACGGCGCTGCCGCTCCTTGTCGTCGGTCACTTGGGTGAAGACCGGTTGAGCCACCTGGGCCATGGTGTTGGTCACCATCTGATTGGCCATCGTGTTCCACTTGTTGGCCTGGGTGAAGTTGCCCACGGCCTGAGCCGGAAACAGGCGGCCGAAGATGACCGTCAGCACATTGTTGTTGATTGTGGTCAGCACTGCTGTGATCAGCACCTTGTAACTGAACGAGAACATCTGCCTCACGGGGGTGAAATCCACCTTGAGGGTCGGGCACCACCTCGTGTAATAGAAACGGCCAAAGCAGATAACCACATTATATAGTATCTGCTGCGTCGCCAGGCTCCAATAGGAAAAGCCATTTATCGCCATGATCACAGCCACGGTACCCGAAACGATCAGTGCCGACAACGACGTGATGGCTTTCTCCTTCATCTTGAGCCCCCTCACCAGCATCGCATTGGGTGAGATGCACAGCGAGGCGATGATAAAGCCCAGAAAGACAAATCGGGACAAGGAAACCAGGCAAGGCTGATGGAAAAACGCGGCAATGAGCGGAGCACAGCAAAACAGTATCGCATAGAGCAGAAGGCTCATGCCCACATTGAACCAGAACACAGCATTGTAGTCGCTGTGCTCGATGTCCTTGATGTTGACCAGAGCCACACCAAAGCCGCTCTCCTGCAAGTTGTTGGCCAGCAGTGTGAAAATAGCGAGCATTCCCACGATGCCATATTCGCCTGGCGACAACAGACGGGCCAGGAAAATGCCGATAATCAAGTTGAGCAACTGCATGCCGCCACTGCTCAGGAAACTCCAAAACAAGCCTTGGGCTGTTTTCTGCTTCAGATTCTGATTATCGAGACCCTCGTTATTCATTGATTTTCCAAAATCATGTCGATCCATTCACGCACACAAGCGTCACCGCCACGGCGCTCCAGAATGCGTATGCCCTCGATGTTCTTCACCTTGCCGCAAGCGTCGGCAGGACAAGCGGCCCACCCCACGGCAGCCAGCAGGTCATAGCAGTTGACGTCGTCGCCGATGTAAGCCACCTGGTCCAAGCTGATGCCCAATTCGTCACAAATCTCGCGTGTAGCGGCCAGCTTGCCGCCGTCACGGGCGCTCTGCTTGAGGTAATCGAGGCCAAGCTTACGGGCACGGTTCACGTTGATGGGCGTGTTCTCGCTGGTGACGATGCCCACCTTCACGCCCGTGCGCTGCAGCAGCTGCAGCCCCATGCCGTCACGGGTGTTGAACTTCTTGAACTCGGTGCCATCGGTCCCGTAGTACATGCCCCCGTCGGTGAGCGTGCCATCCACATCGGTCAGGAATAACCTGATGTCACCGGGACTGGGAATGCCGTTATGCTTCACGATAGTGTCTTTATTGATTTGATCGGACATACTCTCTCTACTTCAGATACTTCTCAATGTTGTAACGGGGACGATGCTTCTCCTCGGTATAGATGCGGCCAATGTAGGCAGCGATGATGCTCAAGCAGATGAGCACACATCCGCCCACAAACCAGATCGAGAGCATCAGTGAGGCCCAGCCTTGCACACCCCTGCCCTGGCACAATGCCACAATCACATAAACCAAAATCACCAGACTGATCAAGATGAAGATCAACCCCATGTCGAAGATCAGCCGCAATGGCTTGACGCTGAACGAGGTGACGCCGTCGATGGCAAACGACAGCATCTTGCTCAGGGGGTACTTGCTCTCGCCAGCCGGACGCTCCAGACGGTCGTAATAGACCGAATCGGTCTTGTAGCCCAGCAGCGGCACCAGCCCACGCAGGAACAGGTTGCGCTCCTCATACTGGCACAAGGCATCGACAGCCCGGCGGCTCATCAGCCTGAAGTCGGCATGATTATAAACCGACTTCACGCCCATCGAGGTCATGAAACGGTAAAACATCTGGGCGCTGGTGCGCTTGAAGAAGGTGTCGGTCGTGCGTTTGCGGCGCACGCCATAGACAATGTCACAACCGTCATGATATTTCTTCATCATCTCGGGGATGGCGTTGATGTCGTCCTGCAGGTCGGCATCGATCGAGACCGTCACGTCGGCATCGGCACGGGCTGTGTCCAGTCCGGCCATGAGGGCGTTCTGGTGCCCGACATTGCCTGCCAGCTTGAGGCCGCGCACATGGGCGCCAATCGAGCAATATTTCTCAATGAGCTGCCATGTGCTGTCACGCGAACCGTCGTTGACATAGAGGATGTAGCTACCCTGTCCTGCCAGTCCGTCACGCATCATGCCGTCGAGCAGTGAGCACAGCCTCTCATTGGTCTGTGGTAGCACTTCCTCCTCGTTGTAGCAAGGCACCACTATCGCTAAAGTCGAATTATCCATATCTTTTCAAGGGCTCCATTATCGCCCCCCAACCTGCAAAGTTACATTTTTAAAATGTAATGTGCAATACAATCACGCCATTCGGTTTGATTTTTCTTGGAATAGCGCAAGTCGAGCGCGCCTCATCCCAACGTGCTAGCAACATCTTTTTAGAAAAGAGAGGCGCCATTATGAATATTTTTTGTAATTTTGCAGCCTATATAAAATCTGATTAACTATGATATTATCGATGACCGGATTTGGCAAGGCCGTGAAAGTGTATAACAACAAGAAAATCACCGCCGAGCTCAAGTCGCTTAACAGCAAACAGTTGGATTTTGGGGCACGTACTCCCCAAAATTACCGAGAAATAGAGATGGAGCTGCGCAACAGCGTCACCCAGGCCTTGATGCGCGGCAAGATTGACTTGTATGTCATCAGCGAACCCATCGAGGGCGCGCCATCAGGCACCATCAATATCCCGATGCTGCAACAATACAAGGCACAAATCGAGCAGATGGCCAAGGAACTCAACTTGCCTCAGCCCGAGGACTGGTATGCCACGCTGCTGCGCATGCCCGACGCCCTCAAGACCGACGCCAAGTGCAACGAGGCCGACAAGGAAGAGCTGCAAGTGGTCAAGGATGTCGTTGCCGAGGCAACCCAACAACTGATCGAGTTCCGACGCCAAGAGGGCGCAAGGCTGTGCACATTCTTTGAGGAGAAAATTGCGGCCATCCAAGCCCTGCTCAACGAGGTTCCACGCTATGAGGAGCCCCGCATCGCCAAGATCAAATCACGCATCCTGGATTCACTGGCCAAGATCAAGGAGGTGGACTATGACAACAACCGCTTTGAGCAAGAACTCATTTATTATATTGAGAAACTCGACATCACCGAGGAGAAGTTACGCCTGCAGAATCACCTGAACTATTTCCTCGAGACCCTGCATAGCGAGGAACCCGGCCAAGGCAAGAAGCTGGGGTTCATCAGCCAGGAAATCGGCCGTGAGGTGAACACCATGGGCTCCAAGGCCAACCAGGCTGAACTGCAAAATCTGGTCGTTCGCATGAAGGATCACCTGGAGCAGATCAAGGAGCAGGTGCTGAATGTGTTATAGGCTTTAGGCTTTTTAGGGAAATCTCTTTTTTATGGAACAAGGCAAATTGATCATCATTTCGGCGCCGTCAGGATCGGGCAAGTCGACCATCATCGGCCATATCATGCAGGACGAGTCGTTGAGGCTTGCCTTCTCGGTATCAGCCACCACCCGTCCCCGCAGGGGCGAGGAAGTGCATGGCGTGGACTACTATTTCCTCACTCAAGAAGAGTTTGAGCACAAGATCGAGAACGACGAGCTCGTGGAATACCAGGAAGTGTACCCCGGACGTTACTACGGCACGCTCAAGAGCGAGGTCGAGCGCATAACAGCCATGGGCAAAAACGTGGTGCTGGACCTGGACGTGCTGGGCGGCGTGAACGTCAAGAAGATGTACGGCGACCGTGCGTTGTCCATCTTCATCCAGCCCCCCAGCGTTGAGGTGCTGCGCCGCCGTCTCATCAGCCGCGGCACCGACAGCATGGAGGACATCGAGAACCGGGTCAATAAAGCGGAATTTGAGATATCCATCGGTCCGCAATTTGACCACACGGTCATCAACGACGACCTGGAGACCGCTGTCAACGAGGTGCACAGCCTTATTGTTGCTTTCATCAACAGCTAGACACATCATCACATCCTGATATATACAAAAAACCCTCGGCCGTAACCGAGGTTTTTTGTTAGTAGAGAAACAGGGACTCGAACCCTGGTTTCCGCCGTGAGAGGGCGGCGTCCTAGACCGCTAGACGATATCTCCATCGATTTAAAAAGCCCTCGCTCATGGTAGGGTGAAGGCTTTGCTAGTAGAGAAACAGGGACTCGAACCCTGGTTTCCGCCGTGAGAGGGCGGCGTCCTAGACCACTAGACGATATCTCCGTTCAAAAGCGATGCAAAATTACTGCCATTTTTTGAACTGGCAAATTTTTAGAGCACTTTTTTAGCATTTCGGCAAAAAAAAATCAAATTTTGACAATTTTCGGCAAATTCCTGCTCAGTCAGCACCTGTGATTGAGATATATTTTGTACCTTAGCGCACTGTAAATATCATTCATTTGTACAATTTATCACATTATGGCAAGTAAACGACAGATCAAGAAAGCAATTCAGAATGCCTGTGGCGATATCGCAGGCGAGTGCATCTTTGCAGAATCAGCCTTTGGCGAGGGCAAGCTCGAGCAGTGGGACAGCATCATCATCGACACCGCCCTGTTGCAGCAAGAGGCTGTTAACCGCGTGAACAACCACTTTGGCAAGAAGGTAAAAGAGTTTGCTAACCGCAAGGAGTATAACAAGGCCCGCCGCGCGTTCTTCAAGCAGTGCGAGAAGGAACTGAGCGAGTACTTCCGTGCCGAGGTGAACAACATTGCCAAGCGCATGAACGAGCTCATGCCGTCCAAAAAATAATGAATTTTCCCAAGGGCGTGCAGACACAGCAATCGGCACGCCCTTGTTGATTTTATTTATACCTGGATTCCTGCATGAACCTTTCTGGTTGGATATTGAAAAAGATGGGTTGGGCGTTCAAGGTCAACCTGACCATGCCCGACAAGTGCATCATCGTCATTGCCCCCCATACCAGCAACTGGGATTTCATCCTGGGTGAACTGGGCATACACTCGGTGGGGATGAAAGCAGGTTTCCTCATGAAGGACACCTGGTTCTTTTTCCCATTAGGCCCCATGCTCAAAGCCCTGGGTGGCATTCCCGTCAACCGCCGCCAACACGGCAACCTCACCCAGTCGATAGTTCAAGCCTATAGCGAAACGCCCAAGCTGGCCATTGGCGTCACGCCTGAGGGCACCCGCAGCGCCAACCCCAACTGGCACAAGGGCGCCATCTTCATGGCCAGAGAGGCCCAGGTGCCGATGGTGATGGCCTACTTTGACTACAAGGAGCGTGTGGTGTGTATCGACCGCGAGTTTGAGCTCAGCGGCGATGCAGATGCCGACCTGCTGCGCATCAAGCAATATTTCCAGCAACACGGCTGCGGGAAATATCCCGAAAAGTTTGTCACTGGACTAGAATAAACCATATGGGCATTGCCGAGGAACTCATACAATGCCAACTATTATCATCTATTAACTCTTAACTGTTAACTGAAAAGTGATTTCCCGCAATCTGCGCGTCACACTCCTCGAGGACGACATCGCCTGGGGTGACCGTGAAGCCAATATCAAGCAACTGGAGCGTAACTTGAGGAATATGCCCGACGACACCGATCTGGTCATATTGCCCGAGTTGTTCTCGACAGGATTTATGACAGGCGACCGCGAACAGGCAGCCGCCGTGGCCGAGTGGAACAGCGGCGACACGCTGCACACCCTGCGCAAGCTGGCTGCCCAGTACCACGTGGGCATCATTGGCAGTTTCCTTGCCAACACCGCCGCCCAGCTCTACAACCGCGCTTTCTTTATCGAGCCTAATGGCGACGAGACCTACTACGACAAGCGCCACCTGTTCTCGTTTGGCGGCGAGGACAAGGTGTTCAACCAGGGCCTGACGGCCGCGCCCATCGTGCGGTTCCGTGGCTTCAACATCAAGCTGGTGGTGTGCTATGACCTGCGGTTCCCGGTCTTTTGCCGCAACGTGAACAACAACTATGACCTGCTGGTGGTCATCGCCAACTGGCCCAAGTCGCGTGAGAAAGTGTGGCGCACACTACTTGCCGCACGCGCCATGGAGAACGAGTGCTATGTGTGCGGTGTGAACCGCTGCGGCACCGATCCCGCCGGCGTGGAGTACCCCGAGGGCTCGTCACTCGTCATCGACTTCAAGGGCAAGGTCATCGCCCAGCGCATGAACAGTCCCGTCATCACCGCCGACCTCTCCCCTGCCCAGCTGGCACAGTTTAGAGAAAAATTCCCCGCCTGGCGTGACGCCGACTCGTTTACCCTCAACATCTGACCAATGGGCCATCGTCCCGCTGACATAGAACTGCTCGCGCCCGCCCGCGACGCCGACATCGCCATCGCCGCCATCGACCATGGCGCCGATGCCGTGTATATGGGCGCATCCCATCACGGTGCCCGCGCCGATGCCACCAATACGCTTGATGACGTGCAGCGCGCCTGTGACTATGCCCACCGTTACGGGGCAAAGATCTATGCCACAGTCAACACGCTGGTCTATGACGACGAGTTGATGGAGGTTGAACGTCTTGTCCATGACCTGTACCGCATTGGCGTTGACGCCCTCATCGTTCAGGACATGGCCCTGCTGCGGCTCGACCTCCCTCCCATCGCCTTGCACGCCAGCACGCAGTGCGACCTGCGCACGCCCGACAAGGCGCGCTTCCTTGAGTCGCTGGGATTCTCGCAGCTGGTGATGGCGCGCGAGCTGACACTTGACGAGATAGCGTCCATCCGCCAGGCAACCACCGTGCCGCTCGAGGCGTTTGTCCACGGGGCCCTGTGCGTGAGCTACAGCGGACGATGCGCCATCAGCCAGGTGTTGAAGGGCCGCAGCGCCAACCGTGGCGAGTGCGCCCAGCTGTGCCGCCTGCCATACGACCTGGTAGATGGCAAGGGGCGAGTGCTCGTCGCCGGTAAGCACCTGCTGTCGCTGCGCGACATGGCACAGCACGACCGCCTGGAGCAGATGATGGCAGCCGGCGTGTCTTCGTTCAAGATTGAAGGGCGCCTCAAGGACATCGGCTACGTCAAGAACGTCGTGGCCTATTACCGCCGCGCCATCGACAAGGTCATCGACCGCGAGCCCGAGCGCTACCGCCGCGCCTCATGCGGCATCGTGAACCTGACTTTCGAGCCGGCTATTGAGAAAAGTTTCAACCGCGGATTCACCCACTATTTCCTGGACGAACGCCGCCCCAAGGACGGCACCGCCATTGCCTCGATCGACACTCCCAAGTCCCAGGGCGAATACCTGGGGCGTGCCCTGCGCTGCAGCGGCAACACGCTCACCATCGACACCCGTGCGACCCTGGTCAACGGCGACGGCCTCAGTTTTATCGACAGCCACGGACAGTTCTCGGGCGCAAGAGTAAACCGCGCGATGGAGAACGGCACCGTCCTGCTGCGTGAGCGCGCCGACATCCCCCGCGGCACCCGAATCTACCGCACGGCCGACAAGGTCTTCACCGACCTGCTGGCCAAGCCATCGGCCACACGCACCATCGCCGTCGATGCCGAACTGCGCTACACAAGCGGCCTGCTCTCCCTCACCCTAGCCGATGAGCGGGGCAACCGTGTGACTCATACCCTGCCCTGCGACCTGCAAGCCGCCGCCAAGCCCCAAGGCGAACGCCAGCGCACCGAACTGGCCAAACTGGGCGGCACCATCTACCGCTTGCACGAGGCACAAGTGCCCGGCGACATTTTCATCCCCGCCTCCTTGCTGTCCCAGCTGCGCCGTGAGGCCATCGAGCTGCTCGACCGCGCCCACCGCATCACCCGTCCCGTTGACAAGCGCCGAAAGGAGAATCGCTCCTATCCATGCCCAGTCTCCACCCTGACGCCCGCCGACAACGTCGCCAACCGCCTGGCCGAGCAACTCTACCGCGACCACGGCGTGACCGACATCCTGCCCGCCCTCGAAGCGGGCACCCCCGCCAACGCCTCTACCCCACTGATGCACACCCGCTACTGCCTACGCCGCCAGCTCGGCGCCTGCCTAAAAGGCAAAAACGCTACAGCCCTCCCCCACGACCTCTACCTGAAAACCGGCACCACCCTCCTCAAGGTCACCTGCGACTGCAAGGCCTGCGAGATGACGATTACCCAGCACAAGCAATAACCCCACTCCTTTACCTTACCAGTAATAGGATCCCCATCCGACACTTCAAAATACATCAAACCATCCATTTGATGTATTCTTCAGTTTTACAGTTTTATCTTGTCCTCATGGTCTCTTATTATGTCGTTTTCAAGTTCAATTTTTTTCTTGTCGTTCTTCCTCATACTCCATCGGAACAATATCCATGGCGTAAATGTCTTTTTTGTCGTATAGGTAAAACTTTTATATGTGCCGGTGCTTACAGTCGTCCGACTTCTCGGATTGCCTATAAAACTTGTGCATCCTATTGACAGCAAAATGTCAGGAGTGAAACTGTATGAGAGCGTGAGGTTGCTTTCCGGATTGTAGTTCTTTGTCTTTGAGAATTCAGTGTTTATGTAGTTCTGATAGGAGAAATTGGTTCGCATCTCGAACTTTCCCCATCTCCTGCTCAAAAGCAAAATGCCTGTGAAATGCTTTTTTGCCCCAACTGTTGTATAATAATTTACGTTGTGGGCTATGTCCATCAGCAAGAAGAATCCTTTTATGCGCCATGACATATTGCACTTCAACTGCAGCGAGCGGAAACTCCCTATATTTTTATATGTTGTCAGCAGCACACCATTGTCTTCAGCAAGATGGACAGGCTCGATAATGTCGCGAGATATTCCGTATGAAATACTTGTGCCGAGTGCCAGCCCACCGCTGAAATATGAGGCATTCCAACCAAATGTGTGCGTTTTTGACGGCATAAGATAAGGATTTCCATGACTGACAAGAAGCGTATCGGCTGATGTGTTGTATGGGTTAAGCATAGCAACAGAGGGTGGTGTGTTACTATATGTGTAGCTGACTTTTGTACTGATACTGTTTGTTATGTTGCAGTACATGCCAAATGACAATCTCGGCCTGAAGTAATGATGATGAATGCTGTCAGACTTCATAGAGACATACTCCATTCCAGCTGTGGCGTCGTATGTTAGTTTTCGTGTCAGCGTTCCACTATATCCGGCAAATACAAACTCATTCAAACGATGGTGTTTGAAAAGATAACTACCAATGCCGATGTTTTCAATCCTATCATAAGAATATTGCATGTCGTTTCCTATATTCAGGCTCCCGCCATTATCGAAATCTTTGGAATAATCCAGTGTCCAAGTAGTCAGTTTGCGGTCATTGTCATATTCTATGGTATTCATATCTCCCATTCCATTTAAACTCTCTTCCAAGCTGCTTGTGTTATTCGCATGATTATCAGAATAAACAGCATATAACTCCATTTCCTCGTTATCAGAGAAGATATGCTTATAATATGACGTTGCTGAAAACAGATTTGAATGGTAGTCACTAGTGTTGTTACGAGTGATGCTGTGCTCGTTCAGTTCGCCGGAAGACAGGTTTCTGCTTGTTTCCCTGCTTGCGTTACCTTGAACATATGCGGCAAAATAGTCTCTAGCAGAAATGCGCCACTTTGACATCAGGGAAAAATCATAGTCTTTGATTTTACTTTTTGACTCACCAGAGTATTCTTTATCGAGCTCTGGTGTTTGCAAATTGTAGGTGTTCGTTTTACTGCCGTGACCTGTGCTGAAAAAAGCATCGCCATAGAGTGAGATGCGGCTGTTTCCAATCTCAAATTTTGGAGATGCGAAATATGATTTTTCAGGGTAGTCGGCACGTACCGATTGCTGTATGTATGTGTAAAGCGATGTTTCTTTCAGTTTTATGTTCATAATGCGTTTTACGCCTTGCCGCATATACTTCGCTCCCACTACATCTATAATCTCCACTGACTTTATTCGAGAAGGATCTATCGGGCTTATACCGGAATTCACTCGCATACCGTCAATGAGTATCATCATCGACTGGCCGTCGGAAGATCGTACACTTTCACTAACAGGATCGCTATAGAGTAGTGGTATTTCCTGCAAGGCGACAAACGGGTTTCCACTTTCTTTAGCTTTCTTTGAAAGGTAAAAAACATGTCCCTTTGATGTGGGACGGCTATTTCTCCCCATGACCACAACGCTGTCAAGCATAATGCTTCTCGTTTCGAGAATGAAATCAAGGGTGACATCTTGGTCTATCGCCACAGAATCATCCCTGCTAGTGAACCCCATGCAACTAACTACTACTTGATATTTTCCTTGTGGCACTTTGCCAGTGCGGTATTCTCCGTTCATATCTGTAAGTGCCAATACCTCCAGTTCTCCATTCAAGTATAGATATATTTGCGCTTCATTTATACCAATTCCATTTTCATCAGTTACTCTTCCTTGCATACAATATTGAGCAAAGGCGGATAATGGTATTAGCAAAAATATGCAAATTAGTTTTGTTATACTTTTCATTGTATTAAGATTAGTTACAAACCCGTTGGCGGGATTAAATAGTTAACATAAAGATGTCCAAGAAGTAGTGTATGCCTCTGATTTTTAGCAATTTAATGGTGATCAAAACATTAAATTCAGATCACCGTACGCACAACTTGTACGCAAATTTCGTCAAAATCCTTGATGTCTGCAAGAGTTTTTCAAAGAAAAGTCGTTAATGAACTCGGCAATCTGCCTCGACCTGGTGCGGTCCCGAAGTTCAGTGGTCTGGAAGCAATAGCCCTTAATCTGATGGCCGAAAGCATAAGCACCGATAGCAAAAAATATCTGTTCGCAATGCTGGAAGACTGCTGCAACGAAGTGCCGAACTTGATCTCGCGCCGCCAATATCAATGACCGGCACAAATACGCTGCATCCTGTCTAGAAATCATTGTGACAAAGGTCAATCTATGTAATCCGAGTTTTTGGCTCGGAAGCGATTCTTGGCATCTTGTGCGTTTTGACCTTGCACAGGCAAACGGATGGGTACTACTTTTGCACTATAAAGGGCCGATCCTGCTTTTAACATCACGTTAACAATTCCGCACCACCCTTTTTAAATAAGCGATCCTTGACATGTTTTTGACAACCAGCATATTGCGAAAATGACCATTTATGCTTCTGCTCTGCTTTTTGACACAACAATTTTACCTGCCCATCTCGCTAAATGGCAAAAACCAGCAGTTAAAACCAACAAGTAAAAATACTTTTTACTACCTTTGCCGTCGATATGAAGAAAGATACTTTACAACTCGTGATTATACTTGTCGTGCTGGCAGCCGTGGTGGTCGGCATCGTGGTGTATATGCCTCACGACATCGTGACGATTTACAACTGGTACAAGGAGCACTTGACCTATGGCACCATCCTGCTGCTGATGGCCATTGAGAGTTCATTCATTCCGTTCCCGAGTGAGGTGGTCATCCCGCCAGCCGCCTATTTTGCCGCCCGCAACGGTGATCTCAACATCATGATGATTGTCCTCATCGCGACCGTTGGCGCGCTCATCGGGGCCGTCATCAATTACGTGCTGTCGCTGCTCATCGGGCGGCCGGTGGTCTATGCCTTTGCCAACAGCCGCATCGGCCACATGTGCCTGATCGATGCCGAGAAGGTCCAGAAAGCCGAGGCTTACTTTGACCGTCACGGTGCCATTTCGACCTTCCTGGGCCGGTTAATCCCTGCCATACGCCAGCTCATCTCCATTCCTGCCGGTCTGTCGAGGATGAACTTTGGCACCTTCGCCCTGTTCACGTCGCTGGGCGCTGGCATCTGGAACGTGGTGTTGGCAGGATTGGGCTACTGGCTGAGCCTTCATTTCCCCGAAGAGGAGCTGCTAGCCCAGCTCGAGCACTACAACCGTTACCTGTCGTGGGCCGGCTACGCACTGGCCATCGCCATCGTCCTTTTCCTAGCCTACCAGGCCCTGAAGAAACGCCCAACAACTAACAACTAACAACTAAAATATATGAAAGTTTCCCCCTCTCTGTTATCCGCTGATTTCGGTCACCTCGCCAAGGATATCGACATGATTAACCGCAGCGATGCCGACCTGCTTCACCTCGACGTGATGGACGGCGTTTTCGTGCCTAACATCTCATTTGGTTTCCCCGTCATCAAGCACGTGCAGCGCTTGTGCAACAAGCCACTAGACGTTCACCTGATGATTGTCGAGCCCCAGAAGTTCATCCCCGAGGTGCGCGACTGCGGCACCCGCATCATGACCGTGCACCAAGAGGCTTGTATCCACCTCAACCGCGTGGTGCAGCAGATTCACGATGCCGGCATGCAGGCAGGTGTAGCCCTCAATCCCGCCACGCCGGTTGCCATGCTCAAGGACATCATCTGTGATGTGGACCTGGTGCTGCTCATGTCGGTGAACCCGGGATTCGGAGGCCAAAAGTTCATCGTTCAAACGCTGAACAAGGTGCGTGAGCTGCGGCAACTCATCGCTCTCAACGGCTCACAAGCCCAGATTGAGATTGACGGCGGCGTGAACGCCGTCACCGGAGCCCAACTCGCTGAGGCTGGAGCCGATATCCTGGTTGCAGGAAGCTACGTTTTTGGCGCCGATGATCCCATCAAGACCATCGAGGGGCTGGTGGAAAATTTGCCCTAACTTTGCACCCGCTTTTGGGGAGTAATCCCGAGGGCAAGACTGGAAAGGTGCCGGAGTGGTCGATCGGGGCGGTCTCGAAAACCGTTGTACGCTTTGCGTACCGTGGGTTCGAATCCCTCCCTTTCCGCAAAATGAAAAAGAAGTCCCTTGTGGGCTTCTTTTTCATTTTACGTGTCAGGCGCTACAGATTCGAGCACACAGGGTCTCACCCGATAAAAGGTGGGGGCGGTGTGGTCGAAGACCACAGCAAGGCCAGCGGCCTTGGCGAGGTCTTTCGACCTCATGCTTGCCCCCGCTAATTTTCCGCTGAGCCACGAATTGCCGTCTTGAGCAGTTCCATGTCGTAACCACGTTTGCGGCAACGTTCCGTGTCTTTGCGGAACGTCTTGGTCATCTGAATCTTATACATGCCTAGATTCCTAATGACTCAAACATTTCCTCGGACGAATCAAATGATTCTACGCGGCCAGCCTTCTTGTCTTCTTGAGAACGAATATAGCTGCTCTTGGATTTTGAGGGGACTCGTTGCACAATCACTCCTAATGCATGGAGATAGTTCATAAGAGCTTTACCCCATGATGTGCGCTCATTCACTGTGATAGTATAGGTCGCCATTGTCTATTTGTTTATTCAATTATTTGTGCAAAGTTAAACATAATTCTGTTATAATTGCTATTCGTATGCCACTATTTTGAAAACAGACCTAAAAACAGTACTTTTGCAAACAGAATTATCTGAGAATTGAAAATCATTCTCACCCGATTCACTTTACTCCTATTGACCAATTATGGTCGTTCTTTTTTCATGACCGAAGCATCAAATAAATAGATACCATTCCACGCGGTAATCATCAGTTGATCGCTTGCAGGTAGATGATAAACATTACAAGGCTTATTATAATAATCAGACCAGATGTGGTAATTATAAAAGATGGGTTCACCTCTTTCCATGTCAAGCAGTAAGAACATATGATTTAATCCACACACATGATAAACCAATGAACGGCTACTGCTTGTGCAGTCCCAAGCAGCCTTCGAATCACGCGCATCGCCCATAATCACTACGGAGTAAGTGTCAGTATCGAGATCAACAACACACACACTGCGAGGAGCCGCACTAATAAACACCTTGTTGCCAAAAGGACTGAACTGCATATCCACCAATCTTCCGCCTGCGTAAAACTCGTCGGAACGGAATTTTCCATGAATCGCGTATTCTTTGGGTATAGGCTCATTTCGGCTTACACTGTAGATTGTGGTATAATCGGCTGGGTATTTATTTGCCCATATTTTATTGCCATCGTAACTGCGATAGAGTTCCTCAAAAATCTTTTCATACCATCTATACCCACTTAACGACAGCTGATTATTATTAGCACCATCGATGTATCGCCACTCTAAATTTGAAGCGGCTCTTGCACGCAGCAAGACAATTCCAAAACCGTCATTTGTGAATTGCAAGTCGTATGGATAGATTGTCGGGTGTTGAGGATGTGCATCAGGTGCTGGATCAAAAGTGATAGTTTCATCAATACGTCCACTCACGGGGTCAACAACACAAAGGAAATTATTATACTCGTAGTTAGCATTTACTGGCAAAACATAGATTTTCTTGTTGTAAGGATTATAGCAAATGTGCCTTGGCACAAACGATAGTTCAATATTGTGCATCACATGTCCATCATCGAGTGACAGTTGTATCAGTCTGTTAGGCTCTGCTGTGGTTACCCATACGCTCTGTTTGTCTTCGGATAGCAACGCATACATCAAACCACCTTCAACAAGAAACTTCTTTTGATAAAAAGGAATATTTACATCATAATTATAAGCATTACCACTATCATTCCTAACCCTTACTTTACAAGCCAAGTCTTGTCCTAACCTTGCTGATTTAAAATCATAGTGTATTGTCTTATTATTATTGCTATACTTGGGACCAGAACTAGGTGAATACCTATCCAGGTCCACACTTTCTGCTGATACAGGCTGGTCAAAAGTGATTTCAAAATAGCTTTCTTCATTCTTCATTAAATTACCAATCACACCACGGCAACTTACAACTTGTGGCTGAATGCTAAAGGACTGAACCACACGAGTCGTTTTTATAACATCACCAGATTGCACAGTTATCGTAGCCGTTCGTTGTTGAGGCTCGGTATTAGCGGTCCACTCACAGTTAAGAACGGCATCACCAGTGCCCTTGGCTGGAGTTACTTTAAGCCATGACACATCGGCAGATGCAGTCCACGGGCAGTTTGCCTTTATGTTTATTGATGTTGACCCTGAACTAGCGTCAATTTCTATCAATGCTTCACTTAAACTAATATAACTAATATCATTCTCATCAGTGCATGAACATATCAGCAGTGATAATACCAAGACCATTAGTGATAAAACCTTTTTCATAACCGTTAATATTATATGAAACACTTATCCTTATTAAGATACAAAGTTAATTACTTTTCTAATATTTCGCTATCTTTGTACCATTAGTTTTGAAAATAGTCCTAAAAATAATAGCCGTTACCGAACAATCTTAGGGTTTTCAATCCATTCCTTTCTGCTGGATATTAAAGAAAGAAGCCTGATGGAGCTTCTTTCTTTGTTTTAATGGTGGCAGGGAGTGTCTAGTACAAGCGGTTCCTTTGATAGAAAAGAAAATAGTAAAAGGCATCTCCTGATTGGAGTGCGACCTCAAACTCATGAGGATCTTCCTCAGTTGTAGGACTAAATGTGATGGTCAAATACTTATTCACGCATTTCACATTACACCACTCACCATAGACGGTATCACCGAGGCATGGGGTGTCATAAGTAACATAGGGGCCGCTCTCGTGGAGTGATACAATCCAGGGCACATAGTTCTCACAGATGAATGTATAAGAGCCTCCCGCCAAGGGTACCTGATAGACACCTTCTTGGATCCGGACAAGGTCGCCCGGAACTTTCCATTTCATCGGGGTCCAAATACCGATAGGCTCTTCTTCATCTTTGCCACACGATGTTGCTACTACAAGCACAAGCAGCACCATCAGCAATGTCTTTGCAATCTTTTTCATTGGTTTTAACTATTACAATACATAGTTAATGATTAATTTAAATATTTGAAAATCAATGAGTTATTTTAACAACATATAACTGATAAAATTTGGTCAAGTGCCTGATATTCAGCAACTTAGTTGTCGCCAAACACTGCTAAGATTATGAAGGATATTTCACAAGCACTCGACCAATATACGGGCATCTGCAAGGAGGCCTTGCACGATTGCGCGTCAAAGTTAAGCAAAAGTTTTGAGTCTGTCATCATCGAGGTACTGCTTTTATACATGGTCATCCCAGGAAAGATAAACTTCACCCAGATGGGCCGCTACGGCAGGCACTGCGAACAGTGCTACCGCCAGAACTTCGGGCGGCTGCGCCTTCAATGCCTCTTTTGCCTCACTCAACGTGGCAAAGGTCATGATGAAGGAACGGGGAATGGAATATTCCATGTCCAAGTTCAAACTACTGATGACCAACACGTTCATGGCCAAGCGAATTTTTGACGTGTCCCGATTCCGACCGAACCAAACTTTAATTACTCAGATTTTCAATGAACTCTTTGGCGGCGCGGCATAGCCGTTTCGCCATATATCGATTTTTTAACGAACTATTGATAAAGAATAGCGGCTGATTTACACTGGCAAAGGTAAATCAACCGATTATGACAAGAAAAGACGGAATCTCTAATACATTTGAATCATCTTATTATCCGCCAAAAGCGATACTGACGATAAAACCCAAAATAACAAAGAGACAGCATGCTATCAAAAAGCCCAAGAAGCAAGACTTTAAGATAATCATCTTTTTTCTCTCTTTTTTTACTTTTTCATTATCAGACATAACTTCAAAATAAATTATTTTGCCACTTGCAAAGGTAGCGATTTTTTCGCCCTAAACACTCATTTTCTCTTCTTTTTCGATGCTTTGTTATTAGGTGTTATTCGTCCCGACTTTTATCATTTTGGTATAAGTTCTTCAACCGATTAGACCATAAAAAGACGGGCGTTAAGCTAATTTTGTACACGCACAGGACGGACGGTATATCCGTAGTAACGATACCTGTATTCTTCATCCCAGTTCAAATATTCAGAATCGAATTCCAGGTTGTAGGCGCCGCTGGAGTCGCGTGAGTAGAGTGTTCGCGATAAATAGTAGCCCCAAGAGCCCACTTCATCGAGCACCTCGCGCAACCAGCCGCCAGCAGCTGGCAAAAAAATGGTGATTCCGTTTGGACCTGTGCCCAACTGACCGTACACGCCGTTCTTCTGCGTCCATTGCCAAGAACAATTATCTAACAACTCTTGTATCTGTTCCAAGGAGGGCATGCGCGCTCCTGCGCCCCAGTTGACCGTGGCGGCATCGTCGGCAGGCTCCAACTCGGTCTTATGGTCATCGGTGCAGTATTTTGTCAACTTATCGCTGACACTATTGTACCACTTATAAGTTGCCAAATTATAGTTGCTCTTCGGAGCGGTCTCGCCCCAAGCGAAGTAGTCGCCGTAGTCCTCGGGTCTATCGGCACCGACGTTGCATGTTGCCCACAGCGTGCCACTGGGCAGACCCAGGTCAACATACTCATGATTGTCTTGAGAGGAACCGCCGCCAAGGATAATATCAATGATGGTATTGACATCGGCAATGTTGATTTCACCGTCTTTGTTGACATCGGCAGATGTGTTGTTGCCACTACCTAATATCACATCAATGACGGCGTTGACATCAGCAATGTTGACCTCACCGTCGCCGTTGACATCCCCTTTAAGCCCTCCACCACGCGAGATAATGATGTTGTCTGGGAAGTCATTATTGCCGCATAAGATGGCATAGCCGTAGCCGTCCATCTCGCCTACATAAGCGTCAGCAGGATATGTAATCGCACAGTTCGTGAAGGTGATACCCTCTCCGATTCTTTCAACCAGTCCTTTGATATTGGCTTGAACATTGTTGAACGCAAGGGCTACATTAACTCCATTCCCGTTATTCGCTATACCATTCTGGGATTCTAATGTTATATCTTTAATTGTCAGATTTGTATCAATGAGAAATATGTCAATCCATGTGCTGGAAATCTGTAGGCTGCCATTACCTTGGATAGTCACCTTCTTGGCATTATAAGTATCAAAAGCCATGACAACAAACCCATTGGTCGTCAGTTTGCAGTGCCCATTGATCACAATGGTTGCTTCAGCCTCTGAAATGCGTATGGGACGAATATTATCATAGACGTTATCGGTATTGTATTCAACTACCGCATTGTCTAAGGTGAGTGTGTGGCTTTCTTTATTCCACGTAATGCTGCCACTCTTGATAAAGGATGTGTTAAAATGTCCATTCGCATCACAGCTCACATCGCAAATTCGAACATCAGCAAACGCACCGAGTGTCGCTATCAATGAAAGGCAAAGTAAAAATAGTTTCTTCATATCGTTTAGTATTAATTGATTAACGTTGGCAAATATAGTGAATTAATTTAACTAAACACTCATTTTCTTTTATTTTTCGGTGAAATGAGGTCTCAGCGCTCTTTTACAATTTTTTAGACCACTATTTTCGATAATTTCTTATCCCGAACTGGCATAATGTGTATAATAGCACAAGTTTTCTGTTTATCGTCAGTATTATAAAGAATAGGGAGTGTGTCATAATTCATTCGCTTGTTTTTAAATCGGCCTAGCGGCCGAGAAATTAAACGAGATTTTGTTCAATTTCTCGCGCGAAGCGCGATTCAATTTGCGACAAAAGAATTATGACACACCCACGTATGACTGGAAAAGACGTTGTCAATCTATGCCATTATCACGGCTTGGATGTAGTAGATAACGGCACACACGGCAAGAACGACACCTTCAAGCCGAGTGATGTGGTGATACTTGCGTCCAAACCTGCAGAACACCCATATCAGCGCCGCACCGAGTACAAGCGTGATGAAGTCAATCATACCGATATTTCCCCGTTGCAACGGAGTAATGGTCGCCGACGTGCCCAGAATAAAGAAGATGTTGAAGATATTGCTCCCGACAACATTGCCGAGAGCCATGTCTGTATCCCCTTTACGGGCCGCGATGACTGATGTCATCAGTTCAGGGAAACTGGTGCCAGCCGCCACTATGGTCAGAGCAATAATGCTTTGGCTCACACCCATGTGTGCAGCGATGCCCGAGGCACCATCCACCATCCAATCTCCGCCGACAACAAGCCCTGCCAGACCGACGAGGAAAAGCAGTGCCGATTTCCAGAGAGGCGCAACTGTTGTCGGCCCGTCATCGATAACGTCGTTGCTTGAGTTGATGCCGAGCGTGATGGAGTATGCCATGAAAACAGCCATGAAGCAGAGCAGGACGATACCGTCGCTCCGGCTGATCATATCCCCGCTTGCGCCGAGCAACGAATCGTTGGCCATCACGAAAAGCACAACTGAAGCCAATAAGCATAAAGGCACGTCGTAGCGGATATTGCCCTTGGAGCAAGCAACGGGACAAATGATTGCAGTGATTCCGACGATGGCCAATGAATTGAAAATGTTGCTTCCCACCACATTGCCGATGGCAAGGTCGGCCTGTCCCTTGACCGCTGAGATCACACTGACGACCAATTCGGGTGCCGATGTGCCGAAAGCCACAATCGTCAAGCCGATAACCAGGCTTGAGACGTTAAAACGCCGGGCAATATCAGACGCACCATCGGTGAGCCAGTCGGCTCCCTTGATGATGAGCAATAACCCGACCATGAACTTTGCTATCAATAGTATCATCATGATTGAAAAGGAGGATGCCAACAGGCTGTCGGCATCCATCCTCATTAACGGGTTTATAACTTGATGGCCGTCAGAATCTGGCGGGCGTCATCACCTTCGGCCACGACAAGATCAGTCACGGGCTTGTAAAAGAAATCCACGAACTTTTCCATCTGCATAGCAACGAACTGGAAGTCACTGCTGTAGCAGATGTTGAGCTGCATGTTGCCGATATTGACAGGTTCGGGCAGGCCTTTGCCCTTGAGTCCCTTTTTCAAGCCTTCGGCCCCGAGGCTGAGCATGCCTTTAATTGCATCGCCGTCACCGGGGTTGTAGATTTTCTGAACCACTTTGATTTTTCCGCCAGTCGGGGTGTAGATATGGTCAGTGACCATTCCGAAGAAAGACTTGCGGACAGAGATATGCGGATTGGCGAGAAGATCCTCAGCCATTCCAAGATTTTTAATATTAGCCATTGTTTATAGATTGATGTTTGGATGTGAAAATACTTATCACCTCCTGCGGCAGAAGGCGATATAAAACGATCGGGAAACAAGACAAAGGCTAACGGATGATGTGCCGCAATGCGATGACATAGTAATCGCACGGGCATGAGAAATGGAAAGGCGCGGACTCTATGCGAAGCGCATCTTTCCACCTTTTAGATGTGAGTAGGTTGTTGTATGTCTTGAAGAAAGAGCCACTGCAGCACCTCCATTTGGCTGTCCCATTAGAACTTGAGGTTCTGAAGGTACGTGTGCTGATGGTCCTAACATTGCTTCTGTGATTGTTTATTATACCGGACTGCGGCAGAGCCACCTTGAAACAGCCAAAATCGCTCGACTGATTATGCTTTTTCTCTGTTGGCTCAATATTACCGACCGCTTCGGCATGAAGCTCCACGATGGCCGATTGCTGGGAATTGAATAAGAACCCAACAATCAGTAAAGTGACTATTTGGAGCAGTCTGAGCATCGATGTCCGTTAAACTATTTTGAATGAGAGTGCAAAGTTAAGCATTTTTTCCCTAAACACTCATTTTCTTTTATTTTTCGGTGAAATGAGGTCTCAGCGCTCTTTTTATTTGTTGATAAACGTCAAGACTTGCTCTGCGATTGACCTCATTCCCTTTACCGTGGGATGATTCTGTTTCTTGTCAATATCTTTTAGCTCGATATATGGAATGTCGTAATGGTCACAAATGACTTTGCTCGATTCTATAAAATCCTTTGAAATCGCGTCATTAATAAGACAGAAAATCTTGACATTGGGATATCTCTCCTTTGCCTGCTGTAACAGGTTAGCCAATGCGGGACGATAGGTGTAGAAGTCGGCCCGAGTAAAATTGTCATATTTATAATCGCCCAATTCTGCCCCCGCCCAGTCGTCGTTGGTTCCGCCAAAGATGAAAATCACATCAGGGCTGCCCAGGCGTGGCAATCGGGTGATAAACGACTGGGCGCTGTAATCCTGATTATCGTATCCGTGGTAGCTGACCGTCGCTCCGCTGTAAGAGTCAATTTTCTCAATGAGGCAGCCTGCCTGATTGATGACCTGCCACCACCAGGTCTGAGTGACATTGTCCACATCGGTCCTTGAAGTGTCGGCCGGGGTATAGTACCATGGCTCGTTTTCCTCAGGTATATACCCCTGAAAAGTCGAGTAAGAGTCACCCAAGACGGAAACGCGTGGCCGATTCTGCGCACTGGCAAACAGCGGAATCATCAGAATGAGAAGCAATATTTTTTTCATAACTAATAAAGATTGATGTTATTAATAGCACACATATATGTGAGACTGTTAGGATAAAGGTGGATTTCATTACAGCGACTTGATGTCTCCTGAGCTCTCGGGCATCAGGTAGCGGGTGCCGGTGTCCTTGCTGATCTGTTCACGGAACTGCTGGTCGTAGCCGGGTGTAGTATAACGCCCTGGAACGACGGTACCATCCTGTGAAGGCTTCACGATCTGGTCGTTGTGCTTCACGGCGATGAGGCGGAAGAGCTTGTCCCAGCGCTGCATCATCCGGGCGGTATAGGCAGCACTCTTGCTGGTGAGGTAGCTGACGCGCTCCCGCTTGGTGAGCGGCTCGATGTCTTTCAACACCTGTGCCTGATCGGCAGCGTAGAAGTCCTCCAACTCCTGTTGTGCCTCACGCAGGTCGCCAATCATGGCACTGTAGCGCGGATATATCATGTTGGCCACCAGATTGTTTATCCAGAAAGCGCTGTTCTCGCTGAACTCGTTGCTCACGTTATTCTCACGACGGAAGGCCTCGGGCACCTCATTCACGCAGCAATACACGGGCACGTAGGCGATCATGTTGGCATCGTCGCAGTTGAAGTACATGATGCCACCCACCTCATCGGGCAACCAGTTGCGCAGCTGCGACACCAGCGTGAAGCCCGACTGCGGGGTACCAATGGCACGCTCACGAAAGTAGTTCTTTCCATCGACTTCCCAGTTCATGGGCAGCGGACGGTAGGGCGAGCTCCATGGACCCGCACTCATGTCAGCAGTCATGTCGAGCGGGGTGCCCTCGAAATGGTCTCGCATGTCATTCATGATGTCACGCACCGACAACTTCCTGTCGGGCTTGATGTATAGCGGCAGATGGTCGCAAACGTCATGCTGGCCGTTGATGTAGGGCAGGTACTTGTCCATCTCGTCCTTGTCATAGTGGTGGCGGAAGAAACTCCACACCCGGGCATCGGCATAGCGCACCTTGGAGAAGGAAATGGGGCAATAGGCATCGCGGAAGCTGAAGTCCTCATCCTTGCCGCTGTAGTAGCCTTTCTCTCGCGCAAAGGAAATCACGTCCTTGGAGTACATGCAGTTCTTGGGATCCTTCAAGGGGAACTGGCGGATGCGGGAGAGGTTGGCATGGGCACAGATGCAGTCGTCAGGGATGCGTACGGCGACCCACACGGCGCCTTTCACGCCAGGCCCCTTGCCGATGATCTCGAGAATCCAGGCCTCGTTCTTGTCACACACGGTGATCGTCTCTCCCGTGCTGCGGTAGCCATACTCCTGCAACAGGTCGGTCATGATGATGATCGCCTCACGTGCAGTAGCGGCACGCTCCAGTCCCAGATACATCATGGTGAAATAGTCGAGCAGTCCATCAGGATTCTGCAGCTCCAGGCGGCCATCGAAGGTGGTTTCCACGATGCTCACCTGCTTCTCATTGATATGGCCGATGACGTCATAGGTGTACTCCACTTGAGGGATATAGCCCCTAACGGCTCCCCTGCCCCACTCACGGACGGCAATCTTCTCGCCTTTCTCATGCCTGCCGCCTGGAGTGCGCGACAGAGAGCCAGCGAAGCCATAGCCATCACAATTGTAGGTACAAATCACCGAGCCATCTACTGAGGCAGCCTTACCAACGATAAGGTTGGTACACGCCCATGACGGGGCGACTGCCAGTGCCAACGCCGCCACAAGGGCAAAGAGAAATCGTTTAGTATTCATATCCTGTAAATTCCTTTTCGTCGTTTTTTCTATAGGGGCAAAGGTAGCGATTTTTTCACCAAACACTTCATTTTCTTTTAGATTTCGAAAAAAAATAGCGGCGTTTCGATCCTTTAGCCCGAAATAAAGAAAGAAGCCCCGCATGGGACCTCTTTCTTAAGGGGACTTCTATAAATTACCTTCTTGGACCATAGCTTGCTATGCTCCTGCGAAGGCAAGTCAAAATCTGCTCGAAAATCAATCCAAATCCATTCCAAGCTAATTTATAGAAGTCCCCTTTCAGGCTACTGGCGTGCAATCAATACTGGCGCTTGGTCTGCACGAAAATAAAAGTGAATGAAACATTTCCTGAGGAAAACATGATCTCAAACCCATGAGGTTCTTCCACGGTCACAGGAGTGAACGTGAGATGCACTTTCTTTTTCACGCATTCCACCTTAATCCACTGGCCCTGTGCTGAGCGTGTACTTTTATTTCTACCGATAAGGTCATACGTAACTTCTGGTCCAATCTCATGGAGTACTTCAATCCAGGGCTCATAGTTCTCACAGGTGAGCGTAAAGCTGCCTCCCTCGGCCGGAACCTGGAAGGTGCCCTTATTCAGCTGAACGAACTCGCTGGGCATCTCCCATCTCATTTCCTCTCCCTCGACGGTTTCATCCTTGTTGCACGATGTGGCAACAACGAGCAGCACAAGCAGTAGCGCGTTTACAATCTTTTTCATCAGTCTTGATTTAAAGGTGAACAATATTTATGGGGACTTCTATAAATTACCCAAAAGATAGTTTTTAATGTTGGATGTCTTTGGCCGCTTTTCGGCATCTTTTGCCTTGCCTTCTTGGACCATAGCTTGCTATGCTCCTGCGAAGTCAAGTCAAAATCTACTCGAAAATCAATCCAAATCCATTCCAAGCTAATTTATAGAAGTCCCCTTATTGGGACACACAGTATACAGTTACTCCTGGGGCAGACGACGGAAGCCCTCGCCCAAAATCTCGCTACTCTCCATGATGTTGACAAACGCGTGCGGATCGATGTGATAGAGTACCGAACGCAACTTGATCATGTCAGAGCGGTCGAGGGTGACATAGAGCATCTTGCGCTCAGTGCCCTTGTAGAGGCCTGTACCGGCGATGAGGGTGCCGCCACGCTTGATGTCATTGATGATATAGTCGCGCACGGCTTCGGCCTCGTCGGTCACGATGAACATGGTCTTGTAGGTCTTCATACCATCAACCACGAGGTCAATGACCTTGCCCTCGATAAAGATGATGATAACCGAATAGATGGGCAGGCGGATGTCGCCAAAAGCAACGAGGGTGCTCAGCGTGATGATGCCGTCAACAATCATGACGAGGGTGCCCAGGGAAATCTTGGTGTACTTGTGCAGGATCATCGAGATGATGTCCGAACCGCCACTGGTAGCTCCCGAGCGGAAAATCAGGCCGATAGCCACACCATAGATGAGACCAGCCACAACCGTGTTGAGGAAATAGTCAGGGCTGAACCAGCCGCCATGATGGGGAATCTCGACCATCGACTTGACCACCGACGGGTCAACGGCCTTGACGATCTCGCCATCGTGAATGACGGGGTTATAGCCCCAAGCGCTCTCGAGCACAAAGGTGAACAGGAAAATCAACGCGGTCGATACGATGGTCTTGATGCCGAACTTGGGGCCAAGGATCCATGTGCCGATGATGAGCAGGGGCACATCCATGCAGATCGCGTACAGTGAGATCTTCCAGGGCCACAGGGTGTTGAACACGTTAGACAGACCATAGGTGCCTCCAGGGGCCATCAGATAGGGGTTTACAAACATCACATCGCCAACGGCGAACAGCAGGCTGCCGATGGTGAGCAGGACATAGGCAATCACTTCCTGCCATAACTTTCTCTTGGGATCAATCTTAATCATAATTCATTCTCTGAAATTTGGCCGCAAAGGTACTCATTATTTCCCAATCGGCGATACAAAGTCGGTAATTTCCAGGGCAACTGCAACAAAATCACATCGTAAAAGCCAACCAAAATTGGTAGTAGAGGCCAGCAAGGCGGCCATCTGGGTAACTCTGGGGATCATGGTGTAAAGAAACTGCCGCTGGAGGCGCCCCCAAAACCTGTCATCGACAATGGGGCCGCCTCCAGCGACATGGTTGACGTACACTTTACCCGTGCTGGCGATTACCAGTTTCCGCTCAACAGGTAGTCGATCAAAGCCGTCACATCGGCAATGTTCACGTATCCGTTGAGGTCACAATCGGCCTGAGACGGTGCGGTGGCGCCACTCAACAGGATGTCGATCAGAGCGGTCACGTCGGCGATGTTGACGCTTCCGTTATTGTCCACGTCGCCACGCAGGCCATCTTCCATAGAGTAAGAGAATGTGATTTTGGGCAAGAAGGGCACAAACTCGGTATCAAAGACGTTGCCATACCATACCGACTTGTACACACCGCAGTTATAGTCCACCGGTGTTCCGTAGAAGAACGTCTGCTTGTAGTTGGTGATACCAGGTTCAATCACCTTGCAGTCGATCAGCAGGTTGCCGCCATTGTAAGCAAAGGGCTCGAGGAGGTCAAACACGAGGTCGGTACCACCATACACGGGCGATACGGTAGCGACAGCAGTCAGGTCGGTTGCAATGGCCGCGGTGGCAAAGGCCGTATCCTGGACTTCCTTGAACGAGAGCTGGATCACGCCGCCATTCATCTGCACTTCCTTATAGGTGTGAAAACGCAGCGAGTAGATCTCGCGACCGCGCATGTCGGTCAGCATCGATGCAGGATAGATCATTTGCCCCTCGGTGTTGACCACGTCAATATCCAGGCCATAGATGGGGACAAAGCTGGCATATTCGGTGCCGTCACAGATGGTCAGGTCGGCAGCGGCCTGAGTGGCCGTTCCGTTAAGGGGAACACTTAGCGTGCCAGCGGGGCCGCAATCGATGGTGAGGTTGCCACTATACAGGCCTGCCGTCTGGGGCGAGAAGGTGACGGGCACCTCGACCGACTGCCCTGCTGCAAGGACGATGTTGGGAGCAATCACGCCAAATGGGGCTTCGGCTACAAAGGCTGGAGTGAAGTCCTTCTGGCCCACGTTCTTGAGCGTGACGGTCTGCATGTCCTGGCGCTCGGCGCGCACGGTATTGAAGGTCACCTCGGTGGGAAGCACTTTGACGGCATACTCGGCATCCGTGCCGTAATTGAAGGTCGTCTTGGGGATGAACTTAGCCACCTCACCACGAGTGATGGTGGTGTAATTCTCGGGTCGAACGCCCCTGAAGAGGTTATAGCAATCGATGGCAGCCTCCTCGACATAGGTATCGAGCACGAGATTGCCTCCATGATACATATAAGGGGTGTCAAAATTGATGACCAGCATTTTCACGCCAGCACTCATTGATATTGTGGCGACCTGAACAAGTCCATCGGTAATATAGTCGGCGGCAAAAGACGATTGACCGGTCTCGGCCAGCGACACACGCACCAGACCACCGCTGATCGTCAATCCCTCATCGGCAAGATAGAAGGTCATCGAGTTGATGGGTTCTCCGTTCATCTCGGACAATGCCTCGGCAGGGAAAATCACCTGGCAACGGGTACCTACCTCGTCCATATAAACCAAGTTGATGGGGCTCGTGTTACTCAGCTCATCACCATCGCCAAAGACTGTCAGCTCACTGATTGCATTCACTGGAATCGCAGCAGCCAATGCCAAAAGCGAGATGAAAAAACATGTAAATTTTCTCTTCATCATTTTTCTCTTGAAATCTTGTTTAAATATAGTTTATATAATAAATATTATCGTCCAAGCCCGTCATCAATTAGGACACTCGACGAGCACTGAACGAATAGGCTATCAGCACATTTCACAGATTCTATGCGCTAACGGCTTGCAAATTTACAACAAATATACCAGTTTGCCAAATAAATCCACATAATGGCAGCACAACCGCACCAAAGTATAAAGAATATTTGCCGATTTGCCTGATAATATGTATATTTGCAGACAATAACAATTAACATTAACCACATGGCAACCAATCGACGCGAGTTTCTCAAGAAGGCGGCAATGGCCCTGGCGGCCATGCCCCTATTGTCGGCCGCGCCCGGTGCGCTTGCCCAAAAGCCAAACAACTAACGCTATATGAAAAAGATTGTAATCATTGATGGAGGCCCCCGCAGGAACATGAACACAGCAGCGATGCTCGCAAAGTTTGCCGAGGGCGCTTCACAAGCCGGCGCCCAGGTGACGACCGTCCGCCTTTATGACCTGAACTACAAGGGCTGCATCTCTTGCCTGGCCTGCAAGATCAAGGGAAAGGCCTCCAACGTGTGTAAATTCAAGGACGCCCTGACGCCCGTGCTTGAAGAAATCGCCCAGGCCGACGGGCTGGTGCTCGGCTCACCCATCTACTTTGGCGACGTGACAGGCCAGATGCGCACTTTCCTCGAGCGCCTTGCTTTCCCCTGGCTGTCCTACAATGACTACAGCATGACAGCGCCCAAGAAGATGCCCGTATTGCTCATCGAGACCATGAACGGCCAGCCCGAGCGCAACAACAGCAACGGATACGGATCGATGGAACACTGCATCGCCGCGGCACTAGGACAACCCGACCACCTGTATGCTTACAATACCTACCAGGTGAGAAACTACGATAATTTTGAGCTCGCAGGTTTCTCTGAGAAGGCTAAGCGTGAGTGGCGCGAAACGCATTGGCAGGAAGACCTGCAGAAGGCCTATGACGCTGGCAAGCACATGGCCGAGCAGATCATGGCTTAATTCACGGCAGCCAGTTCGACGAGTGCCATAATAGCGACTCGGTAATTTAACCGTGCTAACGCACGGGAAATTTAACAAATTATTAAATTAAAATTTTAATAGGCGTTTTATAATTAATTTGAATAATTTGGCTTCGCCGGGCTAGAGGTTCCCGCCAGCAGGGCGGTATTGAAAAATGTTGTACCTTTGCAGAGCCTAGAGAAGGAGTCGCCGGAACAGTTCTGCAGCCCTCAAACAGGCAATCGCTAAATATCAGATGAATTGGATTATCCTGATTGTCGCGGGACTTTGTGAGGTGGGGTTCACCTATTGCCTGGGTCGCGCCAGGGACGTCGAGGGGCTGCAATGGTGGCTGTGGATGGGCGGTTTCATGGCTTTTACCATCGCAAGTATGGGTCTGCTGGCTAAAGCGACCCAGTCACTGCCGCTGGGAACCGCTTACCCGGTATGGACCGGCATCGGCGCCGTGGGCACGGTGCTTGTAGGTATTTTTATTTTTCATGAGCCAGCCACGTTCTGGCGCTTGTTTTTCATCATTACGCTGATCGGATCAGTGATTGGCCTAAAACTCATTTCGGCATGACAGAATTCAGACCCATGCGCCGCCATCGGCAGCAATTATCCAGAGAAGAATGTGTGAGCATCCTCGACCGCTGCACGTCGGGCGTGCTGGCGCTGACGGGTGACGGCGGTTACCCCTACGCGGTGCCACTCAGCTATGTCTATAGCGATGGGGCGATTTACTTCCACTCGGCAGTTCAGGGGCACAAAGTGGATGCCATCAGGCGAGACAGCCGTTGCTCGTTCTGTGTGATCGAGCAGGATGACATCAAACCGGCCGAGTTCACGACCTACTTCAGGAGCGTGATCGCCTTCGGCCACATCCAGATGCTGGAAACCGCCGAGGAGAAAGTGCAGGCGTTGCGCCTGCTGGGTCGCCGCTACTCGCCCGGCGACGAGCCAGGGCTGCAGCACGAGATTGACAAATCGCTGGACCACGTCCTGCTGCTGCGCCTCGACATCAAGCACCTGACGGGCAAAGAGGCCATTGAGCTGACACGGTCACGGAATCACTAACCGAGTCCGAACACCCCCAGTCCACTCCCACTCCACCCCTATGATTTGAATTATTCATTAGCCCCGCTAGGGACGACAGGTCTGTATATCAATGATTTCCTGCCGCCCCTAACGGGGCTTGGTGATGTGTCTTGGCTATTGCAGGGGTTTCACTCGGCTTCGCCTCGTTACACCCCTGCCTATGCCCTGGTCGCCCCTAGTGGGGCTTATCGCGGACAATATAGACTCTAGTCGCCCCTAGTGGGGCTTATCGCGGACAATATAGACTCTGGTCGCCCCTAGTGGGGCTTATCGCGGACAATATAGACTCTGGTCACCCCTAGTGGGGCTTATCGCGGACAATAATAATTGAGAAAAATACGGATAAATCTTGATATTTTCGTCAAATAGATGCAGTCGTTTGCATCTAACACATTGCCTTTGAGGTTGTCCCCAGAACCACGAGGTGCCCTGGGTGAACTTGTTGAAGCGGCGCAGGTCGGTGCGGCAGCGGTTGCCCGTCGATAAGCCCATGCGCGACGCGAGGCATTCACTGGCTATACTGTAAAAAATACTCCTGCCGATGTGGTGGTCGGCAGGAGTATTGCGTTTAGACACATGCGTCAATTGTCAGTCGTCGGTGCCGAAGAGGGGATCTTCGGGCATGACCATCACGGGCTTGCTCTCGGCAGCCTTGAGGATGTGCTGCGGCACGTACTTCTTGTCAACGACCAGACGGAAGGAGTACTCGTTGAACCACTCGTTGGTCATGATGATGTATCCCTTGTGTCCGCTGTCGCCACCCCATGAATTCTCCACCTTCCACTTGAGGGGATTGCCATCGGCGTCAAGATCGACGGCGCAGAGCGTCATGGCGTGCGTCGAGCCGCTGTCAAATGTTGCGATGCGCTGGGCCTTGTTCATGGGGAATGTGGTGCCGAACAGGGTCGCATAGTCAAAGTTGTCGAGCGCGAGGTATCCGTTGTCGCGGTTGAGCTGCTTGCCCACGTCAAAGCTGGCGTAGAGCTTGGTAGAATCCTTCAACGAAGCGATGGCCATGGCTGCGATGTCCTCCATGGGGAGGTTGATGTAACGCCAGTTGTGACCGTCATAGGTGTGGCGGTCCCATTCCACCTCATAGGTCTTGTAGTACTCCCTGCGGGGGTCGTTCATCGCCATGATGAACGTGCCGTTGATGGGGCCACCCACCGTCTCGCGGTAGAATTCCAGCGGCGTGTAGGTGCGTGCCGGTCCCACGGCCTTGCCGTTCTTGTCGCGGAAGGCGTAGGTAAACGACTTGATGGGCTCGCCCAGCGTGAGCGAGAGCATCGAGTAGATCGTGCCCAGCATCTCGGTCTTGCGCTGGTTGATGGCTTTTTTACTCTTCTTGTCGGCGACCATCTGACGCAGTTCCAGTCCGAACTCACGCAGCTTGGAGGCGACGAGCTGGCTCATGCGTGAGGTGCGCTCGGCCGAGTAGGTCTCGGGCTGTACCTCAACGGGCACGAGGCCGTACTTCTCGGCCAGGTCGGCCGCACCGCAGAAGGTGCCGCCATCGTTCATCGGGTGATGGAAGAAGAACTGCACGCGCGTGTCGTCGATGGGCTTGTCGGCGCAATCGATCACGCCCTGCAGCATCAGGTTGGCCTTCTCCAGCTGGTCGTAGAAGAAGAGGTAGTCATGAGAGAACTCCACGCTGATCGAGTCGGCGTGACGGCGCGCGAAGTTGGCGCGCAGCACGTTGAAGCTCGAGTACATCCAGCAGCGTCCGCTCTGCCGCTGGTTGTGGATCGACTGCTTGGGCGTCTCGATGCTGAAGTGGGTGTCCGTAACCTTGTTGTTGCGGTAGTTACGGGCAAGATCGTCGATGGAATTTGTCGCCATGGCATTGCTGAGCGCCTTGTTTTGTTGGGTGGCCGAGGTGGCGACGATCTGGCGCATCATCTCAGGGCTGATACCACCCTGGGAACGGTTCTGTGCTGTGCCGGCAAGGGCCAGGCCCATTGCCAGAGCAAGTGTTGTGATTTTGTTCATATCAAAATTTGTCAAATGGTTGTTGCGCGCGGCACAAGGCGAGCACAATGCCAAATTTATTTGAGCATTGTTGAGGCGCAGCCTACCTTCGCCGCAAGGCAACAGTAGTGCAAGCCGAGCACAATGCCAAATTTATTTGAGCATTGTTGAGGCGCAGCCTACCTTCGCCGACAGGCAACAGTAGTGCAAAATTCCGATTAAGCGAGAACAATGAAAACTTGTTTTTATTGTCGAGCGTGAGGAATTTATCCAACCCAAGCGCAATAGCAAGAAAAAACATATTTTCTTGCATTGGCGAGGCGCGTTCTTAGGCGAGATGTAGAGCAATTAACGGAGGAGACGGAATAAACGGAAGGTGTCACGGTAATGTCTTTGCTAGAGAAAATGATTGTAAGAACATCACTTTTAAGGAAAAACATTATCTTTGCAAAAAGATTTCATTGGATGACTTTAAAGGAAAGATATAAACGATTCAAGGCATGGCAGCTCGAACCCTTCGATTGGAGTTATGACGAGAACGAACGCCATCATTGCGTGAATTGCGGGTATGACTTTGTCGGCAAGTTTTGTCCGCATTGCTCGCAAAAGGCCGGATTGAAAAAGATATCGTGGAAGAGTGTGCTTCAAAGCACCGCCGAAGTGTGGGGAATGGGCAACCGTTCGTTGCTGTACTCGCTGTGGCAGCTGATTTGGCGTCCCGGATATTTCATCAGCGATTACATCAACGGCAAGCGGCAAGTGTCATTCCCGCCAGTGAAAATGCTGGTTGTCATGGGAGTGCTCAGTGTCCTCATTGATAAATTGTTCGGTTCTAATGAAGTCAAGGCATTTCAAGGCAACACGTCATTGAGCGCTCAGTTCTTTGCCTGGCTTGAGAGCAGTCCGGGATGGGGATGGTTGGTCATGACATGCTTCTTTATTATTCCCACATGGTGTCTATTCCATTATGCGCCAAGCAACACCAAGCATACGCTACCGCAAGTTTTTTTCATCACGGTGTTCATGGCCATTCAGGTTCTGATTGTGGATAATCTTGTCGACTTTTTCGGTGACTATTTCTATATTATGCTTCCTTTATGCTATTTTTATGCCTACAAGCAGTTGTTTGGCTATGACTACTGGGGGAGCTTCTGGAGAGTGGCTGTTACATTGGTAAGCGGTTTCTTGTTAGCTGCTCTGGCACTGGCAATAGTCGATCTGCTGACTATAACACCCAAATCTTATGTTGATGAATTCAAAGCAATACTAGATCTGACATTTTGTTCGGTGGTACCTGTTCTTGTTGGAATGTTTATCAGCAAAAAAACATTTGAGCTAAGGGAGAAAAAGAAACAAAGTGTATTCCAATTCTTGAAAATGAAATTTCAAGCAATCAAACAGAGGAAGAAACAAAACAATCATGAAGAATAGGTTATTTCAGATTGTCTTATTAGCCATAATCGCTTGCTCGTGCGCTCTCATGTCGAATGCCCACAGTAAACTCACCCCTAGCGCACAACTGTCGTTACTGCAAAAACGGGCAGCAAAATATGACTCAAACGGCAAGAGACTTCAAGCTCTTGATGCCGATCCGGGCATCAGACTTGTGGTGGAGGTTGATTCCCAAGATGCGGCGAGTACGTTTGCCAAAATCCGTGAGGCAGGTGCTACCGTGTTGTCAAAACTCGGGCATCAGGCTGTCATCAGCATTCCTGCCGACAAGGTTGATGCCCTCGTTGCCATCAAGGGTGTGAAAAAGGTGGATGCGACCAGTAAAGGGGAGTTGAAAACCGATGTCTCGCTTGTGGAGACTGGCGTGAACCTGATTGACGGTACCACGCCCTGTGGCTTCAAGCCGACCCTACCCTCACACTAGATGACATCAAAGAAGTGCTCGCCGCCACCTCGCGCAACGACGAGTTCACTACCCTAGAGCCCATCAGGTGGGGCTATGGCAAGATTGACGCTGCAGCAGGCATAGAATACATCAAGCGGACAACTGCCGTCAACAGTATCGAGAGCGACGAGCCTGCAGCTGAAAGCAACCTGTGGTTTGACATCATTGGCCGCTCTTACAACTCCAAGCCCACGGCACCTGGAATCTACATCCACTCAGGCAAGAAATACATCATCAAGTAAGAATTGGCCCGCAAACAGCACTGTTTCACAAATTGTTTGACAAGGATAGGCCTACGCTATAGATCAGGTTCACGTTAGACAATGTTCCGCTCAGGTCCCAATCCTCACGGTACTCGTCACACGGCTTGTGATACCACACGGGCATGGGATATTTGTTGGGCTTGCTCACATCCACGGGCTGGCGGCCGTTCTCCAGCACCACAGCAGGCACTCCTTTTTTCACAAAGTTGTAATGGTCTGAACGGAAGAACCAGCCGTCGGAGTTATCGTCGTCGTAGTAGATATAGCGGCCCTGGGCAGCAGCGGCGGCCTCATAATAGCGGTCCAGACCGCTCTCCCCGCCGCCCAGGATCACGACATCGCGCGTGAGCTCGGCAGGGCCTATGCTCTCAAAGTTCAGGCAGGCCACGGTCTTCTCCATCGGCACGGCAGGGTAATCGCAGTAATAGGCTGAGCCGAACAGTCCGCTCTCTTCAGACGAGGGGAAGAGGAACAGCAGGTCCCGGCGCGGCTGGGGCATCTCCTTGAACTTCTTGGCCACGAGCAACGCTCCAGCCATGCCCGAGGCATTGTCGGCAGCGCCGTTATAGATCGTGTCGCCGCGCTCATCGGCCTTGCCGATGCCCAGGTGATCCCAGTGGGCACAGAACACCACGGTTTCGCCATCGTGGGCGCTCCCTCGCAGGATGCCGCCCACATTGCGCGTCTGCTGGATGTCGTAGGTCACATTCATCTTCACATCGCCTCTCACATTCAGTGTGAAGCTCTTGAAGCCCGGCTTCCTGGCAGCAGCCAGTGCCTTGTCCATATCCATGCCGGCGGCAAGAAACAGTTTCCTGCAGCCATCCTCATGCAGCCATCCCCTGACGGCCAGCTCGTCGGCATTGCGTGTCTCAGGATGATAGATGCCGAGGTTGTCACTCAGGTGGCCGTTCACACACACGTGCCACCCGTAGCTGGCTGCCTCGGTATTGTGGAGCACCAAGCAACCGGCGGCGCCCTGACGCTGCGCCTCCTCAAACTTATAGATCCAACGGCCATAGTAGGTCATGTTGCGCCCCCTGAAGAGCTGTGCGTCATAAAAGCCTGGGTCGTTGACCATGACCACCACGATCTTGCCCCTGACATCGATGCCATCGTAGTCGTTCCAGCCATATTCGGGCGCGTTGATGCCAAAACCGCAGAACACATACTCGGCCTTCTTCAGGTCAATCTTCGGGGTGGCGCGGGTCGTCCAGATGATCAGATCGTCAGGGTAACGAAGCGCCGCCTTCTTCTTGTCACTCACCATGAGCCTGCCTCCCACGGGCCGGGCTGTAACGGCAATCATTTCAAAGGGTTGGAACCAACTGCCGTTGAAGGCAGGCTCCAAACCCATTACCTCGAGCTGCCGGGCAAGATAGTCCACAGTCTTGTCCTCGTAGGGGGTCATGGGCTTTCTTCCGCCAAACTCGTCACCGGCAAGCACCCTTGTCCATTCCCGCAGCAACTGTTCGTCACTCCCGCTGCGCAACTGCTCCTGTGTAATCATCTGTGCACCGGCAGTTGCCCACCCCATGGCGACAAAAGCGATTACCGTCGCCAGCACTTTAACATTCATTCTCATAAGTCTTTAATTTTTCTGGCAAAGGTAGTGCAAGCCGAGCACAATGCCAAATTTATTTGAGCATTGTTGAGGCGCAGCCTACCTTCGCCGCAAGGCAACAGTAGTGCAAGCCGAGCA
>ONOU01000001.1 GCA_900319525.1 uncultured Prevotellaceae bacterium | reverse complement strand
GGTATAACTGCCCATCTCCTCGGTGCTGTTGGGTATGGCGACAGCCTTGAGGGCAGTACAATACTGGAAGGCCTCTTGTCCGATGGTCTTGACCTTGCTACCGATAGTCACGGCCTCGAGTTCGGTACAGTTGTAGAACGCCTGGTAACCGATGGCGGTGACATTGTATTGCTTGCCGTCGTTGGTGACGGTGGCGGGAATGTTGACAGTGCCGCTGTAGCGGAAACCGTTGCCCCCGGTTGTGACGGTTACCGAGTAGCCACCCGTATTGATACTGTAGTAGATGCCATCTGCCTCAAAGTCATAGGCATTGGCTGCAAGCGATGCAAGGAGCACACTTGCCACAAGAAGAGTAGTTTTAATAAAGTTGTTCATAATTGGTTTAGTTTATATATCATAATGTTAACATCAATGCCAGCTTTCACCCAGTTCAATTTCGCCGATAATGTTTTGGTTCTCCCAATCTACATAAAGGGTGTATTTGCCATACTCGTAGCTGATTCTTGCGTATGACTCATCGGCCCATTTGCCCGGGACATACTTTTTCAACCCCTTGTAGGCTTCTACCTGTCTGCGGGTCATGCCCACATGCATGCCGTTTTCCATCGGAATGGCAGATGTAGTAACGGTAATGCCTATGACTATGCCATCATCGTCGATGGAGGCACTGAAAATTTCTTCGCCTTTCGCATTATAGAACTGCCAGTAATAGCCAAAAAAGTCATCACAATCCCATATTTCCTCTTTGCTCTTCTTAGCATACACGCCCTTATAGCTTGCAGGCAAGGTTTTGACGTTCACACCTAGCAGGACAGGATATATGCCTTTATCGGTAAGGACGACTTTGTTGGATTTGGATACGTTGGCAGCTTTTGAGGCCTCGGATTTGGCCGTAGTGACCGATTGTTTGGAATGTGAAGTGCTGGCTACAGGAGTTGACTCCGTTGACTCTTGGGGCACGTCGGGGTACATTTTGGCTCTGGTGGAGACCTTAGGCTGATTGCCGACCCACATCTCGCTCACGCCTTTATTGTCAAGCCACAGGTTGACGCCTCTAGCCAGATAGGCTGCTTGTGGATAGTTGTTGTTGCCGGCAAGCCTACCAGTGGTAGCGTGCACGCCCTTGACAGCGCATATCTGCTTCTCGGTCATGCCCACACGCAGTCCCTCACCAGTGGTGATATTCTTGCCATGTGCAATGACGGTGACGATTTTCCCCTGCTCGTTGGTGACGGCTTGGATGGCGACATTGCCTTGCGGGTCATAGAATTCCCAACCGCTGAACCATTCCTTATTGTCCCTGGGGTCAATGTGGATTTTCCTGTCATAGAGACCGGCCACACTGTAAGGGAGTCTCTCGGCATCCTCGCCTAGCATGACGGGGCCAATGCCACGGGCCGTAAGTGTCGTTAGAGACTGGCCAAATGAGAAGGGTGCAGCACAAATTGTCCACAGGGCAACAATCATTACAACTATTGAAAAGTGTTTCATCGCTACTTCGTTTAGGACTATCTCAGTGAATGATGCGATTTGGTTACGATATAGGACTTTGAATTGCAGTTAGAACGGCATCTCTCCAATGTTGATCGACATGATGGTATTCTCATCCTTGTCGTAAGGGATGCCAAATTCCTCATAGAAATAGACGCCCCCGAAGGCATCATCCCAGCCAAAGTCATCGGGTTTGGCTTTCACCTCTTGGCTAAGGTCATCGCCACAACCGTAAAACTTGTCATGCACTTTAAAGCGTATTTTGGGTGAGCCAACGCTAATCCATGCAATTGTGGCCTTGTCATAACTTGTTGCGCTGAACACATCCTCACCATTGAGTGTGAACAAGAGATCGGTGGTGAGGTCTCCATCCATGTTTTCACCTTCGGTCACCGAGAACGCGTCATAAAGACCTTCTATCGACTGAGGCAGGTCTGAAATCTTATCACCCAGTTTTATGACTTGTCCTGCGGCATAGATGCCGTCTTCTTTTAGCTCGGGTTGTGCGGGAGCTGCCTCCTCGACGGTTGCAGTTGTGGTATCGGATGCATTTTCAGCATTTTGGTTATTGCTTTGGGTGCACGCCGCGAGTGTCAGGGCTGCCACGCCAAGTATAATGGTTTTAAAGAAATGTTTCATGATTCAATGTTTGTTTTTAATTAAGTATTATTCTAGATTTGGTTACTCCAGGAATTTGCCAATATAGATGCCCGTGATGATGTTATTTGAATAACTTTTAGGATCATCCTGAGTGATAATGGTCATGTCCTTGAACAACAGATTGTACTCGTCACCTTGTTTGGTGCAGAATTTAGCATCCTTATAATCCAGTAGGGTGCCAACCTGATAAAAATGCTCGCCCACCTTAAAGAAAATGCGAGACGGCATGTCGATGTACATCATCGCAAGGGTCGAGTTGTCGTAGGACAGGGCATGGAATACGGGATCATTACCCATGTAGAAGGTCACTTGCTTGTAGGTGTTGAATCCATGCTTATAGTCGCTCACCGTGTAGTGGTCATAAATGCTGTCTACGGCTTGGGGCAATGTGGCAATGCGCGATCCCAGCAGGATGTCGGCCTCGCCATGCACTCCGTCGCGCTGCATGCAGGGACGCAATTTGATAGGGATATTGTCCAAGCGGTAGTTGATGTTGGTGTTCCAATAGTCACGTTCCGTTTGAAACGCAAGCGGCAAATCCGCTCTTTTGAATGCTTTTACGCTGTTAGGCACGCTGGCAATGAGCATGCGGCAATTCAGTTTGGTGTCATCCAGTATCTTGGCATCTTTAGTACAGTCATACAGAACGAAGTCCCTACTTCCCAAGTCAGCCCAGCCATGAGAGTACTGCCCGCCATTGTGGTCAACAAAGATAGTTTGATCATTGTCTCCGATACCCATAAAGATGGAGTAGGAGTTCTCCATGCTGGTGTTATACAACTGATAGTTGAAGAGCACGCGGGTGTCACTGTAGATGCGGGCAGCCGACAGGTCCGAGATGATGATGTCGGGCATCTTTTTGCCTTGAATAGTGACTTTTGTGTCGCCTATCTGGTAAGGCTTACCGACCTTACCCATATTGTTATTCGTGGTGGAATTATTGCTCGCTGTGCTGGGATCGCCCAGCACGGTGCTGGCCACTTCGTCAACAGTCTTGGCGGCTTTCTCGATAGCATTGCCCAGCTTCTTGAAAAATTGGGCATTGGCCTGGGCCTGCACACCCAGTAGCATAATCAATGCAATTAATATTTTCTTCATTTTGTTTAATCAAATAATATGGTTAGTTATTTATTGCCAGAGAGAAGTTTGTCGATGAGTTCGGTTACGTCAGCAATGGTGATGTTGCCGTCTCCATCCACATCAGCGCTGCCTGCACCGCCGCCAGAAAGTAAGAGGTCGATGAGGTCGGTCACATCGCTGATGCTGAGAATGCCGTCGCCATCCACGTCACCAGGAATGACATCCAGATCCTTCTCAACCATGTTTGCAAACTTGTACCAGTAGTCGGTCAACTGATAGTCCTCAGTAGCTCCAATAGGAATGTAAAGCGTCGCATTGTTATAGACTGTAGCCGTGAAGCAATTCACACCACCCATAGACGGGGCGATTTCACTGCGAGAAGTTACAGTTTCAATGTTGTTGCAATTAGCAAAAGCATTGTTACCTAAAGAGTTCATGTTTCGTCCCAGGGTGACATTTTTGATTCCGGTACAGCCTCTAAAAGCATTTTCACCGATTTTTGTCGCATTATCTGGTGTTTCAACTTCGGTAATCCCTGTACATCCATTAAACATATAATCGCCAACAATGTTGTTGTTGAGCTTGACTTCAGTTAATCCCGTACATCCAGAGAATATATATGAGTTTAATGAAGTTACATTTTTGGGAATCGTAATGCTTTTTAGACTTGTACAATTGGCGAATGCACCATAATCGATATTGGACAGATTGTTACCTAGTTTGAGGTTCTCAAGTGCGGTGCATTTGTTGTAGGAATTGCGACCAATGGTATTGACGTTATTAGGAATGATAACAGTCTTTAGGTTGACGCAGCCATTAAATGCTTCTTGTTCAATAACAGTTGTTGAAGTAGGAATATTGAATTCGATGAGTGAAGTGCAATCGCTGAAAGCGTAAGTTCCAATTATATTAATGTTAGCATTGATTATTACATCAGTAAGATTGGAGCAATTATAAAAGCATCCTGATGGAACCTTAGCTAATCCATAACCTATCGTGACTTTTTTTAATGCTGTACAATTAGAGAATATACCATTCTTTCCATTCTCTCGAATTAAGCTGACGCTATTGGGAATTGTCATTTCAGTAAATGAAGTGCAATAAGAAAAAGCACCATATCCAATACTTGATAAACTCCCAGGTAATAAGGTGTTGGTCAACTGAGTGCAGCCATTAAAGCAGAGGTCTCCAATAGAAATTAGACTAGTCCCCAAAGTCAGATTAGTCAATCTGTTACAGCTAGAAAACGTTTCATTGCCGATGTCTAAGACACTATTAGGAATGATGATGTTTGACAGGCGAGTACAGTTTTTAAACGCTTGATTTCCGATGGTTGTTAATCCTTCATTTAATGAAAGGTTTGATAATCGGTTGCATCCATAGAAAGCAGATTCCCCAATTGTCTTAATGCCTTCTTTTAATCTAGCAGTAGTTATGCCAGTACACATGTAAAAAGCGCCATTGTCAATTGTTTCTACATTGCCAGGAACTGTTATGGAAGTTATTCCTGTGCAACCATTAAATGCATTTTTTCCAATAATCCTCAAGTTGGATCCAAAAGATACATTTGTTATTCCAGTGCACTTATTGAATGCGTATTCGCCAATGGTTTCAACACTGTTAGGAAAAGATAATTCCGTGAGGCTAGTACAACCACTGAATGCATTATTCCCTATAGTAACGACTCTATTTGGAATTTGTATTGCTTGAAGTCCTGTACACCCAGAGAAAGCACCTCTGTTTATTGTGGTGACATTCGTTGGGATTGTAATGTGAGTAAGGGCTGTGCATCCAGCAAACAGATCGATACCTAGAGTCGTAGCCGATTCACTTAACTTGACTGATGTAAGAGACGTGCATCCCTCAAAAACTCCATAATCGCCCCAACTCCCATCTCCAAGAGTTGTGACGCTGTTAGGAATATCTACAGACGTTAGAGATGTGCAATTGATAAAAACGCCACTTGCTAAATACTCAACGCCAGTGCCAATTGTTAATTCACTTAGACTGCTGCAGTTTTGAAAAGCAAAACTGCCAATGTATTTTACGCTTCCAGGAATCACAACTTTTGTTAAGCTACGGCAGTCGGTAAATGCAATCCATCCGATAGATTTCACGTGGTTGCCAATAGTTACGTTCTTTAGATTTGTGCAGTTTTGAAACGTTCGATCAGGAATACTGGTGACACTATTAGGTAAGGCTACGGATGTTAAAGAAGAACAGCCGTAAAATACTGCTTCACCAAGAACCTCAATTGTGTTCGGTAAAGAAACGCCAGTGAGTTCAGGGTTGTTATTGTTAGTGTAATTAAAAGCATTTCCTTCGATTCCTTTTACTATGTATGTTTTGTTATTGTATTTTACTGAACTTGGGATGGTAACATTTCCAGTATAAGGGTTATCGCCTTTGGTTACATATACAGCTGTATCACCGTACTGAATATTATAATAGATGCCGTTTTTCTCGAATGAGTAGGCATGTGCCTGAGCCAGTGCGCCCAGTAGCATGATCAGTGCAATTAATATTTTCTTAGTCATCATTTTCAGTGTTTAGATTAGTCTAGAACTGTTATTTTACTCAAAGGCACTATAGTCAAATACCATCATATCGACGACTTCTTGCGCGTTTACGGCATCAAGCGTCATCGAAATCTTGCCCAGTTCAATGCTGTAGATTTCATAGTCGGCATCGGGATGGGGTTTGATGAGCTTGGCACCCTCGATAGCGAGCACTTGGTCACGGCTCATTCCGATGTGGGCGCCCTGTGCCGTCTTGATAGTCGGTGACTTGACGATGACGCGGTAGATGGCCCCTTGGTTGTCCTCGGCAGTAAACAGCAGCTCTCCGTCCTTGTCATAGAAGTACCAGCCCTCAACCTCGTCCCAGCCGATTTCCTCGTCACTCAGGTTGGGATCAATCTGGTGGTATTTCTTGCTGGCATACAGGCCCTCGACTGACTCCGGCAAGTCATTGATATTGGCACCGATGACAACAGGGGGCAAACCCTCCTCGGTGAGAATAGGCTCGGCGGGAGCATTTGTTTGCTCGGTGGCAACGGCTGTGGAATCGCTACCTGCGGCATCCTGGCTACTGGTGGCGTTGCTGCATGCCGTGAACATGAGTGCGATCACGACAACTGCGACAAAATTAAAATAATGTTTCATTTTCGTTTTAGTTATGATTGAGTTAATAATGTTTGTGTGAAAAGTGACTAGTTGTTCGTCAGATTATAGTAGCTATTAGCGCTTTCTCGCGTCTTGTGCGGTAAGGAAGCGTATCTCCTTCAAGCCTTTCCATTCTTCGGGGGTGACCGATGAGATTTTGGACAAATTGATGCTTGTCGTCAAGCGTGATGTGTACAGGGAGTCCAGCTTGATCACGTTATCGTCCTTGCCCATGAAGGCAAAATACACCTTGCTGCCATAGGGGACGCTGCTCTGGTCGAAGTCGGCCGAGGGTACAATCCTTAACACGATATTCGCACTGATTCTAGTGGCGTCAAACTTGACCGTGTCGATGACCACGTCTTGAATCTTGATGAAGTCATAGCAGCTCTCGCCTCCGGTAGAGGGGATGCTTTTCCCCTGGATGCGGGATGCTTCCTTGGTTAGTTTTTTGTTGAGATCAAAGATGATGTCCATAGCCTTTTTCATCATCTTTTCAAACGTTTCAGCGTCTTTCTTGTCGGCTTGCTTGGCTTGCTCATTGAGCTCCTCCTGTTGCTTGATGCCATCGGCGATGATGTCAGGCGTCTTGCCCAACAAGCCGTTAGAGCCGCTGCAAGCGCCAAGCACAAAAAGCGCAAATGAAGCGAATAACAGGTTTTTTAAAAAATGTTTCATAATAGTATTGCTTTTTAAATTATTGGTAGTGAGTATATCTGTTATAGTCTATTGGGGCTTGATGTAGCCGCGGGCGATGCCTTCCTTGACGAGTTGGGCCATGTTGCTGGCACCGAGTTTGCGCATGATGCGCTTGCGGTGGAACTCGATGGTGTTGTCGCTGACGAAGAGGCGCCCAGCAATGTCGCGTGTCATCAGTCCCTCGGCGATGAGGTGCAGGACCTCGATCTCGCGGCTGGAGAGGGCCTGGAATTGTTCCATCTGCTCACAGGCCTGGCGGTAGTGGCTGGAAAAATAGCTGCCGCCGTCCATCACCTTGTCGATGGCCGTGACGAGCTCCGACGGGTCATCGCTCTTCATCACGATGCCGTCGGCACCGCTGTTGATCATCTGCCGCAGGGTCCAGAACTCGTCGTGGATGGTGTGGAAAACAAAGGCGCTGTCGGGCGACAGGGTCTTCAATGACTTGATGAGCTCGATGCCTGTCATGTCGGGCAGTTCTACATCTATTATATATAGGTCGTAAGGGTGAATCACGGTGAGTTCAATGGCTCGCTTGGCTGTCGAGACGCTGTCGATCTCGCTCAGGAAATCATGTTCGCTGAGCAATGTTTTGAGGCCGAGGGCTACGATATTATGATCCTCGATGATGAGTAGTCTGGTGTTGTTAATGGCGGATTGTTGCATATCGGTTTATTGATGTTTTA
This sequence comes from uncultured Prevotellaceae bacterium, assembly GCA_900319525.1. GTDB lineage: Bacteria > Bacteroidota > Bacteroidia > Bacteroidales > Muribaculaceae > Sodaliphilus. Next base: position 364,720 of record ONOU01000001.1, on the reverse strand, counting down.
TGGTTCTGTGTGTGCGAAGTTACGCGAAAAGAAGCAAAAAAGAAAAATTTCGGAGCCACAAATTGACTCTGAAACCCTTAAAACTACGGCGCGCCGTGGATGTTTTTCTTTGATTTTTAATCTGTGGCCCTGAGTTTGAGTGCCAGGGCGAAAGTGTCGTCGTGGACATCAGTGTCCAGGGTGGCACCGATGCTGCTGGCGCGATCCTTCATCGACTGGAGTCCGATGCCCGTGCCGTCGCCTTGCTGCATCGTTCCGGTGGAAATGATGTCGAGTCGGGTGGGGGAGAGGTTGACCTGCACATGGGCGCCAGGCTGGTGGGTGATGATGTTGCCGATGGCCTCTTGGGTGATGCGATAGACCTGATAGGCCGTGTCGGCGGGAATGCTTTCCCAGCCGTCACCCTCGGCATGGAAATCGACCTTGGGACTGTCGATGTGTGAGAGGTAGTATTCCAGGGCCTGGTCTAGCCGCACGCCGTCCTTGAATTGCGGCGGCATCAGCTCGTGAGACAGGTTGCGCAGCGTGGCGCGCAAGGTAGAGATCTGTTGGCCTATCTGGGCCGTGTCGGCCTTGTCGCCGTGCAACTGCATGCCTATGGCCAGCAGGTCGTTGCAGGCGCCGTCATGCAACTCGCGGGCAAATCGGGCGCGCTCCTGCTCGATGCCTTCGACCCAGCGTCGTGTCTCGCGCATCGTGGCCTGCTGGCGGCGCTGCCTCGTCCACAGTGCCAGCGCTCCCAGTGCTGCAAGCAGGGCGATGAGCAGTGCGGCAAGGATGGCGATGCGGGTCTGGTTGCGAGAGTGCTGCTGGCTCAGGCGGGCAACTTCGAGCTCTTTCTGCGTCATCTCGTAGCTGGAGGTGAGCTGGGACAACTTGTTGGTCACTTCTTCATTCTTGAGGGAGTCGGCGGCAAGCGAGGCTTCGAGCTGCAGTTCGTAGGCCTCCTTGTGGCGGCCCAGGCGGTAGAGGCAACGAGCCTTGTGGGTGTACAGCTTGTCGACGGGAAGTACTTGCATCTGCGGCTGAATCTCCTCGATTTTGGTGATGGTGTTGAGCGCTTCCTGGTAACGTTGTTGCTCAACCAAGAGGGTCATCTTGGCATTGAGCCAGTTGGCTGCGTTGATGCTGCCAGGAGGTTGTTGGGCACAGAGTTGGTCGCCCTGTTGCATTAACTGCTGGTATTGCCTGTTGACCTCGGGACGCTTGCTGTGGTAAACGGCCTTGATGAGCGGGCTGAGGATGCCCAGCTTGATGATGGGGTTGGCACCATCCTTGACTTGATTGTAGGCATCAAGTAGGCAGTCGGCTGCATCCTCATATTTCAGTTCGGTTACCAGAGCAGCTCCGCGAGTCATGAGTGCCCTGGTCTCCATCTCTTTGTTGCCTGCCTTTCGGGCAGCGTCAACGGCCTTCTGGCAATAGTCATAACATTCCTTGAAACGTTGCATGTCGGCATAGAGGACGGCCACATTGTTGGCCAGGAGGGCCTGACTCTCATAGTCATCGTTCTTGAGGGCAATGTCCAGGCCCTGCTGGTAGTAGTAGATGGCCGAGTCGTTCATGCCTAGATGGCGGTAATAGATTCCCGTGTTGGCATAGATGGTCGCCTTATCCTCGTCGGTGCCATATTTGAGCATGAGCGGGATGGTCTTGAGCGAGGTCTCCTTGGCCTTGGCCATCTCGCCCATGAGACCGTAGTCCACGGCATACTCGGCATAGTACTGGGTGAGCATCGAGTCGGGCATCTCGGGGTATGCTTTCATGCCCTTGTCCAGATAGGTGATGGCTGAGTCGGCTTGTCCGGTCATGACAAAGCAGCGCGAGATGTTCAGGTTTGCCTCGGCCATGCCCCATTGATAGCCCTTGCTGGTAGAGTAGTCGAGAGCCTGCCTGAGGATGGCCATCGATGAGTCCAGGTCTTCCTTGTCAAGCTGCTGCTCGGCTTGGGTGATGTAGTTGACTACTTGCTGGTGCACGTCATTATCGTGTTTGCAGCCAGCCAGGTTGATACACAGGATTGCCAATACAAGGAGGGCAATCGGGAGGTGGTTGTGGTAATAATTCTTCATGATGGTGCAAAATTATTAAAAATAATTATTAAAACAAGAGAAAAGAGCGTTTATTTGGGCTTTGATGAGGTGAATTGGGCGAGAATGCGTAAATTTGCGACACAAACAATTATTACAGTACTGAGAGATGAGCAAAAGACTTTTTGTTGCCGTCGTGGCGGTAATCGTTGCCATGATGGCCTGGGCCCAAGAGGGGCAGGAGCGACAGTTGAAGAAGGTGTATGACGAGCAGATCAATCCGCTGGAGCAGATCGACCAGGCCGTGGCGCGAGCCAAGGCCGAGGGCAAGCATGTGATCTGTCAAGTGGGGGGCAACTGGTGTCCCTGGTGCTTGAAGTTTGCCGATTTCATCACTAATGACTCAACGATCAGCAAGATGATCGAGGACAACTATGTGTACATTCACGTGAATTATCGCCCTAATACCAAGGATGAGGCCAAGAAAGCCCTCGGACAGCAGATGCTCAAGCGTCTGGGTAACCCGGCACGTTTCGGGTTCCCTGTGTTTGTCGTGCTTGATGGTGAGGGCAACGTGTTGCACATCCAGGACAGCGTGTTGCTGGAAGAGGGCAAGGGCTACCACAAGGATCGCACGGTCCACTTCTTCAAGCAGTGGACTCCCACGGCTGTCGCCGTTCCATAGAATACTCTAGCAGAAATACCCGCTGATTGCAGGCTTGGCCGCCAAGGGTCTTGACGGCTTTAGGGCTTGGAGTGTGGCTCTTTCTTGGGCGAGGCCACCCGGTTGGGATGCTGGGCAATAAATGACTTCCATGACTTGCTGCCGCGCGATGTGATGGGCTTTTGCCGCTCATAGAAGTGGCATAGCGCAGCGGCAAGTGCGTCGGTCGCGTCAAGCAGGTGCGGCATCTGGCTCTCATCGATGCCCAGCGTGCGTTGCAGCATCAGCGCCACCTGCTCCTTGCTGGCGGCGCCATTACCCGTAATGGCCATTTTGATCTTGCGCGGCTCATACTCGGTGATGGGAATCTCGCGGTTGAGGGCAGCAACCATGGCAACCCCCTGGGCACGTCCCAGCTTGAGCATCGACTGCACATTCTTGCCGTAGAAGGGTGCCTCGATAGCCATCTCGTCGGGCAGATACTCGGCAATGACGCCGCTCACGCGCTCATAGATGTGGCGCAGACGCATGTAGTGGTCCTCCATGCGGTTGAGCTGCAACACGCCCATGACGATGAGCTCGGGCTTCTTTCCATTGATGCCCAGTAGGGCATATCCCATAACATTGGTGCCCGGGTCGATGCCGATGATGATATTCTGGTACTGCTTCTCCATGTCTCGTGCCTGCAAAGGTAATGAAAAAACAAGTTTCCAGGGCATTTTGAGCCCCGGAAACTTGTTTTTGGGGTTTATCAGGTTGCTTACCAGTGATTGGTCAGCAGGTAGTCGATCAAGGCCGTCACGTCGCTGATCTGGATAGACTGGTCCTGGTCGCAGTTGGCGTTTTCAAGGCTGATGCCTGTGGCATTGCCAGTCAACAGGTAATCGATCAAGGCCGTCACGTCACTGATGTTGATCTTACCATCCTGGTCCACATCGCCACGAACGACAACTGGCTCGGTCCACTTCTCGACCACAAGGATGCCCTGGCTCAGATAGAGGGTCAGGTTATACTTGCCCACAGGAATCCTGAAGGAATTCTGGCCGGGTATCACCGTCAGGTTGGTGCCCAAGCGTGCCTCGTTGATGAGGAAGTTGTTGCTGGTGGCACCCATGCGGCTTGCGGCAATCTCGTCCCACGATGAACCCAGCGCGGTCGTGAAGCTGAAGTAGCTGTAGCCGCCATAGGGATCGACGAAACTGATGGTGGCGGTATATTTCTCGCCGTTGGTCGTGGTCATCTCGATGCCGTTGTTTGGCGCCCAACCGGTCGAATTGATGTTGCCCAGCACATACACCTTCTCATAGCTTGCCGATCCTGCTCCGGCATAGCGCTCAGTCATGTCGATGTAGGTGTCGCCAGCCTTGTAGGAGTAAGTAACCAGGTCACTGTTGGGATAGATGAGGAACATGTCACGCTTGGCCTCGATGGTAGCCGTCTGGTTCTCAAAGCCTCCATCACCGTTATTCAATATCAGGCTTACCTTGTCGGCATCCACGTGCAGGCAGTACCACTCGATGTCGTTGACGGTCACCTTGTCCAGGCTGCTGACAGCCTTGCCAGGCCAGCTGGCACCCGTGACGCTGCCCTCAGTGGTCCATGCCCAAACATAGGCCTTGGCTGCCGAGGTCTTGATATAGACGTTGATGCCCGTGGTGGCGGCATCGGTAATGGTATAGATGTAGCTCTCGATGTTCTCGACCTGGTCACCGTTGAGCACGCCCACCTTGAGGGTGGTGCTCTCGGTAAAGGTCAGCGGCGTGGTGGCGCTGATGGTGGCACTGGCCGCCGTCGGCTCGCTGCCGTCGGTGGTATAAACCAGTGTCGTGCCACCCTTGCTGGGAGCGACGGTCAACGACACATTGTCCACATAGTTGCCTGCCGGCTTGCTCACGACAGGATAGCCCAGGATGCTGCCATCCTTGGCCACATGCTGCCAGTCGATGCCATAGGTGATGTACAAAGCGTAGCCATCGCCCTGCTGCACGAGCTCATAGCCATAGGGGCAACCACTGGCGGTAGCGCCACCCACTTGCAGGTACAGATTGCCACGTGTGCCCTCGGTCTCCAGGATGTAACCGCCATTGCTCTCCTGCTGGGTGAGGATATCACTCTGGTTGTGCACGCCAGCGGCACGACGGGCCTTGATGCAGTTGTTGATCTCGTCACCATACACCAGGTAGTGCTTGTAGAAGATACACGGAGTGCCGGGCATCGTCAGGATGAAGGCATTGGCGGCCATGACGTTGGTCTTGAGGCAGTCATAGTTGGTGTTTTGACCCGTGTCGTGGTTATCGACAAAGGTTACCGAGTAACGCTGATATTCCTTGTCTGCAGCCAGACCCTTGTCGTTGAGGGCGCTCCACGTGCCGCCTGCAAATGCACTCTGCATCGGGTACTTCAAGGCGAAGTCAAAGACGGCCGTCTGGATGCGGTCGTCCTGCTTGGTGCTGTTCAGATACCAACGCAGCGTCTCGGCATTGCCGTCCCAATACTCGGCGACCGAGAAGGCCGGCTGGCTCGCCTGATTATACAGACCCACATAGTAGCCGGCATATCCCTTGCACATGTCGTAGCGGAAGCCGTCATATCCCAGTTCCTTCATGAGGTACTTCTGGTAGGTCTTGACGTTCTTCTGCACGTTGGCGCTGGTGTGGTCCAGGTCACGGCTGCCGTCAAAGTCCTCGCCCTCGTCGGCCGCGCCAGTTGCGGCATAACCTGCGCTCACACACTCGTCGGTCTTGCAGATGTCGGCCAGACTCCATGTCATACTGTAGGTGTCGCCGGTAACGGGACCCGTGACCGTCTCGTTGGCTAGGTCGGTCCAGCTGCTCTTGCCGCTCTTGTGGTTGATGACCATGTCCATGAGTACGCTGGTGTTGTGCTCGTGCAACGTCGAGATCATCTCACGCAACTGCGACTCGGTGCCAAAGCATGAGTTGTGCTTCAACCAATACACGGGCATGTAGCCCATGCCCTGGGCCATGCCGCTGGCGTCAACACTGCCCGAGTTGGGCACCCACATCACATCAAAGTACTGCCCCAGTTCCTGAGCCTGGTCGGTCAGGTTGGTCCAGCGGGTGGCATTGTAGCTGTCCCAGTAGAACCCCTGCAACATCACGCCGCCATACATTGATGGCCACCCCTTGCCGGCCACAGGCGTACTGCCGCCCTCACGAGTGATAACACACGTCAAATCGCTCACGTTGACCGTAATGTTATAGGTTCCGGCAGGAATACGGAAGGCTACATCGACATTCTGGCCTGGCTCATTCAAGGAGATCGTTTGTCCCAGCATCGACGGTGTCACCCAGAAGTTGGTTCCCTCGTTGGCGACCGGCGACAAGCGGTAAGGACGAATGCCGTTCCAGTCCGCACTGCTACTGGCCAGCTTGGTCGTGAACGAGAAGTAGTTCACGTTGGCATCCTCCTCGCTGTTCTCACCGTTGAAGGTTACCTTAGCCGTGAAAACGTTACCGTCGGTCGTGTTCATCGCCACGCCCGTGTCGGGACTCCAAGCATTGCCCTGAGCTTGCCCCAAGATGTAGAGCTCCCCGGTGCCGGGATTCACAGGAGAGGCATCACCCTCAATCTTGAAGCGGTTGTTGGCCGAGTCAAATGTGATGGTATATTCCGTGCCATTTCCTGTGAAGGTATAAGCGCCCTCACGGCTGCGCTGGGTCGTCATCCATGTGCCGGCAGTCACTTCTTGCCCATCGGTGAGCGGGCCATAACGATAGTTGGTGTTGAACGTGTTCCAGCCAGCATCATTGTTTGCCGAGGCCAGCGCCGTTCCAAACACAAAATAGACCTTGCCGCTGATGGTAGCCGTGTAACTGTAGGTGCCGTCAACGTTGCCGCTCATCGCGACACCGCCGGCGGGGTTCCAATTCCCAAACGGCGCATCGCCCACGATATACATCGCGGCACTGGCCTGCAACGCCATCAACGACACTGCAAGCGATAGAAAAAATGTAAGCGTCCTCTTCATTGTTGATAAGTTTTTTAAAGTTATGATTGTCGTTTTGGTTATTCCGATGGTTGGTGCACACTTCTGTAATCTTGTCCCCAAAGTTAGTGATTATTATCTGATTACCCCTTCCACTATTCAACCATTTCCTCCTAAAAACCGTGCAAACGATTGCACTAGCCAGGGCGATTCCATCAGGTCACTCGAACTAAAAGGAAAGATTATCATGAAATTTTTCTTGAATAGTTATTTCATATTCTAAAATTTGTCTACCTTTGCAGCCGAAAATTTGGTGCCGCAAGCGCCTGTTCATGGTGTGTTGCGGATTAAAAGGGAATCAGGTGAGAATCCTGAGCAGACCCGCTGCTGTATGTCCCGCCAAGTTGTCACGCAATCATTTAGCGTCACTGTTCACTCCTGTGTGGATGGGAAGGCCGCGTGACAATGGGATGAGCCAGAAGACCTGCCAAGTTGGACATATTGTTGCTTTGACTCTCGTGGAATAGGGTCGAACAATCAACACACTGGTAATACTGGTGCTGCTTTAAGGTGGTATCGATATTATACATGAGCTGCAATTCTCTCTACACGGCAGCTTACCGATTCTCTGTTTTTTGTTCTTTTCCTGCGCCATGGTCAAGGTTACACGACAAACTTGATTGTGTGATGTGCTTTTTGCATCAATGCAATAGTTAAAAAATTATATAGTAACTTTTTGTTTTTCGGTGGCGCAGTCATGCCGCTTCTTCTCAACTTTTTTCTGCCTAACAGGCGGTATGACTGCAAAACTGGGAGACAAGAACAAAAACAGAACAAAGAACATGATAAAACAAAATCTAGTGACGATTTACACTGGTGATGGGCAGGGTAAAACCACGGCTGCATTGGGTATGGCTGTAAAAGCATTGAACGATGGCAAGTCGGTATATATCGGCCAGTTTACCAAGGGCGAAATTGATATTGCGAGCCATTTGGCAAGGGAATATGACCATCTGCAGATCGAGTCATTGGGGTTTCCCGGATTCAACAATCGCCAGCCCAATGAGAATGACCGCGCTGCCGCGCTTGCTGGCCTTGACCGTTGCAAGACGTTACTGTCCAGCGGTATGTTTGACCTGATGATTTTGGATGAACTGTGCGTGGCTATCCACCATGGTCTCATCAATGAGGAACTGATGATGGACCTGCTGGACCAACGCCCTGATAAAACCGCGCTTATCATCACAGGCGCTAATGCCCCTCAATGGCTGATAAAAATGGCCGATTGCGTTACCGAGATGCATGCGCTCAAACAGACTACCGATGACAATGAAGCCATCTTGTGTGACGCGATTGTCGGTAAAAACTAAGGGTCAAAAACTAACAACTAAACGAACTTTGTAGTACCTTTGCAGCCGTAAATGAGATATCGACATGAAGAAACTCGTTATATTTGACCTGGACGGGACCCTGCTCAACACCATCGAGGACTTGGGGCAGGCGGCCAACTACGCGCTGGAGCGCAACGGCTATGCCACCCACAGCATGGCCAGTTACCCCTACTTTGTGGGCAACGGTGTGAGGCGTCTGGTGACCCGTGTGCTGCCCGAGGACGCCCGCGATGACGAGAATGTGGACCGCGTGCTGGGTGACTTCATGAAGTACTATGATGAACACTGCATCGACTATACCAAGCCCTATAACGGTATGCCCGAGCTGTTGCAGGACCTCCGCGACATGGGCGTGATGATGGCCGTGGCAAGCAACAAGTACCAGCAGGCCGTCTCCAAGATCATACCCCACTATTTCCCCGACATCAACTTTATCGCTATCGAGGGGCAGAAAGACGGTGTGAACGTCAAGCCCGATCCGTCGATCGTGTTCTCGATCCTGGCCCAGGCCCGTGTCCCCAAGGCAGATGCCCTCTACATCGGTGACAGTGGAGTGGATATGGAGACGGCGCGCCGTGCCTGCATCGACTCGGTGGGCGTGACGTGGGGATTCCGCAGCAAGAAGGAGCTCGTCGAGTACCAGGCCGACGTGATTGTGAACAATCCCGTGGACATCGTCGGCATCGTCGAGAACGGCATCCACATCTCCTAGAATGCTGCTTGAAAACTAAAAACTTGAAACTTGAAACTTGAAACGAATAACTAAACCAACGATAATATGAACTGGTTAACTGAATTATTCATCGGCAACAGCGTTGCTCACACCCTGCTCATCTATGCCCTTGTCATCGCCATCGGCGTCATCCTGGGCAAGGTCAAGATATTCGGCATCTCGCTCGGTGCCACCTTTGTGCTGTTTTGCGGCATTCTGGTGGGTCACCTCGGCGTCGAGGTGGACGGCGCCACGCTCAAGTTCATCCAGGAATTTGGCCTCATTCTGTTCATCTTCTCCATCGGCTTGCAGGTGGGTCCCAGCTTTTTCTCCTCGTTTAAGCACGAGGGCATCCAGCTCAACGGCATTGCCATGCTGATTGTGGGCCTCAATGTGGCGGTGGCGCTAGCCATCTACTTCATCGCCGGCAATATCTCCATCACCGACCTGGTGGGCGTGATGAGTGGCGCCGTGACCAATACGCCTGGATTGGGTGCCGCCCAGCAGGCCCTTATCGAGACCGTGGGCGACCGTGCTGCCGACCTCAACGAGTCGATGTCGTTAGGCTATGCCGCTGCCTACCCCCTGGGCGTCATCGGCATCATCCTGTCGATGATCATCGTCAAAATTCTGTTCAAGATTAACGTTGATAAGGAGATCGACGAGATCGAGCGCGAGAAGGAGGACAGCCAGCTCAAGCCCCACGTTATCACCTATCAAGTGACCAACAAGCTCATCTATGACATCACCGTGACACGCCTGCACGCCATCATCGACCATAATTTCACCATCTCCCGCCTCAAGCGCGCGGACGGCACCGTCGAGATTCCGCAGGGCGAGACCATCATTCGCAAGGACGATGTGCTACGCATTGTCATGAGCGCCCACGATCAGGATATCTTTGATGCCATCATCGGGCCGCATGTTGATTTTGACTGGCAGCTCGAGACGGCCCCCAAGGGAATCGTCAGCAAGCGTATTGTCATCACCCAGAACGAGATCAATGGTCGCAAGATCGGATCCATACGTCTGCATGAGGGCTACAAGGTCAATGTTACACGCATCTACCGTGCCGGTGTCGAGCTGTTGGCTAGTCCCAACCTGTCGTTACAGGTGGGCGACCGCCTCACGGTAGTGGGACGCGAGGAGGATGTGGATCGCCTGGGCAAGCGCATGGGTGATAGCTACAAGCGCTTGGACCATCCCAATCTGTTTACCATGTTCATTGGCATCTTCTTGGGAATCCTCGTGGGTTCCATTCCCATCATGCTGCCGGGCATGTCGGTGCCCATGAAGCTCGGTCTCGCTGGTGGCCCTCTTGTTGTTGCCATCCTCATTGGCCGATACGGCTACAAGGCCAAATTGGTCACCTATACCAGTACTGCCGCCAGCCTGATGCTGCGGGAACTGGGATTGTGCCTGTTCCTGGCATCGGTGGGCCTTGCCGCTGGTGGTCGCTTTGTCTCGACAATCCTGAGTGCCAATGGCGCGATGTGGGTGCTCTACGGCTTCTTGATTACCATTATCCCATTGCTTATTGCCGTTGTGGTTGCCCGCGGGAAACTCCACCTCAATTATTGCACGATCATGGGTCTTGTGGCCGGTGCTACCACCGACCCGCCCGCACTGGGTTATGCCAACACCACCGCAGGCAACGACGCCCCGGCTGTAGCCTATGCCACGGTCTATCCCTTGACGATGTTCATGCGTGTGCTCATTGCCGAGATGATTATCATCTTTGCAGTGGCTTAGCGCCTCAATAGAGTGATGTAGCCCTCCTCATTACGTGATGACGATGGGCTTACACTCAAACCATCAATGAAGCAAGTGGATGCGCTCTGTATTGCGTATCCACTTGTTTGATTTCCAGTATTTTGTGGTGATAATAAAGTGCGGCGGCTGCCGATGATAGGCCATCGGAAATGGTTCTATTGACCAATGAAATCGATGTGCTTTATCAGCGAACGCCCCGCTTAATTCACTAAATGGGTAATTTTTTTTGGTTAAATATGTTAAATCGGTGGCGTGTGGATAAAAAGTTGGTCCAGGTGTTGGCTATGAGTGGGAAAATGTGTACCTTTGTGCCCGAAAACTGTGTATATACATTACAACATTAAAGTGTTTAGACATATTACTGGCATACCTTTCAGGATAACTTGTAGCGATGATGCGGCAAGTCCGTATCATAACCCGCTGCAAGAAAGTGTGCTGAGTGCTATGCGCGCCATATTAGTAGGGATAAAACCCGCTGATGTGGCGCGAAATCATTTATTGGGAACTTACAATTTATTCATAATTTCATTAACTATTTAATCATCTGTCAAATTTTATGTTGAGAAGAGTTAAGTTTTTAGCATTGGTGGCGATGTTCTTCGTGGCATTGTCGGTAAATGCTCAGGTGACGACCTCGGCACTGTCGGGTGTTGTGACCGATGAAAATCAAGAGGCGATGATCGGTGCTACGGTTACTGCCTTGCACACGCCCTCGGGCACTCAGTACAACGCCGTGACCAACATGGACGGCCGCTACTCGATCAAGGGTATGCGTCCCGGTGGCCCCTACACCGTGACGGTGAGCTACATCGGTTATCAGACCCGCAAAGTTGAGGATGTAACCCTTCAACTGGCCGAGACCTATGACCTGAATGTTGACATGAGTGTTGACGCCAACACCCTGGGTGAGGTGATTGTAACCTCCGAGGCCACGAAGTTCCGTGCCGAGAAGACCGGTGCTGCAACCAACATCAACAGCACCCAGATTACCAACCTGCCTACCGTTACCCGCAGCCTGACCGATGTTACCCGTCTGTCGCCCTTCGGTGGTAATGGCATGAGCTTTGCTGGTACCGACGGTCGTCTGGCTAACTTCACGGTCGATGGTGCAAACTTCAACAACAACTTCGGTCTGAGTGACAACCTGCCTGGTGGTGGTAACCCCATCTCGATCGAGGCTATCGAGGAGATGCAGGTGGTGATCTCGCCCTACGACGTTCGCCAGACCAACTTCATCGGCGGTGGTGTTAACGCCATTACCAAGAGTGGTACCAACACCTTCCGCGGCAGTGCCTACATCTTCCACCGCAACGAGAACATGCGCGGTGACGCTGTTGACCGCGTTCAGCTTGCTGCTGCCCGTGAAAAGGATCAGGTGACTACCTACGGCTTCACCCTGGGTGGCCCGATCTGGAAGAACAAGCTCTTCTTCTTTGTCAACGGTGAAATGACCAAGCAACCCACCATCGTGAACCGCTGGCGCGCTTCTCAGGATGGCGTGGGCAACGCAGATCAGTTTATCTCTCGTACCACGGTTGACGACCTGGAACGCGTGAAGAATCACGTGATGAACAAGTACGGTTATGACACGGGTTCCTATACCAGTTTCCCTGCCGATGAGAACAACTACAAGTTGCTGGCCCGCTTGGACTGGAACATCAACGCCGACCACCACTTGTCGCTGCGTTACAACTACACCAAGAACCGCTACTGGAGCAACCCCAACGGTACCTCGATGGACGGTGGTACGCGCATGCCCAACTACCGCGTGTCGATGTACTCCTTCTCCTTCGCCAACTCGATGTACGGCATGGACAACCTGGTACACTCCTTCTCGGCTAACTTGAACAGCCGCCTGACTGACAACCTCTCGAATGAGTTCCTGGCCACCTTCTCCAAGCTGGACGACATCCGTGCCACCAACTCGAGCGAGTTCCCCTTCATCGACATCACCATGACCGACGAGTATGGCAGCAAGGACAACTACATGGCTCTGGGTTATGAGCTGTTTACCTGGAACAACGCCGTTCACAACACCATCTGGAACCTGCGTGACGATGTCACCTGGTACTATGGTAACCACAAGATCATGGGTGGTCTGTCGTTTGAGCATCAGATGGCCGATAACCAGTATATGCGTAATGGTACCGGTTACTACCGCTACAACAGCGTTGATGACTTTATCAACGGTGCTGCACCCGAGGTCGTTTGCTTGACCTACGGTTACGGTAGCGAGACCAAGCCTGCTGCCCGCGTGCAGTTCAACAAGGCCGGCCTGTATGCACAGGACGAGTGGAACGTGACCCGCAACTTCAAGCTGACCTACGGTCTGCGTCTCGACGGTCTGTTCTTCAACAATGGTGACCTGATCACCAACAATGCTATCTTGAAGCTTGACTACTATGACAAGAACGGTGATGTTCGTCACATCGACACCGGCAAGTGGCCCAACAGCAACCTCATCGTGCAACCGCGCGTGGGCTTCAGCTGGGACGTGATGGGCAACAATACCCTCAAGCTGCGTGGTGGTTCCGGTCTGTTCTCGGGCCGTCTGCCCCTGGTATTCTTCACCAATATGCCTACCAACGGTGGTCTGGTACAGTATCAGGCTCAACTCAACGCCAACACCAAGATTGGCGGTATGGTCAAGGATCCTAACACCGGTGAGATGGTCTACAAGCCCAGCCGTGGTTATGAGAACTACACTGGTGCCTACACCACCGATGCCAATGGTAACCGTTACATCGACATGAGCCAGTTTGCCGGCGGTCTGGTGACCGACGCCAACGGCAAGGCTACTATTGACGCCCTGCGCAGCAAGCTCATCGCTATGGGTTATCCCGAGAACGTGACCAGCGACATGGGTACCGTGCCCTCGTCGATCAGCGCTGTGGATCCCAAGTTCAAGATGCCGATGGTATGGAAGACCTCGCTGGCCGTTGACTACAACGTGCCCGTTTCGTTCCCCCTGAGTGTGACTGTAGAGGGTATCTTCAACAAGAACATCAATGCTGCCAGCATCAGTGACTGGAGCATGCCCAGCGTGGGTGGTTATGCCCGCTTCAACGGTGTGGACAACCGTCCCATCTTCCCTGCAGGTTTCCGTCGCGGTACCAAGGCTTTCGTCCTGGAAAACACCAGCCGTGGTTATGGTTGGATCGGCAACGTGACGCTGAATGCACGTCCCGTAGAGTGGTTGAGCCTGATGGCTGCTTACACCCACACTGTTAATAAGGAGGTTACCGGTATGCCTGGTAGCGCTGCCGAGAGTGCCTTTACCTATGTTCCCACCGTTGAGGGTCCCAACAACATCAAGCTGCACAACTCGCAGTATGTTACTCCTGACCGTTTCGTCCTGTCGGCAACCGGTCACGACCGCAGCGGTAACCACTATGGCCTGATCTATGAGACCTGGCGTGGCGGTTACAACTACTCTTACATGATGGCCAACGACATGAACGGTGACGGCTACAACTATGATGCCATGTTCATCCCCACCGACGAGCAGGTTGCTAATCGCGAGTTCCGCTTCGTCAGCGAGGGTGACAAGACCCGCTTCATGGATTATGTACACAACAACAGCTACCTGAAGAACCATCAGGGCGAGTATGCCGAGGCCTATAGCCTGTACAGCCCCTGGGTACATCGCATTGACCTGAGCTACAAGCATGACTTCTCGTTCATCGTGTGTGGTGCAAAGCACACCCTGCAGCTGAGCCTTGACGTGAAGAATGTGATGAACTTATTCAACTCGAGCTGGGGCGTGAGCAAGTATCTGAATCCCGAGATCGGCAGCGATCCCCGCATCCTCAAGTATGAGGGCGTTGACGCCGAGGGTTACGCCACCTTCTCGACTCCCGCATCGATCAACGGTGACACCAAGACCTTTGTCCCCAACAAGTCGATCGGTCAGTGCTGGAACGCTTCTATCGGTATCAAGTACATCTTCAACTAATAAAAAAGTCACAGAGAACATATCAATATTATGAAACTTAAATATTTTATTTCATTTTTTGCACTGGTCGCCCTGTTGTCGAGCTGCTCTGACGACGATTCGATGACCTTGCTGGACGAGATCAAGGTTTCCTCATCCTATGTTGGTATTGACGTGGATGGTGGATCCAACACGATCACGCTGAATGCCAAGGAGGCTTGGTCATTTGATGCTGAGGAGATCCCCGCATGGCTGACCGTGAGTCCGATGAATGGTGGCGCTGGTGAGACCAAGGTGACCTTCACCGCTCCTTCTACTATGGATGGCCGTACTGCCGTGCTGCACGTGTCGTGTGCCGACAAGAGCCAGACCATCAACGTGATCCAAGGCTTGGCCGTGGTTAGCCCTGCTACTTGTGCCGAGATTATTGCCGGTCCCGAGAGCAAAACCTACCGTGTAACTGGTACCGTGGCTACGATCACCAACACTACCTACGGTAACTGGATTCTGCGTGACGAGACTGGTGAAATCACCATCTATGGTACCCTAGATGCCAAGGGCAACGAGAAGAACTTCTTGAGTTGGGGCATGGAGGTTGGTGACATCGTTACCGTCGAGGGTCCCAAGCAGCTCTACGGCACCACTGTCGAGCTGGTTAACGTGACTGTTGTCAATATCCAGAAGTCGCTCGTCAAGGTCGAGGGCTATGATCCCGAGGATGCCACTATCCCCGTTGAGGGCGGTAATGTAGCCGTGAACCTGACCTGCAAGACCAACAACGGCATCTCGGTTGAGATTCCCGAGGAGGCCAAGAGCTGGCTGGGTATCGTGTCGGTTGCTGGCGGCGCCGAGCCCGTTGTGACCTTCCACGCCAATGCCAACGCTGGTGGTGACCGCAGCACTACCGTTGTGTTCAAGACCACCGACGACAAGGGTCAGGAATACACTGCCGAGGCTGTCATCAACCAGAAGGGTTCCATCCAGGAAATGTCGATTGCCGACTTCCTGCTTGAACCCACCGAGAACAACAACTCGCTGTACCGCATCACTGGCGTGATCACCAGCATTGCTAATCCCACCTATGGTAACGTCTATATCCGCGACTGGTCAGGTGAGGTTTATGTCTATGGCATCGGTGCGAAGGGCTTCTTTGAGACCACCGGCCTGAAGGTCGGTGACGTGGTTACCCTGGTTGGTAAGCGCGCTGTCTATAAGGGCACTGACCAGCTCTCCAACACCACCCTTGAGGACTACAAGACCGTGACCCCCATGACCATCGACGAGTTCCTGGATCAGGAAGACAATCCCAATGTTTACTACATGCTGACTGGTAACATCACCGAGGTAGCCAATGCCACCTATGGTAATCTCTATCTGGAGGATGAGACCAATCAGGTTTATGTGTATGGTTGCTATCCCGGTTGGGGTGCAACTGGCGACAACCGTAAGAATTGGCTGGAGACCGCCGGCATTGCTGTCGGTGATGAGCTGAGCGTTATCGGTGTGAAGAGCACCTACAACGGAACTCCTCAACTGGCCAACGGTATCTACTTCTCTCACAAGAAGGCCCAGTAAATTTGGGGTAATGGACCAAGAGTATTTCTAAGTCCTGTTACTAAGCGAAATTTCATTCACTCATGAATTGAGCCAGGAGGGGGTATCTATTAGGGTACCCCCTTCTTTAAAAAATAAACTGAAATGAGAAGACTGCTTTATCTGTTATTGTTGATGGCAATGTTGCCGTGGCATGCGATGGCTGCCGGTCGTGATACCTACACGGTGATTATTTCCCTTGATGGCCTGCGCTGGGACTATCTGGACACCTATGACGTGCCCTTCATGCAGCAGCTGGCTCGAGAGGGAGTCAAAGCCGTGATGCAACCATCGTTCCCGAGCAAGACGTTCCCCAATCACTACACGCTGGCCACAGGCCTCACTCCCGACCATCATGGCATCATTGCCAACTCCTTCTGGGACCGTGAGGGTGGGGTGGAGTACTCGTTGAAGAACAAGGTGACGCGTGCCGATGGCAAGTATTATGGCGGAGACCCCGTGTGGCTCACGGCCAAGCATCAAGGCGTGAAGACGGCGACGGTCTTCTGGGTGGGCAGCGATGTGACCATCAATGGAGACCATCCTACCTACTGGCGCGACTATCAAACCGAGAGCGGGAAAATGGGCTTTGAGGCCCGAGTAGATGAAATCATCCGCTTGCTGCGTCTGCCCGAGAAGGATCGCCCCCACCTGGTAATGGCCTACTTTGAGGAACCTGACCGCAGTGGCCACAGCTATGGACCGCTCAACCGCTTGACGCGTCGTGCGATGGAAGACGTCGACCTGTTGCTGAGCAAAATGTGGGCCCGCATCCAGATGCTGCCCATCGCCAGTCAGGTGAACCTCATCATCACCGGTGACCACGGCATGACCAGTGTGGATCCCAAGCGCTTTGTCGATATCGACGATGTGCTGCCCAAGCGGTGGTATGAACGTTTCTGCAACGATTATCCCACGCTCATCTATGCCAGCGCGCCCCAGTACATCGACTCGATCTGTGATGCCCTGCAAGGTGTGGACCACATCCGTGCCTGGAAGCGTGCCGACATCCCCGCCTATCTGGGCTACGGCACCAACAAGAATATGGGCGATGTGGTCGTTTTGCCCGATGTGGGATGGCTCTTTGCTGACAAGCCCAGCAAGACGCAACGCGGCAGCCACGGCTTTGACCACATGGCGGCCGACATGCAGGTTGGCTTTCGTGCCGTGGGCCCCGACTTCAAGGTGGGCTATGAAAAGCAGGACCGCTTCCGCAACGTCTGCATCTACCCCCTGCTGTGCTATCTGCTGGGTGTGACACCCTCGCCCAACGACGGCTCACTCGACGAGGTCGCCGACATGCTACGGTAATAAAATATGAGCTAGTTTCAGAAGAATTGATGTGCGTTTTTTCGGTTTTCCGGGAAAATGAGTACTTTTGCGATATTTAATAACCAATAGTTGCCTTCAAGAAATGAATTTCAACATCGCAATTAATTACTTCAAGAGAATCTGGCGTGAACTGTCACAATTGTCAGGGCAGACAGGTTATAGCAGGATGTATCATCTGTGTGATTATCTGTCTGCCTTTGTGAGGCATGGGGCTCACATCAGGCAGTACATCATAGGGGACTTTTGGCGGTTAAGTAACGCCGAACGTAGCCGCCGGTTGACCTTTTATCGCATGATGAATCTGGAAAAGAAGTATAATAACCGAAAATATACCCATTATCTGAATAACAAAAAGGAATTTAATGAGTTTTTCCATGAATTCGTTCACCGTGGTTGGATGTGTATTAAGGGTTCCACATTTAGTGAATTCAAGGATTTTTTGGAAAAATATCCTTCGATAATTATCAAGCCATTGAACGACAAGCAGGGGAATGGCATACGGAAATTCACCTATACTGGGCAGGACGAAACAGATCTTCATCACTTGTTCGACGATTTGGCCGCACACGATGCACTGATTGAAGAATGCCTCTACCAGCATCCCGATATGGTATTTGGTAATACATGCTTGAATACAATCAGGGCGATGTCGCTGTGTGGCCCCGACGGCAAGGGTCATGTGATGAAGGCTATTCTCAGGGCTGGCGTGGGTGACACCGTTGTTGATAACTATGCAAGAGGAGGCTCTATCTATGAGGTGGACCTTAAAACAGGTGTTGTATCTTCCTATGGAAAGTCCAAGGCTGGTGATGTGCACTTGATTCACCCGCAGACTGATATTGTGATGCTGGGCTACAAGATCCCGATGTGGGACCAGGTGATTGAGATTTGTGAGCGGGCATCTGAGAAATTGCCGCAAGTGGCTTTTGTGGGATGGGATGTCGCTATTACGAAGGATTCCGTCCAGCTTATAGAAGGAAACTGTAGCGCTGATTATGAGTTGTATGAATATCTGGGAAACACGGGATTCTACGAGAAAATCATGGCAATATTGAATCCCAAATAATGCTTCTTACACCATTGTGGTGAGTCAAGCGTAGGGGTACAAAAAAAGGGCAAGTGAGCTACAGCGCGCCGCTACAACCTCGTTACCCTTGCTTCGGTCAAGACCTGGGGGATTGGGAGGGAGCTGGCCGTGTAGGACTTACCCCGCTGCAAAAGTACTGCTTTTTCTTGAACTGGCAACACTTTTTTGAGAAAATATTTTGCCCCAGCTGGTAAACGGCTGGGGCAGTGTTATTTGGAGAGTTGACAATATTTAGGAACCGCGCTTGTTATACACGCGGGAAAGTATCTCGGGCGTCCTGTCGCCAAACAGAGGCCCGTTGCTCAACAGGTGGGTCGAGAGGCCGCCATAGGTGAGGTTGAGCTCAATCAGGATGGGTTCGCCGTCGGCACCGATGGCAAAGTCCCATGAGATGAGTCTGGTTGCCGTGGCCATGCGGGAAGCCACTTCTTTAATGATTTCACGGCACCGCTCGTAACCCACTACCTTGAAACCTTTAAAGACCATACCCTGCGGGTGACGGGTGCAGATGCGTCCGTCAGTGTAGTGGCCTTTCTCTTTTAATGTGCCGTCCTCGTTGATGCCGCAGAAGACGCCGCCGCTGCTTCCGTTGTCCACACGCGCTCCTCCGGCACCCATTCGCAACAGGGATGACAGAATCGTGGTTTCACCGTCGAGGAAGAGAGACATCATGCGGATGGTGTTGACGCTGTTAGGATGTATACTGCTCAGAGTCTCGTGCTGCTTGACAGCCTCCTGAATGATGATGTCATCCATCTTATTGAGCCAATTGACGAATTTCTCAACAGGTGTAGATGTGAGGTCAAAGAATTTGACACCATGGCCGCCACTAGCTATCAAGGTCTCCTTGACAAAAACCTTGCCTGCCCTTTGGCTTCTTTCCAGTGCCTGCTCAAGAGAAATCACATGATAGTGCTCATCAAAATACTCGCCGTTCATTTTCCTGAAGATGGTTAAGGGTCTCTTGACATCGGGGAAGTAGATATCATAGAGGTTCTTATCATCAAGGGTCTCGCATCGACGCGGATTAGTGAAGAAAGTATCAATCTCGGTATAATAGATGGTATCTGGTATATAGTATTTCAGCAACTCCTTGTTTTCGCATACGGTATTGTAGAATGCAAACCAGTCCATCTCTTTTCTTACATTACGGTATTGGTCCCAAAATGAAAGGATATCCTGCTTTTGCTCTGCAGTTAACGGAGTCGATTGCTTCCTGAAAATCTTCAGTTCCCGGTTTGCGTTCCTTCGTCTCATTAATTTGATATAATCATGAGTATAAAGGCGAAGAAGCCGGTCACGAAACCCGATACGTATGGCATCTATTTGTCTTCTCATAATTCTGGTTATTGGGTCTATAATTCGTTGATTCTTGCCTGCAAAGATAATATAATTATGAAAACGGCAATGGCTCACCCTTGTTTTTATTGACCTGGGGCGTGGTGGTCCAGTCGGTTGCCGTGCAGGTAATGTCGTGTCTCACGGGCGATAACGCCGCTGAGCAACAACAGGGCGACGAGGTTGGGGATGGCCATGAGGGCGTTCATGCAGTCGGCGGCATTCCACACGACGTCCAGGCTGATGATGCTGCCGATAAATACCATGCCGACAAACACGATGCGGTAGCCCAGCATCCAGCGCTTGCCCTTGAGATATTCCACCGCACGCTCACCATAGTAGCACCAGCCCAGGATGGTGGTAAATGCAAACGTCAGCAGGCCAAATGTCAACAACGGCTTGCCCACATAGGGGATCTTGGAGAAGGCGGCCTTGGTAAGGGCGGCGCCATCGGTGCTGCTGATGTCGGGGTAGGCGAGGATTGAACTCACTATCACCAGCCCCGTGAAGGCACAGATAACCACCGTGTCCCAGAAGGTGCCCGTCGAGGATACCAGCGCTTGGCGCACGGGATTGCGTGTCTGGGCAGCTGCGGCGACAATGGGTGCCGAGCCCAGACCAGACTCGTTGCTGAACAAGCCGCGTGCGATACCCATGCGGGCCGCAACGATGACCGTTGTGCCAACAAAGCCACCACCTGCGGCCTGGGGCGTGAATGCCGACTCACAGATGAGTTTGATGGCGGGCCAGACGTATTGTCCGTTGACAATCAGGATGTAGATGCACCCAACCACATAGAGGAAAGCCATGAATGGAACCAGTGCGCCACACACGCGTGCGATACTCTTGATGCCGCCCAGCAGCACCAGTGCCGTGAGTAGGCAGACGACTGCACCGGTGATCCATGCCGGAATGCCATAGGACTCGTTGGCAATGGTCGATATCGCGTTGGCCTGCACCGTGTTGCCGATGCCAAACGAGGCCAGTGCTGTGAACACGGCAAACAGCACGGCAAGCCATTTCCATCCCAGACCGCGCTCTAGGGCATACATGGGGCCTCCCAGCATGCGTCCATCCTCGGCTTTCACGCGGTACTTGATGGCGAGCAGGCCCTCGCTGTACTTGGTGGCGATGCCAAACACGCCTGATAGCCAGCACCACAACACGGCTCCAGGACCTCCCAGTGCGACAGCTGTCGCTACGCCGACGATGTTGCCGGTGCCGATGGTCGCTGCCAGCGCTGTTGCCAGTGCTCCGAATTGCGAGACGTCACCAGTCGAGTCTTTGTCCTTGCTGAGGGACAAGCGGATGGCGGTTAACAGCTTGCGTTGGGGAACTCCCAGCCTGAAGGTGAGATAAACGTGAGTTCCCAGCAACAGTATGATCATAGGCCACCCCCACAGGTAACCGCTTAATGTCGCGAAAAAGTCGTTCAAGGTTTCCATCATGAGATTGTATATTAAGGTTGAAAATGCAAAGATAATGAGTTTTTACTGTTTTTCCCAATTTTGACACCAGGGTTTTGTGTGTTTTGTATGACTTTTTGTGTGTTTTTGGGGACAGATCAGTGTGCTGAATGCTATGAGGAGGGAAGTTTTTAAAGTGGAGAAGCTGCTATAGAAACTTGAATTGTTAATAACTTTTAGCTGATTATGAGTTCATTTAGGGTTGTTCTTATGTGAGGTGAATGATTTTTTACGTAATTTTGCAGCAAATTAGGAATGTTATCATTCAGATTATCAATAATAAATCATTACTAAAATCAAACAAGCGTATGAAGAAATTTACGTTACTCGTGCTGAGTGTTGCTGTTGCCATCAGCGCAATGGCTGGCGTGACCTCTCGCGGTGAGGCTTACCGCCCCTTTGTTAATCCCCGTTCATCCCAGACGGTGAATGCTCCCTCGCGTGTTGATATCATCACCGAGCAGCCTGAGGGTACTGTGGTGAACTACCTGCGCGGAGGTGAGTATCTGCTTTCAAGCCTCTTTGGCTACGACACTGATTATCAGAGTGGCCGAGTAAAGGTTGTCTATGCCGAGGACGGCCACACTGTTTATATCCAGGACATTATGTGCTATGGCGAGGGTACTGGCGTTTGGGTTGTCGGTGAGTTAAGTCCCGACGGTCTGGCCATTTCGGTACCCCTGGGACAGTACATTGCCTATAATGAAGAATATGGCTATGGTGTGGTTCTGGCATGGGGCTCGACCGATGTCATTGACCTGGGTGACGGCTTGTACTGGCTCGATTTCATTGCCGATGACCGTATCGAAGAGGTGATCTATTCCATCGATCCCGAGAACGGTACCATCACCATGGAGAATAGTGAGGGCAGTGTTGACAATCCCTATCCCTACAACTGCGTGGCTACGGGCCTTTGCGGCCTCTGGAGCGACGATGGTTCAGTAGCTACCATCGAGTGGGGCTCGACCTGGACCATGCTTGGCGATGCTGTTCCCGCCGTTCCTGCCAATCCTGAGGTGATAGACTTCTTTGATAGCGGCGAGGAGGATGGTTACACACGCCTTGACTTCAACATTAACCTCGTGGACGTTGACGGTAATGCCCTTGATGCTGATTACTTGACTTACAGCATCTTTACCGACGATGATGAGCTGTTCACGTTTGATTATGCTACCTATGGTGCCAAGAACGGTTTTGACACTGACATGACCGAGATTCCTTATGGTTATGGTGGTGAGGACTTCTACCTGCGTCGCGTTTACTTCTATCGCACCAACATGGGTGACAACCCCATGTTCAGCTGGCGCATCGGTATGCAGCTCACTTACACCGTTGATGGTGTGACCAACAAGTCTGACATCGTTTATCTTGATGTCTATGACAAGCCCAGTGCAGCCGATGAACTCAATGCAGGCAAGCAAGTGGCTGACGTTCGCTACTTTAACGTGGCTGGCCAGGAAATGGCTCAGCCCAGCGGCTTGACCATCCAGGTGACCACCTACACCGATGGCACCACCACCGCCGCTAAGGTTATCAAGTAATAAGAAGTTAAAATAGTAGCCCATCACAAGAGGCGCGACCGGCACAACAACGGTCGCGCCTTTTTTCATCGTGTTACCCCGGTGCTCATTTGGTCACATTCCTCATGCACCAGGATGTACGTCTCACTCACTGCAAACTCTAGGGAAACGATGCGACTGCCTTGTGCAGGCTTTCTGCCAGTCTTGGATACATCTCTATTTCTATCTTTATTTCTATTTCTATCTCCTGGACATCAAATTACTCCATAAATGGGGTGGGGCAACAAAGAATCCCGCCTGGCCCTGTCACGGGTGAAGCGGGATTACAGTGATTGATAGGAAAAATAATTCTAAATAAAAATAATGATGGTATTTAGACTTAGATTAGATTATTCTTGATGATCCATTCCTGATTAGAACGTGAACTGCACGCGGGCCTGAGCCACATGGAAGTTCTTATCGTTGGGCAGGAAGGGCTTGTCGAGCTTGTGCCAAGTGTAGTCCACCATGCACAGCACGTAGCGGTTGAATGCGTAGTTCAGACCCAGGGTCACGCTGTGGATGTCACCACCACCAACGCTGGTTGCACCGGTGCCGGGCCAATCCTCCATGTAACCGTTGGCATAGAAGTGTCCACGACCGGCATTGTAGTACTCACCGTCGGTGAGGTTGTTCAGGCCGGTGTAGTTGTAGCGGGCTACGATTTCGAGCGACTTGCCGTCAAGACCACCCAGCAGGCCTTCCTGCTTGTTGTACTTGTAGCCATTGCCCAGGAGCTGTACGCCAGCCTCCACGTAACCGCCAATGAAGTTGTTGTTCTTCAGCTTGTTGGCATTCTCCCACCATTCGATGTCACCCCAACCGTCGATGTTGTTCTGAGCGTCGATATAGAGCGAGTAGCTGTCACGCTTCTTGGTCACGTGCTTGTAGAAGAACTCACCACGGGCAAAGAACTTGTCGTTCTGATACAGGGCCTCAGCGCCCACGTTAACCACGTTGTTGGCCCAATCGAGGTCAGCACTGACAAACTGCTCATCCTCGTCAACGAGGGTCTCCAGGGCTTGACCCAGGTGGAGCGACTTCTTGAGCACGTTGTTATAAACCTCGCCACCACCCAGATGGGCAAAGCGTGCGCTCACACCCAAGTGCAGGGTCTGGAAATCATCACTGATGGGACGGAACAAGTAGCGGCCGGCAACGGTGATACCATTGAAACCGGCATCAATCTTGTTGTACTGGTTCTCGGTGAACACGCCTTGATAGGCCATGAAACGGTCACTGTTGAACTTGTAGGTGATACCCAGCTCACGGCCCTCACCCAGTGCATAGGATGAACCGGGACGGCTGATGAAGTGGTAGCTACCCAGCGAGGTGTTGCGGGCCATAGAACCGGCGGGGTCGTTATAGTAACCCACCTTCACGGCATGAGTGTTGTCGTTGTTGTCCAGGTGGCTGTACTGCAGGAAGATGTTCTTCTGTGAGAACTTACCGCCGCCAAAACCGAAGTCAGCATAGAAATACCAGTCCTTATAGGTCATCGAGGTGCGGATGCGGGCATCGGTGATCGAAGCGCCGCTCTGCAGGGGAGTGAATTCGCTGTGATAAGCAGCAGCGTCGGCCATCATGCGGGCTCCTACGGTGAACTTCACTTCCTTCTCGGCGTTCTCGAGCTCCAGGGTGGGATCGGTGTCGAAGTCCTGGGCAGCAGCTGTCAGCGCAAAGACTGCCAAAAGAGGCATCAAAATATATTTTTTCATATTCGTTTGTGTCTGTTTAATATTGATAATGTTCATTACACCAGTTGTGGATTAGTAACCCAGACGCTCAAGGGTTGCAGCGGCATCAGGAACGGTGACGTTGGCCTGTGAGTTGTCATACTTCTGACCAGCGTGGAAGGGGTTGGGCAGGGCGGGGTTGCCACGGAAACCGTTCTCGATCATGTAGCGCAGCGACATCTCGGTGCGGTTGGTGAAGAAACCGTCCATATAGACGGGCACGCTGCTGGGATAGGTGCTGGTGCAGTAGGGGGTAGCGGGAATCTCCAGACGGAGCAGGTCGTCAAACTCGGTCTCCCAACCATAGTTGTAGTAACCCATGTACTTGCACATCTGTGCCCAGCTGTCAAAGCTGTAGGGGTGGTTGATCATGCCGGCACGGCGAATCATGTAGGCCTGCCAGGGAGCATTCATCTCGGGATAGTTGTTGGGTGCGCCACTGATGGCCGGGCCGATGATGTGAGCGCCATTGTCCTGAGCCCACTTGATGAAGGCTGCATAGCCGGTGGGGGTGTCATAGGCGATATCGGTAGCATAAGCCGGCTCGCTGATCCACAACAGGTAGCACATGGGAATGCGACCCTTGAAGACGTCGTTGGCACGGCGCAGAGCGTCAAACGAGAAGGTCTGCAGGATAACGCGACCGCGGGTGTTGCCCACGTTCACCTTGCCGTTCTTGTAGAAGGGCTGATCACCGGGATCGTTGGTGATGATGTTCCAGCCCTGCTCGGCCAGCACGTCATACACGCGCTGCTCCATGTTGCCGGGGTTCAGCCAGCTCTCCTTGAACTCGACATAGATGCCGGGACGGTTGCCGGTGTCCTCGGGGTCGGCCTCGTAAGCGTTGGCGAAGTCGTACTCGATGAAGTCCATGTACTTGGCGTTGTACTCGCCCTTAGCCTTGATGGCATTGTAGATCTGCTCCAGGGTCATGCCCTTGTACTCGTCCTTGATCTTGTAGGTGAGCACGCGGCGGCCATTGGCGTCGCGGATGAGGCGCTTGCCCTGTGCATAGGCGATCTGGTCCTGGATGGCACTGATGTACAGACCATTGCTATAGACGATCTTGCCGTTCTCAAAGCGGCCGTTCTCGGTAGCCTTGAAGGTGGGACGGGCCTGCTCCAGCGAGCTCTCGTTGAACCAGCTGCCGGCGTCGAGCATGAGCAGCTCGGCATAGTAGTAGCTCAGGGTGTAGAATGGGCGGAAGGCAGCCATGTCACGGCCATATTGTGCTTCGGCGTCAGCACGCGAGAAGCCCAGGCTCATGTAGAAGTCCACACGGCTGGTGGGAACGTTCTCACTGAATACGTTCTCGATGTTGGTGGTACGCTTCAGGTTCTCATCGTGATTGGCAAGCACGATACCGTCCTTGGTGCACTGTACGTCACTCTCCAGATAGTCGGCACCCATTTCACGGGCCCAACGCCATGATGCCTCGGTCTCCTCGGGAGCCCAGAAGGTGGAGCCACGGTGTGCAATAACTGCATACAAGGGCACATAGTCACGAACCTTTGCCAGCTCATCGTTCAGTACCTGAACTTCAACACGCTTGGCATCAAGTTTCTCATTGGTGAACTGTTGTTCTTCCTCACATGAGGTAAAGGTCGCAAGCACAACGGCGCTTAACAGACCCACTTTAACCAGATGTTTAAACATAAGTGTTAATTGTTTTTGATGAATAATTATAATTGTAATAGATTATTTCTTCTCGATCTTCTCGCCCTTGCGGTCGGCAACGAGATACTGCTCCTCTTTGTAGGTCAAGGCCATGAAGAAGATTGCACCCACGCAGCCCACAATGAGCAGGATGAACGGCATGTCCCAGCCTCCGGTATGCTCGGCCACATAACCCAGCACGGTGTTGGCCAGAATAGCGGTACCCAGCACATAACCCATGAAACCGGTAAGGCCGGCGGCGGTGCCTGCTGCATTCTTGGGAGCGAGGTCAAGTGCCTGCACACCAATGAGCATCACGGGACCATAGATGAGGAAGCCGATGGCAATCAGGCAACCGAGGACGATGGTCAGGTTGGTCATGTTCTGCCAGTAGACGACGATGGCGACAATGATAAGTGCCATGAAAATAATCGTGGGCAGCGCACGGCGGCCGTTGAAGACCTTGTCGCTCAGCCAGCCGCAGAAGATTGTGCCGGGAATAGCGGCAATCTCATAGGCGAAGTATGCCCAGCCGGCATTCTTGATGTCCACGCCCTGCTCGCTCAGGATGGTGGGAGCCCAGTCCAGACAGCCGTAGCGCACCATATAGATAAAGGAGTTGGCTAGTGCGATGTACCACAGGAATTTGTTAGAGAGGACGGTCTTGAAGATTTCCTTCACGCTGAGCGACTGCTCGCTCTTCTTCTCGTCATAATTCTTGGAAGCGCTGCCGCTCCACTTCTCGATTGAAGGAAGACCGCATGACTGGGGGGTGTCACGGATGAGGATGTAGGCGATGATGGCAATCAGGATGGCCACGGCAGCAGGGAAGGCATAAGTTCCGATCAGGAAGTACATCTTCACGTCGTTACCGTAGAACCAGGAGCCGAACCACATGGCACCATAGGCAGCCATCGGGCCGACAAGGGCACCACCCACGTTGTGGGCGCAGTTCCACACGCTCATCCAGGTGCCGCGCTCTTTAATGGAGAACCAGCGCGTCATCACACGGCCACACGGAGGCCAGCCCATTCCCTGGAACCAACCCACGAGGAAGTTGAAGGCACCCATCAGGAACACGGCAAGACCCTTGCGCTCGGGATGACCGATGGGGTCGAGCATGGTGATGGGAACCATCATGAACAGCATTGCGATGGCCGACAGAATCAGGCCCAGAGGCAGGAAGCGGCGCGCATTGCTGCGGTCGCTGACGCTGGCCATGACAAACTTGGAGAAGCCATAGGCTACAGCATTCATTGCCAGGGCTGTACCCAGCATACCCTTGGTGAAGCCGAAGGGCTCGAGCATGGGAATGGCCATGGAGAAATTCTTTCTCACCAGGTAGAAGCCGGCATAACCGATAAAGATGCCGATAAAGACTTGCCAACGCAGTCTCTTGTACTTGGCATCGGCTTCGGGGCCGGTCTGTTCCGGCTTATAGGCCGGGGGAGCTAAAAAACTTGCCATAATTTTCTTTGATTTTTAGTTTAGATAGTTATTTATATAGTTTTGATAATCAGTCTGTCAAATTGTTTGCTTTTCTTGTCGCCTCGACATCGAGGGCATCGGCAAGCACGCTGATGGGATTCTCGACGGGCAATCCGGTGGACATCTCGATTTGCCACTTGCAGGTCTCGCAGTCGGTGGTGACGGCTTCCACATGAGCATTCTCGATGTGCTTGAACAGAATGGAGCCGATAGCTTGTGAGCGCTCGTAATTCTCCTTCTTGAAACCATAAGTGCCAGAGATGCCGCAGCACTCCTGTTCCAGTACTTGCAGGTCCAATCCTGGAATCATGCGCAGCAATTCAATGCTGTAGAGTTGCCATCCCATGCGTTGCATGTGGCAGGCTGTGTGATAGGCTAAACGACGCTTATAGTCTTGCTTGAAGACCAGCTTGACTTTTTCCTCATCAACAAGGTTATAGATAAATCTTGTTGCCAGCGAGATGCCGTCACGGATATCGCTGTTGTCGAGGTCAAGCATTGCGGGATACTCGTCGCGCAGGTTGAAAGTGCAGCTCGAACTTGTGGTGAGAACCGTGTTGTGATCCATGTTCACGGCTTTGCGGATGCTGGCTACGTTGACACGACCCTGGCGCTTGGCTTGCTTGTACAACCCGTTGGCAATGAGGGCAACACCGCAGCACTGCTCCTTGTCAAGCAGATACACGCCGTAGCCGATGGCGTTCATCACTTTGACCAGGTCCTGGCCCAGCTTGGGGAAATTGTAGTTCACATAGCAGCCGTGGAAATAGCTCACGTGGTTGGGGTAGGCATCCTGGTCCTTGGCGGCGTGGCGCTTGAACCAGGTGGTGAACTTCTGGCGGCTATAGGCAGGGAAGGTGCGGTTCTTGTCGATGGCCATCACGCTGTCCATCACCAGCTTGGTGGGCTTGAGTCCCAGTGTGGCATTGGCGATGGGGGCGACAAGATTGGCCATGGTGCCCAGCAGGTCGGTGTTTGCGAGCATCGTGTCGCGCAAGCTGGCATGGTGCCCCTCGCTGGCCTTCATGCGCGCGCGTTGGATGATATCAGCAATGTGCACGCCGCTAGGGCATGCCACTTCACAACGTTTGCAGTTCAGGCACAATTTTAGGGCCTTGTCAAAGTAAGCGGGATCCTTCATGCGGTATCGTTCACCGTCGGGGCCGGCTTGCTTGGGGCCGGGGTAGTCGGTGGTCACAGCGGCAACAGGGCAGACCGTTGTGCAGATTGAACACTTGGTGCACTGCTCAAAGTTGTTGTCGCTGAGATTGCACAGTTGCATTGATTCAGCCATAATATCCCATTAAAAAATCATCAATCAAATCGTTATCTATTATATTCTAAACCTTTTCTTGAAGTTGGAATACATCAAGAGGGATGGTAGTCGGTAGCCCTATTTGCTGCTCAGGATATCACGAGCCACGGCAAGCGCCGTCAGCATCGATACTCCTGTGCCGTCGCCCATCTTGATGGCGTCGTGGCCGCTCAGGATAGAGCCAATGGCGTGCAGGTTGGTGATGGTGCGACCCTGTTTGAGGCATCGTAGGCTGTCATCGGTGGCGACACCGTAGCGGAAATAGGCCTGAGGTTCCAGAACGCCGAAGGTGGTCCACTTGTCGCGGTCGGCATCGGCCTCCACGTCGAGATCGAATACGGGTTCGAATACTCGCTCGTAATTGGCGGCTAAGCCGCGGCTGACGAATGAGCCCGATGCGAGCACAAAATTGTTGGCCCTGAGTGGCATGTCGTTCAGCTTTGCGGTGGATACGCTAATCAACTTGTCGCCCTCAAATTTTCCGCCAATGGCATTATCTCCCGTCAAGTAGTTGCCGCCTAGCATCTTGAAGTAGTGGCGCAGCAGGGTTTGCATCCTCATGCCGGCAACTGATGGGGGCAATGTGGCGACAAGGCGCAACGGCTTGTTGCACATGCGCTGCAGTGTGTTGAAGTCGTTGTCGTCGGTTTGTCCTATCACGCTGGGCAGTAAAACTATGTCTGCCTCGCTGGCGAGGGCGTTGATCTGGTCGGCAACACGTTGCAGGGCGTTGTTGCTTACCAGGTGCTTGGCCAGGCTGGTGGCGCGCATCTCGCTGGGGCTGTGGCGCAGGGCGGTGATGTCGTCGGTGCTGAATTCAATCGTTTGGACGTCAAATCCCATGTCGCGCAAGCCTTGCGCCAGCATGCCGTTGGGCTGGTCAAAGTAGCCGCGTATGCACATCAGAGCCACGCGCTTGGCGGGCAACTTGCCCATGTCGTCGATGCGCAGGTTTTCGCTCAGGGTGAGCCATGCGCGCTTGGCGATTCCCATGGGGGTGACGCGCCAGTGGTTGGTGTCGGCGGTGCCGTCCATGCTGATGCTGGCGTCGTCAAGCAGTTGCTTGGCCTCGACAGCGATGTCTGCAATGCGCTGGGCGCCGATTTTGCTGTAAGGGTGATTCTTGGGAAGGGCGGCGATAGCTTCAAGCGGATGATTAACGTCTTGACCGTCAATATTTCCCAACAGTTCCATCGAGCCGCCGTTAAACATCAGGGTGCTCTGGCCGCCAGCCACTATGGTGACGCGTTGTCCGCGCTTGGCCAGTGCGATGCCGCATGTGAGGCCGCTGAGGCCTCCTCCCACGATGACAGTGTCCATTCTCATTGCACGTCCTCCTTTCCTTGCAGGTTAACGGCCTTGTCCAGTCCGCACAGGCCTTCGTAGATGGTGGCGGTGAGCTGTGCCTCGCGCAGGGTGTCGCCCCAAGCCACGGGCCTCATGCCTTTCCAGCGTTCATCGAGGAATACTGCCAGGTCTTCTTGGGCGCTTTTGGGGTTGTGGTTGAGTTCGCCCATCAGTGATGCGGCACGGCAGGAACACAGTTTGCCCTGGCAGGTGCCCATGCCCACGCGGGTGCGTCGGCGCAGGTTCACCAGGTTGTGCACGTGGAGCTGATGGACTGCATATTTGATTTCGCCCACGGTGACGCCTTCGCATTCGCACACCAGAGCGTTGTCGATGTCGTTATCTTTCTCGATGCGGGCTGCGAGAGAGCCGTGGCGGCCAATGGCGGCGCGCTGGCCAAAGGTGTAGCGCTTGGTCGTGTCGCTCTGGCTGGGAGCGCCTTCTTCTGATCCTGGCAACGGCTGGACTGCTGTGACACAGGGTGCGGTGTTGCCCAACTTGGCGCACACGGCGTTGGTGGCAATCTCGCCCATCAGGCGGTAGGTCATCATCTTGCCGCCCGTGATGGTGATGAGGCCCTCCAGACCGTCGCGTGTGGCGTGGTCCAGGCACACGATGCCGCGGCTGATGCTTCGTCCGCTGGGGTCGTCATCGCTGGCAACGAGGGGCCGCACACCCGCATAGGCGCGGATGATTCTTGTGGTGGCTAGCGACGGGGCAATCTTGACGCCCTCACGCAGCAACACGTCCACTTCCTCGCGGGTCACGCGCATGTCGTCAACTGTCTCGATGGGGATGCGGTCGCTGGTGGTGCCGATGACGCACACCGTGTCGTCGGGCACGAGGATGTCTGCATTGGCAGGCTTGCGGCAACGGTTGATGACCATCTTATTGACGCGGTGCCCAAAGATGAGCAGCGCGCCGCGGGCCGGGAACATTGAGATGTTGACGCCAGCCTGTTGGGCGATGCGCTGTCCCCAGATGCCGGCTGCATTGACCACCACGCGTCCGCGCACCTCAACATGGCTGCTGTCGTGCTTGTTCAAGAGCTTAACGCCCTCGACGCGTCCCTGGTTGATGATGAAGCCCTCTACCTCGTGGTAATTAAGGGTATTCGCACCATGCAGTTGCGCATCAAGCAAGTTGGCCACGGTGAGGCGGAAGGGATCGATCGAAGCGTCGGGAACGCGCACGGCGCCGATAAGGTCAGGGTTGACAGCGGGCTCGATGCGCCGAGCCTCCTCGGGATCGATGACGTCGGCGCGAATGCCGGCGCGCTGGCAGGCGTCAACAAACGTCTGCTGGTATTCCAAGCTGTCCTCGGGCAAGGTGATGAACAGGCCATCGGTCTCCTCCACACAGTGGCGGGCGATGCGCCTCAAGATCATGTTCTCGCTGATGCACTCGCTGGCGCTCTCGCCATCGGTGACGGCATAGCGGGCACCGCTGTGCATGAGGCCGTGGTTGCGGCCTGTGGCGCCGGTGCTGTAATCGTTGCGCTCCACGAGCAGTACGCTCAGGCCGCGCAGGGCGCAATCCCTTGCGGTGCCAGCGCCAGTGGCGCCACCACCGATGATGATCACGTCATATTCCTTATTATAAACGTCGGTTGTTACCATCAATACAGTTTTAAAGGTAGCATAAAAGGAGGAGTATTCCCACTTTCGCTGCAAAGTTATAAAGCGTTTTTTAATTGGCAAAATATTTTCGGATGAATTTTGTAATTATTTAGAAATATATTCTCTAAGAATCTAAAAAACAGATAAATATTGCTAGATTAGCTAAATGAACTATTAGAAAGTGTTGTTTCGTTTTTCTGGTTCATTGGTTTCGTTTTGTTGCTGATTTGATGGTTTAAATTTGTGATTTTGTTTGTTAATTGGTTTCGTTTTGAAATTTTACGAAAGATTTTTGCCAAATTATTTGGCTGGTAAATAACTTTTCTCTACTTTTGTCGCATTCAAAAAACACATTAATACTTTCGATTTGCTATGACCAAGGAAGAACGACATGAATTGATCATGGATGAACTCATCAGGCACGGCTCGGTCCAGGTGTCGGATCTTGTAGAGATGCTTGATGTGTCGGCAGTGACCGTGCGCAAGGATCTTACTGACCTGGAAAAGAGTGACAAGCTGTACCGCAACCATGGCAAGGCGGTGCTCATCAATCCGTACATTAACAACCGGTCGGTTAACGAAAAAGAAAAACTGGCCACCGATGAGAAGCATGCCATTGGTCGTGAAGGCGCCCGGCTGATCACGCGTGATGACAGCGTTGTGATTGCCTCGGGGACCACGGTTCACGCCTTGGCCCGCAATATCCAGCCAATACACAAGTTGACCGTCGTTTCGGCTTCGCTGGTGGTGAGCAATATCTTGTCACAGCAGGAGAATATTGATATCATTCAACTGGGTGGCATGTTGCGCCACAGTAGCCTGTCGGTTGTGGGTGAGTATGCGGCCGATATCTTGAAGGATTGTTCATTCAGCAAGCTTTATCTGGGAGTGGATGGCATTGACTTTGAGTACGGCATCACGACAACCGATATGCGCGAGGCGGCGCTCAACCAGAAGATGATTGCCGCAGCCCAGAAGACGATAGTTCTGGCTGACAGCAGCAAGTTCGGGCGGCGAGGATTTGCCCGCATCGCCGATATTGATGCTGTGGATATCATCATTACCGACGCCGGCGTGTCTCCCAAGATTGTCAAGCGTGTCGAGGATCTGGGCATTGAACTCATTATCGCACGCTGATCTTAGCATGGGACTCTGATTTCTCTATAAATCCAGGATTACTTTAAATTCACTCTTGCCGCAAAGGTGGCGTTGCTCCATACCACCAGGTTACCGGTAAGCGTGTCGGCGCTGATGGTCATCACGCCCAGGTCACGTCGTGCCTCCATCATGTTTTTCACTTTCCCTTCGCCCATCACCATGCAGGCGGTGGCCCATGCGTCAGCATTCATGCAGTTGCTGGCAATCACTGTTACGCTCAATAGTGTTCCCTGGCGGCTGCTTCCCGTGTGCGGGTCGATGATGTGTGATAGCTTGTTGCCGCCTTCCTCGCGCCACTTGCGGTAGTTGCCGCTGGTAGCGACGGCGCTGCTGTCCAGCGTCAGCACCATTGCGCTCTCGTGGTTGGGATTGCCCTCGGCACTGGGCATGTCGACCGACACGTGCCAGGGTTGATTATGGCTGTTCACGCCACTGGCCATGACCTCACCGCCTATCTCGACGAGCCAGTTGACTGCGCCATTGCGGGCAAGCATCCGGCCAATCTCGTCACATGCCATCCCCTTAGCGATGGAACTGAAGTCGAGCATCAGGCGCGGGTCGTCTTTGACGATTGTCTCGCCGTGGAGGCTCAGTTTGTCCATGCCGACAAAAGCGAGGATGCTGTCAATCTGGTGCCTCGAGGGTAGGGTGCCGCTCTTGTAGCCAAAGCCCCATGCGTTGACCAGTGGCATCACCGTCGGGTCAAAGGCCCCGTCGCTCTCGCGCCACACGATGCGTGAGGCGCCCAGCAGATAGCGCAGGGTAGTGTCGGTGCGGTTGGTCTTATTCTCGTTAATGGCGCTGATGAGCGATGCTTTGTTGTAGGGCGACACACTCATGTCAAGATTGCCCAAAATGAGCTGAATGCTGTCGCCCAGGTCACGGGTTGCCTGGTAGGTAATGTGGTAGTCGGTGGTCCACACCACGCCCTCGTGGGTGAAAAAGCGCTGCCGTTCCCGTGCGATGAATAACATCGCCACGGTTATGGCCAGCGCGACCAGCACCATCGCATACCTTGTTTTCTTCATTCTATCGCCCAGGCGTGATCTGGCAAAAAGGGGATGATTACTTGAGGAAGTAGGTGACGTTGAAGTACCAAGTGCGGTTCTTGGCCACGTTCTCGTCAAGCATCTTGGTGTGGAAAGATTGGCCGATGGAGAAGTTGTAGCCTCCACGCAGCTGTATACGCTCCTTGAGCTCGCAGCCAATGCCCATGTCCAGATAGACGCTCACCGGGGTGTACTTGTTCAGGTCACCGTGATTGCCATGCATTAAGAATGAGAATTGCGGGCCAAAGTAAGCCAGCGGCATGATTGTACTCTCCAGACCGCCCAGGCGGTGCCACTTGAACTTGAGGTGAAGGGGCACGTCCAGGTAATGCATCGACACGGTCTCGTTGCCAGCTCCGATCGATGACCAGACGGTCTTCTCGCCGTAATTGACCTTGCCCTGCTTGAGGGTGTAGAGCGCTGATGCCTCGACACCAAAGCCGATGCCACTGAAGTTCATCTCACCGGTGACACCCAGTTGGGGTCCCCAGGCACGAGTCGATGGCACAATGTCGTGCTGCTTGAAGTGAACCTCGTTGATGGTGGCGCCGGCAGTGATGCCCCAGCGCGATGTGGTCTGTGCGGTGGCTGTTGCTGCCATCAGCAGTAATGTGGCTAGTAATAAGGTAAATCGTTGCATATGTAGTGTTTTAAGTTTTTAATGTTTAGAAGAGCCAAGCGGCAGTGAGGGTCCAGTAGTGGTCCTTGCCTTGCACCTTGCCTCCGTTATACTCGCGGTCGATGTAGCTCATGGCCTTTGATATGCCGATGCCGTAGCTGGCAGTGATGCGCAAGTGCCGCAACAGGTCGGCGCCCAGTCCCGCATCCCACGAGACGTAGGTCTTGCGGCCCTGCCAGTTTTCTGGGGCATTCTCGTCAAAGAGGATGGAGAACGAGGGCCCGGTGAACACGATGGGGGCAAAGTAGTGCTCCACACCGGGCAACGGCAGGCGGTAGCGTGCCATGACGGGAATGTCGATGTAATGGCGTTTGAACAGGCGGTTGCCGTCGGTGAGACGGTTGTTGCGGTGGGTGTACATCACACTGGCCTCAACACCCAGGCCTGTCACGGGAATGGCCAGATCGACAAGGAGGCCTCCGCAGTAGCCCAGGCGGTTGTCGCTGTCGATCACATCACGGTCAAAGCGCAACTCTCCCAGCGTTACTCCGCCGCGCAAGCCAAACCTCACTTGCCCCGATACGGGAATTGCGAGGAGCAGCGACAAGAGTATTGTGGCTAGGATCTTATTGTTAGTCTTCATTGATTTATACGATATATCTTTTTTGGAACCCCAAAGCTACACATTATTTTTCAATCTGTCACTAGTTTTAAGGCTTTTTCTATTTTTTTACCTTTCGCACTGCAATCACGACACCCTTAGGCTAAGCGGGCTTCTCTAAGCTCCGTAGTGCCGATAAGGTATTGTAATAGAGATATTTGTAGTTGATACAGCAAACGCGCGAAGGGATCGCAAGCCACTTCTTTTTGAAGATTTGTGCAAGATTTTGGGCGAAGCGCCGTTAATAAAACATGGCATCTATCAAATGCATCTTGTCAAATATGAGAATCATTAATACCGCCCCCCCTTCATTGTGGCTGGCAATCATGGCAGTCCTCATGGCGATGTCGTCATGTGACCCCATGTCGTCGGTGGACTATCAGATTTATAACAAGACCAGTGACACGGTTACGGTAACCATGTACAAGGAAATTCTCTCGTCAGCCTATGAGGGTTTCACCATCGAGATGAGTGACAGTGTGCCCATCCATTATGGAGAAGCCGACAGCGTCAGTGTGGCCATTCTGGCGCCTGGCCAGGTGCTTAGTGTGCGTGACGAGTGGGATGGCCTCTACCGTGAGGAACAGATAGTTCCTTTCTGGAAATACATCAAGTCGATTACAGTTGGTGATGACGAATTACCGGATATCTTATGGAATAATGAGCCGGCATGGCACTTGAACACTGAAGGCGGCAAGAGGTATCAGGGCGAATCCCGCCATTACATTCTCGCACTGCGCGAAAAGTGACCGCTTGACTGTTATGCCTTGAGTTTCCATAGCCCCAAGGTCTTGCCGCGGAAGATGCGGAACTCGACATTGCTGAGGGTTAGGGTAGTGGCAGGCAGGTCCACTTTGCTGATGATTGCCTTCAACTTGGCAACATTCATGCGGTTGTCATCGACGCGGCCCAGAGTCACATGTAGCTTGAAGTCGGACTGGATGACACATCCTCTAGCCTTGAAGTGGTTGCGGATGTCCTCGACCAGCGTCAGGAAGTGGGCTGGTGTGTCGCTGGTGGTGAGGTAAATGACCTGGCGGCGACCGCCACCCGTGGCAAAGGCGTCCAGCCTGTCAAAGGTCATCGTCGGCGCGGCAGCAGGTTGCAGCAGCCGGTTCAGGCCCGTCAACAGGTCAACGCCCTGGGGCGTCTTGTCGAGAAAGGCCATCGTGATGTGGTAATAGCCGCGTTGCCACCTGATGTTGACACCATCAAGCTCTTCCCTGAGGTCTTGGAACCACGGCTCATCCCAACTGATGGGCACTTTGATTTCAATGTAGCTTTGCATAATCTATGTATAGATGGACTGTTCTGTTTTAATATCTTCTTTTTTTACCGCCTTTGAAGATTCTCTGCTATACTATGAATTCTATCATGTATTTCACTTATTGATACACGATATTTATCAAAACTAGTATAATTTCCGTTATTAATATGGATTTGGCCTTCAACGACTTCTCCTGTATCAGAAAGTTGAGAAGCTCGGTGCTGGTTACTAAACGATTCATTTGTTTTAACATCGATACAAGATAATAGCCAGTAGTCAATTTTGTCACGCCATACAGCGATCCAGACAAAAACATCACAACAGCTTGGCTTTAACTGTTGGAAATTCATGTCAAATTTACTCTTACTATTACTGGATAGCGCCTTTTCTGCCAATGTGTCGCCTCCTTTTTTCTTTACTGCTCGTGATGCTTTCACTTCAACACGGATACCATCTAACCATAGATCATATTCTCCAGCAAAATTTGGGTCTAGTTGATGGTTCGGAACTTTAAACTCAGGTATGAATTCCATCAGATGTCTTTGCCCCCATGTTTCGCCGAATGTACGTGGAGCAAGTTCAAATAGATATAGGTATTTATTGCGATTTAGATATTCGGATCTGATATTGAGATACTGATTTAAATCCATGACCCCTTTTGCAATGAGATGCGATATAATATATTCAAATTTGTTGAAAGGATATACCGTGTACAATTTATCTAAAATATCGTCACTTAAACTGTTTTTTTCATTCTCGGGTAATCGATTTTTAGCCCTATTTAGCTTCTTAATTAAATCTTCCATATTTATCGTAATTCTTTTCTGATGTATTCTTGTTCTGACTTTTGGATACCAAATATTCTATAAACAATCATGTCGAGCTCCTGCTGTTTCTGCTCATCGAAGCCTGTTAATTGCATCTTGCATGCAAAGTCAGATAGCTCTATGTCCTGTTGTGGCGTGAGTTTGGGAAACTTAAGCTTTTGCAGATTCCCTTTCAGCACTTTGATATCAGTGAATTTTATAGAATAATAAAAACGGTAAAGAGACGAGTTCAATAATGTAGCCGCACTTCTTATCGAGATACCGTCGAGATCAGGAATCAGTATATTTGCGCTATTCAGGCACAAACACTGCTTGTCGTCATAAGCGACAATCGGATATTTTGCAATAAAGCGATACAGTAGTTTCTCCGGAGCTCTATAAAGTTCATCTTTTGCGCACTGTTGAAAAGACTCAGGATCATACATGATATATGCTCTCTCTTTTTCTAGATTGAAAGGCCTGATTTCCTTACCAGTATAAATGGGTTCCAGACCCTCTGATTGGATGTCCTTGAGTTTGTGCTTGTTATCGCCTGTAACGATTCCCAGTGCCCATCTACTGTGGGAAAGGTCATCATGCTGCAGGGATTCTATCTTATGGATGATATCCGCATCGGTTCTTGATATGGACGTTGTAGGAATCGCACCCGTGCGGATATCTTCATCAGATAGTTCTATCTCGATACCGCCCTTGCCGTTATATACCGTGTAGGTTTGCGTTTCGGATTTACTTGCTGAAAGCCTGATGCAAAAATAGTCGGTATAGACACCGTTAAAGTTGTTATCAAAGAGATCAATCCTCTGAATACCAGTGCGTGAAATGATGTGTTTGCGAATGTCCTTGTGTGAGTTGATCTTTAAAATTGAGGTGGGCAGGAGGAAACATGATTGACCGTCTTTGCTCAATCGGCGAAGGGATTCCACAACGACCATGCTGGAGCGTTCTTTGGATTTGATTTCAGGGAAATATGGTGAGTATTCCCTTGCCTTGTCTGAACCCCAAGGTGGATTGGTGTACACATTATCAAAATGAAAAGGCACATCATCAGGCTGGCTGGTTCCACATGAGAACAAATCCTTTTTCAAGAAATCAAGGCAATAAATATTTGGAAAGAATTCGAAATCCGAGTATTTAACCAAGAGGTTTGTCGATGCGATAAGAACGGCAATTGGATTGATGTCAAAGCCGTACAAACAGGTCGGATTATTAGTCTTAACTCCCAGCAAAAATGCGCCGCTGCCGCAACAAGGATCGAGAAAAGTTTCACCATCTTTAAGTGCTTTCCCGTCAAGTATATAAGAAACGACTTCTTTACTCGTGTAATACTGTCCTGTAGATATGCGCTCACCTTCAGAGATAAGTGATTGGTAGATGAAACCAAGAACATCATTCTCCAGCGACCAGACATCTTCAGGAATGGTGAAGTCAAGCAGATTGAATTGAGAATAACGGCTCAAAAACTGCTGGACATAATCTTTATCGATAATCTTTGCCCATTTTAGATAAGAAATGGAGAGTGTGTAAATAATATCTTCGATAGGAACATTGATGCTCTTAACCATATCTAATAGACGCAGGGCGTCGTCATTATTCAAATAGTTAGTAGCGACGATGCGTTTAGATGACAGGGTCTTGTTTGCACGCCTAGTCAACTTCGATTGGCTATCACTTCCTAATCTTATCCAGTTCTGTTCAGTAGCTTTACTTATTTGAAATTTTTCAAAGCCCATCGTGTGATGATACAAATGAATGATAAATATGATTTAAATGCAAATATCATAAGAATAAGTTGAATGAGCAAGTCTTTAATTTATTTTGTGTGCTCACAAGATGATTTTATGATTCTTGCAGGTTATCGCCGCTTGACGATGGCGACATAGGTGATGAGGATGACATTCATCATCAAGGCATAAATGATGGCAGGGATAGCGATGACGTCGTTGTTAAACACCAGTGGGCTGCTGGCGATGGCAATGGCCTGTGCGGCATTCTGCATTCCCACCTCGATGACGATTGTCCGCCGCTCCTTGCCAGTGAGACGCATACCCCTTGAGAGCAATGCGCCACTGCCCATGGCAAGCAGGATGAGCACGCTGATCGAGAGCCCCAACTGCCCAAACTTGTCGATAATGGCATCTCTGTTCTGGAAAAAGAATACACCAGCCAGAAAGATGAGTGCCGTGAACGCAATGCGTGACAACGCATTGTGCATCTTGAGTGCTGCGTTAGCCCATTTCTTTTTCACGATAATACCCACAATGATGGGCAAGAACATGAGTACCAGGTTCTGCATAATCAGTTTACCCACAGGCAGATGCACCTGTACTGTGCTGCCTACAGCCATAGTCACCCATTCCATGATCAGGGGAACTGTCACCAGCGTGATAATGCTGCTGCATGCAGTGAGCGATACCGACAGGGCGACATCACCTCTCGCGAGCATCGAGAACACGTTAGATGAGCTGCCACCGGGACAGCAGGCTATCAGCACAAAGCCGATGAGGAAAATGGGTTCCAGCCCAAAGGCCCGCCCTATGATCCATGCCAGCAACGGCAGGACGATAATCTGCCCGATAAGGCCTGCGAGCACAGGCTTGGGACGTGTCTTGAATAACTTAAAGTCTTCGATTTGCAGGTTCAGTCCCAATTCAAACATCAGCAGAGTCAAGATGGGCAATACAATCCAGATGGTATTCATTGTGATTGGGGATGGTTTTCAAAGGACAAGGCACATATCCTCGACGATGGGGACATGCGCCTTGTTTAATCGGTTAATGCTTGTTGATACGGCTTTATTTCTCCATCTTGGCAGCGATGGCGGCAGCGATGGTCTGCATCTCCTCGGCAGGCAGGGTCAGCTTGGGACCGCCAAAGGCCATGTCTTTCTCGGTCTGCAAGGGCACGAGATGGATGTGGCAATGGGGTACTTCCATGCCCAGCACACCGATGCCGATGCGCTTGCAGGGAACAGCCTGTTCAAGGGCTATTGCGACCTTACGGGCAAAGGCCCACAGACCTGCATACTCCTCCTCGTCGAGGTCAAACATGTAGTTTACCTCATGCTTGGGAATAACCAGGGTATGGCCCTTGGCCATGGGATTGATGTCGAGGAATGCAAAGTAGCGGTCGTCCTCGGCCACCTTATAGCTGGGAATCTCACCAGCGGCAATTTTGCTGAAAATGGTTGCCATAACTGTATCTGTTATACTTCGATTTTGAGGATTTCAAACTTCATCAAGCCAGCAGGAGCCTGCACCTCGACCTTCTCGCCCACCTTGTGGCCCAGCAGGCCCTTGGCAATGGGGGTAGAGATCGAGATCTTGCCCTCACGCAGGTTGGCTTCGGTCTCGGTAACAATGGTATAAGTTACCGTAGCCTTGTTCTTGAGGTTGCGGATGGTCACCTTGGTCAGCAACTGTACCTCATCAGTCGATATCTTGCTCTCGTCGATAATGCGTGCTGAAGCGATTAAGGTCTTTAACTCAGCAATCTTGGCTTCGAGCATTCCTTGACGCTCCTTGGCAGCATCATACTCTGCGTTCTCCGAAAGGTCGCCCTTGTCGCGCGCTTCAACGATGGCGCGAACAACCTCGGGGCGCTCGACATTCTCGAGATGGGCCAGCTCGGCCATCTTCTTGTCGTAACCTTCCTGTGTCATGTAAGTAATAGCCATGCTAAATACTGTGTTTCTGTTAATTTTTAAGATTCAAAAAATTAGAAGAATCTCAATATGTCGCACTTGAGATCCCTCGTGGTTAATACTTGGTTTAACGGTGCAAAGGTATATATAATTTTTTATTTGTAATGCTGGATTGTTAATAATTTCCCGCTCTTTTATTAAAAATTAACCGAATTGAGTGGCATCGTTATGGTTTCTAGTAGGCTTATTCTTTTCTGAAGAATCAGCGGCGCCACAACATCATGATTTGACGTGCTGCCACCACGATACTTATCGCGGTGAGCACAATGGCAATGACGGTGCTGCCACTCTCCATCGCAGCCATCACGCTGGCCGCTATGGCCAGTGTCCACAGCAGGTTGTACAGGCTGCCGCGTGACGTCTTCAACCCGTACATTCCATAGTAAACCACGGCAACGATGATGGAGTAGAGCAGATAGGATACCATGAATGCAATGCCCAGTCCGGTCAAGCCCCACCAGCGGTAGAACACGATGTTCAGCACCAGATTGATGACTGCGCTCGCGACCTCGGTCCACAGGTAGGTCTTGCCGTCACCCTTGGCCAGGATGGTAAAGGCCAGACACCACGAAAGGGTGCGCAGCACTGTGCCGATCATTCCCCATGACACAAACGTGAGAATCACATTGAAGTCGGGCGTGTATAGCAGCCATACGATGAACTCGCGCAGCAGGATGAACAAGGCGACAACTGGTGCCATTACAGCGATGGCGACATTGATCTCCTGTGAGACGTATGCGCGCAGGCGCAGTCGGCTCCAGGCTACCTTGGCCAGGCGAGGGTAGTATTCCATGCCCAGGGCCGTGAGTATCAGGCCAGTGTATTTGTTGATAAGGGTATAACCTGCTTGATAAAAACCCACTTGGTCGGTTCCGGCATTGACGTTGAGCCAGGCGTTGAACGCGTAAGTGGCCAGGATACTGGCAAAGTTGCCAAGCGTCATGTAGATGCCCAGCTTAACAAAACCTCGGCCCATGTCGAAGGTCTCGCGCCTGCACACCCTCGCGGGCGCGTAATCGCGGTTGCGGAATAACCATGCAAACACGGCCAGCGCCAGTGCGTAGGCAAGAATCGATGGCAGGATACTGCGCTCCCGCAGCAGGTAGAATAGTGGTATAGATACTGCCAGCCCCACCAGTGTACCCCATAACGTCACGCTGGCCAGCCGCTTGAGGCGCGCCGTGCCTTGCAGCACAGCATACTCGCCGTTGGTGAGCGCCTGCAGCAGCACCGCTACACTGAGGGCGACAAACCCCCAGATGTGCTCGCTGTCGCCAAAGGTGATGTGACTCAGCAGGGGTGCCAGCATGAGGGTGAGCAGCGCCCCGGCCAGTCCCAGCCACATCGACCACTTGCGCACCACGGTCACCATGCGGGCTATCAATGCCTGGTCACGGCGGTCGGTGGCTTGTGAGATGTCGCGCACACTGCTGGAGCGGATGCCCAGGTTGGTACCGGTCGAGAGCATTTCCAGGGCATTGTTGAACAGGCCGAACAGACCGATGCCCACTGGACCTATCCACAGGGCAACGAGCTTGGTGCGGATAATCGAGCATAAAATGCCGATGACCTGCACACCGCCAAAGATGCCCATCGCCTTCATCGCCATCCGTGATATGTTACCCTGCTTGCCGGCCATTACTCATTAACACATATTATAATACGATTTCAAACGTGTTATAGGCGATGCCCCTGCCGCCCAGACGGGATTTCTGTCTCACGAGGCCCTCGTTCAGGTAACGGCCGTGGTCCTCGTTGGAGATGCCGAAGTCAAAGTAGCGGTAACCCAGTTGCTGGCACATATTGATCAGATAATCAAAAAGCAGTGTCAGGGCTTTGCTCTCTTTGCCTTGGGGCGAGGCCCCGATATATTGGCAGTGGGCCACAGGGCCAGACAGGTACATCACGACGCCTGCCAGCAACATGCCGTCGAGCGTGGCGGTGTAGAGCCTGATGTTGTCGGGGAAACGGCTCTGCAACAGGCGCATCTCGTCAAGCGTGTGGACGGGTCGTGTGTCATAACGCTCGTCGAGCAGCGACGACAACAGGTGCCAGTAGCCTTGCCAGTCCTCGCTGGGTCCCACTTGGATGCCTGCTTTACGGGCTGCGTTCACACCGCTCTTGTTGCCTCGATCCAGTGGTAGCGGGCATGTCAGGTCGATGGTCGTCGAGATATTGGTCTCGATGAGGCGGCCTTGATGCCTGAACAGGGCATACAGGTCTTCCTCGCACGGGTAACGGTGATAGATGTGGGGCACTGGTTTGTAAACCAGTCGCTTGATGCCGTTGTCAGTCATCCACTGGCAGGCTGAGTCCATCACTTCGACCATCACCGTGGCGTCAAA
The DNA here is from genome assembly GCA_900319525.1 of uncultured Prevotellaceae bacterium. Lineage (GTDB taxonomy): Bacteria > Bacteroidota > Bacteroidia > Bacteroidales > Muribaculaceae > Sodaliphilus. The sequence goes on along the minus strand of ONOU01000001.1, from coordinate 321,105 downwards.
GTGCTTGAACGGCACCAGCCAGCCGCCATACGTCAGGCCGCGGTGTGACCACAGGGTGTCGCCCTCGATGCAGGCGGGCAAGATCGCGCACCACCGGCCATCGTGCAGTGCAATCAGCGAGCAATCGGTAAAGCGGTCGCTGTGATAATCCATGTAGCCGCGCTGATGCAGCAAGGTGCCGTTGCGGCTCTGGCGTGCAAACTCGTCCCATCGCGCTGCCATCGAGGCGTCATATCTGATGATTTCTGTCTTACTCATATCTTATAAAACGCAAATATACTGCAAAAAATATTACCTTTGCACAAAAAATAAAGACTAATCATTCTTTTATTGCATGAAACTTTCTAAAATCGGCCTTCTGCCGCGCATTGTCATTGCCATCATTTTGGGCGTGTTGTGTGGACTGTTTTTCCCCGAGTGGGCTGTGAGATGCTTTGTGACATTCAATAGCGTCTTCAGTCACTTCCTCTCATTCCTCATTCCGCTCATCATCGTGGGCCTGGTGACACCGGCTATTGCCGACATCGGTAAGGGTGCTGGCAAGTTGCTGCTTGTCACTGCTCTTATTGCCTATGGTGACACCGTCTTTTCGGGCTATTTGAGCTATGGTGTGAGCACGACCATTTTCCCGTCGCTCATCAATCGCGGTGCGGCCCAAGCGGTTTCGGCGGCCGAGGAGTTGCAGCCCTTCTTCACCATCGAGATACCGCCGTTGCTTGATGTGATGAGCGCGTTGATCACGGCCTTTGTCATGGGTTTAGGCATCTCATTCTTTGAGTCAACCAACTTGAAGAAAGCCTTTGATGAGTTCCGTGACATTATCACAAAGACAATCGAGGTGGCTCTGATCCCAATCTTGCCCCTGTACATCTTCTCGATATTCCTGAACATGTCATTTACGGGTCAGGCTTGGCGCATCCTCAATGTCTTTATCGCCATTATCGGTGTGATATTCGTCATGCACATCCTGCTGCTGATCTTCCAGTACTGCGTTGCCGGCGCCATTTCTCACCGCAATCCTTTCAAGGCGTTGCTCAATATGCTGCCGGCCTATTTCACCGCCCTGGGCACGTCTTCCTCGGCGGCCACGATTCCTGTAACACTCAAGCAGGTCAAGCTCAATGGCGTGAGTGACGGCATCGCCGGCTTTGTGGTGCCATTGTGTGCAACGATACACCTGTCGGGCAGTGCAATGAAGATTACCGCATGTGCTGTGGCGCTGATGCTCATGCAGGGACTGTCAATCGACTTTGGCCATTTCACGGGCTTTATCCTCATGCTGGGCGTGATGATGGTGGCAGCACCTGGTGTTCCTGGCGGTGCCATTATGGCAGCCTTGGGTGTGTTGCAGTCCATTTTGGGTTTCACGGCCGAGCAGCAGGCCGTGATGATTGCCCTGTATATCACAATGGATAGCTTTGGTACTGCTTGCAATGTGACAGGTGATGGTGCCATAGCCCTTGTCGTGGACCGCATCTATAGTGGAAATAATGTTAAAGAATAAGGGCTTCTTATTGGTTTTACTAGCCCCAAATAGGGCTCAATGCACGATTTCCTCTTTTTTTTCAAAAAAAACATGAAAAAGTTTTGTATGTGAAAAATTGATACTATCTTTGTAGCGCATAAAAGGGAAAAATCTATTTTGATTTATCAAAGAGTTTCGGATTAACTTTACTGTCGTGTAGATAGAATGGTTAATCCATTTTTTTTGCCTGTCAGATTAGCGGGGGCAAGCATGAGGTCGAAAGACCTCGCCAAGGCCAGCGGCCTTGCTGTGGCCTTCGACCACACCGCCCCCACCTTTTATCGGGTGAGCCCCAATAGGAGTAAAGCTAACAATAGACGAGAGTGCGGGTGTCGATGCCCGCACTCTCGTGTTAGTTATCAATGTCCGTTTACCGGAGATGATCAGTTATTCAGGATGATGTCAATGATGGCATTCACATCGGCGATATTGATCTCACCGTCATTGTTTACGTCACCCTTCTTGTTGTCGGTGCCGTTCAGTATCATGTCGATGATGGCATTGACGTCGGCAATGTTGACCTCACCGTCTCCGTTCACGTCACCGCGCTTGCCGGTGGGCTCGGGCTCGACATAGGTGGCACCGCACACGCCATAGGCCTCAACGCCCTCAATGGCAAATGTCACGTTGGTGGACATGGTTCCATCCTCGTTGGGCTTGGCTGGTAGGCACTTGATACCGCTGTGGTGCAGAGGGTTGTTCAAGTCTAGGGGCACGCTGTTGCGGATGGCCTCGGCATCGCTGGCGGGAGCGATGTAGCTCCAGTAGATGTACTCGCCGTCGCTGTTGATCTGGGCCACGTTGGCAATCTCACCGCTGTCCTCAGCACCCTCAACCTTGATGGGCGAATCGTCGATGAGTTCACAGTCGGCAATGCGCAGGCTTTCGTTGCCCTCCACGTCGGCACCAGTCTCCATGTTCTCGATCTTGCTCAGGGCAATGCGGTAGATGCCGGGAACGCAACCGCTGGGGTCGGTCTGCACCTGCATGTACAGGTAGCCATTCTCCTCGTCCAGGTAGAAGGTCTTGATGATGGCGTCCTTGAACAGGGCGTTGTAGTGCTTGGTGTGTCCCTGGCCGCCGTCGGGATAGATGTCTCCCTTCTTGAAGCGCAGCAGGCACACGCCATTGAACTTCTTGCTCATCCAGAAGATGCCATGCTTGTCCTGGGTGAAGCCACCGGTGATTGAACCCCAGCTGATCTCGTCATTGTAGTAGGGTAACCACTGGTTCTGCAGCAGGAAGGGCTGTGAGCCATACAGGCCCGTGGTGTCGGCGTTCAACTCGTGAATACCCACATTGCGGTCGCTGATGTAGATCTTGTTCTCGTTCTTGTCGATAAACATGGTGAACGGGTCCTCGCTGGGAGCGTAACCCACATTATTTAATACAGTCACGCGGTAGAAGATGCCGTTAGTGTTGTTCACATAGAACAGTTCGCCGTCGCCCAGTGGTTGGTTGGGATCCTGATAGGTAAAGCGCTGGCCTGCAACAGCGACATACACGCGGTTTTTGTAGCTCTGCAGCGTGAAGGCGTGCTGGCCGGCGTTGAAGTTGGTGTTCACGATGTTGCCGTTCTCGTCCTTATACATCAGGTCGCCGTTGGTGGTGGCGAAGTACAGGCCCGTGGGGCAACCCAGTGTCGAACCATCGCCCGAGATGGTCTCGTCGGCAACGATGTTGAGGTAACGCCACTGGTTAGCGCTCTTGAATGCCTCGACCGACTCGGGAGCAACCTTGCAGATGACCTCGCCCTGTCCCTCGTTGAACACACCTGCTGCCAGAGCGGGCGTGTTGACGTTGAGCACGCGCAGTTCCTTGATGGTGGCGGGCACGCTACCGGGCTCCATGTAGTTGACATTGGCAGGTATTTCCATCGTATCCAGGGCGGTGCAGCCCTCAAAGCAGTTGAGCATCATGTTGGTGGCGGTGCTGGGCAGTGTCACGCTGGTAAGGCTGGTACACTGGGCGCACAGTCCCTGAGGAATCTCGTTACGACCCTCACCGATGACAATCGTCTGCAAGGCCGAACCGGCAAACGCGTTCATACCCATAGTAACGTCCTTGTCCAGCGTGTAGGCCTCGATGTCGCTGTAGGCAAAGCCATAGTTGCCGATGGTCTTCAAGGCTGGCAGGTCAACGCTGGTGAATGGGGCATAGGCCAGGCCATAGTTGTCGATGCTGGTTATAGTGGCGTTGCTGTAGGTGGTCGCCATATCGCCCTCGTGGGCGGTAACCAGCAGGCGGGTGCCGCTGGCATTGAGCAGCACGCCGCCATCGAGCTTAAAGGAGGTGTTCTCCTCGGGCAGGATGATGGCAGCGAGGGTGGGGATGGGTGCAAAAGCCCCCTGGCCTATACTGGTCACACTGGCGGGGATGATCACACTGGTGATTTGGGTACCGGCAAAGGCGTTGGCTCCGATGCTTGTCAGCGCGGTGCTGGTTGTCATCTTGTCGCCGGTCAGCACAATCTCTCCAGACAGCTTACTGTTCTCAAAGGCGCTCTGTCCAATCGAGGTTAACGTCTTGGGGAAGGTGAAGCTGGTCAGCCCGGTATTGTAAAACGCAGTGATGCCGATGCTGGTCACATTGTCCCCCATCGTTACATTGCTCAGGTTGCGGCAACCGTTGAACACGCTCTGCTCGATGGTGGTCACGGCAGCGGGAATGTCGATGCCGGTGAGCGATGTGCAGCTGGCAAAGGCGCTTGTGCCGATAGTTGAAACGTTCTCGTTCAGGAATGTCACCGTCTCCAGCGCCGTGCAACCCTGGAACGTGGTCCCCTGGATGGTCGTTGTCTCACCGCCAATCTCGACGGTTTTTAACCCACTCATGTTGTGGAAGGGCTGTTCGGCATTGGTGTACTTGCTGGCGTCAACATTGCGGCCCATATAGATATACTCGATGCTGGCGAGAGCCGTGCGGGCTTCGGCAGAACTGCCAAAGGCGGTCAATTTCATCTCAACGGCTGTCGCACCCTCGGCGATGATCAGTCGCTTGAGGCTGGAGCAGTTGGCAAACTCTTCACTGATGGGTTTATTCCAGCCGGGCCAAATGGTTACTTCCTCCAGGCTGGAGCAGCCGTTAAACACGCCGCTGCCCACGCTTGTCACGGTGGAGGGCAGCGGGCTCACTCGCAGTGCCGTACAACCCTTGAAGGTGTTGCGGGCGATGGTCACACAGGTAGCGGGCAGTGTGACGCTGGTCAACTCGCGGCAGTCCAGGAATGAGTTGGCTGCCGTGGCCACGACGGTATAGACCACGCCGTCATGGGTAATGGTCTCGGGAATGACGATGTCACCCTTATAGAAGGTTGTGTCGGCAGGCGTGTCGGCTGTGGCCTTGACGATGGTGTACTTGGCAACGGTAGCCTTAGTGCCCGAGGTCGTGTAGTTGATGCCGTCAACGGTGATGCTGGCTGCGTGGGCGGCAAGTCCCCCCGATAGGCACACTGCCATTACCAGCAATGGCCTGTACAGGCATTTAAAACGGGTAAGAATTTTGTTCATAAGCCTTTATTGTTTTAGGTTAATAAAAAATGTTCTCTTTTTTACACCACAAATTTAAATAAAAAATCAAATATTCGGCCGAATCTGCAATTATTTTTTTGCAAAGCACCGACAAGTCACCGCATCGATAAAAAAAGTAACCTGTTGTCGCCCTCAGTCGGGAACAACAGGTTACAGACCTTTGCCATGGCATCAAGCCAATGGCCATACTGGTACAAGCAGATGATTATTTCTTCTTGTTAACGGTCTCAGCGAGGCCAGCACCGGGTTTGAATTTAACGACCTTCTTGGCAGCAATTTTGATTTTCTGCTTGGTAGCGGGGTTGATGCCCTGGCGAGCGTCCTTCTTCACTACCTGGAAGGTACCGAAACCAATGAGAGCTACCTTGTCACCTTTCTTCAGAGCATCGGTGATAGCATCGAGGGTGGCATCGAGAGCTGCTTTGGAATCAACCTTGGTGAGATTGGCCTTCTCGGCGATTGCTTGTACTAATTCAGTCTTGTTCATAGTGTAAAGTTTTTTATAAAAATTGTTTATGTGAATAAAATAAATGATGTTTATTTTGCGCAAATATAAGTAAAACAACGATTTCAACAAAAAAAAAGGCGAAAAATTTGATTATTTGGAGCAGAAAATTGTGTTTTTTGGCTTTTTTATGCTTAAAATGGCTGTCATTAGGGACTTTTTCTCTATTTTTGTGCGTTGTTTTTTAATCATTAGCATGGCTTTAAATTATGCAGAATAATACTAAGTCTTTTCTGGCATCAATCATGCCGGTAACCAGACACCTCTTGTTGATCAATATCATTGTGTGGCTCGCCACATTTGTTTTTGAACAGACCGGTACCTTCGATTTGACCCGATGGCTGGGACTGCACTTCTGGAAGGGCAGCAACTTCAACATCTTGCAATTGTTTACCTATATGTTTATGCACGGTGGTTTCACCCATCTGTTCTTCAACATGTTCTCGCTGTGGATGTTCGGAAGTCTGCTCGAGCGGGTGTTGGGTTCCAAGCGCTATTTGTTTTATTACATCTCCTGTGGATTGGGGGCGGCGCTTGTTCAGGAACTCGTCTGGCAATTCACGTGGCAGGATATGCTTGCCAGCAGTGTCACCGGGCCAGCAGCCGGGTCTGTGTCTGATATTATCAAGGCCATCAACGAGGGGCATGCGGCATTCACGATGAACGACTTCTATAACAGCATGGTGACGATCGGCGCTTCAGGCGCGGTGTTTGGCATCCTGTTGGCCTTTGGCATGATTTTCCCCAATATGCCCATGTACATCATTCCGTTCCCGTTCCCCATCAAGGCCAAGTGGATGGTGCTGGGCTATGGTTTGATCGAATTGTTCTTCGGCATTTCTCACACGATGAGCGGTGTGGCCCATTTTGCTCATTTGGGAGGCATGATTGCCGGCATCATCATGATCTTGTATTGGCGACATAACGGAACGTTGACTCGCAATGGCCTTTATTGACGATATCAAGCGTACCTATAGCCAGGGTTCCATGTTGATGAGGTTGATTCTCATCAACATCGGTGTGTTCATCTTGATACGTCTGCTGGCGTTCGGGGCGGTACTCTTCAGCGGCTCATCGTTTCCCGTGCTGCAGTGGGTGGAACTGCCTGGTGACTGGTGGCTCGCGCTGCGGCGGCCGTGGACGTTGGTGACCTATATGTTTGTCCACAATGACCTGTGGCACATTTTGTTCAACATGCTGTGGCTGTATTGGCTGGGCCGCATCTTCATGGAGTTCTTCTCTTCTAAGCAGCTGTCGGGACTCTATATCCTTGGCGGACTGGGTGGAGGCGCCCTCTATCTGCTGTGCAGCAACCTGCTCGGTCATCTGCACGGCAGTGCGTTGATCGGCTCATCGGCAGCGGTCATCGCCATTGTCGTGGCTGCGGCGGTCTATGTGCCTGATTACAAGATAGGCCTGCTCTTCCTGGGGCAGGTCGCCATCAAGTGGGTGGCGCTGGTGACGGTGCTCATCGCTGTGCTAAGCCTAGATGGCGGCAACATCGGCGGCAACATTGCCCATCTGGGCGGTGCTGCTGTGGGTGCATGGTATGCCTTGCGCATCAAGCGGGGACGCGACATTACCCGTCCGTTGAATGCCATGATCGACGCTGTCGTCGGCTTGTTCAATGGGCGCTCAATCAAAAAAGTTGCCAGCCAGTGGCGCCAGCCTGCTGCCGACCGCAGCAGGCAACAGGATGCAGCGCAGCGCCAGCCGCGTGGGGCGCGACCTGCCGATATCGTCAGTGAAGAAGAATTAGATAACATATTGCGCAAAATCAAGGTGGCTGGTTATGACGCCTTGACCGATGCCGAGAAGGACAAACTCTTTAAGGCATCGCGGCGGCGCGAACCTTGATCATATATATTTATTTATAAGATGTCTAAAACTTATCACAATAATTATAGGAGAAAGAAAAAGAAGAAATGGACCTTTGAAATCATCATTGCGCTGGCAGCGTTGTTGATGTGCATCTGTGCCCATAGTGGGGCAATCGACCCCCGGCACTTTTTCCCGGCGCCATTCCTGGTACTGGGTTTCATGCCCATGTTGCTGGTAGTGCTAGCCCTCTTGTTGGCGGCAGTCATCTGGCGCCGCTGGGTGGCTCTGGTCCCTATATTGGTGGGCTTGCTTATCTCGCTTCCTGCCATCAAGCTGTTCATCCCCATGAACACAAGCGAGAACAAACCTCCTGTTCCTGCTGATACGACTCTGATTCTCGACGTGATGACCTATAATGTGCTGGCTTTCAATTATAATGAGCCATTGCTAAGCAACAAGCCATCGGCAACCATGAAGCTCATCCTCGATGCCAACCCCGATGTGCTGCTCTTGCAGGAGGGCAGTTGCCGAGGCCTTGAATGGAGCGAGGTTCCCTCGTTAAAGCCTTACATCAGCCAGGCCTATGCGCGTTACCCCTATCGTTACCAGGGAACCGAGGGTCTAAGCATTATGTCTAAGTATCCCTTCACGACGGTGCCCCTGGGCGAGTCACGGCAGTCACATTCAGCCCTGGGGTACAACAGGGAGCAAACGGGATACCTGGCCCGTGCCTATGACATGCAGCTTCCCAACGGCAAGCAGGTGAGGATTGTGGACTTCCGCCTGCAGTCCTACCACTTGAGCTTCGGTAAGAATATGAACGTGCGTGTCAGTCCTGATGAGAAACCGTCGGCTCTCGAGCGCATGAAACGGTCGTTTGCACTGCGTGGCAACGATGCCGTCACGCTGAGGCAAGCCATCGACAACTCTCCCGCCAATGTGATTGTGTGTGGCGACATGAATGACGTGTCCACCTCCCATGTCTATCGTGTCATCAGGGGGAAAGACCTGCGTGATGCCTGGGCCGATGCCGGACAGGGTTATGCCTACACTTTCAACCGCCACGGCCTCAAGTACCGCATCGACCACGTCTTCTATCGTGGCGACCTCACGGCCCTCACTGCCAAGCGCTTGACGGGCGGTTACAGTGACCACTATCCGTTGATGGTGTCGTTTGATATCGATCATTAGACTATAGAATAACCAAAATATTATTTATCAACTTTAAAACGTACTATAGTAATGAAGAAAGTTTTATTCACTGTCTTAGCCCTCGCTGCGCTCGTGCTCGTGAGCTGTGGGGACAAGAAGACTTCAACCCAAAACAATCCGTTTATGTCGGAGTATGAGAATGAGTACGGCATCCCGCCGTTTGACAAAATCACCTACGCTGACTATGAGCCCGCCGTTGACGCTGGTATCGAGCAGCAGAACGCCGAAATTGATTCCATCATCAAGAACACGGCCGAGCCTAATTTTGAGAACACTATCCTGGCCCTGGACAACAGCGGCCGCATCCTGGACAAGGTGTCTCGCGTGTTTAACGCCCTGAGCAGCAGTGACAACACCCCCGAGATGCAGAAGCTCTCGGAGGTGCTCTTGCCCAAGCTCACTGCACAGAGCGACGGCATGTACATGAACGAGGGTCTGTTCGCTAAGGTAAAAGCTGTCTATGACAACGCCGACAAGCTGGGTATGGATCCTATTCAGAAGCGCCTCACCGAGAAGTATTACAAGGAGTTTGTGCGCAATGGCGCCTTGCTGACTGCCGCACAGAAGGACACCCTCAAGGAGATCAACCGCAAGCTGGGTGAATTCAAGCTCAAATTTGGTAACAACGTGATGCACGACATGGACAACTGCGTCTTCTATGTCGAGAAGGAAGAAGACCTCAAGGGCCTGCCCCAGAACATCATCGACAACGCTGCCAAGCTTGCTGCCGACAAGGGCAAGAAGGGACAGTGGGCATTTACCGCCACTGCCTCGACGCGTCTGGCCGTGCTGACCTATGCCGACAGCCGTGACCTGCGTCGCAAGATGTACGAGACCTATACCACGACCGCAAACCATGGTGACGAGTGGGACAATACCGAGAACATCCGCAACATCCTGCTCCTGCGCCAGCAGAAGGCTAACCTGCTCGGCTTCAATACCTATGCCGACTATGCTGTTGATCCTTACATGGCCAAGACTCCCAAGGCTGCTGAGGACCTGCTCATGTCGTTGTGGCGTCCCGCCATCAAGAAGGTGGATGAGGAAGTGGCCGACATGCAGAAGTATGCCGCTGCCCATGGCGACACCGCTCAATTCGAGGCTTGTGACTACTACTATTATGCCGAGAAGGTGAAAAAGGACAAGTTCAACTTCAGCGAGGATGACGTGCGTCCCTACTTCGCTCTCGACAGCGTGGTGAAGAACGGTATCTTCTTCTGCGCCAACAAGCTCTACGGCCTCACCTTTGAGGAAATGCCCGATGCTCCCAAGTACCACCCCGAGGTCAAGGTCTATGACGTCAAGGATGCCGAGGGCAAGCACCTCGCCGTCTTCATGACCGACTACCTGCCCCGTCCCGTCAAGGCTCAGGGCGCTTGGATGGAAGCTATGCAGGAGGCCTATAACTATGGTGGCGAGAATGTCCGCCCCATCATCTACAACGTGGCCAGCATGACTCCTCCCGCTGGTGATACTCCCTCATTGCTCACCTGGGACGAGGTGCAGACCGTCTTCCACGAGTTTGGTCACGCCCTGCACGGCATGTTGACCCGCGTTCAGTACCGTGGCCTGGCCGGCACCAACACCGACCGCGACCTGGTCGAGATGCCCTCACAGATCAACGAGCACTGGGCATTTGAACCCGAGGTTCTCAAGAACTACGCCCGCCACTACAAGACTGGTGAAGTGATTCCCGACACCCTCGTACAGAAACTCAACGAGGCCGCTCAGTTCAACATGGGCTTCATGACAACCGAGCTCGTGGGTGCTGCCCTGCTGGATATGTACTGGCACAAGAAAGCCTGGACTGCCGAGGAATTGAAGAACATGGACGTGAAAGCATTTGAGCAGGAAGTAAAACAGCAGCTCAATATGCCTGCATTGGTCGAGTTCCGCTATCGCAGCCCCTACTTCAAGCACATCTTCAACGATGACCAGTATGCTTGTGGTTACTACACTTACCTGTGGTCACAGGTGCTGGAGGCCGACGGCTACATGGCATTTGAGCAGGCTGGCTGCTTCGACAAGGCTACTGCCGACAGGTATCGCGCACTGCTTGAAGCCGGCGACACCGAGGATCCGATGGAACTGTACAAGAAGTTCCGTGGTCATGCTCCCACTGCCGACGCCCTGCTGCGCAACCGTGGCCTGAAGTAATCGAGCATATCAAAGTAGAGACGCAACATCTTGCGTCTCCCAATCAATAAAAAACAAGCGGACTGCTTTTAGCCCGCTTGTTTTTAATCAATGCTGTCTGGGAAAAATCACCAATGGTGTATAAATACTTCGAAATCAATGCTTTTATGGTGGTTTTACTTGAGGGAGCTTGCTATGTCAGGCGGGCTGGTCGAATGACCAGCACAAGGCCGATGGCCTTGTGCAGGCTTTCAGCCTCCTATACTTTTCCAGGACAATAATAGTTTTTAATAATATGCTCTTGTTATCAGTGTCCTTGGATAATGTCAATGATGGCGTTGATGTCGCTAATGTTGATTTCCCCGTCACCATTAACGTCACCAATACTGCTGGAGTTACCACTCAAGATCATGTCGCTAAGAGCATTCACGTCTGCAATGTTCACTTCATTGTCACAATTCACATCTCCTGTAATGAATAGAGGGGCAGGGAAATTCTTTTCGAAGGGTAAAGAGCTCCCCCCAAAACCACCAAAGGCAAGATATAAATAGGCATTTCTTTCATCATCAAATGCTAACCCGAAATTTGACTTGTAGCCAGTCATTATTGTGTAGTAGTTGTTCGTTTCAATTAATGGATTGGCTAGTGCATCCGCGGGAACAGTTTCACTATAGTTCTCCTCTGGCCCATATCTCACGCCATCAATTACAATGCATACCCGAGCGTCATTAACAATAAGATTACTATAATTAGGATATCCAAGATAATCAAGATAAAAAGGTCTGCTAGGGATATTGTTATCAATTGGTGTATAATCACAGAAATAGGAGTGCCACAAATACGTGCAACCGAAGATATAACAATATGGTTCTAAAAAACAAATGTAATCACCGTCGTAAAACTCCATCTGTTGCCATATCTCATTATTGTTGCGGTCAAGCATCAGCAGCCAGCAGCCTACCTTGTGCGGGTCAGGGAAGTTATCTTTATCAGATAGATAAGCAGGTCCACCATCCCAGCCAACTTGTCCTACGTATGCATAGGCTTTTCCATCATCATCAAATGCCACTCCCACATTCACGATAGTGCCGGTCATCATAGTGTAGAAGTTGTTTGATCTTACTAATGGATTAGATAGAGCGTTGCCGAACGTTACTTCAGTATAGTTCTTTTCTGGTCCGTATCTCACACCGTCAATTACAAAGCAAAACCGAGCGTCGTAGGTGATGATGTCCTCTTTACCTTGATAGTTTCGGCTAGGGATGTTCCAATCAATAGGTTTGAACTCGTAGAGTTGCGAATCCCAGTAATAGGAGCAACCGAAGATATAACAATTCATGCGTTGTATACAACTATAATCTCCAGAATAATCATGCAACATCTCTTTCCATATCTCATTATTGTTGCGGTCAAGCATCAGTAGCCAGCAACCGTGTTCGTGATCGTGCGGTTTAGTGGACTTGGGAATAGTTATTTCCTTAACTGTGGGTTCGCTGATGGTCATGCCTTCGGCCTGTGCTGTAGCGTAAGCAAACACAGTGTAATCCTCATCTTCTCTTGCAATAGCGTAAGGATTCTCGACGACTTCATCCGACACATAAAGGATTACCTCGCCCTCACCAGAGGCACGGATGATGACGCTATCATCGGTAACCTCCCATTCAACTTCAGGGGGTGGAGTTTGCTCAACAGCCCACATCATACTTGTGGATATGAGCATCAACATCAATAGTAAAATCTTTTTCATAGCTATGTATAGTTTTAAGTGTTTGGATACCACTCAGCCCAAATGGCACCCTATTTATGAAAGACGTGGACTGAATTTGCCACACCTTTCCTTGAAGGTCCTGAGAAAACCTGAGTCACAGATGTACAAATAACGGTCCACGCATATAGCGCAGAAACCGTTTTGCTGTTATTCGTGACTCCAGTTGAATTTCTCAGGTTCTCAAGGAAGAGCGAAAAGCAAAACGCTTTATTGTTACTCACATGTCTTGACTGCAGGTCATATCATGACCTCGCAATCGCTCGCAAAATTAACGAAATTATTTAATGCATCAAATAAAACAAGACTTTTTCTTTGCCCTGAAACAACAAAAACAAGCGGACTACTTTTAGCCCGCTTGTTTTATAAGTCGTTGTGTGCTCCTGTGATTAACTGAGGATGATGTCGATAATAGCAGTTACGTCAGCGATGTTAACTTCTCCGTCGCCATTGATGTCGTAGTGCAGATCCTGTGAAGAGCTAAGTATGTTGCTGATAATGGCATTGATGTCTGCAATGTTGACCTCGCCGTCACCGTTCATGTCACCAGGCAGATTCTCGCCGAAGCCAATAATGTTGTTGAACAATTTCCATACATCGGCGTTCCTGTAGGCGTCGATGGCTTCGGCAGGCACATGGAGCAGGGTGTTGGCATAGAGGTCAAGCACCGAGTAGAAGCAATCTGAGTGGCTGACACGGGCAGGGGTCAGCGACAGGCAGGTGATGTCCTTCAGGCCATCACAGTTATAGAAGGCCTGGTTAGTGATCAGGGTCACCGAGTTGGGAATCGTGATATCCTTCAGGCTGGTGCAGCCGGCAAATGTGTTATTCAGTAAAGTGACACTGCTGGGAATATTGATGGTTGTTAAAGCCGTGCAGAACCTGAACGTGCCAAGCAACGAGGTGATGGAGTTGGGAAGGGTGACCTCGGTAAGGCTTTCGCAACTGTAAAACACATTCCATCCCAGCTGATAAACGCTCTCAGGTATCGATATTGACCTCAGTCCGCTGTTGCTGAAGGCGCTCTCACCAATGTAGTACAGGCCATTGGGCAAATTGATGCCGGTAAGTCCGGTGCAACCATAGAATGCGCCATCGCTGATCTCGGTGATGGTGTTGGGAAGATTGACGGCGGTAACGCCCGTGCAGTTCTCAAAGGCGTATGAGCCAATGGCAGTGACTTTGACGGTCGTTTCATACGGCTCTTCATACATCGGGTAAACGGTTGCAGTTACCTCACTGGGGATGGTAATGGTGCCGCTGTAAGTGCCATAGGACGGGTAAGTCACGGCTGCGGTGTTGTCGCCGGTGAGATAGTAAAAAATACCATTGACATCAAATTCCTGTGCTTGAGACATCACAGACAAACACATAGCGATAGCCAGTAGGATCGCTCTAGAAGAGAAATGTAAAAACTTCATAAAGTTTATAGTTTTTAAGGGTGGATGCGCTCAACCCTTGCAGCACCCGGGTTAAAAAACAAGAGCGTGGGCTGAATCTACCATACCGCTAGCAGGTAAAAGAGGCAATTCATGGATGTGTCCTGGCAATAGTGCTTCCCGCTTACCAATCACGATAGTCTGATTTGCTGCTTCAAGTATGGTAAAACGCTCTATAATCCACAGACTTTCTTTTTAAGATCTTTCCAGAATGGGCTACAAAAGTAGTAAAAATATTTATTATACAATTAAATAATAAGGGTTACTTTTTCTCGCATGGGCATATATGATAGTAAATCCCATCGTTGATCCGCATCTTAATATTTTTTTAATAGGCTGGATGATTGCCTATTGATAAATAATGTGTAAATTTGGCGGCAGAGAATGCTGAAACGCTTGAAAGGGAGTAGGCGAGAAACGTAAAAACTAACTTAATTCAAGATTTATTATGGATGAGGAAATGAAGAATGCCCAGCAGGCTGCCGATGAGGTGAAGAACGAGGGCGCCAACATCTTTGATCAGTTAAAAGGGATGCTTAACGACGCCACCGCCGGCGAGGGCAACGTTTTTGACAAGCTCAAAGGCCTGCTCGAGGGCAAGGAGGGCGATCCCAGCATCTTTGACAAAGCCAAGGAAATGTTTGATGGCAAGGAGGGTGAACCAGGCATGCTTGACCAGCTCAAGGAGATGCTCGACAAGGGCACCACTGCCGCTGGTGAAATGAGCAACGACTTCATGGAGAAAGCCAAAGCCATATTTGAGGCCAAGGAGGGTGAACCCAGCCTGCTTGATAAGGCTAAAGAGATGTTTGACCAGGGATCTGTTGCCGCTGGCGAGATGATGGATAAGGCCAAGGACTTTGTCGAGCAGGGTACCGCTGCCGCTACCGAGGTGGCTCAAGACCTGTCACAGAAGGCCAAGGAAGCACTGGAACCCAAGGAAGGTGAGCCTGGCGTCATGGACAAGGCCAAAGAAGCGCTCGACGATGCCTCCAAGGCTGCCGAGGGTGTGATGAACAAAGTGGAGGACTTCCTGAAAAACGCTTTTGGCCCCAAGGACGGCGAAGGCCAAGCCTAATCCAACATACTGATAAACGACGAATTACGTAAATTAAACGAATTAAGGGCGGATGCCCATTCGTGAGATTTGCGTAATTCGCCGTTTATATTGAGATATGTAATTCGCCGTTTCAGTCAATGTAGCGCTTGATGATTTCACCGTATTGGTCGATGCGCCTGTCGCGCAGGAACGGCCACCAGCGGCGCACCTGCTCGCTGCGCTCCATGTCGATGTCGATGACTTGCATGTCCTCGCTGTCGTTGGGCGCCCGGTAGATGAGCTCGCCCTGCGGACCTGCCACAAAGCTGCTGCCCCAGAACTGGATGCCGTTGGTCTGGCCTGACGGGTCGGGTTCATGGCCCACACGGTTCACGGTAATGACGGGCAGTCCGTTGGCCACGGCATGGCCGCGCTGCACGGTGGTCCAAGCCTCGCGCTGGCGTTCCTGCTCGTCGGGCGTGTCGCTGCTCTCATAGCCGATGGCGGTGGGGTAGATGAGCAGTTGTGCCCCGCTCATGGCCATCAGGCGTGCTCCCTCGGGGTACCACTGGTCCCAGCACACCATCACGCCCAGCTTGCCCAGTGACGTCTCTATTGGGATAAAGCCCTGGTCGCCTGGAGTGAAGTAGAACTTCTCGTAATAGGCGGGGTCGTCGGGGATGTGCATCTTGCGGTACTGGCCAGCCACGCTGCCGTCGGTGTCATAGACCACTGCCGTGTTGTGGTACAGGCCTGTCGCGCGTTTCTCAAACAGCGACGTCACCAGTACGATGCCGCACTTGCGTGCCACAGCGGCATACTCGGCTGTCACCTCACTGGGGATGGTCACTGCCAGGTCAAAATTGTCCACTCTCTCCACTTGGCAAAAGTAGAGCGAGTCGTGCAGCTCGGGCAGGATAACAAGTTGCGCACCCTGGCTGGCGAGCTGCCTGATCTTATTGATGAGCGACTGGCGGTTGGCCTTCACGTCACTGCTGTTGCGTTGTTGAATGATTCCTACTTTCATGGATTATTGTAATTAGTGTTTGTTAGAGAAAGGGCTCCCTTGGGCAGCTGCATGGTGGCGCAGTGTAAGGAGCCGTGCTCCTGGATGAGGGGGCGGCAGTCGATGGCAACAACCTTGCGGCCGGAGAATGCGTCGCCGATGAGTTGGCATGCCTTGAGGTCGTTTTCGGCTTGGCCATACACGGGAACCAGCACCTGGTGGTTGGTGACCAGGAAATTGGCATAGGTCGCCGGCAGCCTGAAGTACCCGTGCTCATAAATCGGCTCGGGTAACGGCAACTTAACAAGGTGATAATGGTTGCCGTCCACGTCGGTGAACTGCTTGAGTTGTTGCTCCATCTTCATCAACTGCTCGAAGTGTTCGTCCTCGGGGTCATCACAACCCGTGTAGAGAATCACACCGCAAGGGGCAAATCGGGCCAGCGTGTCGATGTGCCCGTCGGTGTCGTCGCCCACGAGACTGCCGTGGTCGAGCCACAGCATCTGCAAGCACCCCAATCGGTCAAGCAAGGCCTGTTCGAGCTGCTGGCGAGACAGTGTGTCATTGCGGTTGGGGGCCGTCAGGCAGCAGGTTGTGGTCATCACAGTGCCATTGCCGTCGGTCTCGATTGAGCCTCCCTCCAGCACCAGATCACGGTTGTTGGTCAATGGCTTCTTGAAGATGCCGCGTTCGGCAAGACGTGACGACACCAGGTTATCACAGTCGGCTGCAAACTTCATGCCCCAGGCATTGAAGGTGAAGTCGGCAAGTTCAACCTGTCCGCCTCGGGACACGGTGATGGGGCCGTAGTCGCGAACCCAAGTGTCGTTGGTGGGCAGCTCGACGATGTCGATGCGTTGCCAGTCCACATCGGGGCCTAGTGCATCGCGCACGTCATCGCTATCGGGTGCGACAATCACGAGTCGCTCGTTATCGTTGAGGATGGCACGTGCCATTTCCACATAGCAAGCCGTCACCACGTCGAGCATGTATGCCCAGTCGGTGCCGGCGTGTGGCCATGCGATGAGAATGCCGTCCTGGCAATCCCACTCGGCCGCAAAAGTGCGGTTTCTCTTTGAAGGAAACATCTAGCAGTCCTATTGTATTTGTTAGTGTGTTGTTTTGAAGATAGAACGGAAAACAATATTAAATATTGTTGCCGTATTCCTGATAATTGTCCCAGTAGGAATCCTGGGACTCGATAATCTCGTTGATGAAGTCGCGATATCCGTCTTTGACGGAGTAACCGCTCTCTTCACACCATTCGGTATAATCCTTGTCAAATTCCTCGTCTTCGCGCCGCATGCGCTCAAATTCCTGGTCCAGTTCAGGAGTGTTGCTGTAGCGGTCAAGAAGCTCTCTCAGTACATCAGAAATATCGGTCATCATCTTCTTGCTATTCAATTAGTTACAGATGCTGTTCAAGACACCTGATTAAGGTTATACTGTGATTGTTGGTTAAATGGATGGTCAAATTTAATGCCATTTTTTTGAATACGGCTATAAACAATGTTAAAAAAATATATTATTATGGTTATCGGTTAATTAATGCCCAAGAACGGGCTGCGGTGAGCCAGTGAAACGGCTATTGGCTACTTGTCGATAACACGAACAAAAGTTGTGGATTTTTTATCACATTATTTCATAAAGTTGTAGTAACTTTGTGCCGTCACTGGCGATGTATGGTCGTCATGGACTTGTGTAGAACAGATTTTGTGGTTTTTAATAACTCTAACTCTCCGCTTTTATTTTTTAACGAGATGATGAGACGGTTAAAGTTTCTGGTAGCAGCATGGATGTTACTCATGCTTGCCGGTTGTGCCAGCGATGGTCTCGAGAAGATGATTCCTGCCGATGCTACAGGTGTCGTGTGTGTTGATGTGCCCGAGATTTTGAAGAAGGCCGATATGATCGATGACGGCAAGGTCGTCCTGCCACCGTCGTTGAGGGAGGTGATTGACGCCAATGACGTGTCTCCGTTGTGCATCCTGCTCAGCGACCTGCCACAGTTGGGTCTCGATATCGACAGCAAGGCGTACGCTTATTTCTCGGCCAAGACCTTCGGCCGTGTTTTGCTGGCCATGCTCGATGACCCCGACAAGACGCGCAAGACGCTTGAAATGCGCGTGGGCGGTGATTTCTCCAAGGTTGAGGGCATCGACTGCATGTATGTGGGCGACAACCTCTATGCCATCAAGGACAAGGTCCTGCTGGTGGGCACGGTCAACAAGGCCATGGAAGTGTCGCGTGCCGCCAAGGCCGCCAAGGGCATTTTTGCCAAGACGGCCACCAGCATTATCGACAACAAGGCCGTCAAGGACCAGCTGCATGCGCGCGATTGTGCCATCAACGCGTGGATTCAAGGAAAGGGGCTGCGCACCATCCTGGGCAAGAGTGAGGTGTATCGCGAACTGTCGCGCAAGATGCCGCTCATCGAGATATTTACCGAGAGCGACATCGATGCCGTGACCTGCAACATCGAGTTTGATAAAAAACAGGTTGAGATGACGACCCGCATTATGGCCGGCGAGGGTAGTGAGTATGCCAAGCTGCTCAGCACCACACTGGGAAAGCCCAGCGGTGACGTGCTCAAGGCCATCCCCAACTCGATGGACTACATCTTCTCGATGAGTGTCAAGGGTGACAGTTTTGTGAAACTCAAGCAGATACAGCAACTGCTCACCATGTTCGGCAAGATTCCTTACATCGGCCGCATCGATCTCGCCAGCATTCTGGCCACTGTGGACGGGCCGTTCTGCGTCGGCCTGGCGCGTGACCCGCACCTCGAGGGCGAGTGGAACATGGTGATTGCCACGCGTTCGACCGACCCCGAAGGCGTCGTTAAGCAGATCAGTACGTTTGCCAATGCTATGGGCCAAGCCCCCGAGCTCTATGGCGATGAGTACATCTACCAGTATGACAACAAGATGATACGCATCGGCATCATCGACGGTATCCTGTACTTCAAGATGCTGGACTACGAGCAGACCGAGGGTTATGCCTACGAGATGAAGCCCGTGCACGATTTCTTTGATGGTGCTATGCTGGGTATTTTTGCCCAGACCCACAACGATAGCGTGAACGGCTACTACGACTTTGGCTTGACGGACATCTACAATGGCAAGGGACACTTCTACACGAGTGAGCCCAACAGCAATGTCACCCTGGAGTTGCTGCGTTCATTGTGCTCAATCAAGATGAGTGATTCCTTTGGCAACGAGGCCGACGAGGATAGCCAGGACTTCTCCTCCTTCGTCTCTGGTGCAATCGACAAGCTGCAGCCCATGGATTAAAGCTCATTTCGCTAGACTGATAACAAATCAGGACCGCTCCACAACGGGGCGGTCCTGATTTGTTAGGGTAGGGGAATGGTTGCGATGGATCAGAACTTGTAGTTCACTCCCAGGCCGATAACGCCTTGATCCACCTTGCGGATGATGGTGTGGCGGTACTCCAGGTTTACACCGAAGTGCTCATTCAGCTCATATTCCACGCCAGCACCCACGTTCAGGCCCACATGATTCTCCTCGTCTGAACCCACGCCGGGAGTTTTCACCTTGGTCATCGTGTAGTTCAAGCCCACCAGGGGATAGAAGTACAGTTGCTGGTTCCACAGTCCGAGCAGGTAGTGGGCATTAACGTTCACGTCCCACCACGTCGTGTGGTTGTGCTCAAAGAAGTAGTTGAATCCCACCTCGGCACGCAACTGGTCAATGACTCCATACTGGAAACGGGCACCGATGCCCAGACTCTCGATCTCGCTACCGTACACCAGATTGACGCCGGCAGCGGTCTCACCCTGATGCACCTGAGCATGAACTGCGCCCATGCCCAGCACGAATGCGCAAATTAAAGTCAGAATCTTTTTCATTGTTCTCTTTTTCTCTAATTGTAATTGTTTATTGTTTAAGCGTTTTATTGCCGCACACATTGATAAATTTGTGTAAAATTACTGCCATTTTTTTATTCCTGCAATAGTTCACCCCTTTTTTGCCTCATAAATCAACAAAATACCGTAAAGAAGCGCCCCTTAATGACACAAAAAAAGCTGCCCTTGTGAGGCAGCCTTACAGATTTTAATAGCATGAATGTTTTTCTAACCGAGGTAGGCCTTGAGCAACTTGCTCTTTTGGCCCTTAAGGCGGCGGATGGCCTTCTCCTTGATTTGACGAACGCGCTCGCGCGTCAAGTCAAACTTGGCACCAATCTCTTCAAGCGTCATCTCCTGGCATCCGATACCGAAGAACATCTTCAGGATGTCCTTCTCTCGCGGACTGAGCTGGTCCAGCGCACGGTTCACCTCCTTGGCCAGCGACTCTTGGTTCAGCGTTGAGTCGGCCATGGGCGAGTCGTTGTTGGGCAGCACGTCCAGCAAGCTGTTGTCCTCTCCCTCGACAAACGGGGCGTCAACCGACACGTGGCGGCCCGATACTTTCATCGTGTCGCTGATCTTGTCAACGGGGATGTCGAGGCGGTCGGCCAGCTCCTCGGCCGAGGGGCGACGCTCGTGCTCTTGCTCAAAACGGGCCTGGGCCTTGCTGATCTTGTTGATCGAACCCACCTGGTTGAGCGGCAGTCTCACGATACGGGCCTGCTCGGCAAGCGCTTGAAGGATCGACTGACGAATCCACCAAACTGCATAGGATATAAACTTGAAACCACGCGTCTCGTCGAACTTCTGCGCTGCCTTTATAAGGCCCAGATTGCCCTCGTCAATCAAGTCGGGAAGACTCAATCCTTGGTTCTGATACTGCTTTGCGACTGATACGACAAAACGCAAGTTGGCGCTGACGAGTTTGTCCAGTGCTGCTTGGTCGCCTTGGCGAATGCGCTGTGCCAACTCGACTTCCTCATCGACCGTGATGAGTTCCTTACGGCCGATTTCCTGGAGGTATTTGTCAAGGGACGCGCTTTCGCGGTTAGTAATGGATTTTGTAATCTTAAGTTGTCTCATCTAACTTGTGTAGAGTTTAAGCATGCAAAGGTACGACAATTACTTGAATTCTGCAAGTATTTGCCGTAAAAATGAGCAAAAAACATCAATAATATCCCCAAAAAGGGGATCTTGCCGTCTTGTTATCCCAAATAGGAAATGAGCAACTGGCTCTTTTGGCCCCTCAGGCGATGAATGGCTTTTTCCTTGATCTGGCGCACGCGTTCACGCGTGAGGTTGAATTTGGCGCCGATTTCTTCGAGTGTCATCTCTTGGCATCCGATGCCAAAGAACATTTTTATGATGTCGCGTTCGCGGGGCGTGAGCTGTTCCAGCACACGATCGATTTCCTTGGACAGCGACTCCTGGTTCATGGTCGAGTCGGCCATGGGCGAGTCGGTGTTGGGCAGCACGTCAAGCAGGCTGTTGTCCTCACCTTCGGCAAATGGGGCATCGACCGATATCGAGCGACTGTTGTACTTCATGGTTTCCACCACCTTCTCGATGGGCAGGTCAAGCTCCTCGGCCAGCTCCTCGGCCGATGCGCGACGCTCGTGCAGCTGCTCAAACCGGGATTGGGCCTTGTTGGTCTTGTTCAGCAAGCCTGCCTGGTTGAGCGGCACGCGCACCATGTTGGACTGCTCGGCGATGGCTTGCAGAATGGATTGGCGAATCCACCACACAGCATAGGAGATGAACTTGAAACCGCGTGTCTCGTCAAACTTTTGTGCGGCCTTGATTAGACCCACGTTGCCCTCGTTGATCAGGTCCGACAGGCTCAGTCCCTGGTTCTGGTATTGCTTGGCTACCGATACGACAAAGCGCAGGTTGGCATTGACGAGCTTGTCAAGTGCCGCCTGGTCTCCCTGGTGGATGCGTTGAGCGAGTTCCACTTCCTCATCGACGGTGATCAGGTCTTGACGACCGATTTCCTGCAGGTACTTGTCGAGGGATGCGCTCTCGCGATTGGTGATGGCTTTTGTTATCTTGAGTTGTCTCATTCTATCTTTTGTGCTTTAAAAATAGTGTCACCCTGCCAGTGTAGGGCAATTGAATATTATTGACACAGCAAAAAATGTGCCAACATGGTGCGACGCATTGGCGCATGCTTTGCCATGCCTCTATCGTTCGGGTGCTAGCGGCATCAGGATGGAATGCTTCAATCCCGCTGGGTGGGACTTGACTGGTCACGTTGACACTATGATAACATCATGCCCTCGTGTTCGTTGATGATGAGCTGCTCGACAATACCTGCAAGCGGTTTATCCAGAGCGATAGCCAGTTCCTTGAGCTTTGTTTTGGTTTCTTCAGAAATCAAAATGGACAGTTGCACTCGCTTTCCGTAAATTCTGGGCCTTCCGGCACCGGGTCTAGGTCCTCCTCTCATAATGATCAATTCTTTATAGGGTTAGTAACTTTTTGCAAAGATAATGTAATATTTTGGAATAATCGCAAATTTATTGAAATAAAAATCAAAAAAATGTTTTATAACACATTCTGAGCGAATTTTTATAATAGGCCAAAAATGTCAGTGGCAGTGAACTTTTGTCACTGCCACTGACATTTTCCGGGATTTGGACCGTCTTGACCTTACTGCTCGTCGCTCAGGTCAACGGCATAGTAAACCTTCTTGCCCGTGGGATAGAAGCCGGTGATGAACATCACCTTGTCACTGTCGCTGCTGCGCATGATCTGGTTGTAGATGTTCTCCACATCGTCGCGCGTGTCAACAGGGATATTGTTGATGTCGGTGATGATGAAGCCGTCGCGGATTCCGGCGTTCTTGAATTTGCCGGCCTTGACGCCGACCACTTTCAAGCCCTTGGAGATAGCGAGGTCTTCCTTGTCGTCCTTGCTCAGCTCGGTGAAGGCGCAACCCAGCGACATGACGTCACTCTGCTTGGTCATCTTGGTGTTGCCCTGGTCGTTCTTGAAGGTCACGGTAGTGTGGCGCAGCTTGTTGTCGCGGTAATACTCTACCTCGGCCTTGTCGCCAGGACGCAGCTTGTTCATTTCCTCCTGCATCTCACCGCTGTCCTTCACGCGGGCGCCATTGAGCTTGACGATAACATCACCCTCTTGCAGGCCGGCCTCCTTGGCTGCGCCACGGTCGGTGACCTTGGCGACATAGATGCCCTCGTTGGTGGCGGTGATTTTCTCCTCCTTGGCTTTCTCGGCAGTCAGCTCGGTGTACTGGATACCCAGCACGGCGCGTTGCACGGTACCATACTGCTTGATGTCGGTGATGACTTTCTTGACGGTGTTGCTGGGAACGGCAAACGAACAGCCGCTGTAGTTACCCGTCTGGGAATAGATCATCGTGTTGATGCCGATGAGCTCGCCTGCGGTGTTGACCAGCGCTCCACCCGAGTTACCGGGGTTGACGGCTGCGTCATGCTGGATAAAGGCCTTGATGCCTCCATTGTCACTGGTGCTCATGCCGCGCGCCTTAGCGCTGATGATGCCGGCGGTGACGGTTGAGTTGAAGCCGAAGGGGTTGCCCACGGCTACGCACCACTGGCCGGGCTTGAGGGCGTCACTGTTGCCGAAGGTGATGGCATGCAGGTCCTTGGCGTTGATCTTGATCAGGGCGATATCGGTCTTCTCGTCGGTGCCTATGACGGTGGCGTTAAACTGGCGGTTGTCGTTCAGGGTCACCTCGAGCTTCTCGGCTCCGTCAATGACATGGTTGTTGGTGACGATGTAGCCGTCGGCGCTGATGATCACGCCCGAGCCCATGCCCTTAGGCTGCGGTTCGCTCTTCTGCGGCTGTTGCTGCTGGCGCTGGCGCTGTCCCTGGCCAAAACCAGGGCCGAAGAAGAACTCAAAGGGGTCAAAGAAGTCGCCACCCTGATAATAATTCTGCTGCGGTGTGGCATAGCTCTTGATGCTCACTACACAGTTGATGGTGTTCTCGGCCACCTCGGTGAAATCACGGCTGGTGTCGATCATGCGGGTCGAGGTCTGGACAAATCCGTCATTGGCAGTCTTGCTGTCCGTATTTTTTACGTACGTGTCGGTGATGACACCTTTCTTCTGCAACTCGCTTGTTGCCATCATGGTCACGCCCGATCCCAAGATCGAGGCTGCCACGAGCATGATTGCTAATTTCAAATTCTTGTTCATGTGTCTCCTTTTTGTTAATTTATTATTGTTTTTAAAATTTGCAAGTGTTAAATTTAACTTTTCAAATCGTGTGCCAAATGTACAACGAAAAATTACAATAGCAATAGTTGTGCCAATGGTTTTAAAATAATTTAATAGCTGTGAACCTCATTTTTAATTAGTTTTACATTGGATACCCGTTTGATAACAAATAATGACAATTATACCTGATGCGGCGCTGAATGACGACTGCCCGGTCAAGTGACAATATGTCACTCGCACCGGGCAGTGATGTGATTGGGCAGCTGAGTTGGGATCAGGCGTCCAGCTGGTCGTCAAAGTTCATGGCGGTCAATAGCTCGGCGAGCACATACATGCTGCCTCCAACATATATCAGATCACGTGGGGCTGCAGCCTTGCGTGCTGCCTCCAAGGCTTCCACCACGTTAGGGTAAGTCGAGCCCTTGAGGCCGTGCTGAGCGGCAAGTTCACTTGTCTGGACTGCGCTCATCGCACGCGCGCTGTTGGCCTGGGTGAAGTAGTAGCTAGCTTTTTTGGGTAGCAGTTCCAGGATGCCGTTCACGTCCTTGTCGGCCATGAATCCGATGACCATGTGCAGGTCGTCAAACGTTTCGTACTGCAGCTGTTTCATGGCCTGGGTCATGCCTGCCACGTTATGGGCCGACTCCAATATGGTAAGCGGCTTGTCATCGATCTTCATCCAGCGGCCCATCAGGCCGGTGTTCTCGACAACGCGGGCAAAGCCTTGCTGAATGGCTTTCTCCTTAATGCGGTACTTGAGCCGCTTGAGCAGGTTCATCGCCGTGAGCACGGTATTGGCGTTCTCGGTTTGATAGTCACCTGTGAGTTCACAATCGATAGTTCCATAGTTGACAGTGCTCAACCTCAAAACGCCATCGGTGTGGGTAGCGCTGATGACCTCGGGCTTGTCCTCGGCGAACTTGATGCTGGCATACAGCCGCTGAGCCTCGCGGTTGAACACGTCACGAACTACGCCCTCGGCATGGCCGATGACAACGGGCTGTCCGTGCTTGATGATCCCCGCCTTTTCCAGAGCGATTTCTTCAAGTGTGTTGCCCAGGAACTGCTGGTGCTCAAGACCGATGTTGGTGATGATGCTCAGGTCGGGCTTAACGATGTTGGTGCTGTCGAGCCTGCCGCCCAGCCCTGTCTCGATGATGGCAACATTGACGTTGCGCCATGCGAAGTAGTCAAATGCCATTGTTGAGGTCAGCTCAAAGAATGACGGTTCAAAGCCCTTCAGAGGATTCTTACGGTAATCTGACACCCATTGCATCACATAGTTGCGGCTGATTTTCTTACCATTTACTCTGATGCGTTCCCTGAAATCAATCATGTGTGGTGAGGTAAACAACCCCACGCGATAACCGCACTCTTGCAGGCAGGATGCTAGCAGATGAGCGGTCGAACCTTTGCCATTGGTGCCCGCAATGTGGATGATGCGGTAGCGGCGATGAGGCTCCTTGTATATCTTGTCGAGGGCGAGACTTGTCTCAAGCCCTGGCTTGTAGCCCGCGGCTCCGTCGCGCTCAAACGCTGGCCGCTGGCTGAATAGGTAGTTAATTGTGCGCTCCCACATGCGCGCTAATTCTTCTTTTCGTGCCATATCTTTATTTTGGTCTTTTCTCACAGTAGTTAGGGCACTCACGTGACCTTGATAACAATTAAAAAAACAGTATGGCTGTAAGCCGGGTTATGTGCCTGCACTGTTGATGGCAGGTGCTTGTCATTTATCTGTCCTGCGCATTGCTGCGCCGGTATAGCG
Source organism: uncultured Prevotellaceae bacterium (assembly GCA_900319525.1). GTDB lineage: Bacteria > Bacteroidota > Bacteroidia > Bacteroidales > Muribaculaceae > Sodaliphilus. Next base: position 295,282 of record ONOU01000001.1, on the reverse strand, counting down.
TTCTACCCCCCGGCAATGGACGAGCAGCCCTTGGGTGCCGGTATACATGAACTTGCAACTCACAGGTAGTGCGGCGCGCTGTGTCACCACAGTGCCCGGTGGGCTCTTACTCCACCTTTTCACCCTTACCGCTCATCTCACGCGTGAGGGAGCGGCGGTAATTTTCTGTCACCTTAACCCTACGGTCGCCCGTAGCTTCCCGTTAAGAAATGTGATGCTCTGTGTTGCCCGGACTTTCCTCTCGCAACCATGAGTGTTAACGAGCGACAAGCCGCCATACTGTGTTTTAATGTGACCACAAAATTACAACGAATATTCATAGTGTGCAAATTTTTTGACACTTTTGCCTATGCTTTATTGTTATTGTAATGCATTTTATGGAGAATGTCAATTAAGCAGTGTATTATTTTTGCAATATAAGCATTCTTTTAACGTTATAAAGGTGATATGGATAAATAAATGTAATTATGATGTCTCTCAAGAATTTCTCCATTGCCGATTGGTTGAAGCAGCTGGGGCGCACATGCCGGCGTTTTCCCGTGGCCGTGCTCTTGCTCGTGTTTCTCACCGCTTACTTGATGTTACTCATCCGTCACGATGGCATTGCTGCTGACGGGAAATGGAGTTTCTTTTTCGTTTTCTTTCCTGCTACGGGTGCGCTGCTGGCCGTATCGCTGCAGCTGCTCACCGAGGACTTCAAGCATCGGCTGGCGGCTGTCATCACTCAGGTGACGGTACTTGCCCTGTGGCTGGGCGTGTCGCTGTATCTGACACAGTTTGAGCGCTTCTCGATGCAGCAGCTACTGGGGGTGAGCGCGACTGTAGTGACAATGGTGCTGTCGCTGTTCCTGTTGTGCTTCTACCACAAGGACGACGATGTGCCTTTCTGGAACTTCGCTCAGCGCTTGATTGTCGCGCTGGTGGCGGGACCGGTGGTGGGCGGGATCCTGTCGCTGGGCATCATATTGTTTGTACAGTCGCTGGACTGGCTGTTTGGCATCAGTGTTGACGGGTGGTTCCCCTACATTCCCACCTTCTGCATGGTGCTGCTGGCACCGGTGCTGACCATGAGCCAGATTCCCGACGGCAAGCACAAGCGCATTCATTATATCGCACCTTACACCGGATTCATCAAGGGTGTGGTTCAATACCTGTTTATCCCGTTGCTGTTGTTATACATGGCCACCCTCTACGTTTACGCCGCCAAGATCCTGTTTACCTGGCAATTGCCGGTGGGCTGGGTCTGCTACCTGGTGTCGGCAAGCATGCTGGGTATGGTGATTGTGATATTCATTACTTATCCTCTACAGCACGAGCAAGGTAATTCCATCTTCAAGTCGTTGACACGGTGGCTGCCACTGGCCATGTTGCCGCTGCTGGTGCTGATGTCGGTGGCCATCGGTCGCCGATTGAGTGACTACGGCATCACGGTGAGCCGCCTCTATGTGGCTGTGTTCAACCTGTGGTGCTATGCGGTGTGTGTGGGTCCCCGCTTCGTTTGCCGTTGTGCTGCTGCTCATCTCGGTGGGTCCGTGGAGCATCCCCAACGTGACCGAGCGTCGCTTGCAGGGCGAGGTGCGCGAGGCCTTCATGGCGTCAGGCTACAAGCAGCTGCCGCTCAATGGCACGCAGTATGACAATTGGCTCAAGTCTGCCGACAAAAGGGTTGCCAAGTCAATTGATGCCAAGCTCCATTACCTGCAACTCGACTACGGCTACGACAGCACTCTGGGTCTGGTCGGCAAGGATGCCATCATCGGTACGATCGGTACGCTGGACAGGAAAGAGGCACAAGGGGATGGCGCCGACAGCGCGCCTGGTCATGACCTGCATTACTACAATACCAAGGATTACCTGATGGCTCGCATGAGTATCCCTCAGGGCTATACACACATGGAAAGCGTTGATGACATAGTTCCGCTTGATCAGCCAGGAGGCAATCTTTTCGTCTTTGATGTGATTTCCACGGCAGGCGGTGATGTCCAGAAATACCGTTTTGAAGTTTCCGTCAACCAGTTTGCCAAGCGTGACCAGGAGAGGAATCATCGCGAGAATGTCGAACCCTTGATCCTCGAGAATGGAAACGCTGCCTTCGTCGTTAGTTACTTCAGCTTGACGCTTCATGACAATAGGGTGATTTATCCTAGCGTTTCGGGCATCTTGTTCACCAAATAGCGCCGATAAGTATTGCGATTATCTTATATGCCAGTAGGGCCTCAGAGTATTGCGGCTCTACTGGCAATTAGGTTAAAAACGATTTTTTGCTCTTGTTGATAACTTTTTTCGGTCGTTTGTTGTGTGCGTGTCGCGACTTGGTAGTAATTTTGTACCATAAATAATATTAATGTGCAAATGAAGCGTTTTTTCTCGATTTTTTTGATGGCCGTAACGGCCTTTTCTGTATTAAGGGCTGCCGATGTGACCTTTGACTTCTCGTCGGCCGAGGGTATCACTGCCATGGGCTATGATTTGCCTGCCCAGAGTGCCGGAACCAACCTCACCCAGGCTGGCCCCGTGACCGTGGCTGGCGTGACATTGTCGGCTACCGACGGTGCAACTGCGACGCGTATCTGGAACTCCCAGGGCAGTTACACACTTCGCATCTATGTCGATGGCTCGATCACCATGTCTGTGGCCGACGGCTCGATCACTGGCATCACTGTCAATGCCGCCAACACGTCCAACTTTGACCTCATTGCCAATGTGGGCGACTATACTGCCACAGGCGGTGTGGGCACTTGGACGGGCAGCGCCACGTCGGTGACATTGACCCACGTGGGCACCAAGAACGCCCAGGTGGCAACTATTGTGGTCACCACCAGCACCGAGGGACCTGGTGTCGATCCTGGCGATGACCCCATCGACCCCAATATCGAGAAACTCGATTCGCTTCATCACCTGGCCAGTCTGCCCGAGGGCACCATGTTCCAGTTCACCAGCGACGTGTATGTCAACTACCAGTGGAACGAGTACCTGTGGGTCATGCAACTTGACAAAGAGGGGTATGCTCTGGCAGGACTTATCTATGGTGACACGGGCAAGGAATATGCGCCGGGTTCGGTCATCCCCGCTGGATGGACGGGTGTCAAGAAGACATACAAGGGCCTTGTCGAGGTGGGCGAGCCTGCACACTTTGCTAATGCCAAGAATATTCTCGACGAGGACTACTGGTCACCCTTTGACGCAACGGGTTATTTGCACAAGATTGCCGACCCCGAAGAGGGCTGGGAAAACTACAAGGTTTATCTCGAGGGAGTGGGCCTGAGCGCTATCGATGACCGGGGTAACTTCATGATAACGAGTCGTGAGACCGACGAGGACGGTAATCCCATCCAGGCATCAATGGCAGGATTCAACAAGTTTGGAATCGCTTATCCCGAGGTCGATTCCACCGAGGTCTATGGCATCGAGGGCATGGTTACCATCTATAATAACGAGATGGAGCTGTATCCCATCGCCATCGTCAGCGACCCCGGAACACCCCTGTGGAAGGTTCTCTACGAGGGCGAGGACGACATGCAGTACAAGCTCACCGACACGCTCTATGTCGCAGCAACGGTCGATAATGGCGAGCAAAAACTGATTTTTGTCACCGACAATGTGGATCAGATTTACTACGACACCTACGCCGAGTGGGGCTATGCCGAGTGGATGGATTGGTACCCCGACTGGATCGCCCTGGATTGCTCGGCCAGCGAAGTGATGTTCAGTACACTGGCATCTGCCCAGGTGCTCGCCCCCGGCACAGTCAAGGGCACGCTCAAGGAGCGCCAGACCAACCCTCGCCTGGTGCTCAATAGCACCCCTGTGGCTATCGATGGCGTTGAACTGCCCACGCTGACGCTTTTCCAGTATGACTTGAGCCAAGACTATCTCACGGCATTGGGCAATGAGGTGGGTCGTGCCGACGGTTACTTCTTCTACCGCGAGGGCAAGCCCTACCTGTGCAGTGAACAAGATACCGTGCAGGTGAAGCTCGATTTTGCCTTCGCTCCCGAACTTGAGGCTCAGATGGCCGACAAGCAGGGCTACAGCTACGGCTTGCTGTGCGTGTTCACCCTCGACCAGATGTGGGAAGAGAATGCCGATAACGCGCCCATGCGCCGCATCCATGCCACCGATGAGGACTACTTCACCAACTACACCCTCTATCCCCTTGCCGTGATCTCATGCTCGGCAGTGGACGAGATCAGTGCTGGTAAGCAAGTGGTGGATGTTGAGTATGTCTCCCCGGCAGGTGTTGTCAGCAAGATGCCACAGGATGGCGTCAACATCGTCGTTACCACTCACAGCGACGGTTCCCGCACTACCCACAAGCGTCTGAACTAGAGAAGGCCCGCTGCAATAGCAGTTTAGAGTTTAAAGAGGATCCGCGCCTCCAATCGATTGGGGACGCGGATGCTCTTTAAATATATCATTGCCTGATTGTTTTGTGCCGTGGTTCAGCGCAGGTTGATGCGTTGCAGTACGATCACGATGCTGCCCTTGTTGTCGAGCAGGGCCATCTCGTTCTGGTTAACGCGCTTGCACGACTCGGTGGACTCCAGCGCCAGCAGCAGCGCGGTTTCGTTCTCGATCTGCTCACACTCGTTCTCGCTCGAGCGCAGGTCTTCAAACTGAATAGCCATGTCCTTGGTCGGGTCCAGGGTGATGATGCCGTTGATGATGTTGCATCCCGTGTCCCCATGGATGGTCTGCATTACAGCGTCAATGACCACGCGCATTCCCTTGTCGGTAACGTTTTCGCTGTCGATTTCCTTGACCAGCCATGCTCCGTTCATGGCATCCAGGTTGTGACGCTTGAGCACCATGATGACGGTCCCCTTGCTGTTCATCAGGTTCAGGTATTGGGCGTTATATTGGCTCTGCAACGTGTAGCGGCGCACATCGGCCAGCGTGTGCATGATGGTCTTCTCGTTGGTCACGTTATGGCATGACTCTTCGGTAGAGACAAAATCGTTGAACTTCAAGTTGTTGCCACTCAGCTGGAATGTCCCGTTGATGGTATTGCAGCCATTGTTGCCATACACCTTGTTGCCACCGGCAAAGTCCAGATACAGGTAGGCGCGTTCCAGGCTATAGACTTTCTTCTTGCGCATCGTCACGATATCCCATTCACCATACAGCTGTTGGGCGGGATGGGTGATAGCAATTTCGCGCATGGGCTGCTCCACGTCGGTGACCTGCTCGATGTTCACGCCGCGTTTTTCCATTTTTTTGTCTTTTTTCTTGCGGGCGTCCATTGTGGCAGGGGCCATGAGCATGGCCATCAACAGGGTAAGAATAATATATTTTCTCATTATTAACAATCTCGTTTTGGTTTCAAACTTCAAATTTCGCAATTTTTCCTCACCCCACCAAATCCTTGAGTCGTTTTTAAGAAAGATTTTAATAATTGAAGATATTCTCTTGTGACTGTGGCACATTTATTGTAATTTTGGGGACTTCTATAAATTAGCTTGGCATGGATTTTGGTTTATTTTTGAGCAGATTTTGACTTACCTTCGCAGCAGCATAGCAAGCTATGGTGCAAGAAGGTAAGGTAAAAGATGCCAAAAAGAGACAAAATACACTCAACATAAATAATGCACATTTTGGTAATTTATAGAAGTCCCCTTTTGTACCACTAGGTCACTGCCTCTAAGCAGGACAAGTATTTTTTGTGATTTTTTAGATTGTGAGCAAGAAGTATAAATCTGCGATTGCCGCTGCTCTGTTTTGTGTGATCATGGGTGCAGCGTCGTTAATAATAACATATCGTGCCCTACGCTTTGAGTCATATCTTTGGATCATTTGCGGGATTGTGGCATTGTTGTTCTTGTCCCTTGCCGTGAATGCCTATAAGTATGAATTGAACCGACATGAAGGGAAGGAGGACACAATGGGTGATTCAGACGGGCCATCGGCTCCTGAATATTCTGTTGTAGATGATAATAAGGCGAAAGCGGTTGAATGTCAGGGATTTGTGAAAGATGCTCAAGTGGTCTCCTCAACCTGTGACGCTACCGCAAGCAGAATGCTGTTAAGCGAGGATGATTTCCAAAGATTGAAAGGTACCATCAAACATCTCACGAATTTACTCAGACGGATAAGCCGTGACAAGAAATTCTTCAACCAGATTAAGAGTGTTGCCAGAGACAAAGATAGTCTCACATCCGGCTTTGGTCAGGACAATTGCTATTTTTCATTGACTCTTTACTTATACAAGGATATTAAGTACATCTGTGACCATCTCAATGTCAGTGACGATATGGATTTCAATACAGTGTTGGGACAAGCATTGCTTGAACTCACTGTGTTCATCGGTAGGGAGGACGATGTTGAATATCAAGATTATGGCTATTTCATGTCTGTTGTGATGGGTAAGGATGAGACCAATGAGGGAATCAAGTCCACTCTTAAAGAGATGTACACCTATTCTCGTGACCAGAATGATGTCAAAATCACCTCTGAAACCATCGATGATTTTATGTTGGCCATGTTACTGGATGCGACCAATAGCAAGCGCTATATGCCCGAAATGCGCAAATGGCTCTATCGCCTTGCTCAGCAGATTGCCCGCATAGCGGGAATGAACGATGAGAGGAAAGATTGGCTGCAAGTACTGGCTGAACGCCAGACCGATGAAGTGGCCATGCGCTCCGACATGGCCAGTGGGGCTACCATCGAGGACTTGAACAACCTGATAGGGTTAAATCGGGTAAAGGCCGAGGTGACGGCGATGAAGAATTTCATTGAGGTCAATCAGCGGCGCGAAGAGGCAGGCATGAAAACACCGCCGGTCTCTTATCACTGCATCTTCACGGGTAATCCTGGTACTGGCAAGACGACGGTTGCACGCATTGTCGCTGGCATCTACAAGAACATGGGTATCTTGAAGAAAGGACATCTCGTGGAGACCGACCGCTCGGGACTTGTGGCCGAATATGTGGGACAAACGGCGGTGAAGACCAACAAAATCATTGATAGTGCGCTCGATGGTGTGTTGTTCATCGATGAAGCCTATTCGCTGGTGACAGGAGGCAAAGAGGACTTCGGCAAGGAGGCCATCGCTACCTTGGTCAAGCGCATGGAGGATGACAGGGACCGTCTGGTGGTCATCCTGGCTGGTTATGCCCAGGATATGGAACAGTTCATCGAGTACAATCCGGGCCTGCGTTCTCGTTTCAATCGGTATATCCATTTTGAGGACTATACGGCCGATGAACTGTTGCAGATTTATAAGGGTTTCCTGGCTAAGTATGATTATAGGATAGAGCCTGATGCTGAGCAGGAATTGCTCCGTCATCTTGAGAAGTGTGTTTCGGCTACGAAAAAGGACTTTGGCAACGCACGCTATGTGCGCAATCTGTTCGAAAAGACCATCGAGGCCCAGGCTGTGCGGTTGACCGCAATGCCCTTTACCGATAAAGAAAAATTGGCGATGATAACTGTCGATGATATAGCCGCAGCTATAGTGGATAATCCTTAATTTGGATTAAAATTATTTAATTGTTAGCCTTTTCTTTTTGTTTTCTTCTATTTTTGCCGTTATGAATAATATCAAATGAAGAAAATTGTAATTATATATAATATTGTTGTACTATTGCTTGCAACGGCAGGTAGCGCTCAGGCTCAAATCAACACCGAGCAGGTGGTGAATATCGGGCGCAATGCCTTGTACTTTGAGGACTACATCCTTGCTATACAGTATTTTAACCAAGCGATTAAGGCAAAACCCTTTCTGGCAGAACCCTACTTTTACCGCTCGGTGGCCAAGGTGAGCCTGGAGGACTACCGTGGGGCCGAGCAGGACGCGGGAATGGCCATAGAGCGCAACCCCTTCATTGTCGATGCCTATCAGGTGCGTGGGGTCTCGCGGCAAAACCTTGGCGACTTCAAGGGGGCTGTCGAGGACTATGACGCTGGCCTCAAGCTCATGCCCGAGGACAAGAACCTGTTGCTCAACCGTGCCGTGTGCCAGAGTGCCTTGAAGAACTATGATGAGGCCCAGCGGTCTTTCGACAGGCTTCTCGCGCTTGACCACCGCAACGACCGGGCCTACATCGGTCTGGCCCAGATGAACTTGGCACGCAAGGACACCACTGCCGCGCTCGACAACCTGAATCGGGGTATCGCGTTGAGCAAGAAAAACGCCAGCGCCTATGTCATGCGAGCCGAGATCGTTTCGCGCACGAGTCATGATTTTGAGCACGCCCTAGCCGACATGGACAGTGCCATCCTGCTCGAGCCGCGCTATGCGGGTTACTTCATCAACCGCGCTTACATGAAGTATAATGTCGATGACTACTTCGGAGCCATGGCCGACTACGATTACGCCATCAGCCTGGATCCTGCCAGCCAGGAGGCCCACTTCAACCGTGGCCTGCTGCGGGCCGAGGTGGGTGACAACAACAAAGCCATCAGCGACTTTGATTTTGTCCTCAAGAACAACCCCGCCAACTTCATGGCCCTCTATAACCGAGCCCTGCTGCACTTGCGCACCGGTCAGTATCGTCATGCCGTGAGCGATTTCACGGCCATCCTGAAGAAGTACCCGAACTTTGAGGCCGGATATATGGCGCGAGGCGAGGCCAAGCGCCTGATGGGTGACAACAAGGGCAGTGAGGCCGACATGGAGCGCGCGATGGCGATCTTTCGCCGTAACAAAACGCATGTCTCCAACTTCAACCCAGCCGAGATCGAGGCCACCGCGGCCATCAAGAAGGCCGAGCAGCGTGCCCTGAATGGTCCCAACGATGAGCCCGAGACCGCCGAGGAGATCATCAACCGCTTCAACACGTTGCTCACCGTCAACGAGAGCGATCCCGTCAAGCCCGAGTATGCCAACCGCCAGCGTGGACATGTGCAGAACGACAACATTGAGGTCGAGCCGATGCCCATTTTCAGCCTCTCTTACTATACCCGTGACAACAACCTCACTGGCGGCACCCACTTCATTCGTGAGATTGATGACATCAACGAGTTGAGGCTGCTCCCGGGCACGCTCACGCTTGTTGCGGGCGAATCCCAACTCGGTGAAGCAGACATACAGCGCCACTTTGCCGACATTGAGTACTACAACTCACTGCTGGCGGGTTCCAAGCGCCGTAGCATTGACTATTTTGCCCGTGGAATGGACTACCTGATGGTCAAGAACCCCGATGCCGCCCTCCTCGATGCCGATGCGGCCCTGGCCTTGAATCCGGAATTCATACTGGCCTACCTGCTGCGGGCCGATGCCCATTACATGCAGTACCAGATGGCGCAGGCCCGTGATGAGGGTCGCAACGACTTGCTCGACGGCGCTCCTGACGCCAGGTCACAAGCCATGTTGCGCCAGCGTCAGGACGTGACCACGCTCGATCAGGTGATGGCCGATCTGGATCAGGTCATCAAGCTGGCTCCCAAAAATGTCTATGCTCATTACAACAAGGGCAACATCTATATGCTGCAGGGCGATTACACGAGCGCCATCAGCAGCTATTCCAATGCCATCCAGCTCAAGCCCGACCTGGCCGAGGCCTACTACAACCGCGGCTTGATGTACCTGCGCATGGGCAACAAAGAACTGGGCGTTGCCGACTTGAGTAAAGCCGGGGAGCTCGGTGTCCTGCCCAGTTACAGTATCTTGAAGCGTATGACCCGCTGATGTCAAGCGGGACGCGGGGTGATTATTACCTCCTGATAGCTTGTGCCGGGACCATGTTGATGCCCTGCACCTTGCCATCCTTGTCGTAGATGAGGGTCAGCGCGAGCTGCGCTTTCTCAAAGTTGACAACCGACATGTAGATGTGGTTGTTGGGAACCTCCTGGATTTCCCACGACTCATGGCTCAGGTACTTGCCTGTCTTGCTCTCGATCTGGCTGAGGGCGTTGTCAAATGTGGTGGGCTGGGCTTTACCCTTGGCTTCATCACTCAGGCTCTCATACAGTTCCTGGCTCTTGTTCTCGAGCAGGTAGGTCATGATCTGCTCGCTGCGGGCCGTGTTGGGGTCATCGGCAGGGGCAGGGGTGATCTTGAACTTGGGAGGGGCTTTCTTGACCGCTTTTTCGGCTGTGGGTTCAGGTGCGGGACCGGGTGCGGGACCCACCTGTGGCTGTGGCGTGGTCAGTTCCTTGAGCTTCGCTTCCACCTTGTTCAGGCTGCCCTCGTTCTTTACCAGCACGGTGTAATCCTTGTCCAGCAGGTAGAAGCAGGGCAGGGTGGGCAGGTCATAGAGTTCGCCATACTCGATGTTGCGGCTCTGGTTCCAGCCGTTGATCATCATCTTGGGGTATTTGGCCTTTTTCCACAACTTCTGGTCGTCATAGGGATAAACGCCCAGCACGATGAGCTTGCCGTCATTGACCATGCCGTTGATGAACTCATTGGAGGCGAGGCGCTCCTTCACCCTCTCGCAGGACTCACAGTCGGGATTGTTGAAATAGATGAGGATATAGTCGGCCTTGAGCTCCTTGAGGCTATGGGCGGTCTTGTCATTGGGAGTGATGTAGTCAAAGTCGGCAGCCTCGCTCCCGATCATGTTCTTCTTGGCACCCTCGAGCAGCAGGCGTTGTTTCTCCTTCTCGGCACCGCTGAGGACAAATTTCTCGGTCGCGTGTTTCAGCACCACCATGTACAGACCCTCGTTGTGGAGCGAGTCGGCCGCATCGCTGAATCGGCGCTCGGCCAGCTCCATCATCTGGCGGTAACCCTTGGGATTCTTGGACAGCGTTTCCATTGTGGCGTCCATCAGGAACTCGGCACGGGTCTGGTCGAGCTTGGCGATCTGTTCAAGCAGTTGGGCATATTTCTCGGGAGCAGGCACCGATTGTGCCTGGGCGGTGAACCATCCTGCGATGGCGACCATTACAGCAATAATGAGTTTTTTCATTCTGTTATGATTTGTTTAAATTTTGTTCAATGTCAAATAATAATCGTGCAAATTTAGTAACTTTGCGCCATACTAATTCATAAAACGATGAAAAAAATCGCCAAGACCAATGCTGCCAGGCTCCTTGATGCCGCCGCAATAGCGTATGAACTCATCCCCTATGAGGTCGATGAGACCGACCTGGGAGCCCAGCACATCGCCGACCAGCTGGGCGAGAACATCGAGCAGGTGTTCAAGACCCTCGTGCTCCAGGGCGACAAGACGGGCCATCTGGTGTGTGTCATCCCCGGGGCCGAGGAGGTGGACCTGAAGAAGGCCGCCAAGGTGTCGGGCAACAAGAAGGTGGACCTCATTCCCATGAAGGAGCTGCTGCCCACCACAGGCTACATCCGTGGCGGCTGCTCGCCCGTGGGCATGAAGAAGCCTTTCCCCACATTCATCGACGAGACGTGCATCCTCTATGACTACATCTACGTCAGTGCAGGTGTGCGTGGATTACAGTTCAAAATCAATCCCCAGGCGCTGGTCGAGTTCGTCGGAGCCCAGGCCGTTGACCTGATAGCCGAGAAAATGTGATGAACACGATAGGCAAGATATTGACATTGAGCACCTTTGGTGAGTCGCACGGGCCGGCAATGGGCGGCGTGCTCGACGGCGTGCCCGCTGGTGTGGACATCGACCTGGATGCATTGCAGCGGTTTGTGGACCGCCGCCGCCCGGGACAGACGGTGGGCGCCAGCTCCCGCGGCGAGCAGGATAGGGTAGAGGTGCTCTCGGGCATCTGGCAAGGCAAGACCCTGGGCACCCCCATCGGCTTCATCGTGCGTAATACCGATGCACGCAGCGAGGACTATGAGCCGCTGGCACGATGTTTTCGTCCCAACCACGCCGACTATACCTGGCAAGTGAAGTATGGCATCCGTGACCCGCGTGGCGGCGGACGAGCCTCGGCGCGCGAGACGGTGGCGAGGGTCGTGGCTGGCGGAATCGCCATGCAGGTGCTGGGCCGGCTTGGTATCACTATCGAGGCTGTCGCCAGGGCCGCTGATGCCGCGACATTACAGCGGGTGATGGCCGACGGCGACACCCTGGGCGGCATCATCGAGTGCGTGGTCCATGGGGCTCCTGCTGGACTGGGCGAGCCGGTCTATGGCAAGCTGCATGCCCGGCTGGCAGCGGCGATGATGAGCATCCCCTCGGTACACGGCTTTGAGTACGGTGACGGCTTTGAGATGGCCGCCAAGCGTGGCAGCGAGGTGATGGACACGTTCGAGAAACGTGACGATGGCTCGATCGGCACCGCGACCAACCACTCGGGAGGCATCCAGGGCGGCATCAGCAACGGCGAGGACATCGTCATGCGTGTTGCCTTCAAGCCCGTGCCCACCCTCATGCGCGAGGTGCCCACTGTTGACCGTGACGGCAACCCCGTGACCCTGCCGCCCCGCGGCCGCCACGACGTGTGCGTCGTGCCGCGTGCCGTGCCCGTGGTCGAGGCGATGGCCGCTCTAGTGATTTTAGACAACTACTTGATAAAGAAAACCAATGTGCTCTAGTAACAACAAGGTATTTTATAAGGACTATTACCTCGCCGCTGGCGAGTGCAATCCCCAGGGCGAGATGCCGTTGACGTTGTTGATGACACGCGTCATCGAGGTCGCCACCCTGCATGCCAACTCGTGGGGCGTGGGCTATGCCCGCCTCATCCAGGATAACCACGTGTGGGTGCTCTCACGCGTGACGATCGAGCTCACGGCCTATCCCCGCGTCAACGAGAATTACCGCCTCACCACCTGGATCGAGGATTACAACCGTCATTTCTCGCAGCGCAACATGCGCCTGGACGATGCCCGGGGCAACACCCTGGGATATGTGCGCACGATCTGGATGGTCATCGACCTGTCGTCCCGAACCAGCGTGGACATTTCCCAGCTCGAGTACATTCGCCAGAACGTGTCCAGCCTGCCGTGCCCCATCGAGCCGATGAGCCGCCTGCGCCCCATCGAGCAGGGCCATGCCGTGGACTACACCTTCGGCTACATGGACTGCGACTTCAACCGCCACGTCAACACGGTGCGTTACCTCTCGCACCTGATGAACCTGTTCGACATGGATTGCTATGACAATTACCTCATCCACCGCATGGAAATCTCGTTCATCAAGGAGACCCGCTACGGCGAGACCTGCCAGATCGTTATCGACGACACCGACCCGATGGACTCGCGCATGTCCATCACCGCCGACGGAACCGACCACGTCCGCGCGCGTTTCCACTGGAAGGAACGTTGAAACAAAACTACGAATTACGCGAATTAAACGAAGGCTCTGCTGCGGAAACCAAAATTAGAGTTTAATTCGAGTAATTTGTAGTTTTTATAGTTGACCTATTCTTTTTCATCGGATTATTTTTAATTTTGTGGTGTCTTTATGCCGGAGCCTGCCCGCACGGGCTGCATCTGGTTACGACGACCCCTAGCCGCACCGCATACGTGTCGCTAACCGTCCGCTTCAAACAAGGAAATAATCTTTCAAATAAGTATAAGTCTAACTTTAAACCCAAACAACAAAACAATGATGAAGATTAAACCTTTATTGATTGCCATGATTGCCATTTGCTTGACCATGGGCTTCACCTCGTGTAGCAATGATGAACCCGTCGATGAGACCGTCGATGGCGAAGTGTTCACCTATAACGTGAACTCGGTACAATTCAATATGGTATATGTCAAGGGAGGCACCTTCTGGATGGGTGCTTCCGATGAGCAGGCAGGGGACAACCAAAGCAATGAGACCCCTGTGAACCGCGTTCATCTGTCGAGCTATTTTATCGGCCAGACTGAGGTGACGCAAGCGCTGTGGCTCGAAGTGATGGGTGCCAATCCCAGCCGCTTTTTAGGAAATCTCCAGCGTCCTGTGGAGCAGGTGAGCTGGAATGACTGCCAGACGTTTCTCTCTCGCCTGAACGAGCTGACGGGCAAGAATTTCCGTCTGTTGACCGAGGCGGAGTGGGAATTCGCTGCTCGTGGCGGCAACAAGAGCTTGGGTTACAAATATGCCGGCAGTGACACGATTTGGAATGTTGCTTGGTACAGTGACAATGCCTACCCTCAGCCCTATCCAGTGGCTACCAAGGCTCCTAACGAGCTGGGCTTGTATGACATGAGCGGTAACGTCTGTGAGTGGTGTCAAGACTGGTTCGACAGCTATACCAGTGAAGAGAAGACCAATCCGACAGGTCCTGCTACCGCCTCTTACCGCGTGTTCCGTGGTGGTGGCTGGTACACCGTTGCCTCGTGCTGCCGCGTATCGTGGCGGAACCGCAACACGCCGGTGTTCACTGACGCCGACCTGGGGTTGCGCCTTGCCCTTTAACTTGGCGTAGCCAAAAGCACAAATTTCACAGACTAGCTGATGTAGCGAGACCGTCGTTTAATTTGTGAAATTCGTTGTTATGATATGATGCTGGTGCCGTCGATGTTTGAGAGCTGCTCACGCAGGGCCGGCACCTTGTCGGCGTCGGCCTCGATGGTCATCGAGCACACGTTGTCAAAGGCCTGTTCCACAACCCTGAGGTCGCCCTTCTTGACCACCTTCATCACATCGTTCATGCTCAGGTAGGGGAAGGTGAACGACAGCCGCGCCTGCTCGTGGCACTCGAGAATCTCGCCCGCCTCGATGGCCAGCCTGGCGGCCTCGCGATAGGCTACAATCAGTCCCGACGTCCCCAGCTTGATGCCCCCAAAGTAGCGTATCACCACAATCACCACATTGGTCAGCTCAAATGAGTTGATCTGTCCCAGAATCGGCTTGCCTGCCGTGCCGCTGGGCTCGCCGTTGTCGCTGCTCAGGTACTCGTTGCGCTCGGTCCCAATCATGTAGGCCCAGCAGCAGTGGCGCGCGTCATGGTACTCGTTGGCATAGCGCTTGATCACGGCTCGGGCTTCCTCGGCGCTCGAGACGGGCTCGGCAAACGCCAGGAAACGGGACATCTTCTCGCGGTAGATGCCCTGGGACACACCCTTCACTGTCTTGTAAAAATCACTCATATTGCGTCACAAAATTACGGAATAATCCACAATTGACCAAACTTCTAGGTCAGCCTGTCAATGTATTGCGAGCCTCAGGCTCGTATATTAAAACCTCAGTTTCTTGCGCACGTCCTTCTTCACCGCCTCCTTGTTAAGGAAAATATAGGTTGTGTTCAGGGCAATGTAGGCCTTGGACATGTACCAGATGCCGGCATACTGGCCCGTCTTGCCCCATGAGTTCTTCACCATGTAGTACTCGCGGCCGTTCTGATCCTTGGCGATGCCGTAGATGAGCATCACGTGATCATAGGTCGATTGCCAGTTGTCAAAGCGCTGCTGGCGCAGCTCCTGTGTTGGAACCAACTCGGGCGTCATGGCACCGAATTGCTTGAGCGCTTCGGCTTTCTCCTGCTTGGTGAGCTTGAGCCAGCGTGCGGCGTCACTGCCCGTCAAGTCGTCGGCGTGCTCGATGTCGGCGGCAATGCCCAGGCCCGTGCGGGTAAAGCCGTCCTCGCTCACGTCACCGCCCCAGCACACGGTGTAGCCCTGCTTGAGTGCCTCGTCGATTGTGGCCATCATCTCGTCGAGGGTAACGTTCCAGCTGGGACGCGGCCGCCACTTGTAGGGCGCCTCGATGACAAACTGCTCATAGAACGGATGGTGGGTGAAGCTCGTGATGCTCACGTATTGTTTCTTGCTGATGCCCAGCGCTTTGGCAAACGATTGGGGCGTGTAGAGCTTGCCCTCGTAGGTGAACTCATCGGGACACTTGCCCAGATAGGCGTCAAGAATGCCTTGCAAGCCTACTTTCCACTGGGTGGTCAACTTGGTGCTGCTGCCCTTGGCAATGGACTCTACATAGGGCTCCAGTGTGGCGAAGAACTCGGTGAAGTTGGCCAGCGTGTCTCCAATCATCGATCCGGGACGTGCCATGGCCCCCTCAGGACAGATGCCGTAACGGTCGATGACCTCAAACACGTCGTCGGCCGAGCCTCCCTCCGAGAAGCGGCTGTTGCCATGCATGCGCACGTGGTACTCGGCACAGTCCACATAGTCTTTGCTGGCCACGAACATCTCGCTCAGGTCATACACCTTGCCCGTCTTGCGCAGCAGTTCGGCCTCAATATAGCCGATGGTCGCATAGGACCAGCACGTGCCGCTGCGGTTCTGGTTCTTCACGGGGGTGATGGGGTTTTCTAGCACTGTCGTGAATACAATCTCGTCGCTTGCCATGGCCGTCAAGGCGACTACCAGGCACATCAATACTAAGACAAAAGCCGTTTTCTTCATGTTGTTTTCTTTTTTCCGGCAAAGTTACATCTTTTAGACCGAAGGTGCAAGAGATGATGAAGAATGTGATGTGACGGCGTTTGCCACGGCACTCATGACAAAACCACTATGGACGTGATGCCCATAGTGGTTCATTCCGTTAGATGAGTTTTTAAAGTGGTTCGGCCACTTTAGAAACTTGAATTATTAACGTAATAACTTGTTACTTAACGAACTGTTACCCTAATCCACGCCCAGGTCGTGCAGGGTGCGCGGGGCGGGCGTCTTGGGCAGGGGCTGGCGGTCCTTGAGCTGCTCGAGGATGACCTCGATAGCCTTGTCGAGCTGCTGGTCGATGCCTTGGAACTCGAGCACGGGGTCGTTGTCGATGATGATGTCGGGGTCAACGCCGTGGTTCTCGACGATCCAGTTGCCGCGGGTGTCATAGTTGGTGAAGAAGGGCACGCGGATGTCGGTGCCGTCCATGTAGGGCAGTGAGCCGCTGATGCCCACGATGCCGCCCCACGAGCGGGTGCCGATGACCGGGCCGATCTTGTTCTCCTTGAAGCTCCAGGGGAACAGGTCGCCGTCGCTGGCGCTGTACTTGTTCACCAGCAGCACCTTGGGGCCGACGAGCGTGCGCTCGGGCGTGGTGCCGTTGTGGTTGCTGCCGCGGTACATGGTCAGGCGGTAGGGCTGGCGCAGCAGGCGCTCGATCACCATGGGGGAGATGTTGCCGCCGCCGTTGCCGCGGTCATCAACGATAAGGGCTTCCTTGTCGGTCTGAGCAAAGAAGTAACGCGAGAATTCGCGCAGTCCCTCGGGACCCATGTCGGGGATGTAGATGTAGCCCACGCGGCCACCGGTCTTCTCGCTCACGTAGTCGATGTTGTGCTGTACCCACTCGTGGTGGTAAAGCGGATATTCGTCCTGGATGGGCTTGACGACGACCTTGGTCTTGCCGTTGAGTGTCAGCTCGGTCATCACGTCGGCCTTGTCGCGCAGCAGGGTATAGATGTTGGCGACGCCCTGTGTGGTCACGCCGTCAATGGCGGTGATCACGTCGCCTTCCTTGACGTTCATGCCGGGCTCGAGCAGCGGTGAGCGCAACGATTCGCGGTCAGGTGCGCCGCGCAGGATCTTGGCGATCTTGTAACCGTTGTCAACCCGCTCGAGCTCAGCACCCAGCATACCGATGTTGTGCTTGTCGGCCTGGATGTGGTCGCCCCCGTCAACGTAGGCATGTCCCACGGCCAGCTCGCCGATCATGCCGCCGATGACGTAGGTGAGGTCGAGGCGGTTCTTGACATAGGGCAGCAGGGCGGCATACTTGTCGTGCATGGCCTGCCAGTCCACGCCGTGCATATTCTCGAGGTAGAAGCCGTCGCGATAGGCGCGCCAGGCCTCGTTGAAGATCTGTTTCCACTCCTGGTCATAGTTGACCGTGGCGATCATGTCGTCGAGGTTGACCTCGTCGCTCAGGTCGGCTTTACGGGCCGCGAGCGGTGCGATATAGACCTTGTCGCCCTTCAGGAACGCGGCGCTCTTCATGTCGGCCGAGGGAATCATGAAGGCGCGATCGGCAACGACCTCGTCCTTCTGCTCGGCAAAGTCAAACACGCGCACGCTGCCGCGGCCGCTGTACCACAGGTGGCTGCCGTCGCACACGAAGTTGCCGTAGCTGCCGGTGCCGATGGGCACCTTGACGATGCGGTTCTGGATGCCGTCGATATCGATGCGGATGGCGTTGGCATCAGCCTGGGCCTTGTTCTTGCCGCCTTTCTTGTCCTTGGGGGCGTCTTTAGGGGCGTCCTTGGGCTTGTCGCCGCCGGCGTTGACCTGGTCATCCTTGGGCAGGAAGGGCGAGGGGGTGTCCTTAGACAGCATGACGAGGTAGATGCCCTCCATATCGCGGTAGGCAAAGTTCCACTCGATGTTGCTGTAGATGGGGTTGAAGTCGCGAGCCGAAGCAAAAATAAGATACTTGCCGTCGCTCGAGAAGACGGGCGAATTGCTGTCATACCAGCGGTCGGTCACGGCATACTCCTTGCGCTCGGCGATGTTGTAGAGGTAAACCACGCTGTATTCGTTGGTTCCCTGGCGGTAATAGGTCAGCCACTTGCCGTCCGGCGAGAAACTCGGAGTGGGGATTTCGCCCATCTCGTCGGTGAGCAGGGTCTGTTTGGCCAGGGTTTTGACATTGAGCAGAGTCATGCGGTTCTTGCGGTCGGTATAGACGATCTGGCTGCCGTCGGGACTCCACTCAAAGTCGCGGATGTAGGTGTCATTGTCCTTGGTGAGCTGGATGGCCTTGTCACTGCCCACGGGGCGCATCCACAACTCGGTCTCGCCGGTCTGGTCGCTGATGTAGGCGATGTTCTTGCCGTCGGGGCTCCAAGCGGCGTTGCGCTCGTGCACGCCGGGCGTGTGGGTGATGTTTCGCGTCACGCCCTGCTTGGCAGGCACATCAAACACCTCGCCGCGGGCGCTCAGGGCCATGCGGCTGCCGTCAGGAGCCAGGCTGCCGCCGCGCAGGTCGTCTCCTACCTTGCGCTGCTCCTCGCGGGCAAAGTTGTTCTCACTGTTGAGATAGACGGTGATCTTCTCGCTGCGCTTGGTAGCGGGGTCGAGCACGTAGAGGTAACCGCCGTTCTCAAACACGATCTTGCCGCCACCACAGCTGGCAAACTTCACGTCATACTCGGTGAAGTCGGTCACCTTCTGGGTCGTGCCGCTGGTGGTGTTATAGACAAAGATGTTCATGCGGTTGTCGCGGTCGCTCATGAAATAGATCTCGTCGCCAATCCACATCGGGTCGATGTCCTGGGCAATGTTGTTGGTGACGTTGGTCACCGTCTTGGCCTGGGTGTCATAGATCCAGATGTCGTCGGCCATACCGCCCTTGTAGTACTTCCAGGTGCGGAACTCACGAAAGACACGGTTATAGGCCAGCTTGCTGCCGTCGCCGTTATAGGAGCAGAAGCCGCCCTCGGGCAAGGGCAACTGCTGCGGCATGCTGCCGTCGATGGGCGCGCACCACAACTTGCCGTCAAAGCTGTCGCTGATGCGGTTGCGGTAGATCACGCCACGGCCGTCGCGCGTCCAGGTCATCGTGATGTTGTTGGGACCCATGCGGTCGCCCCAGTCGTCACGGGGATTGCTCGACGTGAAGGTGATGCGGCGGGGCTCACCGCCCACGGCTGGCATGACATACACCTCGGTGTTGCCGTCATACTGGCCCGTGAACGCGATGGTCTGTCCATCTGGACTGTAGCGGGCAAATGCCTCATAGCCCTTGTGGGACGTCAACTTGCGTGCTGTGCCGCCGGTGATGGGCACGGTGTAGATGTCGCCGGCATAGCTGAATGCCACGTCACGGCCATTGGTGCCGGGGAAACGCAGCAGACGCCCCTCGTCGGCCTGGCCGGTCAAGGCCACGGCAGCTAATGCTGCCATCAAAATGAGTTTTGGATTCATTGTTTTTAAGTTTTAAGTTTTAAGTTTTAAGTTTTTAGTTTTAAGTTTTTAGTTTTTAGTTTTAAGTTGTAAGTTTTAAGTTGGCATCCGCCTGAAGCCTAGAGCCTGGAGCCTAAAGCTAAAGCCTGGTGTCAGCGCTTGATGACCCTGAGGTGGACGGGTTCGCAGGGCGTGAAAGCCTTGGGAAGCCTTATCTGCCTGAATGTGATGGCGTTTTCGCCTTTGAGCAGTTTGACGAGGACCATGTTGCTATGGGCAATGCCGTTGATGGTGAAGTTGTTGATGTTGGTCATCACCAGTGTCCCCATCGGGTGGGTATTGACGCTCACTTCCCTCACGTCGAGCGTGCCTGAGGGATGATAACCCAGGTCAACCAGATAGTCGCCCCCCTCTGCCACGCTGACGGTGATGGTCGTCTGTCCGCCCGCGCTGTCGGGGAAGAAGGCGATCTGCGGTGTCAGGTTGAAGGCCATATAGGGTCGGGACATATAGCCGTTGACGTATTTGCCTGCAATATCTACCGAATACTCGACAAATCCGTCGTGCTGCGGCAAAGCAAACACCGAGTCATGGATTATTGTCGTCTTGTCGCCCTCCAGTAGGCGATAGGTCAGTCCGGGATTGAAATCGGCAATACGTCCGCTGTCGTCGGTCCATTCCACCGACGGGGTGGGCGGCATAAATACCTCGTTGTGGTGCAGCGTGACCTTGTTGGTGCCCCGCTGGCCCCGTTGCATGGTGATGACGATGTTGTGGTGACCCTCGATGTCGCCCTTCAGGAAAGCGCTCTCGAGCGCCACGCCGTTATCAGTGATTTTGGCCACGTCGTTGCCGATGCCCTCGACCGTGACGTCGAGCACGGCATGGCGGTAGTTGAGCCCGGTCAGCACCTTGGTGCCGGGCATGCCTTCGGGCACGGTCGGGGTGAACTCAATGCCCTCGGGCTTGAAGTTCATGCCCAGCAGCACCCGCAGCACCATGGCTGCATTGGCGGCAGCGGTTCCCAGGTCGTCGGTGTCGATGCCATCGATGTGGATGCCGTGGGACTGGTAGAGCGCTTGGGCGCGGTACAGGGCGCCCAGGCCGCGTCGCAGGGCGTTCTCGTTGCGTGTGTAGGCCGCTGCCAGGTTCCACAGGGCTTGGGTCGTTGCCCACGAGGCATTGGCAAGGTAGGGCTCGATGGCTGTCGAGGGCGGATAGGTGACGTTCACGCCGTAGTCCGACACGGGCGTTTGACTGATCAGGTTCTCGGCACGGTCATCGTCGGCAATGCCCCACAAGACGCACATCGCCTGTGAAGTGTTGTCGGTGAGCGGCGACTGCTTGGGCACGGCCATGCCATAGAGGAATGAGCTGTAAAACCCTCGTTGCTCGTTCCACAGGTACTGGTTGATCGCATCCTTGAGCCGCTGGGCGTCCTTGTCGTGGGAGTGCTCGATTTCCATCTCGTCGGCCATTTCGCCCAGGATGGCGAAGGCATGTGCCGTGAGGATGTTGTTGCCCAGCGACATGCACGAGAACAGGTCATTATAGCCCATCCAGGTCATGCGGCGGGCGCCCAGGGGGCGTGACGAGGTGAAGCCGGCACCATGTATCAGGCCCGTGTTGTGGTCGAGCAGCACCTGGGCGTTGATGCCCAGTGTCTTTTTGATCGCATGGTAACAGTAGGCCAGCCACTGGCGGTCGCCGGTGACCTTGTACACCTCCCATGCGGCTGTTGCCCAGCCGATGTGGTCGCTCACGATGGGCCACTGCCCCTCGCGTTGCATGATGATGCTGTCACGGTCCACCATGGTCTTGAGGGTGGACATGGCCTGATGGGGTTTGAGACAGGCCAGCGACAGGTAGATGGCACAGTACAGGCGGCTGTAGTTGTGCTCAGCGATGAAGTTGCCGTTCTTGTCAATGCCGTCGGCAATGCGTTCCATCGACATGTCGTAGAGGGCGTCGGTCAGCCGCTGCCCGCTCTTGTACTCGGGCATGCTGGCGCCAGGGCCCTGATGGCGCCGTTGCCATTTCTTGCCCTGTACAAACTTGATGTTCAGCGTGTCATAGCGGTCATAGAGGGAATCCAGGCGGCCCAGGCTCATGGTGGTCTCGATGCAGTCGCCGTGCCGCGGCACCCATGCCGTGACCGTGTCCTCGATGACACTGTCGCCCGTTACCGTGAACGCATCGTTCTGGACAATAACCTGACTGTTCATCTCTTGACGCCCGTGGCAGGCACACAACATCAAGCTCACGGCTACAGCCATGAGCCACATGGGTGACTTGAGCACTTTATTCTTATTCATTGTCGATGCAAAGATAAAAGAAATTTGTCAAAAAACGAACCTCTCTCACTCATTATTTAATATTATTATTGTCCGGGAAAAGCCCCGCTAGGGGCGACCAGGGCATTGGCCAGCCCTAACGGGCTTCAGGATGGCGCCCACGGTGGCTTTGTTGATAGTGGCAAAATTGTCATTGTCGTGGGTGGGCCTGCACGGTGACGTGGCAGAACAATGTGACAAAATGGCGCATTTGCGGCCTTGGCACACTCGTTGCTGGTAGCATTGCAGGAAATAAATTCAACAACTAATCATTAAATCGTAAACAAAATCATGACTATTAAACCATTAAACGACCGCGTTCTCATCGAACCGGCAAAAGCAGAAGAAGTCGTTGGCGGCATCATCATCCCCGACAGTGCTAAGGAAAAACCCCTCAAGGGTGTCGTTCGTGCCGCAGGTAATGGCACCAAAGATGAGGAGATGATTGTAAAGCCCGGCGATACGGTACTCTACGGCAAGTATGCCGGTAACGAAATCGAGATCGACGGCGAGAAGCTGCTCATGATGCGTCAGAACGACATCCTGGCCATCATCATGGACTAAAAACTTACAACTTAAAACTTACAACTTAAAACTTAAAACTAAAAAACTAAATATGGCTAAACTAATCAAGTTTGATATCAAGGCTCGCGAGGAGCTCAAGAAAGGCGTTGACCAGCTGAGCGACGCCGTGAAGGTAACGCTGGGTCCCAAGGGCCGCAACGTGATTGTTGACAAGAAGTATGGTGCTCCCCACATCACCAAGGACGGCGTGACCGTGGCCCGTGAGGTGGAGCTGGAAGACGAGTTCCAGAACATCGGCGCACAGCTCGTCAAGGAAGTCGCCAGCAAGACCAACGACGATGCCGGTGACGGCACCACCACCGCTACCGTGCTGGCCCAGGCCATCATCACCGAGGGCCTCAAGAACGTGGCCGCCGGTGCCAATCCCATGGACGTGAAGCGCGGCATCGACAAGGCCGTCAAGGCTGTCGTCGAGGGCATCAAGGCCCAGGCCCAGGAAGTGGGCGACGACTTCGGCAAGATCGAGAACGTGGCCCGCATCAGCGCCAACAACGACGACGCTATCGGCCAGCTCATCGCCGAGGCCATGAAGAAGGTGAAACAGGACGGCGTCATCACCGTCGAGGAGGCCAAGGGTACCGAGACGCGCGTCGATGTGGTCGAGGGTATGCAGTTTGACCGTGGCTACATCTCGCCCTACTTTGTCACCAATGCCGACAAGATGGCCTGTGAGATGGAGCGCCCCTACATCCTCATCTTTGACAAGAAGATCTCGGGCTTGAAGGACATCCTGCCCCTGCTGCAGGGTGCCGTGCAGGCCCACCGTCCCATGCTCATCATCGCCGAGGACGTTGACGGTGAGGCGCTGGCATCACTGGTAGTGAACCGCCTGCGCGGCTCGCTCGAGGTGTGTGCTGTCAAGGCTCCGGGCTTTGGCGACCGCCGCAAGGAGATGCTGCAGGACATCGCCATCCTCACCGGTGGCACCGTCATCAGCGAGGAGACCGGCCTGACGCTCGAGAAGGCTACCCTCGACATGCTGGGTACTGCCGAGAAGGTCACCGTTGACAAGGAGAACACCACCATCGTCAATGGCGCTGGCAACAAGGACCAGATTGCCGACCGCATCGCCCAGATACGCGTGCAGATCGAGAACACCAAATCGACCTATGACAAGGAGAAGCTGCAGGAGCGCCTGGCCAAGCTCTCGGGCGGCGTGGCTGTCCTCTACATCGGTGCTCCCAGCGAGGTCGAGATGAAGGAGAAGAAGGACCGCGTGGACGACGCCCTGAGCGCTACCCGTGCGGCTGTTGCCGAGGGCATCGTCCCTGGTGGCGGCACCGCCTACATCCGTTGCCTCAAGGCCCTCGAGGGCATGAAGGGTGACAACGACGACGAGACCACGGGTATCCACATCATCCAGCGCGCCATCGAGGAGCCCCTGCGACAGATTGTCGCCAACGCTGGCCTGGAGGGTGCCGTTGTCGTGAACCGCGTCAAGGAGGGCAAGGACGACTTTGGCTACAACGCCCGCACCGAGGAGTTTGAGAACCTGTTTGAGGCCGGTGTCATCGATCCTGCCAAGGTGGCACGCATCGCCCTGGAGAACGCCGCCAGCATCGCCGGCATGTTCCTCACCACCGAGTGCGTCATCGCCGAGAAGAAGGAGCCCGAGCCCGCAATGCCCGCTGGTGGCCCCGGCATGGGCGGCGGCATGGGCGGCATGATGTAATGCGCGAGCACCAGTTCATTTTGGCTGTTTCACGGTATAAATAACCCAAGACCCCTGTTTGGCTTGCCAGGCAGGGGACTTTTTTTTAGACCTCAAGCCCCGTCGTGTCAAGCCTGTTTATAATCTTCAATCGAAAAATAATGATTACCTTTGCACCAGCAACATTACAGCAACCTTATTAATGAATAGGTGATGAAACAGTCTGTTATCTATTTTATTATACTCATTGCATGGCTGCCGCTTCATGCCATGGCGGCAGTTCCTGTTGTGGACGGCGTGTCACGTGAGTTGGCAGTATACCGTGCAGCCCATCTCAGTGATGTGTGTTATTACTTGTCATTCACTGTGCCTGATGACAAGTCCAAGCCAGTTTACTTTGAGGAATTGCTGACGTTTAACTGGACTGGTGAGAGTGACCTGCAAATTGATTTCCAGGGCAAAGCCAGTCAGTTATACAATGAGCTGATGGTCAATGGCAAAACCGTCAAGACCATCTTGATGAATGAGCACGTTATCATCCCTGCACAATCTCTCGTGACGGGCGAGAACTCGATTGCCATTGGCGGTTATAGTGGCGACAAGGCCTTGAACCGCAGCGACGACTACCTCTACACATTGTTTGTTCCGGACCATGCCCGAAGTGTATTTCCTTGTTTTGACCAGCCTGACCTGAAAGCCGTCTTCAGCCTAGAATTGGACCTCCCTGACGGGTGGGAGAGCATCAGCAACAATACTAAGAAGCCCATTCCCACCTACCTTTTCTCTTTCACTGCCGGTAAGTTCCAAGTTAAACACGATTTGCGCGACGGCCGACTCTTAACGGCTCTTTATCGCGAGACTGATGCTGCCAAGGTGGCCCAGCTGCCCATCGTGTTTGACCAGGTGGCTTTATCGCTGCGATGGATGGAGGAGTACACGGGCATCCCATATCCGTTTGAGAACTATGGCTTTGTCGTGCTGCCAGGCTACCAGTTTGGCGGCATGGAGCATCCGGGCTGCATACAGTTCAACGACAGGCGCATCTTTCTTGGGCCCGAGCCTACGCCCGATGAGGAGCTGTCAAGGCTTAATCTCATTGCTCATGAGACAGCCCACATGTGGTTTGGCGACCTGGTGACGATGCGCTGGTTCGATGACGTGTGGACCAAGGAGGTCTATGCCAATTTCATGGCCGACAAGATTGCGCGAGAACAGTTCCCCGACATAAATCATGACCTGGCCTTTGTCAAGACCCATTATCCGCTGGCTTTCTCGACCGACCGCACCCAGGGCACTCACCCCATCCAGCAACCACTGGACAACCTGAACAAGGCCGGTCTGCTCTATGGTAACATCATTTACCACAAGGCCCCCATCATGATGAGCAAGCTCGAGAAGGAAAAGGGCGCCGATGCCTTGCGTGAGGGCCTGCGCAGCTACCTCAGCCGATATGCCTACAGCAATGCTTCGTGGGATGACCTCATCGTCGAACTCGACCGTTTCAACCCCGAGCACAGCGCGCAATCCTTCAGCGACGTGTGTGTCAAGCAGAAGGGAATGCCTGTCATCAAATCCAACCGCATGAGTGACCTTGTCCGTTTGCATCAGTCCGACCCCTACGGTCGCAACCTGGTGTGGAAGCAGGGCTTTGATTTCGGCTATGTGGATGAGAACGGCAGGTTTTGCCATCAGCACATTTATATGAACGACCGCGACTGTATACTCTATGTGGGTTATAACGATGGCCTGTTTGTCAACAGCAACGCCGAGGGCTATGGCCAGTTTATACTTAGAAGTGAGGGCATCTCGAGGATGTCCGAAGCCTGGAAAACGATGGCCGACAATGACCTGACCCGCTATGCTGCTGTCATCAACCTCTACGAGAACTTCCATCTGGGCAATATTACAGTCAGTGAATTGACCAAGGTCTTGATCAAGTTCCTCACTCATGAGAAAAACGAACTGATTGCCTCGACAACATGCAGTTACATTGATGACCTGATGCCATGCCTTGATGCCATGGAACGTGCTGCAGCCGAGCGTCAACTGTTCAGTTTGTCGCAGCAGCACGGGCTGCAATCGGTGCGACAGACCTTGTTGCGCCAGCTCTCGCTAAGTGCCGAGTCGCCAAAGGTCATGAAAAAGTTGTATGACATCTGGGAAAAGCAAAGTGTCACTTCCCTAAACAGCCGCGACTATATGCGTATGGCCTATCATCTTGCCATCATGAAGCCCAAGCAGTGGCAACAGATTCTGGACACGCAACGCGGCCGTCTCAACAACGAGGACCAGCGGCGTGAGTTCGACTATATCTCGCGAGCCTGCAACCCCGACACGCTGGTTCAGCAACGGTTGTTCAACGAATTGCTGCATGTCGAGAACCGCCGCGTGGAGCCCTGGGCCCGCGACATGATGGCCTTGCTCAACGACCCGTCAAGGGAGCCGTTCAGCAACCGTTATATCACACCGGCACTGGACGCGCTCCCCGAAATTCAGCAAACGGGTGACATTTTCTTCCCTGGTTATTGGCTAAAAGGCTTGCTTGCCGGCCACAAGAGCATTGAGGCCAGCAGTATGGTGAGTCAATGGATTGACACACATCCCGAGGTGGATGCGTCCTTGATGAACAAGCTTAAGGAAAATGCCTACTGGCTCTTGCGGTGGCCTGTTGTTGGGCAGGAAAAGGGCCGCCTATAGCTCGATGGCATCTTTCACCTTCTCGGGCAGGAGGGCCAGGTCAAGCACGTCCTTGATGGTGTTGACATAGTGGAACGTGAGGCCCTTGAGATAGATGCCGTTGATTTCCTCGATGTCCTTGCGGTTGTCCCTGCACAGGATGATGTCCTTGATGCCGGCGCGCTTGGCAGCGAGGATCTTCTCCTTGATGCCGCCCACGGGCAATACCTTGCCGCGCAGGGTGATCTCTCCGGTCATGGCCAGGTGGTCCTTGACCTTGCGCTGGGTGAACGACGACGCCAGCGAGGTCACCATCGTCACGCCCGCCGACGGGCCATCCTTGGGAATCGCGCCCTCGGGCACGTGGATGTGGATATTGTATTTGTCAAACAGGTCCGGGTCGATGTTCAGCAGCGAGCAGTGAGAGCGCAGGTATTGCAGGGCGATGACGGCCGACTCCTTCATCACGTCGCCCAGGTTGCCCGTCAGGGTGAGTTTCTCGCCCTTGCCACGGGCCAGCGACGACTCGACGAAGAGGATCTCGCCGCCCACGGCGGTCCACGCCAGTCCCGTCACCACGCCGGCAAACTCGTTGCCCTCATACTTGTCGCGGCTATAGCCAGGTGAGCCCAGGTACTGCTTCAGGTCATCGGCCTTGATGCTGGTGGGGTAGGGGTCGCCGCTGGCCTTGTGGCGAGCCACGCGGCGCAGCACGGTGGCGATCTTCTTCTCGAGCTGGCGCACGCCCGATTCACGCGTGTAGTCGTCGATGATCTTGAGGATGACCTGCTTGCCAAACCTGATTTCGTTCTTCTTGAAGCCGTTCTCGCCCAATTCCTTGGGGATGAGGTGGCGCTTGGCGATCTCGAGCTTCTCCTCGGGGATGTAGCCGTTGATCTCGATGACCTCCATGCGGTCGAGCAGGGGACGGCTCACGGTGGCCAGGCTGTTGGCCGTGGCGATAAACAGGATCTTGGACAGGTCATAGTCCACGTCCAGGTAATTGTCGTGGAAATGCCCGTTCTGCTCGGGGTCAAGCACCTCGAGCAATGCCGACGACGGGTCGCCCTTGAAGTCCTGCCCCACCTTGTCGATCTCGTCGAGGACGATGACCGGGTTGTTACTGCCGCACTTGGCCAGGGCGGCGATGATGCGGCCCGGCATGGCGCCGATGTAGGTGCGGCGGTGACCGCGAATCTCGGCCTCGTCATGCAGTCCGCCCAGCGAGATGCGGGCATACTCGCGGTGCAGGGCGTCGGCAATGGATTTGCCCAGCGACGTCTTGCCCACTCCGGGAGGGCCGTACAGGCACAGGATGGGCGCCTTGAGGTCGCCGCGCAGCTTGAGAACCGACAGGTGCTCGAGGATGCGGTCCTTGACCTTCTCCAGGCCGTAATGGTCATTATTGAGTTTCTCCTCCACCCTCTTGAGGTCAAACTGGTCCTCGGTGCAGGTGTCCCACGGCAGGTTGAGCATGTTGTCGAGGTAGGCATATTGCACCGAGTAGTCGGGCGACTGGGGATTGAGGCGCTCCAGCTTGCGCAGTTCCTTGTCAAACTGTTTCTGGACCTCCTCGTTCCACTTCATCTTGCCCGCGCGCTCCTGCAACTCCTCGATGTCGTCAATATCGGTTCCCAGCTCCTCCTGGATGGTGCGAATCTGCTGCTGCAGGAAGTGGTCGCGTTGCTGCTGGGAGAGCTCCTCGCGGGTGCGGGACTGGATATTGGCCTTGATCTCGACGAGTTGCTCCTCGCGAGCGAGCAGGGCATAGAGCAGATAGGCGCGCTTCTTGATGTCCCGCTCCTCGAGCATGTGCTGCTTCTGGTCGGGGTCAAAGGCGATGTTTGTGGCCAGGAAATTCATCAAGTACATGGGGTTGTCGATGTTTTTCATCGCGAAGGCCAGCTCGCGGCCGTTGTTGCCCATGTTGCGGAGCATCCTCAGGGTCACCTCGCCGATGGATTGCATCAGTATTTCAAATTCCTTGTCCCCGGCGATGGGCGGCTTGTCCTCTACCAGCGAGATCGAACCCCGCAGGTAGGGTGCCGCCTGCTCGATGTGCTCAAGCTTGCAGGCCGAGCGGCCCTGCAGAATCACGTTGGTAGAGCCGTCAGGCAGCTCCAGCACCTTGATGATGGTGGCAATCGTGCCATAGTGGTAAAGATCTTTTTCGACAGGATCCTCAACATGGCTGTCATATTGGCAGAAAACGGCGATCGAGCTATGACTCTCCTCTGCCTCCCTGATGAGACGCAGTGACTTGTCGCGGCCCACCGACACCGGCATCGTCATCATGGGAAACAATACCGTGCCGCGCAGGGGCAGGATGGGAATGTCGTCGGCCTTATTGTCGTGAATATCAGTGTCGTCGGTAACCTCATGTATCTCGGTGATAATGGGCACGACACGCGCACCGTTGTCATTCATTTCGGCATCGATGTTATCTAAAAAGTCAATCATTTTTCAGTTTTGGTTGAGTATAATGTGCCTAGACACGCAAATCGGGTGCCAAAGTTACAAAAATCGCCTCAATTTCATCCCATACCCCCGCATCATTTATATAAAAATAACACAACGGGCGGCCCTGATGCAGCGGGTCGCCCGTGTGTCTGTAATGGTTCAGGCGCGTTTTAATTCATGTAAACCTGCCTAAAAGCCTAAAGGCTACTTAATGACCTTCACGCTCTGGGTCGAGCCGTCACTGTAGGTGCGAACGATGATGTTCACGCCCTGTACAGGATGGCTGTACTCAATACCACGGATGTCATAGTAACGCTCGCTGACAACAGTCTTGGTCACCTGAGTCTCATTGATTGCGGTGGGTACCTTCACCATCGAGAAGTCGCCACACGCGGGAGTCGTGTGGACGTTGCTGGTAGTGGGCAACGAGTAAATACCGATGTTGCCGCCGGCGCAAACCAAGTTGCCGGCGTAGTCAAATGCCATCTGGAAGATGGAGCCCTGTCCGGTCTTGTAAGAGTACTTGGGCGCGATGATGGGCGTCGTGCCGTCCCAGGTCACATCAAAGAACTGCAGCACATAGCTGCCATCGTTGATGACAAGCATGCTGGCGTCGTCGCTGACGGTAAAGCCGGCACGGTCACTGCCGTTGAGCATCTCGCCGTAGGGGGCGCGGCCCGAGTTGAAGGTCACATTGCCGTCGTTGTCAACAAACATCAGCGAGGGAACCCCAGCGGCGTTGTTACCCGCACTGCGGTACTGTGATACCCAAACGCCACGTCCACCGGGATCAGCAACCACATTACCGTTGGTGTTGAGCTGCCATGCACCGATGTCAAAGTACTGGTTGGGGGCAGTTGACCAGGTGTCAACCACCGTGCCGTCTTCCTGACCGATGTTATAAACACCCACACCGTTGCCAAAGTCCTCAAGATATACATACAGCTTGGTGTCGGCACCACTGCCGCCAATGGCAACGCCTGGCGTCGATGAGCCTACGTTTTGCCCGTCATTGGTGATCAGGCCACTGCTGGCGCGAGTGCCGATGAAGAACTCTGTCCAGGTGTCCTCCAGCTTAGTGGGATCGGCGATATATACGCCCGAGGTGCCATCACCCCAATCGGGGACATAGAGCTTGCCTTGGGCATCAATACCCATACGGTAATTGCTGCTCCATGAGTGACCGCCACGGTACAGGTCATCGCTCACGCGCTGGCCCATAGCGTCACACACGTAGATACCATTGCTGGCACTGCCACTAGCAGGACGGTGACCGGCATAGATGGTACCCATCTTGGGACTGCACGGTGACTTGTCAACAGCAACAAACAACTGGCCGCCGCTGTAGGTCTCGACGAGCGGGTTGATGCGTTGGATGGTAGTGATGTTCTCACCAGCGAGGGTAACAGCCCATGTCAGGCTATCGCCGGGCTCGGCAGGAAGGTCGGTGTATGCGATATCGATGCTGTTCTCACCCTGTACTACGTCGGGCACCTCGATAGTGCCGACTTCATTGCCCTCGTTGTCATAGAAGGTGATGAAGCCCTGCTGGGCATCATCGTTGGCAATGAAGGTGAAGGTGTAGCCTTGCTGCTCATTTTCGGCAACAGTCAAGCCGTAGGCATAGATACCGGCAACGGCAGGCTGGGCGCTGGCCAGTGCCTGCCACTTGGTGATCTTGTTGTCCTGCATCAGGTACAGGTTGATGTCCTCTCCCTTAACGGCAGCACCGGTTGACATGAACTGGCAGGCCAGCGGGTCAAGGTCGGTGTTGGTGGTGGCTACCAGGGCGGCCTGGTCGAGTCCTGCAGTGATGTCATACAGCTTGATGCCGCCCACTGCGGTCTCTTGCATGTAGGGAGTGACCATATACTGGCGCTTAGCATACTTGAAGAACGAAACGCCCACAGCGGCGGCATCGTCCTCATCGCTCTCAAAGCGGCCAATCACATCGCTGTCAACGCCGTTGCTCTTGGCAGTGGCTACCTCAAAGGGCAGGATCTGATTGCCGTCAAGCACCACATTGTCATCGCTTCGAGGCGACAACGTCAGCACGGGCTCACCCACCTTGGGCAAGGTGAAGTTGCTGCTGGCGCTGATGGTCTTCTCGGTGTAAACGGTGCTGGTAATCACATCGTTGTTGATACCCAGTTTCAAGAACCTCATGCCGCCCACAGTGCTGCTCATGTTGGTGCCGATAACAGTAACCGTACATTCGCCGGCGGGGCCGTCGATGGCCAGTGCCTGCGGACGATAACGGTAGAAGTTGGCTGAGCTCTGGGTGTTAACCCATTCAACGGGATCGCTGTCAAAGTCGGCCCACTTGAACAGGCGCAATGTGCCACGGGCAAAACCCTCGTCAACAAAGTCGTTGCTGTATTGCGTCATCACGCTATTGATGCCCACTAACTGATCGTCGGCAGTGAAGCAGATGTCGGCAAGGCGGCTGTAGAAGCCGGCGTTGTCGGGCTCGGCTTCTGTGATGCCGTTGATGCTCAGTTCCTTGACGATGGCCTTCTGGACATTGTTAATCAGGTAGAGGTGAGGAGTGCCCTCGGCATCGGTGAGCACCACGGTCGTGTCGCCACGCACGAGCATGCGTTTAACAGCACCCTCAAACTCGTAGTCGGTGCCGCCGTCATGCTCCAGGTAGAGTTTCTCGGGTGCATTGACATAGCCGGGCAGATTGGGCTCGGGGTAGTTGGGATAAAGATCCTCGGGAATCACATAGCCCACTTCCTCAAGCATCGGCACGGCATAGGTCGTCTTGTTGGCTTCAACTACCAGTGTGCCAGCGGCCTTGTCGATGTACTCGCGCCACTGGTTGTCGATGGATGCCGTTGTGTATTCGCCCAGGGGCTTATAGCCCTCGGCCTCGACTCCGATGGTGTAGTTGCCGGGCTCCAGGTTCTCAAACACGAACACACCGTTCTTCAACGTGTCGGTCGTGTAAGTGCCCACAGCGTTGCCGTCCTTGTACAGGGTGACAACCGCTCCGTCGATCGGTGCCCACTGGTCGATTGTGCCGGGATTGTACTTATACAGGTTGTGGATCAAGTGATTGTGCATGTCCTTAACTGTACCCATGATGTAGCCTTTGGTCTCGGGATTGAGTCCGAAGTACTCGCCGATGCCGCGCGCGATGCGGATACCCTCCTGGTGACAGTAATCAGAGTTCAATGCACGATGACGTGCCGGCTGGTAGGTGTGGAAGTAGCCCTCAATCAGGAAACCGGGAGCGCCGTGTTTCAACACGCCCAGATAGCCGGTGTAAGCGATACCTGTATTGGGATCGACGCGGGTCGATGAGCTGCCATAGAAGTTGATGTCACCACGGATGTTAGGGCTCGTGGGGCTATAGTAGTTCATCACGTCAATCTCGTTAGTGTAAAACAGTGGCCAGCAGACCGATGCCATGGCACGGCTGCCTGGAGCCAGGTCTCCGCCATCGCCGTCATTGCCGCGATACAGTATGAGCGGGTAGTTGGTGGAAGTGCCGTCGGTTGCTGCGTTAGAGTGGTGTGACAGGAACATGTCATAGTTGCCCACTTCAACCTCCTCACAGATCTCAGACAGCGGGCGGTTATAGATCTCGGCATCCTCAGCGCCCGATACATAGGGGTATGGCCCGTTAAACCACCTGGACATGGTGATGTTCTCGGGCTTTACACCCATCTTGATGAGCGTGGCACGGGTCTGGATGGATTTCCACAGGTTGGTATTTGACTCATAGAATCCGTTTGTGTCAGGACGACCGGTCTCGGGGAGGGCAGGATAGGGGATAGTCGCCATCGGGCGGTCGTTGGGGCCCCAGCTGCCGTGGCCCGGATTCAGGTAGATACGCACCTCGTCAGCCGTCTTGGATTGCAATGTGCCTGCTGCCAGGATAGCAGCTACGGCAAGTAATAAAATCTTTTTCATAGCTGTCATCATTTGGTTACGTTAATCATATAAGCCTCTCCGGCCGGTGTGCTGAAGACAATCTTGCCGCTGGTGGCGTGAGGATACATCGCGATGACGTCATCGCTGGTGAGCACCTGGGTGGTGCCGTCGAGGTTTGCTGCAACGATGGTCGAGGCGTAGATAAACTCGCCGTCGTCCTTATCCATCATGCCCACGACGGTATTGTCGTCATACCATACCGGGGCACGCATCTGGCCCACCTTATGCACGCCAGTGCCGTCCAGATTGCAGACGTAGGCTCCGTGGGCTGCCTGGTAATAAAGCACCTTCGTGCCGTCAGGCGACAGTGAGGCCCACATGTAGCTGAACTGGGTGCCGCTGGGTGACAGTTGGCGGGTCTTGCCGTTGCTGGTAATCATCAGCTGTCCCTTGTTGATGGAGAGCACAGGCACGTTCTGGGCCTTGGCGCTGCCGATGGCCTTCTTGCTGAATTTGCCCTTGTTCACTGCGCCCACGCTCGTGGCATCGACGTTATAGCCCTGCAGGTCGCGTGTGGGCTTTACCAGCACTTGGCTGGCACCGGTAGCCAGGTTCACGCTCTTGAGTGTGGACTGCCGCAGGTGCTTGTCATTAAATGAGCCTTCGCGGTAAACGACCGTCTGGCCGTCGGGCGAAATCTTCACGTTATGGCCTGCGCTGGGTGCATTGCTCAGCACTTGTGTCTGGCCACTGGCTAGGTCTAGCTTGGTGAGGCCCTGGTTGGTAGCGCTGGTCAGCAGCAGGTAATCGCCCTGGGGGCTGATAGCTGCTACAGCTGCTTTGTCAGGCAGATTGACCCGCTCGATCGAGGTCACTTGCAGTACCTGGCCCATCGCACTCATCGAGAGACCTAACGCTAATGCGAAAAGTAGTTTTCTCATCATGATGGTTAAATGGTTTAAAGTTAAACAATAAAGGTAATATAAACTATTAAAAATAATAAGCAAAGTGATATATTGCAGCAAAAATATATAAAATAAATGTAAATAACAAGTAAAATTCGTTTAAAAACTATAATTCTTGCTTTTGTGCGCATTTTGGTATTGAACTATAAAGGGAGGCTGTGTCCCGCAGGGTTTGGGCCAACATCTAAATCATCGCCGAAATTAATAATTATTTAGGTATAGGCGTTAAGGTCGCGACCTAAACGCCTATACCTATAATTTTGTTAAATTTGGCTACGCCTAGCTATAGGTTCTCGCGCGCAACAAGCATCATTTGAACAGGAACAGGTCGTTGATGGACTTCTTGATGTTGACATGCTTGATGGCATGGGCAAACATCTTGTCGACGCTAAGGACCCTCACCTTGGGGCACTTGTCGGTGTCAAAGGGGATGCTGTCGCTGACCACCAGCTCGTCAAGGCCGCTGGCCATCACGCGCTCACTGGCGGGATTGCTCATCACGGCGTGGGAGATGTAGGCGCGCACGCTGCGTGCGCCGTGCTCCTTCATCAGCGAGGCGGCCTTGCAGATGGTGCCTGCGGTGTCCACCATGTCGTCGATGAGGATGACGTCCTTGTCCTGTACCTCGCCGATGATGGTCATCGACTCCACCACATTGGCCTGCTGGCGGTGCTTGTGGCACAGCACGAGCGGCGCGTTGAAGTACTTGGCATAGGAGTTGGCACGCTTGGCGCCGCCCACGTCGGGCGAGGCGATGACCATGTCCTTGAGTCCCAGTGAGGCGATGTCGGGCACAAACATGGTAGATGCATACAGGTGATCCACCGGAATGTCAAAGAAGCCCTGGATCTGGTCGGCATGCAGGTCCATGGTGATCAGTCGGTCGATGCCAGCGGCAATCAGCAGATTTGCCACCAGCTTTGAGGCGATGGACACGCGGGGCTTGTCCTTGCGGTCCTGACGGGCCCACCCGAAGTAGGGGATGACGGCAATGACTGACTGTGCCGAGGCGCGCCTGGCGGCATCAATCATCAGCAACAGCTCCATCAGGTTTTCACATGCATTGAATGTGGATTGCACGAGATAGACTTCGGCACCGCGCACCGGCTCCTCATAGCATACTTCAAACTCCCCGTCGGCAAAATGAGAAACGTTCACTTTACCCAGTTCAACACCCAGTTCTCTTGCAATCTTCAGGGCAACATAACGTGAGTTAGTGCCCGAGAAAACTTTCATTTCAGCCATAAGAATTTTTTTGATACGATTGTTCAGGTTTAACTATCGGCAAAGGTAAACATTTTTCCCGCAACAATCGCAACTTTTTTATGACAAATGGGACAGTTTTTTTTGATGATTTCCTTTACTGCCTGTGCTGGTAGGGTTTTAGGCTCCAGATTGCCGCACTGTGGGCGTCGGCGTGGAGCGTCATGCGGGTATCGGCCGTGAGGGTCACGTGGGCGGCCTGCAGTGTCAGCAGCTCGGTGGCGCGGCAGTTGCCGTGGGCGATGCCGGCGCAGTCGAGGGCGTGCTGGGGGATGCGCACTGTGGCGTCGATGGCCCGGTCGCCAAAGTTGGCGACGATGAGGACCATCTCGCCGCCATGATAGCGCAGGTAGGCATACTGGTAACGGGCATCGAGCGTGTCCTGGTTGACGTACATCAGGTCGAAGAACCCGCCGCATGACAGGCACTCCTGGCTGTTGCACAGGCGCAGGATCTTGCGGTACAGGGCCCGCAAGCGGCGCTCGGCGCTGGTGGGCCTGCCCTGATGCCAGCGGCGCAGGGTGGGGACGCTCCAGTAGTCGAAGATGGTCGTGCGCCCGTCATGGCCGCTGAACCCCTCGGCGTCGGCGGCGCGCTCACCCAGTTCCTGCCCGGCATAGAGCATGAAGGGGCCGGCCGTCATTGTGGCGCTGACGACAAGGGCGGGCAGCGCCTTGAACGCATCGCCCACGAACTGCCGCGAGGCGATGCGCTGCTCGTCGTGGTTCTCGAGGAAGTTGAGCATGTTGGGGCCGATGCCCTCCACGGTCTGCCAGCAGCGGGTAAGCCCGCTGGCGGGCCAGCCCTGGCACAGGATGCCGCGCAGCGTGTCGTAGAGCGTCACCTTGTCATACAGGTAGTCAAAGCCGCCGTCGTGGATGTAACTGCGGTACAGTGCCGTGTCATAGATCTCGGCAATGAAGATGACGGCGGGGTGAACCGCCTTGACCTGGCTGATGGCCCAGTGCCAAAAGGCTACCGGCACCATGTGAGCCATGTCGCAGCGAAAGCCGTCAACGCCCTTGCCGGCCCAGAACTTGAGGATCTCGAGCATCCTGGTCCACGTGGAGGGGATGGGGTTGAAATGGGTGCTGCCGTTCCACGGGTCGATGCCATAGTTGAGCTTGACGGTCTCATACCAGTCGTCACGTCCCGGCGTTGCCGTGTAGCAATCGTTTCCCGTGGCCCGGGCGGGAAACTCGCGGTAGGCGTCGGCACCGCTTCCCAGATCGACATCCCGCGGCGCGAACTCCTGGCCGGTGATATAGTAGAAGTTGTTGTTCGGGTCAAAGAACATCCCGTCATTGTCACCCTCGCCCAGGTCCTGCACGCCGTCAGGCTTGACGTCGCTGTGGTACTGGCGGGCGACATGATTGGGCACGAAGTCGATGATGACCTTGAGCCCCGCACGGTGTGTGCGCTCGACAAGCGCCTCAAATTCAGCCATGCGGTTGCCGATGTCCTGGGCAAGATCGGGGCTCACGTCATAGTAGTCCCGTATGGCATAGGGTGACCCTGCAATGCCCTTGACCACGTGGGGGTTGCACGGTGTGATGCCGTAGCGGGAATAGTCGGTGGCGGTGGCCTGCTCGATAATGCCCGTGTACCACACGTGGGTCGCACCCAGTGACTTGATGGATCGCAGTTTCTTCCCGTCGATGTCATTGAACTTGCCCACGCCGTTCTGGCTGATGGTGCCATTGGGGATACAATGCTCGTTACAGTTGGTAAACCAGCGGGGCATCAATTGGTAGATAATGGTCTTTTTGTTTTCTTTCATGTGGCAAAGGTAATGCTTTTTTAGTTAATGGTTGATAGATGTTTGTCATTCTCGCTTTTTTGATTACCTTTGCACAACGATCAACCAACAACTATCAACTAACAACATAAAACGATGATTTCATTCGAGAGCGATTACAATAACGGCTGTCATGAGGCAATCCTCAATCGCCTGTCTGCAACCAACAACGAACGAGCAACGGGCTACGGCCTGGACGATTTCTGCAATGCTGCCCGTGACAAGGTGCGTCAGGCCTGTGGAGCACCCGATGCCGACGTGTTTTTCCTCGTCGGCGGCACTCAGACCAATGCCACGGTCATCGATGCGATGTTGAGCGGTTACCAGGGAGTGCTCTCGGTGGAAACAGGACACATCAATGTGCACGAGTCGGGCGCCATCGAGTTTGGTGGGCACAAGGTGCTGGCCCTTCCCAGCCATGATGGTAAAATGGATGCTGACGAACTGCGCCGATGGTTAGAGGCTTTCTATGCCGACATCGCATACGAGCACATGGTCTTTCCAGGCATGGTTTATATCACCTTCTCGACCGAGATGGGAACGATTTATAGCCGAGACGAGCTGCAAGCCATCAGCGACGTGTGCAAGCAGTACAAGTTGCCGCTCTTTATCGACGGTGCCCGCTTGGGCTACGGCTTGATGGCTGAGGGCTGCGACGTCACGATACAGCAGCTGGCGGCCTTGTGTGACGTCTTTTACATCGGCGGCACAAAGTGCGGCGCATTGTGTGGCGAGGCCGTTGTCTTCCCGCATGGCAATGCGCCGGCCCATTTTTTCACGATAGTCAAGCAGCACGGCGCCTTGCTGGCTAAGGGGCGTCTGTTGGGTATCCAGTTCGACGTGCTGATGGAGGATGGGCTTTACTTCAAGATCGCACGCCACGCTGTCGAGCAGGCAATGAGGCTGCGTGATGCCTTTGTTGCCAAGGGCTACGACATGTACAGCAATTCTCCTACCAACCAGCAGTTTGTCTTGCTGGACAAAGAAACGATTGCCCGATTGGAAAAAGACTTTGTCTTTGAGCAATGGTTCCCCGTGGGCGACAAGATGAATTGCCGCTTTGTCACCAGTTGGGCCACCCGCCCCGAAGACGTGGATGCCCTGATAGACGCGCTGTAAATAGCGTCTTTTTCAAAAAACTATACGCACCAAACCCTCTACTCTAAAACTTTTTACTACCTTTGTGCGCTATTTAGAGAGAGGTAATGGCTAATATCCTGAACATAGAGACATCGACCGAGGTATGCTCGGTAGCCTTGACCTGCGACGGGCAGGTGATGGAACATAGTGAAAACTATGAGGGTCAGACCCATGCCACCATGTTGAGCAAGTATGTGCAGGACATGTTGAAGTATGCGCGAAGCCGTGAAATAAAACTGGACGCTATCGCTGTGAGCATCGGGCCCGGTTCTTATACAGGGCTGCGCATCGGCTTGAGTGAGGCCAAGGGCTTGGCCTTCGGGTTGCAGGTTCCCCTGATTGGCGTGAACACGTTGCAGCTCATGACCGTCAGCACCATGTTCAATCACTTCATCGATGAGGAAAAAGTGCTGTACGTGCCCATGATTGACGCTCGACGCATGGAGGTCTATACGGCTGCTTACAGTCCGGCCCTCGAGGCCGTCTTGGAGCCCCAGGCAATGATACTGGATGAGCACTCGTTTGAGAATTTGTTACAGCAGGGCTACACGTTGGTGGTGATGGGCAATGGCAGTGACAAGGCGCGACCAGTGCTCACCCATGAGCGGATAAAGTTCATTGAAGGGATTAAGCCGGTTGCCGTTGACATGATGGCCCTTGCCGAGAAAGCATGGCGCGAGCAACGCTTCATCGACGTGGCTTACAGCACCCCTCTCTACCTCAAGGAATTCCAGGCCACTAAGCCCAAGAATCCCATTTTGGGTTTGTAGGCCACAGGAGGACCTTATTATTATATTAATGTATCAAAACATAGGATTATGTTGACATATAACTCACAACTCAAGAAACTGGTGCTGCCTGAGTATGGACGTAACATCCAGCAGATGGTTGATCATTGCCTGACGATAGAGGATCGCGATGAGCGCACACGTTGTGCCTTCACGATTGTCCAGAACATGGCTAACGTCTTTCCTCAGCTGCGTGCCGAGACCGATTACCAACACAAGCTGTGGGACCACTTGATGATCATGAGCGGTTTCCAGCTCGATGTGGACTTCCCGTTTGACGACATCATCAAGGAGGAAAGCCTCGAATCCAAGCCTGAGCCCATACAATACGAGCTGGAACCCATCCAGTACAGGCACTATGGCAAGAACATCGAGCGCATGATCGAACGGGCCGCAGAGTATCCCGAGGGAGAGGAGCGGGATGCGCTGGTGATGTTGCTGGCCAATCACATGAAGAAGCTGATCTTCCAGATCAATAACGAGGATGTCGAGGATGCCAAGATCTTCAAGGATCTGGAGCGCTACAGCCATGGTGCCATCAGGTTGAATCCTGAGACGCATCATCTGCACGAATATCAGATCATAAAGCCCACACAACCCTCGGGCAAGAAAAAGAAGAAAAAATAAGCCG
The DNA here is from genome assembly GCA_900319525.1 of uncultured Prevotellaceae bacterium. Lineage (GTDB taxonomy): Bacteria > Bacteroidota > Bacteroidia > Bacteroidales > Muribaculaceae > Sodaliphilus. Next base: position 255,501 of record ONOU01000001.1, on the reverse strand, counting down.
TTCTACCGGGCTGTGGTGTAAAACCATGCCGTGACTCCTGTCACGGCCACGAGAAGGATAAGAAGATATAATGATCACACGAGAGGAACTCATTGCCATTGGGCACTACAACAAGCCGCACGGCGTTGTCGGCGAGATATCGGCCACAGTAGATGTGGACGTTGATGTCTTGCGTGCCTTGTCATGCCTGGTGAGCGATATTGACGGAATCTATGTGCCTTTCTTTGTCAATGGTTTGCGCCCCAAGACGGCCGACACCGTATTACTTACCATCGATGGCATCACCAGCGAGCAGGAAGCTGCGCGACTGGTGAACCACGATATATTTGCCCTCAAGCGTGATTATCGCCAGGAGAGCGACGACGCAATGGCCGACGGGTACCCGCTGGACTACTTTATCGGTTTTGACCTGGCTGATAATGATGGGACCAGGGTAGGGACGATTTGCGACGTGGACGAGCAAACCGAGAACGCTATCTTTGTAGTCGAGCGCGATGGAGACGAGGTAATGGTTCCGGCAACCGATGAGTTGATTGTCGAGTTTGACTTGGATAGAAAGGTTATAACCATGGATTTGCCTACAGGAATCCTGGAATTGAACTAATATATTAATGAGAAATCATGATGCAACGTGCCTTACATATCATACTAGCTGTCCTGACCCTGCTCATTGCAGTCATGGTCTGGAGCCCGATGCTTGCAGCCAAGGATCACATCGATGATATCTATGACATGTCGCTGGACGAGAACCTGATGACTCCCGAAATCAAGAACGACAAACAGGCCGACAAGATTCAGGAGTTCCAGTACAACATGGCTGTGGCATTCAAGAAATCAAACTATGAGGTGGAAGTCATGCGCGATGATGAGGTCATCGTCATCACCATCCCTGCCAGTATGTTGTTTGAACCCAACGACACGGTGTTGAGCAAGGTGGGAGAGGAGCAACTCAAGCCTTTCCTGCGCATGATCAAGAACCCTGGCTTTTACAAGATGCTGCTTGTGATGCATAGCGACAATACGGGCAGTTCCGAATATACCCTTAACCTCACGCGGCAGCGTGTGAATGCTATTTTTGACTGGTTTGACGAGAACGGTAGCGTGGACTATGTTGTCCCCTACGCCCTGGGCGAGACCGATCCGCTGGTGGATAACAATTCGGTGGAGAATCGCAAGACCAACCGCCGCCTGGAGATTTTTCTTGTCCCCGAGCAGACCATGATACAGCAAGCCAAGAAGGGCCGCATCAATATCACAAGCAAAGGAAAAAACTGAGAAATCAACAAATATAATAAATATAGATTATAATGGCAAAAGAGCTTAAAGATTTGACAAAGAGAGCAGATAATTACTCTCAATGGTATAATGAACTGGTAGTGAAGGCCGACTTGGCCGAGCAGTCGGCAGTGCGTGGCTGTATGGTCATCAAGCCTTATGGCTATGCTATCTGGGAGAAGATGCAGCGCCAGCTCGATGATATGTTCAAGGCTACTGGTGTGCAGAACGCCTATTTCCCCCTGCTCATCCCCAAGTCGTTCCTCAGCCGCGAGGCCGATCACGTCGAGGGCTTTGCTAAGGAGTGTGCTGTTGTTACCCACTATCGACTGATGAACGACCCGGGCGGCAAGGGCGTCGTTGTTGACCCCTCGGCACGCCTCGAGGAGGAATTGGTGATTCGTCCCACTAGCGAGACAATCATCTGGAACACCTACCGCAACTGGATCAACAGCTATCGTGACCTGCCCTTGCTCATCAACCAGTGGGCCAACGTCTTCCGTTGGGAGATGCGCACCCGCATGTTCCTGCGCACGGCCGAGTTCTTGTGGCAAGAGGGACATACCGCCCATGCTACCAAAGAAGAGGCTGAGGCAAAGGCCATCGAGATGCTTAACGTGTATGCCGATTTTGCTGAGCGCTATATGGCTCTGCCCGTGATCAAGGGTATCAAGACCCCCAACGAGCGTTTTGCCGGCGCCCTCGAGACCTATACCATCGAGGCCATGATGCAGGACGGTAAGGCTTTGCAGTCGGGCACGAGCCACTTCCTGGGACAGAACTTTGCTAAGGCATTCGATGTGAAGTTCATCGACAAGGAAAACAAACTGCAGGATGTATGGGCTACCTCGTGGGGCGTTTCGACCCGCTTGATGGGTGCCTTGATCATGACCCATAGTGACGATAACGGACTGGTACTGCCTCCGCATCTGGCTCCCATCCAGGTTGTCATTGTTCCTGTTTACAAGACCAATGACCAACTTGAGGAAGTGAACAAGGTGGTAGAACCCATCGTCAACAACCTGCGCGCAATGGGCATCTCGGTGAAGTATGATAACGCTGACAACAAGCGTCCCGGCTTCAAGTTTGCCGATTATGAGCTTAAGGGTGTGCCCGTACGCCTTGTGCTTGGCGCTCGTGACATTGAGAACGGCACTGTCGAGGTGATGCGCCGCGACACCCTCGAGAAGTCGAGCGAGCAGCTTTCTGGCATTGAGAACCGCGTCAAGGATCTGCTTGAGGAAATCCAGCAGAATATCTACACCAAGGCCTTGCGTCACCGTGAGGAGATGACCTTCAAGGTGGATACTTGGGACGAGTTCAAGGATCAGATCGAGAAGGGCGGATTCATTCTGGCACACTGGGACGGCACGACTGAGACCGAGGAGAAGATCAAGGAAGAGACCAAGGCCACTATCCGCTGCATCCCGCTGGACGCTCCAGAAGAGGAAGGCAAGTGCATCTACACTGGCAAGCCCAGCCATCGCCGCGTCATTTTTGCCCGCAACTATTAAGCTGGTTGCAACCGGGGGAGCGATATCTCCCGTATCCAACAGGGCATTTAAGGATTATTGCCACGGGAGTCAATGGATTCCCGTGGCTATTTTACTGATTCTGGCTGTGAGGAATGAAGGAAAAGAGCACTCCGTTTCGCAACGAAAGTGCCCTAGGCGAAAATAGTATGAAAAATAGATTTAAGGATTTGCAAAATTAAGCATTATATTCCAATAATTATCTCTTATGCTTCATCAAGTATTCATGAAATCATCTTTTTTCAAAAAAAAGAAGTAGTTTTTTTCATATGATTGATGCATAATAAGGATAAATTGTTAATTTTGTCGTTTGATTGCTATAAACCTATTTGGAGATTGGCAGTCTAATGGCAGAATAATTCTTAAAATGATTACACTATGAGCAAGAGTCCAATGGGTATCTATAGAGGGTTGAAGATGTTTTTCGGCATCTTCATGGTACTCGTTTATCTGGGAATGGCCGTCCTGATGGCGATGAATTACTTTGATTTCATCAACACGCCGTTATGGAATGCTGTTCGGTGGCTCTTTGCGGCAGTGTTGGCCGCATACGGTATCTACCGTGGCTATCGTGAAGTAACAGGAGATCACACCTATGGCATGAGACGCTATGATGAACAAGATGAAACAAAATAGATTTCTTATCGGGCTTCTGGCCCTGATGGCATTGACATTGGCCGGTTGTGGTGACCAGCGCTCCAAGAGCACCAGCACCCGCGGCATTGCCAAGATCATGTGCGACGAGTCGTTCCAGAGCGTACTGGAGCAGGAAATCGCTGTGTTTGAGTACCAGTATCCCGAGGCAAGCATCATGCCTGAGTACATCAATGAGCATGCCTCTCTCGACTCGCTGATGAATGGCAAGGTTGACCTGATCATCACCGCCCGTGACCTCACCGACGAGCAGCGGCAAAGCCTCAAGCGATTGGGTCGCGGCTACCGTTCCAAGATGATCGCTGTTGACGCCATTGCCGTCATTGTCAATAAGCAGAACGATATCGACGAACTCTCGATGGATGACCTGCGTGACATCTTCAGTGGGAAGGTGAAGCGTTGGGGCGAAGTCTTCCCCACGAAATTGAAGAACGATTCCATCAAGGTCATGTTTGACGGCTCGGGAACGGGCGTCGTACATTACATGAAGGAGAAATTTGTGAAAGGTGGCAATTTCGGTCCTAATATCTATGCAAGGAAATCCAGCAAAGATGTGTTTGAGGCCGTCGAGACCTATAAGAATGTTATTGGCTTTATTGGCGTGAGCTGGATCACCAGCGACCTCAAGTCGGCTGAAATCCCCATCGCACAAAAGTATGAGGAACTCAAGACCAAAAATGAGGTCAGCGTGATTGACTTCACCGATCGCATCAAGGTGATGCCCCTGCGCGGTGATAATCAGGTTCAGGGTGTCAAGCCCTATCAAGCCCACATCAATAGCGGTGACTATCCGCTGGTGCGCACGATTTGGGCCATTGACGCTTCCTATAACGGAACACTCGATCATGGCTTCTATGCCTTCCTCACTGGAGTGATCGGACAGAAGATCATCCTTCAGACCGGTATATTGCCTGCTGCCGAGCCCGTCAGATATGTTGAAGTTCAATAATTTAACTATTTGGCACAGATTTTGCAAGATCAATAACTAAAAACAAAGAAATAATAACAACTATTTAAATTGTTACTGCAATGAAACGGAAATTCTTTTTTGCATCACTCATGTTAATGGGTGCTTCGATTGTAGCTAATGCACAGGGCTACAAGGATGGTATTGAGTACTACAAGGTTGACAAACTGGACAATGCCAAGGAATTGCTCGAGCGTAACCTGAATGCTCCCAGCACCGACAAGGCCGAGGCGTTCTACTATCTGGGACAAATCGCTTTGCACCAGGGTAATGTGGCTCAGGCTGCTGCCAACTTTGAGAAAGGTATTGCTGCCAATGCCATGAATCCCTACAACTATGTGGGCCAGGCTGCTATCGCACTCAAGAATGGCGGCGAAGTCAAGAGCTTGCTCGAGAAGGCACGCAAACTCTCCAAGAAGGACTCAAAGCTGGAAATGGAGATTGCACGTGCGTTCTATGATGCAAATCCCACCACCTATGCCAAGGACATCGAGAAATGTATCAAGAATGCCCGCAAGTGGAATGCTGATGATCCTGACAGCTACATCTTTGAGGCCGATACCAAGGCCGACAAGAAGGACTGGGGTAATGCCGCCGGTATCTATGAGCTGGCCTTTGACAAGGATCCCAACAACATTGAGGCTTATGTAAAGTATGCCAACACCTACTTCAACGTGAACCCCTCGATGGCTATCGAGCGTCTTGAGGAGCTCCAGGCCAAGGTGCCCAACTCGGCACTTGTACAGCGTGAGCTGGCCGAGAAGTACTACAGTGACAACCTGGGTGCCAAGGCTGCTGAGCAGTATGGTAAGTACATCAACAATCCGAACCACTTTGCACAGGACGAGGTGCGCTACGTTCAGCTGTTGTTCTTCGGTGAGAAGTACCAGCAGTCCTATGACCTGGCCACTAGCCTGATCAACAAGCTCAACCCTGCTGATGAGAAGGTCTTCTACATGAAGCGCATGCAGCTCTACAACATGGTGCAGCTCGAGAAGTGGGCCGAGGCCGTGGAGGCTGGCAAGTCGTTCTTTGCCAACGCACTGCCCAAGGGTTCAAACTACGAGGTGCGCGACTACACTGACTACGGACTGGCTTTGCAGACCGCAGGTCTTGCCGAGGAAGCCATCAATGCCTATAACAAGGCCATTGAGCTCAATCCCAAGAACGCCGACCTGATTCGCAATCTGGGAGACACCTATGCCGACGCCGAGAACTTTGTTAAGGCTGCCGAGTACTATCAGCGTCTGGTGGACGATGACAACCACAAGTCCAATGACCTCTTCACCCTGTCAAACTACTATCTGGGTATCGCCAGCACCGATAGTCTGGATAACGCGATCAAGGCCGACGCGCTGAACAAGTCCCAGAAGTATATCGACGAGGTTGACAAGAAGGTGCCTAACAATGTGCAAATCGTGAACCAGAAGGCTAAGATCGCCAAGTTCCGCGAGGGTGACACCAACAACGGTGCAGCGTTAGATGCCTACAATGAGTTGCTCCGCATTCTCGACACCAAGGAGGATAAGTCCGACTACGCACGCTACTACAAGTATGCTTACAATTACCTGGCAACCTACTACTTTACCAAGGGTGACAAGGCAACTGCTAAGACTTACTACCAGAAGTGGTTGGAATATGATCCCGAGAATGAGTCATTGCGCAACTATGTGAATAGCCTCAAGTAATCGAGCTATTCCTGAAAAATAACAAATTTTCTTAATCAGGCGGCTGCCTAACTGGCAGTCGCCTGATATTTTTGTTTGAAATTTGATGTCGGCATCTTGTTTTTTAGTAATTTTGTAGTTTGATAAAAACAATTTTCGACTTGATGGATGATGGTCGATAGTCATATCATCTGTTTATAGACAAATGTATTGAACATTATATTACAAGCAATATGAAAAAGAAACTATTTGTCGGCTGCTCTGTGTTCTTGTTTCTGGTGAGCGCATGGTTGGGTTCACCGGTAGGTGCTGCTAATTATTACGAAGCTTTCATCGAGACAAACGAGAATCTGCAAGAGTACCAGCTCTATCAGCTTAATCAAAAAGGTGTGACCATCACTGGCCGGTTCAATGGCTTTATGACCGTTCGCGTTAATGATGGTGTTGACCCGTTTTCGCTCAAGGACATTGATGGCGTTGACCATGTGACCAAAGCGTTGACCTTGCTCACGAGCATTGATACGGCTCGGTATTTTTCTCGTGCTGATGCTGCTCATCTCGGTGATAGCTTGAAAATGCCATATACAGGAACGGGTGTCATTGTCGGTCTAATTGATTGTGGCTTTGATTTCAATCACATTAATTTCTTTAATCGTGAGGGTGTATCACGAGTTAAGGCAGTGTATCTTCCGTTGGCTCAAGATTCGACATCTAATTCACCCATCGTCAACATGGTGCGCCTGCCGGGCTGCAGCTATGAGAAACCCTCTGAGATTTCAAGACTCACCACCGATGACAACCAGTCTACTCATGGCACATTAACGGCTGGATTGGCCGTGGGCGGTTATCGTGAGAATGGTTGGTACGGCATAGCTCCCGATGCCGACATTGTCTTGTGTGGCATGCCTGAGGGCGAGCTTAACGATGTGCGTGTCGCTAATTGTATCAGCTACATCATCGATTATGCACGCCGACAAATGAAACCCTGTGTCATTTCGATGAGTTTGTGCTCCAACGTGGGTCCCCATGATGGCACTTCCTATCTGAATCGCGTCTGTCAGCAATTGACTGGACCGGGACGAGTGATTGTGGCATCAGCTGGTAACGACGGTGCTTATCAGGTTACCGATCATCGATCCATCACCAACTCAAGAGACACCGTGTTCACCTTGCTGAACGGTTTCCGTGGATCGACACAGTATTCAGGCTATGTCAATGCCCGTAGTACCATGGCTAAGCCTTTCAATACACGACTTATTGTGGTCAATACGAGCAATGGTGAAATTCTTTACCGCTCTCGTGCCATTGGTGCCACCTCGCACGGTGTACTCGTCAATCTGTCATCCGAAACCGATACTGTGCTGGCAAAATATGCCACTGGTGATGTTGAGATTATTGGCTCAATCGAGAACAACGGGAATCCGAGTTCCATGTGTGAGATAAACATGGTCTCCAAGTCTAGGTCATATTGCCTGGGCTTCCAGTATTTCTCCCCATCGGCTAACGAGCTGGCTATATATACCTCAAAGTATTCCTATATCGATAATCATGGCTTCTCTTGGGCTGAGGTAGGTCAATCCGTTGGTTCAATCAGCGATATTGCAGCGACCGACAGTGTGATTTCGGTTGGCTCCTATAACACCAGGCAGACCGTGCCCTTGCGCGACGGTTCAATCTACTTCCGTTACAACAGCACGCCTGGTTATTTGTCATCATTCTCTTCCTTTGGCCCTGACGAGAACGGCATCGCACGTCCTGACGTGTGTGCACCTGGCAGTGTGCTGGTGTCATCAGCAAACCGCTACTTTGTGGACGCTCCCAATCTGCAGTATTGGCAGCCTTCGGCAATTGTGAACGGTGTTGAATATACTTATTCTCCCGACTTGGGAACCTCAATGTCTGCTCCCATTGTGGCAGGAGCTGTCGCCCTATGGTTGCAGGCCGATCCTGGCCTAAGTGTTGCCGATGTGCGCAATGTGCTGCAGAAGTCATCAAATAGAGATTCATTTGTTCGTGCCGGCTACAGTGATCGGTGGGGCGCGGGTAAACTCGACGTCAATGAGGGTTTGCGCTATGTGTTGCACATCGAGGACAAGAATGGCGATGTGAATCGTGATGGTGAGGTAAACATCAGTGATATCAATGTCGTCATCTCTATCATTCAGGGAGAAGAAGTGGACCCCGATGTCGCAAGACGTGCCGATGTTAATAATGACCAAGAGGTGAACATCAGTGACATCAATTTGATTATCAGTATCATCTTACAATAAATGCAGGTGATTTGCATCCTGTGGGATGCATAATTCATAATTGAGAGACGGATTGAGATGAGGAGAATTCGATTCCTGTTATCGATGCTGCTGGCGGCCATATCTCTGGCGGTCGCTTGTCAAAATCCTACCCTCACTGCCGCATCCAAGCTGTCACTTGCGCGGTCTCAAGCACCAAGCGGTTTTCGTGTTGCTGACACTCATCACGTCTTTCCGGCATTTATTGCCGTTGATGACCCGAAATGCCTGGAAGCACTTCAACAATCGGGCGTTAAAATAGATGCTGTCTTTAATGGATTTGCTACGGTTCGCATCCCGGACAAAGCCATGCCTGCGGTATTGTCGGCAAGTGGTGTTAATGCTGTGTCATTAGCTCAGCCACTGCATTGGTGCAACGACAGTGCATTGTTTCTTTCTGATGTGGCTCCAGCTCATGTCGTTAGTGGCTGCATCGGCCCCTATGATGGTAACGGTGTGATTGTGGGTATTGTGGATACAGGTATAGACTTCAACCACATTAACTTGTGTGATAAGGATGGCCACAGCCGCGTGAGGGCTGTATATCTGCCTGCCGATACTACTGGGCATCATCCTGTGGTTGAGGGCACTGAATTACCTGGCAGCTGCTATGAGACGGCCAGTGAGATTGCTGCCTTGACAACCGATTATGCCGCGTCCTCCCATGGCACTCACACGGCTGGGACTGCCGTTGGCAGTTATCGTGGTAATGGATTGAATGGAGTTGCCCCAGCGGCCGAAATTGTAGCGTGTGGCATTCCCGAACTTGAATTGACAGACGTCAATATTGCCAATGCGGTCAAGTACATATTTGATTATGCCGATAGGGTGGGGAAGCCCTGCGTAATCAATCTGAGCATTGGCAGCAACAGCGGACCCAATGATGGATCCTCGTTTTTATGCAGGGCTTTTTCCTCAATGGCTGGTCCTGGTCGACTGTTGGTCCTATCGGCAGGAAATGATGGTAATGCCCCCATTTGTTGCAGGTTTAAACTGGGAAACCAGGCCGACACGGTGACAACGTTCTTGCGCAATCAATGGGGTGGTCTGCAACGGCGCGGCTATGTCAGCATGTGGAATGATAAGGAGCAGGAGCATCGGTCGCGCATCGTCGTTGTGAACCGCTATACCGGTGCACTTGAATATGCCTCACCTTTTGTCGGACTGCTGCCTGGAGACAGCATTGTTTCCGTATCCAGTGAATTGGATGACGGGTTTGCCGCATTTTATCATGGTGAAATGAGTTTTGCCAGTTGCGTTGAGCCTCGGTTTGACCAAGATGGCCTGCCGCTACCATCGGGCCGATTCCATTCCTATTGGGAATTTGATGTGGAATCTGTCCAGCCTGGGCATCTTATAGGTATTCAATATGTTGCTGATCAAGAAACCGACTTGATTGGCTGGAGCACCAAGGATGCATATTTTTACTCATTTGGCTTGCCTGGGGCTGTTGGCGGATCTGCAATGGGCTCAATCAGTGACCTGGCTACTACCGACAGTGTCATTTCTGTCGGAGCATATTGCTCCAAGCGATCCTATTGCCTGTCGGATGGTTCCCTCGTAACCCCTCTCGCACTTCATTCGGGTGAAATAGCGCCATTCTCATCTTTTGGCCCCGATGAACGAGCAATCCAGCGACCTGATGTGTGTGCACCGGGATTGATGCTGGTTTCTTCGGCCAACAGGTATGACATGTCGGCTGACCGTCAAAACTGGTGCGAGAGCGTTCAGGCCAATGGCACGGAGTATCCTTATTATGCCAATCAGGGCACTTCCATGTCGGCCCCAGTTGTCACTGGAACTATTGCATTGATGATGCAAGTAAATCCCCTGCTGACTACTGCTGCAGTGAGGCGTGTACTTGAGCGCACGTCAATCAAGGATGATTTCATTACTGCCGAGAACAGCCTCCAGTGGGGTTATGGTAAGCTCGATGCCTGGGCCGCCATCAAGGATGTGATTGAGAATACGTTGGTTCAAGGTGATGTGAACAACGATCGCGAAATAAATATTGCTGATGTGAGTACTGTTCTTGACATCATCCATGATGGGACTACGGGCAAGGACGCGATTCTGCTACTGCGTGCCGATGTTGATAGAAACACAGAGATAAACATCTCTGATATCAATAGAATTATTGATCTGATTTTGAAATAAATAGATACACGTTATGATTGAATATATTAAAGGAGAACTTGTGGAGCTTAATCCCGCATTTGCCGTTATTGACAATCATGGAGTGGGCTATATGCTCAACATATCCTTGTCAACGTTTGACAGCTTGTCACAGGCTGGGAAAGGCAGTGTGGCCAAGTTGTATGTACACGAGGCGATACGTGAAGATGCTCATCTGCTTTATGGCTTTTTCTCTAAGAAAGAGCGTGAAGCCTTCCTGCTGCTCATCTCGGTATCGGGTGTCGGCCCCAACATCGCCCGCATGATACTGTCATCGATGAGTGCCGATGATTTTTCCAGAGCAATTGCCGGAAATAACGTTGCATTGTTCAAGGCCGTCAAGGGCGTGGGCGCAAAAACCGCTCAACGCATAATTGTTGACCTCAAGGATAAAATAAAACTGGCAGATGATACGTTATTAGAGAAAGCAGACCTTGCTGCGGGTGAGACCTTTGACGAGGCGCTTGCTGCCCTTGTCATGCTGGGATTTTCACAACAGGCATCACAAAAAGCACTTAAGTCCCTGTTTTCCAGCAATCCCACGTTGAATGTTGAGCAGGCAATAAAACAGGCGCTCAAGATGATGTAACCTCTCATGGCAGTGATGGTCGAGTGACTTGTTATAGTAAATTGTTCATGCTGAACCGAAAAAAAATATTATTTGCGATAATTATTGGCGCCATTTTGGGTTGGTGGGCAGGCAATGACTCTGTCCTGGCCCAATATGTGACCAGTACGCTGCCTCCTCCCCCTCCGCCACCTGACACACGCCCATCGGCCCGACAGCAGATGACGCCCCAATTGGACTTGCACTTTGATGTCAAGCCCACTATACCTAGCAACTACAGTGATGTGCAGGGGCTGGGTGAGTATTCCGCAGACCTGAAAACACCGTCAAACATCACGAGTGAGGTGGAATTTGATCCTGAGACTGGTTGCTATGTGATCCATACCCGTCTTGGAGACCATGATATCGTCACGCCCTACATCATGTCGTCTGACGAATACAGCAACATGGATTTCAGGCGCTCGATGATGGAATACTATCGGCAAAAGAATGCCGAGATTGCTCAAAATCAGGAGAAGGATCCTTTCAATTTCCTGGAAATGCGGTTTGGCTTGGGTGCGGCGGATTCGATATTCGGTCCTGGTGGCCTGCAGCTCAAGACAACTGGTTCTGTTGTAATCAACATGGGTGTCAAGAGCAATTCGACCGACAACCCCGCTTTGTCTGTGTCACAGCGCCGTAAGACCTACTTCGACTTTGACCAGAAAATCCAAGCCAACATCACCGCTTCGGTAGGTGATAAGATGCGCTTCAACATGTCGTACAACACGGGTGCGACTTTTGACTTTGACAGCAAGAACCTGAAACTCGCCTATGAGGGCAAGGAAGATGAGATCATCAAGAACATCGAGGCCGGTAACGTGAGCATGACTACCGGTTCGTCACTCATTCGTGGTAGTGCTGCCCTGTTTGGTGTGAAAACCAAGTTGCAGTTTGGCAAACTCACAGCCACAGCTCTCGTTTCTCAGCAGAACAGTGAGAGCCAGACGGTGAGCAGTAAAGGCGGCTCACAGACCAACGAGTTCTATATCACGGCAGATAAGTATGATCAAAACCGCAACTTCTTCCTTTCGCATTTCTTCCGTGACAACTACGACAAGTGGTGCTCCAGGCTGCCGCTGGTTTCATCGGGTATGCACATCACGCGCATCGAGGTGTGGATTACCAACAAGCGCAACAACTATAACGAGTCCCGCAACATCATGGCATTCATGGACTTGGGTGAGGGTGACGAACGCAATATCAGCAACCACCATTGGATCGGTACAGGTGCCGACATGCCCTCCAACATGTCCAATAATCTGCTGCAAGAAATTAAGGAGAATTATCCTGACGCACGCTACATGAGCAAGGCTTCGACGGCTCTGAATCCGTTGAAGGCTTATGACTTTGAAGGTGGTACCGATTATGAGAAAATTGAGAGTGCACGACTGTTGAATTCTTCAGAGTACACCCTTAATTCCAATCTGGGCTACATCATGCTCAAGACGGCCTTGTCCAGTGATGAGATCCTTGCCGTTGCCTATGAGTACACCTATGGTGGCAAGACCTATCAAGTGGGTGAGTTCTCGGGTGATATCACCTCTACCGAGCAGTCACTGTATGTCAAGATGCTTAAGGGAACGACTTCTTCGCCTTATTATCCCATGTGGGATCTGGCGATGAAGAACGTCTATGCTCTCGACGCCTACCAGATTCAAAAAAATAATTTCAAACTCAACATCAAGTACCTGAGTGATACCACGGGTAATGAGCTGACTTACATTCCCGCAGGTGATATTAATGGCACACCGTTGTTGCAGGTGATGAACCTTGACCGCTTGGATGCCAATCAGGAAACCAATATCGATGGTAAGTTTGACTACCTGGAGGGCTATACGATCCAGTCATCAACCGGTAAAATCATTTTCCCCGTTGCAGAGCCATTTGGCGAGCACCTGCGTTCCAAATTCAACAATGATGCCATTGCAAAGGACTATATTTACACCGAGTTGTATGACTCCACATTGACTGTGGCGCAGCAATTCAGCGACAAGAACAAGTTTGTCCTTGCAGGTGAGTACCAGTCCAGTTCGGGCAGTGTCATCAAACTCAACGCTACTAATGTGGCGCGCGGTTCTGTGGTCGTGACTGCTGGCGGTGTGACCCTTACCGAGAACAGTGACTATACTGTTGACTACACGATGGGTACGGTCACGATTACCAATCAGAGCATCATCGATGCCGGTACCAACATCAGCGTCTCGTTGGAGAACCAGTCCACCTTCAGCATGCAACGCAAGACACTGCTGGGTTTGGATCTGGACTATGCCATCAACAAGAATTTCCACATCGGCGGTACCATCATGCACTATGGCGAGAAAGCCATCGGTGACAAGGTCGCTATCGGTAGCGAGCTGGTCAACAATACCATCTGGGGTGTGAACATGTCTTACAATAGTCAGTTCATGTGGCTGACTAACTTGCTTAACAAGATCCCGACGGTTAATGCAGTGGCACCTTCCAGTATTAACTTCCAGGGCGAGTTTGCACAGCTTCTGCCGCATCAGGCTAAACGTGGTTCTAACTCTGGTAGCTCTTACATTGATGACTTTGAGTCCACCCAATCGGGTATTGACATGCGCACTCCTTATTCCTGGTTCCTGGCATCTACTCCCTATGATGCCTCGGCCGATGCGCTGTTCCCCGAGGCGGCAAATAATAATGATGTATCCTATGGTAAGAATCGCGCTCTGTTGTCGTGGTACTATATTGACCGACTTTTCACCCAGCGCAATTCGTCTTACGCGCCGGGTTATATCAAGAGTGACCTTAACGCTTTGTCCTACCCCTATGCCCGTGAGGTGGCTTATAGCGAGGTGTTCCCCGGACGTGAGCTCAACTATGGTGAATCGTCGGTGATTCAGACGCTGAACCTTTCGTTCTATCCTCGTGAGCGTGGCCCGTATAACCTGGATGGCACCAATGTTGACCAGGACGGTTACCTGCTCTATCCCGAGAGACGTTGGGGCGGTATTATGCGCAAAATCGATAACACCAATTTTGAGCAATCCAATATCGAATACATCCAATTCTGGATGCTCGACCCGTTCATGGATCCCGATTTGAATAATGATGAGGGAGGCTCGCTCTATTTCAACCTGGGTGAGGTGAGTGAGGATATCCTGAAGGATGGTCTCAAGAGCTACGAGAACGGATTGCCCATTAATGGAGACTCGACCTATGTGACGACCACCGTTTGGGGTAAAGTTTCATCGCAGTCATCATTGACCTATGCGTTTGATAATACCAATGGTGCCCGCATCCTGCAAGATGTGGGACTTGATGGATTGTCCACGGCCGAGGAGTTTGAATATCCCGCATATAAAACTTTCCTTGCCGAGTTGCGTGCGGTATTGCCCGAGTCAACCATTGCTGCGATGCAGGAAAACCCGTTCTCTCCCTTTAATGACCCTGCAGGCGACAACTACGCATTTTACCGCCACTCCTACTATGACCAGACACGTGCTAGCATCATTGACCGGTACAAGCACTATAATGGCACCGATGGCAACTCATTGTCCCAGAGTGATGTAGCCGATGGTCAATACCAGACATCACGCTCCACCCCTGATGTCGAGGACATCAACCAGGATAATACCCTCAACGAGTACGAGCGCTATTTCCAGTACCGTATTGATCTTAACAAAGCCTCGCTGCAGGGGGGAAAGACGAAATATGTGACAGACAAGCAAGTGGCCAACGTCCACACCCGCAATGGTGAAACACAGCAAGCCACTTGGTACCAATTCACAATTCCTCTGGCTGATTACGAGAAAAAGGTGGGAAGTATTCAGGACTTCTCGACCATCCGCTTCATGCGCATGTTCATGACTGGCTTCAAGGAAACGACTCACTTGAGATTTGCTTCGCTGGAACTCGTGCGAGGCGAGTGGCGTAACTACAAGTATAACCTCAACATGCGTGGTGAGCATCCTGCCAATGGTAGCATCAGTATCAACACGGTGAATATCGAGGAAAATGCGTCGCGTGAGCCTGTCAACTATGTTTTGCCTCCTGGTGTGTCGCGTATCATCGATAGCGGACAATCACAGATCACCCAGCTCAACGAGCAGTCAATGCAGCTCACAGTTGATAATCTGGATGCTGGTGACGCGCGTGGTGTGTACCGCAATACCGACCTTGACCTGCGCACCTATAAGCGCCTCCAGATGTTTGTCCACAACGAGGCTCTGATCGACAACGAGACCAATCTGCGTAATGGCGATGTGTCATTGTTTGTGCGCCTCGGCTCCGACGTCAAGAACAATTACTACGAGTATGAAATACCCTTGACGGTCACTCCTGCTGGTCGATACAGTACGAACAGTTCGGCCGACAGGCTCAAAGTATGGCCCGAGGAGAATATGCTGGATATCGATCTCGATGTTCTCGTCAACGCAAAGAAAAACCGCAATGCCGAAAAGATGGCTGGCGTTGAGGGTGTGGGATACTCAATACGTTATCAGGATGTGGACGAGGATCATCCCAACAACAAGGTGTATGTGATCGGTAATCCATCACTGAGCAAGGTGAGGGTGATGCTCATAGGTGTACGCAACAATTCTTCCACGACCAAGAGTTGTGTCGTTTGGGTCGATGAGCTGCGCGTTACCGACTTTGATAGCGAGGGCGGCTGGGCTGCAAAGGCGTCGATGACGCTCAACATGAGTGACCTCGCAACGGTCAATGTGGGCTTCCACAAGGAGACCGAGGGCTTTGGCTCGGTTGACCAGAGCCTGTCGCAACGTCGTCTGGACAATTATGACCAGTATAACTTTGCCGTGCAGACCGACTTGGGCCGTTTCATCCCCGAGAAGGCTAAGCTGCATGCCCCCATCTACTATTCTTACAGCAATGAGAAAACCACTCCCAAGTATAATCCTCTCGACCAGGATGTGAGACTTGAGGAGTCGCTGGACATCTGCGAGACCAAGCAGCAGCGTGACAGCATCATGGAGTATGCCATCACTCAGCGTACGGCCAAGAGTTTCTCAATCTCGGGTCTCAAGTTTGACGTGAAGACGATGAAGAATCCCATGCCTTGGGATCCTGCTAACTTCTCGTTCAGCTACTCGTTTAACAAGCAGCACCTCAATGACCCCGAGAATGTCTATGAGAACACCAATGATTACCGTGGCAGTCTCCAGTACAGCTGGACCCCTTATGCCAAGCCGTTCAAGCCATTCTCCCACTTCATTAGCGAGAAGAACAAGAACATGAAGTTCTTCCGTGATTGGGAGTTCCACTGGTTACCCACCAATCTGGCTTTCAGTACCAATATCTCGAGATATTACTATGAGCAGCAGACGCGTAACGAGACCGGCATCGATGTGGAGTTGCCTGTTTCTGTCAGCAAGAACTTCTTGTGGGATAGGCAGTTCGCGTTGTCCTGGAATTTTACCAAGTCGCTCACAGCATCATTCAACAGTAACACGACAGCTCATATTCTGGAACCTGTTGGACAGGTGAACCGCAAACTCTTCCCAGATGAGTACCGTGACTGGCGTGACTCTGTAATGAGGTCAATTAAGGATTTGGGAACTCCTTGGGCCTACAACCAGACGTTCACAGCTACCTATAAGGCTCCCTTCAGCCAGATTCCTATCTTGAGCTGGATTACCGCCAGCGCCAACTACAATTCGACCTATCGGTGGGATCGTGGTGCGATTGTTGATGAGATTTCCTCGGGAAACACCATTGCCAATCAGACGACTCGTTCTTTGGAAGGACGATTTGCACTGGAGCAGTTCTATAGTAAGATTCCTTATCTCAAGAAAGTGGATGAGCGCTTCTCGAGCAAGAGCAGCAAACGCTCCAAGACCGGTTCAGGGTCTAAACAAGGTTCCAAACGGGAGAAAGCAAAGAAGTTCAGCCGAACCGTTAAGCTCAATCCTGACTCAGCGACAGTCATTAACCATAAACTCGGTGTCAAGGACATCAAGGTTAGTGCGGTGACGGCCGACAAGAATGAGCCATTCAAGGTAGAGTTTAAGGCCAAGGACAAGGATAATGTGATCATCACTACGCTTGGAACCGAGAACCTGAAGTTTACCATCACCGAGGTTCAAAAGGAAGAGCGCAAGAATTTCTTTACCGAAGCAGCTCAGTATGCCAGCCGCGTGCTGATGAGTGTGCGCAGTGTGAATGTGCGGTTGAAACACACCACATCGCTCTCAATACCGCAGTTTATTCCC
Organism: uncultured Prevotellaceae bacterium; assembly: GCA_900319525.1. Classification (GTDB taxonomy): domain Bacteria; phylum Bacteroidota; class Bacteroidia; order Bacteroidales; family Muribaculaceae; genus Sodaliphilus. The sequence goes on along the minus strand of ONOU01000001.1, from coordinate 238,139 downwards.
GAAATTGGCGATGTCTTTGGTCAGTCAACTCATTATGATGTCATGTCGCCCGGTCTGGACTTCGCATTTGGTTTCGCTGGTCAATCCTATATCAACAAGGCGCTGGATCGTGGTTGGCTGATGGGTGACGAAACGCAGACCTCTCCTGCATTGTATGCCCGTACCCAGGAATTCAATGCTGAGGTGCAGCTGGAGCCCATTGCCGGACTGAAGATTACCCTCACCGGTAACAGGACCGATAACCGCACCAATCAGATCCAGTTCATGTATGCTGATCCGGTGACCATTTACGGCGGTAGTTACACCAAGACCCACATCGCCCTGGCAACGGCACTGAAGGGCTTCAAGGCCGATGACAATTACCGCAGTGAGACATTTGACAAGTTCTTGAGCAATATTCCCGTCATTGCCGACCGCCTGCAGCAACGCTACATGGGAACGACCTATCCCAACAGGGGCTTCTTCCAGGGCACTGCCATGGCCGGCAATACCTACAGCTTGAACAATGGCGCTATCAACCAGTCGAGCAGTGATGTGCTCATCCCTGCATTCATGGCAGCCTATTCGGGCAAAGATCCCAGCAAGGTTGACCTGAATCCGTTCCCGGGAATCAAGGCCATCTTGCCCAACTGGCGTGTTACCTATGATGGCTTGATGCGTGTACCGTTCTTCAAGAGGCTGTTCAAGGCATTTAACTTGAATCACGCCTACCAGTGCACTTACAGTGTTGGCTCGTTCACGTCATTCAGTGACTGGGTGAGCATCGGCGAGGGCATCGGTTTCACACAGGACGTGCTCACCAATGGTGCGATACCGTCATCACCCTATAATATCGCCTCTATTACTCTGACCGAGAAATTCGCCCCGCTGATTGGATTCACGGCCACGTTCTTTAACGATATGTCGTTGAATGCTCAGTATGACGACCAGCGCACGCTCACGCTCAACTCGTCAGCTGGACAGCTTGTCGAGGCGTCAACCAAGTCTTTCACGTTAGGAGGCAGCTACAAGATTGCTAATTTCAATCAGGTGCTCAAGCTCAAGACCAAGCAGCAGAATGTGAACAATGACTTGACGTTTAATCTGAATGTGAAAATGTCGAGCAACACGGCTCTGATTCGCAAAATTGAATCCAACACGGCCCAGGCTACCAATGGTACACGCACGTGGAGCGTGAACTTCACTGCCAATTATGTGGTGAGCAAGCGCATCACCATGGGTGCCTATTTCGACTATCAGACCAACACGCCGCTCGTGTCCACCTCGTCATATCCCACGACCAGCAGCAATTATGGTTTATCTATAAACATGTCTCTCGTGAAGTAACCATCTATTCCATTAAAGATGATATTGAGTCTTGCTGTATATACAGGAACAGCCATTGTGATGGCTTGGCTGGGATGGCATGTGGGGCACCGTGAGCAACGGCTCATGGCGGCTGGCGGAGCCTCACTCTCATTGTTGTCTTGGGAGATTATTGCTTCGGTCATTATCTACACGGTGGTCTCGGCATTGCGCTGGCAGACGAGCTGGGACTACAACATGTACTATAATTACTATGTGGCCATGCAGTCACTCGGTGAATACTCCCGTGAAAATTTTGAACCGGGATTTTCGCTGGTGACTCATGCCATGTCTAGAGCGGGCTTGCACTTCGCTTTTTACTTCGCCTTCTGGGCCCTGGTGCAGATTGTACTGATATTCTACGCACTCAGGCATCGCAAGGTGTTGTTGCCATGGTTGGCTCTATGTGTCTTCTTGGGGCCCTACTACATCTTCTGGATGGGCTTTGTACGTCAATCGGTGGTCGAGGCACTGTTTGTCGTGATGGTGGAACTAATCATCAGGCGCAAGTTCTGGTGGTACCTGTTGCTGTCACTGGTGTCGATATCAATCCACAAGATGTGTGTGTTGTTTATCCCCCTGTATGTGGTTCCTCTCATCCCCGTGCGCACCGCAAAACGCTGGTTGCCCTTTGCCTTGATAGTTCTGTGTATCGCTCTGGGCTCCTTCCCTCAGTGGATAAGATGGATATTTGACCATCTCGGGCAGTTGGCCCAGGTACTGGGTTATGGACATTACCACCGCTTGTTCATGTCAAACAACCTGGAGTATGCTTTCCGCGCTGTAATAGGGCCATCGCGCTTGTTCCCGCTGCTCTCCTGCTGTGTGGCAATCTGGTATTATCCTTCTATCAGGCAGATGTTCGGCAATGACAGCTATCTGCCCGCCATTTACCGGTTCTCGCTCGTATATATGGGTTATATCAACCTGTTTGCCAACACTACTCAGTATCTGGCGCGCCCTGGTGAACTCATGCGCACCTGTTTCGTGTTCATGCTGTGTTACACCTTCTGCTTCCTGTGGCGCCAGCGCAAGTGGATACCTTTTGCATTGATGGCGTTGTGCAACTTCTACTACGTCTTTTATGAGATTGCAAAGTTTGCCAAGGGAGGCGGCAGTATCTATGTGCCCGAACTGTATCACACTTTTTTATTCTGATAACAGGCTCCTATCATCCCATAAACAATAAACTCGCCTTTATCAGGGCGAGTTTATTGCTTGAGTGAGAGAGTGGGGCAGGGTTATTCCTTCTTGCCGCCAAACTTGTTGTAGCTGATGTTTTCCTCCTTAAACTTGTTCTTTGGCTCTGGTGACTCGTCAGGATAACCGATGCGGACGACGGCCACAGGAACGATGTTGGATGGGCAATTCAGCACGTTGGCTACCTCGGCAGTGCGTTCCATTACAGGATAGACGCCAGTCCACACGGCTCCCAATCCAAGCGCATGGGCTGCAAGCAGCAGATTCTGAGTAGCGGCCGATACGTCCTGTACCCAGAAGTCGGGCAGCTTGCCTTTGCCATCGGGCATGGTGGTCTTGTCGGTGTCGCCACACATGGCAATCAACAGCGGAGCGTTGGTGGGTTGCTTTCCTGATAGCAAGTCGATGGTCTTTTTGTCGGTAATGACAATAAAGTGCCAAGGTTGCAGGTTGACTGCGCTGGGAGCTGCCATGGCAGCCTTGAGCATGACATCGATTTTCTCTTGTTCTACGGGCTGGTCCTTGTACTGACGGATGCTGGTGCGCGTCATGATGTTCTCGATAGCGGCCTGGCACTTGTCGATTGACGTGTCGCTAGCATTCTTGTTTTCTTCACTGCCTTGAGTGCTGCATGCGCCCAGGGCCAGCAGGGCGGCGGCAGCCGTTGCGAAAAATAATTTCTTCATCTTCTGTTGTAATTCTTTTTAGGTGAATAAATAATATGGTGGGTTACTCGGTCGGTTGGTCACGTCTAGTGATTCCATAATCAATCTCTTGTCTGCAAAGGTAATTATTTTTTCCTTCCGTTTCAAGAAATTGGCATCGTTTTTGCTAATGTAAATTAAAATCGGCCTAGAGAGTTTGTATTTGTAAATAAATGTGTATCTTTGCACCCGCAAAAATTGACCTATGAGTATCTGGCATAACATATTTTGTGTAATTACCGCCCCGCGCTACGGCTGGGAGGTGATAAACGAGTCTAACATACCCACTGGCAAAGTGCTTCGCAGCGCTTATCTGCCGTTATTGTGCGTGTTGGCCTTGTCGAGTTTTGTGCCCATGCTCTATGATCACACCGTGTCTTTCTCTACATCATTGATGACGGGTATCGTGTTGTTCTCGACTTTTTTCATCAGCTACTACATGATTGTCTATCTGTTGGGCGGATTTTATCCCGAGTTGGTCAAGACCCAGGGCGCCTCGGCCCGCCTTAACGACTATATCTTGTACAATCTCATCCTGCTGGTGCTGTTGATGATCTTGCGCAACCTGTTGCCCAGTGATTTCACGCCGGTTCTGTTCCTTCTGGTTTATCTGCCATGGATGGCCTATCGTGGTACCGACCACCTGTTTGTCAAGAAGGATAAGGTGGCCAAGTTTGTCGTGATCTCATCAGCCTTGATACTGGGAATACCCATCGTGCTTAAAGCGCTTCTGGGGCTACTGATCGTCTAAATTAATCTCGGCTATGGCAAGAAACAATAACAACAATAATACAATAAACGTCAAGAACCGTAAAGCGACGTTTGACTATGAGATCCTTGAGACCTTTACTGCTGGTGTTGTCCTGACTGGAACCGAGATCAAGTCAATCCGTCAAGGAAAGGTTGGCCTTACCGACACTTATTGCATGGTCATCAACAATGAGATCTGGGTCAAGAACATGTACATTGCTGAATATAGTTTCGGCTCTTACAACAACCATACTACACATCGCGACCGCAAGCTGTTGCTCAATCGCAAGGAGATACGCCGCATCGCTCGCGAGACCATGCAACCGGGATTCTCGATTGTGCCCTTGCGGCTGTTCATCAACGAGCGCGGTTTAGCCAAGATTGTCATTGCCATCGCCCGCGGTAAACGTCAGTTTGATAAGCGCCAGAGCATCAAGGAGCGAGAGGATAAACGCTCCATCGACCGCATGTTCAAGCACTAATGTGGCTGGAACAATCTCACAGCGTCATTTTTTCAGACTATTTTAGGGAAAATGTTGTCTTACCGCGCCTAGCGGGTAACGACGCGGCCTGCTGCATGGAAGTGGGTCGCATAGTAATTCTGGCGCAGGTCATCGACTGTGACGCCGCGCGACGATGACGCGTGAACAAACTTATTGTCCTTGAGGTAAATCCCCACGTGTGAAACGCGTCCATCACCATTGGTGCAGAAGAATACAAGATCACCCTCACGCAGGTCGTCAAGATTGATAACGCGACAATTCTGCTCCAGCATCTTGGCTGAGTTGCGGTGCACTTTGATGCCATAGACTTCCAGAAAGACTTCCATGACCATCCCCGAGCAGTCGGTACCTTCGCCACAGGTGTGCGCGGCATAGACGTAGGGGGTGCCCAGCCAACGTTTGAGTTCCTTATACAGTTTCTTGTTATCGTGACGGCCCAGTTTGATGTCAAGCCGTGCCCACTCGTCGCTCACCAGGTCGTGTCCTGACTGTGCGATGGGCTTTTTATCGGTGGTGGCCGTTGAGCGCGCTTCATCGTTGGATGAGCCTCCGCGATTGCGGCGCTCATGATAGGGCCGGTAAGTGTGTGTGTTATTACTGGTGCTGCGGCATGATACTACTGGCAGCGACAAGAGTATCGCCGCTGCCAGATACAGTATCTTTTTGCCGTTCATTCTTTATTCGTCAATTTACGGTCTTGATGAATGTTTTTCAGCAAGTCTCGCCCGAGGCGGGAATCTTACTTGGCATCCTCTTCGGGTTTGGCCTCCTCCACATTCTCCTCTTCCTTGGCGGTAAAGTCGGTGATACCGGCGTTAACGAGAATGTTGTACCAGGAGATGATCTTCTTGATGTCGCTGTTGTGAACGCGATCCTGATCCCAGTTCTCCAGAGCACCGTTCATGAATTCATGAAGTTGGTCTGGAGTGGAGTATGCCTTATTGTCGATGGCCTTGTTGTCAAACTTCTTACCGATGTTCTCAAACACTTGTGTCAAGGGCACATCCTCGCTCAAGGTGAAGATGGAGATATCGCCGAGCGACATCACGCGCTCACGTGAGTGGACGGGAAAACGACGTTTGTCATTTAAACTCTCGACAAGCAGCATGTTCTTGCCATAGGATACAAGCTGATAAAGGCCGGGACGTCCCGAAATAGATAAAATTTTCTTTAGCATAATTGTTTTAAATGGATAATGTTGATTCTGTTTTTATTTTTCTGTTTGATTGATTGTTGACAGCAGTTGAATCACCTGAGGCAAGACGGCGGCCTTGTCGTCATTGACTATGACATGCTCTCCGGGTGCTATGGCTTCTTCAACAGCTTGTGACGTGATGCGTTCCTGTACCTGTTGGGCCGTGAGTCCGCTCCGTTGCATTACACGTGGCACACGCGTGCTGCTGGGAGCAGTCACGTGCCACACCTCATCAACAAGGAGGTCTAGCTTGGCAGTGCGCAGCAGCGCTGTCTCGACAAATGCGACTTGGGCGCCACGCTTTTCCTGTTCCCTGGCCCAGGCTAGCATGTCAGTCGCGGTTGCTGGATGGACGATGCTGTTCAGGCGAGTGAGGACGGTGTCGTTGCCAAATGCCAGTGCACTCAAGTGCTGGCGGTTCAATGTGCCGTCATCCAAGTAAATCTCTTGGCCGAAGGCTTCCACCAGCTGGCGGTGTACCTGATCACTCTCGTTCATCAGCTTGCGTGCCCGGCTGTCGCAATCATAGACCGCAAACCCCATGACTTGAACGATCCTGGCAACGATGCTCTTGCCGCTACCGATGCCTCCAGTGATGGCTACAAGTCTCATGGGTCTCAATGCTTTTCAATAATGTACTCCACACTGTCGCGTGAGAATTTCACATCTTGATAGGCTGCGGGCACCTCACCAATCTGCACTTTGACCTTGTTGCCGGGCGTACCGTTGGCCACCGAGTTGTAGTCCACGACGGCTGTGATGCCTGCGTCATCCTTGATGCGGCTCACGGGTGAGCGGTATGAAACCTCTACATCGCTGGGGAAGAGCAATACCTTCACGCCCGCAGGGGCGTTGCGAACCGCGATTTTGACAGAGTGAGTCTGCTGCTTCAACTTTTCGATGGGAACCATAATGCTGATAGAGCGTGGCTCCACAACAGCGCCATTGATGGGGGCGATGGTCACCTTACGTCTCAAGGTATCGGTCAAGTCGTGCTCTTCAACGTGATATGTAAAGACCTCGTTGATCTCATTCAGTGTCTTGGCGTCACTGAAGACGAGCACTGAGTCTTGACTCTGTATCAAGGCACCAAATTGGACATAATCCTGGCGCGGTTCGACAATGATATCGGTCTTGACAGGTACCTTCTTGCCCGGTAAATCGGTGAACTTGATGTTGATAAACTCGGGCAAGACGCTGACAATGGTTGCGTGCTTGTTGAGTACCGGCGCCAAGGCCTTTTTCAAGTGTGCTTGATCGATTTTGAACACACTATTACCATCGCTGTAGTCTGTAAACCTCAACGACAGCTTGGGTGTCTTGTGGAACAGATAAGCAAAGAAGCGGTAACCGCGGTCTCGCACCGTTACCGTTAGTGTGTCAGGCACTTTGGCAAGCAGATGGACATTGCTTGGCAAACTCATCTCGACGGGTACATCGATATCGAGCTGGACATCGCTATTAAAGGTCAAGAAACTCCAGAACATGGCTGAGATAACAACAAAGAACAGATAGAGTAGAATCGACCTTGTGCGGGGCGATTGTCTCAACTTCTCTCGTGTTTTGTCCCAGAGTTCCATGATTTAGTAGCTACAGGTGTTATCGTCGATTAGTTAGCCTTTACATTGGTCTCCACCACGTCTTCCATCGACTGGTAGATGGAGTTCTTGTCAATCTTGATGGTCACGTTGCTGTCAATCTCAAGCAAGACGTAATTGTCTTTGATTTCACGGATGCGGCCATAGATGCCACCGGCTGTCATGACCTTGTCCCCCTTCTTGAGGCTATCGCGAAAAGCATTGATCTTTTTCTGCTTCTTTTGTTGCGGAGCAATCATGAAGAAATAGAAAATAGCGATGAGGGCAACAATCATGATCATGCTGCTCCATCCGGAACCTGCACCAGCCGAAGCATTGCCGCTAGCGGCTTGTAATAAAATGGTGTTAAGCATAATAATCTTTATTGGTTATTAAGTAATTATAATGTATTTTTGTCTTTGTTTGTTGAGTGCTGTCAGCGCTTGAGGAGCTTTCCCTCATCACGCAGTTGCTTGACTGCGTTGTTGAGGATGCCGTTGACAAACTTGCCGCTGGCTGCCGTGCTGAAGTTCTTTGCGAGCTCGATGTACTCATTTAGCGTTACAGCTGCGGGTATCTTGTCAAAGGTGAGAAGCTCGGCAAGTGCCGTGCACATGATGATGCGGTCCATAAGCACAATGCGGTCTTTGTCCCAGCGGCTCTCCAGCAGCAGACTGTCAATGAGTGCGTTGTTCTCGGGCATCATGGTCACCGATGCACTGAACAATTCCTTGCCGAAGTCGCTGTCCTCCTCGTCCTTGAACATGGGCATGATGGCGTCATCGGCCCCCTCGGCTATCCGCCTGAATGTCTTGCAGACGAATTGTCCCAGCAGGTCCATATCGTCTTCGGTCCAGAACAGTGAACGCTGTTCCACAGCGTCGGCCATGTTCTCATCTGTCAAGATAACCTGTTTCATGAGTTGCTGCCATAACAGGCTGTCGGCTGTCATGTTGTCCTCGTCGCTGGCCATGTAATCATTGTAGATATCACTCTTGAGCACCTTGTCAAGCATCATCCGCTCGAGGATGGGGTCATCATTCCAGGTGACGGTATGATCCTGTGCAAACTGTTCCAGCTCCTCGTTGCTGGACAATGCGGCAACCAGCCGGTTGTGGACAAACTTCATGTTGGGATTGAGTTCCTCCTCGGTGGGCAGGTACTTATTGCGGGCCTCATCCAGACGCATTTCCTGGATGTGGGTCAGTTCCACTGGCAGGCGCATCAGGTAATGATACAACTCGTAGGTCTTTTCTAGACATGTGTTCAGGTCCTTGAGCGCATTAGCTAGGGTGCGGTCAGGACGTGTGAGCATATAGGAGTACAGGTTCTGTACTACTTTTGTACGGATTAAAACGCGATTTATCATAGTCTCAATGTTTGAACTTGCAAAAATAGTGAAAAATGGTGGTATCGGCAACTATATTCCGCTTAATTCACCTCCTGATTATCGTTGAGGCGCTGTCTGACGACTTCATATATCATGATTCCGCCGGCTACCGACACGTTTAACGAGTTGATGTGGCCAAACTCGGGAATCAGCACTTGTGTATCACACAACTTCATGATTTCGGGAGAGATACCCTTGTCCTCGGCTCCCAAGACGATAGCTACGGGGCCGGTATAGTCTGCGTGAGTGTAGGGCATCTCGCTCTTGTCGCTGGTCCCGACAACCTTGAAGCCGCTGTCGCGCAGCAGCCTTACGGCCTTCACAAGATTGTGTTCGCGGCACACGGGCAGATAATTGAGGGCGCCAGCCGAGGTCTTGACGGCATCGGCGTTAGCGCTCACGCTCTCCCTGTCGGGGATGACGATGGCGCTCACTCCTGCACACTCACAGGTGCGGGCCACAGCGCCAAAGTTGCGCACGTCGGTTACTCCGTCAAGAACAACGATAAATGGATTCTCCCCATTGTCAAACAGCTGCGGTATCAAGTCCTCGACACGGTAATAGGTTACGGCCGCCAGCATTGCAAGCACGCCCTGGTGGTTGCGGCGAGTAATACGGTCGATTTTCTGTACGGGCACGCGTTGTACGGGCACACCCAGGGCGCGTGCGCGTTCGCTGATGTCACGAGCGGTCTCGTCATTGAGTGTTTTGCTCAACAGGATCTTGTCGATATCCTTGCCGGCTTCAATGGCTTCGAGCACGGCATGAATGCCGTAGATGTATTGTGTCTTGTCAATCATTTCTCTTTATTGTAGTGTTAATCAGTGATTTTGCGTTCTCAATTGCTGCTTGGTTCAAGTCCTTGCCACTCAGCATGCGGGCAATTTCCATCACATGCTCCTGCTGGTTCAGTGACTCGACCCGTGTGAGTGTCTCCAGCTCGTTGTCAGCTTTATATACGCGCAAGTGGTGGTCGCCGTTTGCCGCTACCTGAGGCAGGTGAGTGATGGCTATGACTTGTATGGACTGCGATATATTGGCCATCATTTCTCCAATCATGTTGGCCACATCGCCACTCACACCGGTGTCCACTTCGTCAAAGATGATGCTGGGCAGTTGCATGTGGCGTGCAATAATGGCTTTGATACACAGCATCACGCGAGAGATCTCGCCGCCTGATGCTGTGTCCTTCACAGGCATGAGGCGCTGGTTCTTGTTGAAAGCCATCATGAATTCAACGCTATCGGTACCGCTTGCAGTGAGATCGGTAGTGTCGAATGCGACGTCCAGCGCTATATTCTTCATACCCAGCGGTGTCGCTAGGGAAAGAAATTCCTTGCCGAAACGGTTGGCCGCCTCGTGGCGCCTGTGAGACAGCTGCGAGGCAAGGTCCATTGCGGCATCACGGTTATTCTTCACGACGGTTTTGAGTTCTTCAATAATGTCGTCGTTATGCTCAATCTCGCTCAACCGGCGTTCATAGTCGTGCTGGATGTCAATCAACTGGTTGACATCTTGTGCATTGTGCTTCCGTTCCAGGGAGTAAATGTCGTTGAGGCGGGCGTCAACGCGTGCCAGCTCGGCTGGATCGTCGTTCAAGGTCTCGATGATGGAACTGACGCTGTGGGCAATGTCCTTCAGTTCGATGAGCGAGGAGCGGACCCTGCCATGCATCCCTTCGACATCGCTGAGGTGGCTCTCGGCCTCCTCGAGGCGTTGGGCAATGACGGACAAGCGGTCGAGTACGCTATTGTCCTCACCATTCAGCTCATTCTCTACAGTCCAGAGAGCCTCCTTGATGGAGGAGATATTGCTCAGCTTGTTCTGCAATGCTTCCAGTTGATGATCTTCATCGGCTTGTAACTGCATCTCCTGCAGCTGCGTGAGCTGGAAACGGATGTAGTCCTCGTCGCGTCTCAACTGTTCCATGGCGTTCTGGGTCTCGGTCAACTTCTTGACTGCATCGCAATAGGCTTGATAAGCCTGATGGTATTGTTCAAGTAGCGGACTGTTCTGGGCAATGCTGTCGAGGATTGAAAGTTGAAACGCGCGCCTCGAGAGCAGCATGTTGCTATGCTGGGAATGTATATCGAGCAGGCGGGTGCTCAGCTCGCGCAGCACGTTGACTGACACCGGGCTGTCATTGATAAATGCCCTCGAGCGGCCTGATGGTGACAGCTCTCGTCTCACCAGGCACTCGTGCTCGTCCCAGTCTATATCGTTTTCCTTGAAGAATGGCTCAAGTCCATAGCCGCTGATGTCAAATGTGGCTTCGACAATTGTTTTGGCCGATGTGTCGCGTATAGATTTAGTATCAGCTCTCTCGCCCAAGATGAGCGATAGAGCCCCCAGGATAATCGACTTGCCGGCACCGGTTTCACCAGTGATAATCGTCAAACCATCGTCAAACCCGATATTGAGTTTGTCGATGAGTGCATAATTGGAGATGTGCAGTTGCTTGATCATTACACAACTCTATTTAGTTCTCAGTCTTCTTGATTTGGTCCAGACGTGTGGTCTCGCTGGGATAAACTTGGTAGAGCATTTCATAGACAGACTCTTTCTCTGTCGTGTTGGCCTTGCTGTAGATATTGATGAGCTCGTCGAGTTTGGCATCCTTGAACATGGTCAAGCACACCGACATCGGTGCGACCTCATAGATCTTGGCCAAATTCTCAAGCGTGTGGGTGATAGTCGAGCGGCCCTTATCCACGGTGACTACCATCTGGTCCAGTCCCATGCGGTGATAGTCATAGAGCATCTGGCGGATTGGTGCTGTCTGGTTGTCGGTGAATGCACTCAGCACCGCATTGCGGTTAGTGTTGTCCTCAAAGGCTTTCCAACCGCTCTCGCTACTGGTCTGGGCTAGGCTCACTACCTGTGCCGCGCGCTCATAGTAGGGATCTCCACCATGTAACTCAAATGAGTCAAAATCCATAGCAATGATCATGTATGCCCAGAAGTTGAGAATTGCAGTCAGGTTATCCTCCATCTCCAATTCAGAGAACACCAGTTGTTGCCCGGTCTCGAAGCTGAAGCTTATCTTGGTGTCTCTGAAATTGATGATTGCGGTGGTATATGAACTGTTGAAAACCGGCCGTTGGGACTGTATCTGCAGGTCTCCCTGCATGACTCCCGTGGCTTGGTCCCAACTGCTCAGTGTGAACATGAGTTTGCAGTTGATTTTCTCATTGGTGCCAAAGGTGGCATTGGTCCACTTGGTCATGTTCATGTAGTCGGTGACCGACTGCTTGAGCTCGTTGAATATGTCTTTGCTGCCGCTGGTGATCTTGTCGCTGTTGACCTCGACCTCGCAGTTCAGCTCGGTGGCTTCATCATCGGCGACAACGGTCAGCGCGCATGCTAATGCCGCTAGAATCAATATGAGGGCTTTCTTCATTATTTTGTCAGATACTTGAGTAAAACATCAACGATATCGCGGGCAACGTCTCGCTTGGACTTGCATTCTCCCTGCATGGTTTCACCCTTATCGGTGAAAATGGTAACCTTGTTGGTATCGCTCTGGAATCCGGCATTCTTGTCACGCAACGAGTTCATCACAATGAAATTCAAGTTTTTACGTTCAAGTTTGCTTTGTGCGTTTGACAATTCATTGTCGGTTTCCAGCGCAAATCCAACGGTCACCTGATCACTGCGTTTTGTCTGTCCCACTTCTCTTGCAATGTCGGGATTGGGAACCAGCTGGATGACAGGATTCTGCGTCTTCTCGCGCTTGATTTTACTGTCGGCAACATGCTCGACACGGTAATCGGCCACAGCTGCACACAGGATGACGGCATCGCTCTGTGGTAGCGCCTTCATGACGGCATCGTGCATCTCAACAGCTGTGGTGACATCGATGCGATCAATGAGCTGATGTTGGCATTTCAGGGACACGGGGCCGGCGACCAGTGTCACTTTAGCTCCACGGCTGGCACACTCCTCGGCCAGGGCAAAGCCCATCTTGCCTGAGGAAAAATTGCTGATGAAACGCACCGGGTCAATTTTTTCTACAGTCGGACCAGCGGTAATCAATATGTGCTTGCCTTGCAGATCGCAACTCGTGCTGAAGTACTCGTCAAGGGCCTTGACGATGTTTTCGGGCTCTTCCATCCTGCCTTTGCCAATCAGGTGACTGGCCAACTCACCCTCGGCTGGCTCGATAATGTGGTTGCCATAGGATCGCAGTAACTCCAGGTTGCGCACAGTGCTGGGATGGCGCATCATGTCCAAATCCATCGCCGGGGCGACAAATACGGGAGCCTTTGCCGATAAATAGGTTGTTACCAGCATGTTGTCGGCAACGCCATGAGCCATTTTGCCAATCGTTGACGCTGTGGCTGGGGCGATGATGAGCGCATCGGCCCACAACCCTAGATCAACATGACTGTTCCACTGGCCTGTATTGGCCGTGAAAAATTCACTGATCACCGGCTTGCCACTCAGTGTCGAGAGTGTCAGTGGCTGGATGAACTGTTTGGCGTTAGGGGTCATGATAACCTGAACCTCGGCACCCGCTTTCACCAGCAGGCGGGTGAGAGTGGCGCACTTATAGGCAGCGATGCCGCCAGTGATGCCCAGGATGATGTGCTTGCCTTCCAACATAATGTCAATTTATCGTTTCGTGATGGATATTACTTCTTTTTGTACTGGATATATAACTTGGTGATGACCTGCTTGGTGTTCTCGGCAAAGTCACTCTTCATCATCCAGTCATAGTAGCCATAATCCAGCTTGGTGAACACGTCTTCCACCGTTTTGCCCTTGTGTTTGCCGAAGTTAAACACAGGCTGTTGCTGCTCATTGTAGATAATGCGGCCTGCTAAATCAACGTTGCGGTTATGCGTTGAGTATGACGACAGGTATTCGACGTCATTCTGCAACGGCTCGGCATCGTTGGCGTAGTGGTCGAGTTGTGCCTTGAGCACCTCGAGGGTGGTCTTGGCGTCGTCGGCAGCCGAGTGATGATGCTCCATCGGGTGCCCGCAATAGAAGATGCATGCTGCTTCCAGGTCTCGTTTCTCCCGCTTGTGGTAGATGGTCTGCACGTCGATGAACCTGTGCTGGCTGGGGTCAAAACTTACACCGGCCTTGCTCATCTCCTGTGCGAGCAAGGGAATGTCAAAGTGGTTGCTGTTGAACCCTGCAATATCACTGCCCTCAAACACGCGTGCTATGTCATGAGCTCGTTGTTTGAAGGTGGGCTCGTTTACCAGGTCCTCGTTGGTGATACCGTGCACGGCGATAGCTTGCTGCGGTATCGTCCTCTCGGGATTGAAGCGGAATGTGTTGGTCTCCTCTTTTCCGTTTGGATACACCTTGACGTAAGACAACTCAATGATGCGGTCTTCGGTAATGTTGAGGCCTGTTGATTCTAGGTCAAAGACCACAAGGGGACGTTTCAGGTTCAGTTCCATGTGTCAGCTGTTCTTTTTATTAAATCATCATCGGCATCTGCAGCACGATGAGGTCTTCGCCGGCTTTCTGCTCGCTGGGCACAAACACACCTGCTCGTGCAGGGTCGAGCAGCTTGAGGAACACACCCTCGCAGTCGATGTTGTTAACCACATCAATGACATCAGCGCTCTTGAAGCCGATGTTCATGGGCTCGCCGTTGTACTCACAGGCGATGGTCTCCTCGGCAGCGGTCGAGTGGTCAACGTCTTGGGCGGTAAGCACGACATGGTCGGCGCTCAGGTCAAGGCGTACGAGGCCACCCACATTAGCAAACACGGCAACGCGACGCACGGCGTTGAGCAGAGTCTGACGGTCAACGGCCATGGTGTAAGGGTTGTCCTCGGGGATGACGGAGTTATAGTTGGGATAGCGGCCGTTGATGAAGCGGCATGACAGCTGGTAATCCTTGTTCTCAAAGGTTGCACTGTTCTCATCGACAGTGATATTCACCTCCTCGTCACTGTTGCGGTCGAGCACGCTGGCCAGGATGCTTGCGGGCTTAGCGGGAAGGATGAAACTACGCTCAAAGTCGGGCTTGACGTTGGTCTGGCGGTAGCGCACCAGCTTGTGGGAATCGCTGGCGACATACACGATCATGTCGGGCTTGATATCCCAATAGATACCGGTGAATTGAGGATGCATGTCGTCCTTGCCTACGGCGAACAGTGTGTGGCCGATACCCATAGCGATGTTCTTGGCAGGCAGGGTAAATTGTTTCACGTCATTGGCATTGGCGGCCTTCTCGGGGAACTCGTCACCGTTGAGTGCCATGGCGTCATAGTAACCGTTAAGGTAAGTCACTTTCACGGCTAGCGTCTCATCGTTGATCTCGAAGGTGAGTGCGGTGTCGGGCAACTCCTTCAGGGAATTGATGGTGCGCTTCACGTCGATGGCAAACTTGCCGCTACCTTCCACATTCTGCACCTCAATGTTTGTGGTCAGTCGGGTTTCCATGTCGCTACCGGTCACCACCAGGCGGTCGCTCTGCAACTCAAACAGGAAATTGTCGAGAATAGCAAAGGCGTTGTTGTTGCTCACAACTTTGCTCACAGCATTCAAGCGGCTGAGCAATAATTTACTTTGAACGTTGAATTTCATACTGTTATGTCTCTTTATATTGTGATTAAGTTTTTGTTTTCTGTTTTAATCTACAAATTTAGTGATTTTTTCTTTAATAATGAGACGTTGTTAATAAAAAAACGAAAAAAAGCGTCATCGATTGCCTCGATAACGCTTTTTAATGATTCCTTCTTCGGTGAAGTCGAGTTTTGGGGCTTCAGTTAGATAATCACCATGCTTAACCCCTAAACTCTAGACCCTAGACCCTAAATCAGTCCAGCTTGTGGATAATCAGGCCAGAACGCAACTTGGGCTCAAACCAGGTAGCCTTGGGAGGCATGATCTTGCCACTGTCGGCGATGTCGATGATCTGCTTCATGGTTACGGGATAGAGAGCCAGCGCCATCTTCATCTCACCGCTGTCAACACGCCGCTTCAACTCGCCCAGGCCACGGATACCGCCAACGAAGTCGATGCGCTTGTCGGTGCGCAGGTCGGTGATGCCCAGGATGTCGCGCAGGATGTAGTCACTGCTGATGGTTACGTCGAGAACGCCGATGGGATCGTTGTCGTCATAGGTGCCTTCCTTGGCGGTCAGTGAGTACCACTTGCCACCCAGGTAGAGCGAGAAGTTGTGCAACTTGGCAGGCTTGTAGATATCAGCGCCCTTCTCCTCGACGATGAATTTGTCAGCCAGCTTCTCGAGGAACTGCTCCTCGGTGTTGCCGTTCAGGTCAACAACCACGCGGTTGTAGTCCATGACCTTGAGGTGTGACTGTGGGAAGCACACTGCCAGCAGGTAGTTGTACTCTTCGGTGCCATTGTGGTTGGGGTCAGCCTTGGCTTTCTCTTCACCCACATGGGCAGCAGCAGCCGTGCGGTGATGACCATCAGCGATATAGAGATAAGGAATCTCGCCAAACTCCTTGGTGATGGTGTTGATAGTCTCCTCGTCCTTGATTACCCACAGGGTGTGACCAATGCCATCCTCGCTGACGAAGTCGTATTCGGGAGTCGTCTGGGCCGTGCGGTCGATGATGTCCTCAAGAGTCCTGTTGTCGGGGAATGCCAGGAAGACCGGCTCAATATTGGCATTGTTGATCTCAATGTGGTGCATGCGGTCAGCCTCTTTCTCGCGGCGGGTGAGCTCGTGCTTCTTGATGCGGCCAGTGAGGTAATCCTCAACGCTGGCACCGACTACAAATCCGTACTGGGTGCGGCCATCCATCGTCTGAGCGTAGATGTAATAGCAATCCTGGGTGTCTTGAACCAGCCAGCCCTTGTCCTGGAACTTCTTGAAGTTCTCAACGGCCTTGTCATAGACCTTGGGCTCATGCTCTCCTGTGCCGGGCTCGAAGTCGATTTCGGGCTTAATGATGTGATAAAGGCTCATCTCGTTGTCGCCGGCTTCGGCACGTGCTTCCTCGCTCGACAGCACGTCATAGGGCTTGGATGCTACTTTTTCTACATACTCTTTGGGTGGTCTCACGCCACGGAACGGTTTAACTTTAGCCATGATAATTTAAAATTAACGGTTTTAAAAGTGTTAATAGATCGTTTATCTTTATACTGTTTATCGTCATTTTTTACTCTTTGCGTCATCCTTGGCATGTGGCGTGCGCTTTGACTTGCGTGCACAAGTGCTACATGTGCCATAGACGTAAAGACTGTAGTGGTCGGTGTTGAAGGCGGTGAAGCGGCGGGCATTCATGAAGGCGGCAAAATTGGTGTCCCTCACTTCCTTGACCTTGCCACATGTGGTGCAGATCAAGTGGGTGTGGGGCACGGTGATGCGCTCATATTGTGCCTGCATTCCCTCAAACACATGCCGCCTCAACATCTTGGCGTCCATCAGCAGCTCAACAGTATTGTACACGGTTGAGCGGCTCACCCTGAAGCCATCCTCTTCAATCATTTGCTGTAGTTCCTCAATGGTGAAGTGCCCGTTGATAGCCATGATGCGGTTCAAGATGGCATAACGCTCAGTGGTCTTGCGCATGCCGCGAGCGTCTAGAAACTCATTGAACTTGCGTACAACAGGGTTATTGCAGGCCGCAAAATCATCGATATTTGGATTGGTCTTCATTGGTGTGACAAAAGTACAACCAATTTTGCAATTAAGCAAAGAATTTTGCGCTTTTGAAAATATTTCACGATTTGAGGTGATGGCGTTGTATTTCCAGCATCCTCTCGACGGTCAGCTCCTCAACGGCATTGAGGGTTAAATCACTCAGTTGGCCCACGGTGTCGCGGTCGAGTGTTGTCGAGATGCCGATGACCAGAGCTCCGGATTCGCGGCCGGCAATCAAACCGTTACGCGAATCCTCAAATACGATGCAGTCCTTGATGTCCATGCCCAGTTGACGGGCTCCCATCAGGAAACAGTCGGGATCGGGCTTTGCCTTGGTCACCATGTCGCCGGTGACAATTTTGTCAAACAGCGTGGGAAACTCGGGATACTGGCTGTAGAGTGCCTGCATCTTTTTGTGGTCGCTTGAGGTGACGATGGCCATGGGGATGCCGGCCGAACGCAACTCCTTGACAAATTCCAGTGCTCCAGGGAAAAATTCGTAGTTCATGTGGCGTTCAAATTCCAGTAGCTTGTTCAATACCTGCTGCCGCACGTCTTCATTTTCAAAATAATTGAGAATACGTGCCAGGTGGAATCCCTTGATGAAACTCGCAAACTGCTGAATACCTGTTGGGTATTCATGGTCCATCTGCTCCCAGAAGATACTGTATTGACCTTCACTGTCGAGCAGAACCCCGTCAAGGTCAAACAGCACAGCACACTTTAGCTCTTTGTTTTTTTCAATCATGTGAATCGTTTGTGATGAATTCGTTTGCAAAAGTAATGAAATTTGAGCTATTTTCACTAATTTTGCAGCACATTATTCTGTCGATTATGATTCAAGAACTTCAATTGCGTGTCAACCCGCGCACGGCAGCCAGCACAGGCGACATAGCTCGGCATCTGGCTAAAAACAATGACATTCCTATAGAGCACATTCAGGGACTCAGAATATTAAAGCGCTCCATCGATGCGCGTCAGCGCAATGTGGTGGTTAATCTTAAGGTGCGCGTCTATATCGATGAGCCCATGACACAGGACTACCTTGTGCCGCCCATCGAGTACAAGCCCGTGGACGGCAAGCGGCAAGCCATTGTTGTGGGCATGGGGCCTGGGGGATTGTTTGCAGCATTACGTCTCATTGAGTTGGGTATCAAGCCCATCGTACTGGAACGCGGCAAGGATGTGATGAATCGACGCATCGACGCTTCACGCATCCAGCGTGAAGGCGTTATCGACCCCGAGAGCAACTACTGCTATGGCGAGGGTGGGGCAGGCGCCTATAGTGACGGCAAACTCTACACCCGCAGCAAGAAGCGTGGGTCGGTTGACCGCGTGCTGGGCATCTTTGTACAGCATGGCGCCCGCGAGGACATCCTTATCGACGCTCATCCTCACATCGGTAGTGACAAGTTGCCTGGCGTGATCAAGGCGATGCGCGAGACCATCCTGCGTTGTGGTGGTGAGGTGCATTTCAACACGCGTGTGACCCGCCTGATCGTTGATGGTGACAAGGTGACTGGTGTTGAAACCGCTACCGGTGAAGGCTTTGAAGGCCCTGTTGTCCTGGCGACGGGCCATTCGGCTCGCGACGTTTACCAGATGCTTCACGAGAGCGGTATCGCTCTGGAAGCCAAGGGAATTGCCGTGGGCGTGCGGCTTGAGCATCCCCAGCGCATCATCGACCAGATTCAGTACCACAGCGTCCTGGGCCGTGGAGAGTACCTTCCAGCTGCTGAATATAATTTTGTAACCCAGGTGGACCACCGTGGCGTGTATTCCTTCTGCATGTGTCCCGGCGGTTTTGTCGTCCCGGCGGTGAGCGAGGCCGATGGTCTTGTGGTCAATGGTATGTCGCCTAGCAACCGCGGCTCGCACTGGGCCAACTCGGGCATGGTTGTGGAATTGCATCCCGAGGACTTGCCTGACCAGTACAAGAAATATGGTGTGCTGGCGATGATGATGTTCCAGCGGGATATGGAACGCCGCGCCTTTGCCGAGGCCGGCAACTCGTTGATAGCTGGAGCTCAGCGCATGAAGGACTTTGTTGACGGTAAGTCTTCACGCAACATTCCACCGTCATCCTATCTGCCTGGTGTGCAGCCTTCACGCCTTGACCAGTGGATGCCGCCTTTTGTCGCTAACCGCTTGCGCAAGGGTTTCAGGATCTTTGGTAAGAATGCCCGTGGCTTCCTCACCAACGACGCTGTCGTTATAGGTGTCGAGACCCGTACCTCCTCGCCTCTGCGCATTCCCCGTGACACCACGCTGCTGCATCACATCACCCTTCAGGGCCTCTATCCCTGCGGCGAGGGCGCGGGATATGCCGGCGGCATCGTCTCCAGCGCCATCGACGGCGAACGCTGCGCCGAAGCTCTCGCCGAGACCATGCACTAACTAAATGGCTTCGTTCTCAAATCGAAAACAATGAAGGTTTTCGACTTTTAAATATGGAAATTATTTGCGGTTTCAGAATATTGTACTAATTTTGTACAAAATAATTGCAAATATCGTACAAAATGGATACTATTGAACTGACTACAACTGAATTCCGCCAAAATCAGAAGCATTTTCTTGACTTAGCGGCCCAAGGCGTTTCTATCTTGATATGCCGAGGGAAAGAATTGTTTATGCTGAATCGTGTTCCTGTTGAGAATTGCCTCGACGAGGATACCCAGAAACGCATAGCACAAGCCAGAGAAGAATTTAAGGCTGGAGAAACCACAGCTGTCAACAATGCAGAGGAATTGAATGATTTCTTGACATCACTGTAAATCAATAAGATGTATAGCATTGATTTTTCAAGAACGGCAAAGAAAGAACTGGCTGAATACAAATAATCGAACCCGATGGCTTTCAAAAAAATTGCCAAGATGTTGGGCGAGATGCAAATTCATCCACGAGAAGGAACAGGTCATCCAGAACCCTTACTAAAGGGAAATGATATAACTTATTCAAGACATATCACCAAGAAAGACCGACTCATCTATGATATTTACGATGATGTCGTCAAGGTTCTCATCCTAACCGCCAAAGGGCATTACCAAGACAAGTAACCACATTTTTTTTATTTTTAACAAACAACTGAATACTCTGAATCTTCTGAATTATTGTCGCTCTATTCTGACAAATCAGAAGACTCAGATTATTCAGTTGTTATCATTTCAGTTGAGAAGCTGATAGTGGAGGGCACCTGAATTGTCTGCAATGACAGTCATCTCGTGTGTTTCTCCATTGGCAGACAGTATGCCGTGGTAACGGTTTCCCATCTCGTGAACCAAGCTGATGTCGGACACCTCAACTCCATCCTTGGCCAGCATTTTGCGGATGATGTCTTGTAGCAAGTCAATCCTCACAATCGAGTTGGGACCATTCATCTGCATGATATACATGAGCATGAGCGACTTCCCAATATCAGACTTGTTGTAAAACTGAATGATTGCGATAATTATGAATATGACGATAACAAAACCAAGAACAATAATGACCATAATTGTTTCAGACTTTTAGTGATGATAGGTTAAATCCATATTCATCAAATATGTTATCAACTGCCGAGTAATCTATTTGTTCATTAAGACTCCAGGCTATATGATTTATGATATCGTAAGTCTGTATGATCTCTCGTGTAAAGAGTTCCTTGGCATGTCTTCGATCATCGTCAGAGTCATAGGGGTATTGAGGACTGCAAGACAATTCAAAATCTAATAGTTCTAAAGCCCATGTATAGTTCTGAGGATGAATCGCGTTATGTAATATCTGATTGTCATGAAGCGTTCTGAGGTTGTGAACGAGAATGTCAGCTGCTATAAGATATGGTTTATTGAATTTATGAGAGGTGGGCCATTTCTTGACTATATCGAATAATGTATCTCGTGTCATATATGCGGTATCACATATTCGGTAAGGACATTCAACTGAATACTGTAATAAGATTGGATGTAATCTGCACATGTTAGGCAGAATTATATCAGTATCCAACTCAACAACACATTCCATCGTATTCGTTTTTATCCCTAAATCTGAGATTTCAAATCCCAGATTATAATCTCTTATAGCATCTTTTCTCAAGAGCAACCCCCATGTGTCATCACCAAATTCACCTGAATTTAGAAATCCATGTTGAGTATAGCTCAACCCATTCCCTTTACTTACAATGTATTTGTCATTGCATATCGACATAACGTAACTTCGTCCATGATGGGGACTAATAAGATACATGAGCTTACTTCCATTAATATCTCTAAGTAGTGGATGTACTTGTTCACATGTATCATTCATGCACAAAATTTGATAATTGTATTCTGACGCACTAATTGGATTCATAATTAATTTAATCTTTGAGGAATCAAAAGCGGATATAGGCATGATAGTTTTGATGCCTATATCCGCTATAGCATCACTGTTGTTTAGAAGCTGCGATACATAATACCGCATGAGGGCTGACTTGTCTTTGCGCAATTAGACATAGTAACTACCTCTGATGCCTTGCTAATCTTTAAATCTACGTTCATAGTATTTATAGATTTAATGTTGTAGGACTATTTCTTGGGGAAGTCCATTTACCCACCTACCATTTAACTCTTATTTGTTCTTCCTTCGTTATTAAAGGAAAAAACTCTCATGATCTGCTGAGAATCAGTTGTCGTTATATGCTGGAGCCTTTCTTTTATTTCCGTTGGATTAAGCGGTCTCTCTCCGTTCATCAATCTATGTGCTAATTTAAAGCGACACTTTGCCATATAACAGTTGTTTTCCCCTGCCTTGGTGGCATCACCGTGCTCTGAGTAATTGTTTCCAGCACACAGGTTGCAGTAGTCACAGTAATCATGCTTGCCACAATCCTCATATTGATCTAATGTCAACATCTGCCATTCTGAGAGTGATTCACTTCGTAGTATTTCATTAATATGGCTGTTCTTCAAGTTGCCAAAAGATTGATGAAAAGCGCAACATGGGATTAAATCTCCATCTGGTGTGATGCAAAAAGTGTTGTAACCTGCACCGCAGGCATTTATTGTCATCAGACGTGGTTGTCCTCCGAAATTGGGTGCCTCTTTTCCCACATACATCGGGGTGTTGTCGTCTTGAAGGACAATATCCATCATTTCAGGTGTCAACCTTATGTATTGGCTGGCACATTTGTCACCTTCAATAGAGTCTGTGATATTAAGTTCATACTGAACAGGGACACCATATTTCCTTCCCAGGCCACCAACAGTGTAATAATTCTTCACATTCTGTCTCATCACACAGCATTTAATCACTGTTGGCACTCCTAATAATGACAGTTGTTCAATAACAGAAATAGATTTTTGCCATGATCCATTTATACGTGTAATGGCATCGTGAGTATCTGCGTCACCACTATAAATAGATATTTCAACTGTACGAGGGAAATAGTTCGCTAATCTTTCAACATCATTAATTAATCGTTGCCCATTGGTATAAATATCGGTAGCGATTCCCTTTTGATATAAGTAGTCGATAATTTCCCATGAGTCAGGCTTAGAAAACGGATCGCCTCCAGAAAGACATACTTTTGTAAGACCCTGTTCAATCAACTCATCAATTATGCGCCGTTAGTCACCGAGTGATAATTCTTGTAGGTTGCTTCTATAGCTCACTTCATTATCATTCCTGGTTGCTCCAATATTATAGCAATGGATACATTTCTCTGAGCAGTTATAGGTGAGTTCCAACATTACACTGGTAATTCCGCCCGCCTTTTCTGTGTAATCCATTTCAGCATTACTTATCGCTAAAGGCAGTTTTTCTTTTGTCGTTTTGACCAAAGATTGGACATCTTTTATTCTTTTATCAGCGATAGATTTCCGATAATTCTCAATTTCATCATTTGTGGGTTTATGATTGGCAATTAATTGCAAATCAATAAGTTCCTGGATAAAAGGTGAGAGGCTCTCTATTGCAATTCCTGTTTTTTGGGCAATTTTTTCAACAGTTGTGCTTCCATTTCTTGGTAAAGCCAGCAAAAACGAAACGACAAGAGCAGAATAATCCTCAAATAGGTAACTTACCCCATCCAACAGATTGTAATAAATTGCGACCTTTCCTGTCTCATGATATTTGCCGCAAGTCCAAATTGGACGAAAAATCTGCTTAGTAGAAGAATGTATCGTCATAGTTACATTGTTGAAAGTGTCTCTTCAACTGATATTCTCTGCAAGCCTTCTTCAGCGGCGTTAGCAGACCAATCTCCGCCATCACCTTGTTTTTGATATGCCTCAATTGCTTTATGATAGTAATCCTTTGCTTTATTGAGGTCTTTGATTCGTCCACGCAGCCCCTGTTCGTATTCTTGGCCTAACGTAATCAAACCCGGTATAGATCCGTTTTCTGCTGCTTTTTCGACCCATGCTAATGCATCCTTGATACTTATAAATCCGCCGTTATCTGGATTAGAGAACAGCGATAAGTAGAACATGGCATCTGCATGACCTAATTCTGCAGCCTTCATACAAAATTTAAAAGCTGTTTCATGATTGATCTGACGATGTCCATTATATTTCCATTTTTTATACTCCTCATCATCAAATGCACGAGCTAGTTCAAAACAAGCCTCAGCGTTACCTTCTTTTGCTTTTGCCATCAGATTATGTATGGGATCGCCGCCCCATCCTTCAACAGGCTCTTCGATATTATTCCACCACTTTACGACAGCATAAATAATTAATGCTATAATAGAAATTAAAACAATGTACAACATAAAAGCATTCTATAATTAAATTAGTGAATAATTGTTAGTTTTGAAATGAACTTGAATACTGTTTTTGCAAACCCTTCACAAAATTAGGTTACTGTGTTTATCTGACAAACATCCATTTCGTCCATTTGCTTTTTTCAGTCCATGGGTGTTGGGTATAGACAATAAAAAAACGCGGACTGATACTTCGTCTACGCTTTCTAAGGTATCGGCAAACACCTATGCACCATATCCGAGTAAAAGCCCACGCGTATAGCGTGAGCGTCACACTTTTACTCTTGGTGCTTCTTCAAATTTGCCGATTTTTAGAAAGCAAGAATAAAGCTAACGCTTTTTTATTATAATGTCTTCAATTGATTATGCTACATAGGCAGATGATTTTAATTGATTTTACGATTGCAAAAATACTCACAATTCTTCAATTATCCAAATATTATTTGATTATTTTGCCACAATATGATTATCATTGAGTTGATGATATTTTTTTCGATTGATGTGAATTTTTCTTCGGTTTTCACACAATATGGCGCACTTTTTGCAGTTATTGATGCAATTGAGTTTTTAACTAAACACATTACACGTTTTTTAAAAGGCAACTATAATGAAAGAGAAAATGATTATTTCGTCGGCCCTCATCGCGCTGAGCGTGTTTTGTCTGGGCTGGTTTATCAAGGCTGGTATCGATGACTTTGCCAGCAAGGACCGTAAGGTCAGTGTTAAGGGACTTGCCGAGCAGGAAGTGCCTGCCGACAAAGTAACGTGGCCCATCGTCTCGAAGGAGGTGGGCAACGATCTGCCAGGCCTCTATGACCGCATCGCTGCCACTCAGGGCAAAATCAAGGCTTTCTTGATCAAGGGCGGTATAAAGGAGGAAGAGATCAGCCAGAATGCGCCTCAAGTAGTCGATTTGACCGCCCGCGAGTATGACTCTGGTAATCGGGCCTACCGCTATATCGTGACTTCTGTGCTTACGGTAACGAGCAAGAACGTGGACCAGGTGCGCAAGCTCATTGCCAAGCAGGGCGACCTCTTGCGCGAGGGTGTGGCCATCACGGGTGACAGCTATGAGAATCAGATTCAGTATGAATTTGTTGCCTTCAAGGAGATGAAGCCCAAGATGATGCAAGAAGCCATCGAGAACGCTCAGGTTACTGCCGA
Organism: uncultured Prevotellaceae bacterium; assembly: GCA_900319525.1. GTDB lineage: Bacteria > Bacteroidota > Bacteroidia > Bacteroidales > Muribaculaceae > Sodaliphilus. The sequence continues at coordinate 213,007 of ONOU01000001.1, read as the reverse complement.
GCAGTTTGCCAAGAACTCGCACAGTAAGCTCAACAAGATCGTGAGTGCCGACCAGGGCCAGTTCTCCATCGAGAACCGTGACGAGTATACCCCGTGGATCAAGAAAGTGCGTGTCGTCACCACCGTCACCTATTCACTCAAGAACTGATAATAACGTTACAAAAAACAATCAGGTCACAGCGGCAATCTACCCTGTGACCTGATTTGTTATTTGTTGATCAGTGTTTCTCCAGTGACAGGAGCCGCTGTTTGATGTCTATGCCCGGCGCGTATCCGCCCAGGGTGCCATCGGCATTGATTACACGATGGCAAGGGACGACGATAGATACGGGATTGTTGTGGTTGGCTTGAGCTATGGCGCGAGCTCCCTTGGGATTGCCCGATCGGGTGGCCTGTTCCCCATAGCTGATGGTCTCTCCATAAGGAATCTTTTGCAATTCGCTCCATGCCTTGAGCTGGTATTCAGTGCCTGTCAAATGCAGTGGCAGTGAGAACTCGCGACGGGTTCCGTCAAAATACTCGCCCAGTTGCTTGATGCATTGCGAGAGTAGGGGAGTGACGGTTTCCACAGGCTGTAGCCTCAGCTTCTTGGCCACTTTTTCGACGTCTGCTTTGTCCCATCCCAGATATGCAATGCCTTTCTCGCTAGCCGCAATGGTCAGTAAACCTACAGGGCTTGAAATCGTTGTGTAGCACAGTTGTCCCTGGTGAGCGTGCTGTATTCCCAGTTCTGTGGCCTTGTCGAGCATGAGCCGATAGGCTGGAGCATAGTGGTTAGTGATCGCACCATCCAGAATGGCTTCCTTGATGGCATCCTTAATATAGCCAACAGGACGTGAAGGCGCCAGTCCAAAAGTAGTCATAATCTCCTCACCGTCGATGGGGGGCTGGAAATTGCGTACCCGGTCTTTCTCCTCGATGTCCACCAGTTTGCGTTTTACCAGGTCAAAATTCTCGCGGAAGCGTTGTACCTTGTTCTGGTTCTTGCTGGTGATATCGGCTTTGCACAGGATCATCAGGTCATCGATGTCGTCACCAGCGTCAAACAGTAGGCGGCGAACGGCGCTGTCGGTCACCTCTTCCTCTACCAGGGCAATCGGGCGCATGTGCAGACCGACGAGTTTTTTTACATATTTCATGTGTTCATTCAGCGGCAGGCGCATTTTGGCAAAAATCTTGGGCACCATTTTCTCGCCGATGAAGTTATGGTTGTGGAATGTCCATCCCAGTTGCGGATCCCAGCGTTTGGTGCGCGCCTTGCCCACATCGTGCAACAGGGCTGCCCAGCGCAACCACACAGAGTCGCTGGCCTGAGCAACGTTGTCAAGCACCTGCAGGGTGTGCAAGAAGTTGTCCTTGTGGCCGCGTCCATTCATGGTCTCCACGCCCTTGAGGGCTGCCAGCTCGGGGAATATGAGCGGCAGCAGTCCGCACTGGTCCAGCAGCTTCCACCCACGGGATGGCTGGGGCGAACGCATGATTTTCATCAATTCCTCGGCAATGCGCTCGCGGGTGATGATGTGGATGCGCTTGGCGTTGCGACGGATGGCCTCGAAGGTCTCAGGATATATCTCAAAACCTAACTGGGTAGCAAACCTCACGGCACGCATCATCCTCAAGGGGTCGTCGCTGAAGGTGATGTCTGGGTCCAGGGGGGTGCGGATGATGCGGCGTTCAATATCGCCAATGCCGTCAAAGGGGTCAAGCAGTTCGCCATAACGGTCCTTGTTCAGACAGATGGCCATAGCATTGATAGTGAAGTCACGACGCTTTTGATCATCATCAAGGGTGCCGTCTTCCACGATGGGGTTGCGGCTCTCACGGTGGTAAGACTCACGGCGCGCGCCGACAAACTCAAGCTCCCACTGGCGGGTCTTGACCTGAGCCGTGCCATAGGTGCGGAATACTGCCAGATGGGCGCGCTTGCCCAGTCGCTTGGCGACGGCACGAGCAACATCAATACCGCTGCCAACAGTCACGAAGTCCATGTCATTGCTGGGACGCTCCAGAAAGATGTCCCTTACGTACCCGCCTACCACATAGCACTCGCGGTGCAACTCGTCGGCAGTGCTGCCCACCAATTTCATGACAGGCAGGTTTACATGTTCGGCTATTTTTTGTCTGTTAATACCCATATTTTGTTTCTTTGGACCGCAAAAGTACGTTTTTTTTTGCTCAGGTGGAAAATTATTGCTAACTTTGCACCGCAATTTAGCTCGTGAAGGCATTTATTGCATCAAGATAGATATACAATTCCCCTTCTCCTACTTTCACCGATTTTTTATTGAGTCTCGAAGAAGTAACGCTACATTCAGCGTGAGACACATGTGATGAATGCATGGGGTTGGCAAGGTAATGTGAACTTAGTTTATTTTATCAAGACAAATCATTAACAAGGGAGAGGCATGCGCGTGAGTGAATGCCATGGTGTGTCAAATAGAGATCCTGCTGTTGGACTTGACGCATCTTCCGTGAATTTTATATAATTATGTACAACATCAATCAATTGAACGAAATGAGCGATGAGCAGCTTCGTGAGTTGGCTAAGTCTATGGGACTTAAACGAGTCGATTCGGCCGATCACGATGCACTCGTCTTCCAAGTACTTGACCATCAAGCCGAGTCCGAAGCCGCTAACGCACCTGAGCCCAGCAAACGGCGCAGGGAGCGGATTGGACGTCAACCTGCAGCCAAGGCCAATGGCAACGAGGTGACTAAGGACGATGCTGTCGCTAACAAGACCAATAAAAGCAATTCAAAGAATAAGGCCGCAGATGCTGCCCCAAAAGCCGACGAAGAAAAGACCGAGGCAGTTCCTGTTGCGATAGAGGCTACCGAGCAAGCGCCCGTTGTCGAGCCGCCGAAACGCAAACGCGGACGTCCCTCGGCTGCCGAGAAAGCTGCCCGCGATGCTGCCCTCAAACAGACACAAGAATCGGAGAAAAAGGATGATGGCTCAACTCAGGAAGTTCCTGCAGTGGCCACCGATGAGGTTAGCCAGCCTGCTGAACAGAAGCCCCGTCGTCGTGGCCGCAAATCCAAGCAGGTAGTTGAGGAGCAGGCCGTCCTGCCGTTTGACAACCTGGATGACCAGCCCATGACTGAGCAACAGCCTGCTGCCCAGGATGCAAGTGAACCGCAATCCGAAGTCAATCAGGAACCTGTTCAAGAACCTGTCGCAGCGCAGCCCGTGCAGTCGGTTGAATCACATGAACGTGAAGACGTTTCGTTAAATTCATTCTTCAACACTGGCGGTTCTTTCACTTTCAAACCCCGCACCCAGCAGGAGCGTGAAGAGGCCCAGCGCCGTGCCGAGGAAGAGCGTAAGCGCCAAGCCGAAGAAGCCGCTGCCGCTCCCATTGTCATCCAGGAGCCTAAAGTGGTTAAGGAAAGCAAGAAAAACAAACGCAAGATCAAACAACAGCAACAGCAGCAGATTGCCGAGGTCAATCCTTATCTGGATCAGCCCTACAATTTTGATGGCATTCTCGAGGCCCAAGGCGTCCTGGATATCGCCCCCGAGGGTTACGGCTTCTTGCGTTCTAGCGATTATAACTACCTCACATCGCCCGATGATATCTATGTGCAGCAGTCGCAGATCAAGGCTTACGGCCTCAAGACCGGTGATGTTATTGAGGGTACCATACGCCCGCCCATGGAGGGTGAGAAGTATTTCCCCCTGAGCGAGATTCGGTTGATCAACGGACGCACTCCAGCTTATGTGCGCGACCGCGTCCCCTTTGAGCATTTGGTTCCTCTTTTCCCTGATGAAAAGTTTGATCTTGTGAGCAAGCTCCATCCCACGGTGTCACAGCGAGTGGTGGATATGTTCTCGCCCATAGGCAAAGGCCAGCGTGGACTCATCGTCGCCCAGCCCAAGACGGGTAAGACCATGCTGCTCAAGGAGATTGCCAATGCGATCTCAGAGAACCATCCTGAGACTTACATGATTATCTTGCTCATTGACGAGCGTCCCGAGGAGGTGACCGATATGGCTCGCAGCGTTAATGCCGAGGTAATCGCATCCACATTTGATGAGCCTGCCGACCGTCATGTCAAGATTGCCGACCTGGTGTTGAGCAAGGCTAAGCGACTGGTTGAATGCGGGCATGATGTGGTCATTCTGTTGGATTCCATTACACGTCTGGCACGTGCCTATAATACCATTGCCCCGGCCTCGGGTAAGATCCTTACCGGTGGTGTCGATGCTAATGCCCTGCAGCGTCCCAAGCGATTCTTTGGTGCCGCGCGCAATATCGAGGGCGGCGGTAGTCTCACGATTATTGCCACAGCACTCACCGAGACTGGTTCCAAGATGGATGAAGTCATCTTTGAGGAATTTAAGGGAACGGGTAACATGGAGTTGCAGCTCGACCGCAAACTCTCCAATAAGCGCATCTTCCCGGCTGTGGATGTGATGGCATCCAGCACGCGTCGAGACGATCTGCTCTTGCCGCAGGATACCCTGAACAAGATGTGGATTATTCGCCGCTTCTTGAGTGACCGCACCTCGGTCGAGGCTATGGAGTTCGTCAAGGAGCGCATGGACCGCACTCGTGACAACGAGGAGTTCTTGTTGACCATGCAACAAGGCTGATGTGGTTTGGCTAAATGATTGAGGGCGATGGGACGCATCATGGGCATTGACTATGGTCGCAAACGCACAGGTGTTGCGGTTACCGACCCTTTGCAGATTGTCGCAGGCAACCTGACAACTGTGCCGACGCACACGCTCATGCAGTTTATCAAAGATTACATCGGGCGTGAACAGGTTGACCGCATCGTTGTTGGTCGTCCCACTCAGCTCAATGGCGAGCCCAGCGAGAGCATGAAGTATATTACGCCCTTTGTCAACCGCTTGCGCAAGGAACTGCCACTCATCCCCGTCGTGATGTATGACGAGCGTTTCACCAGCACCATAGCCCATCGTGCGATGATCGATGGCGGCATGAAGAAAAGCGATCGTCGAGACAAGTCACGTGTCGATGCCATTGCCGCAACGATAATCCTCAATGATTATTTGCAAAGTATATTCAATCAACCTAACACATAAATTATGATACTACCCATTTACATATACGGTCATCCTGTTCTGCGTGCCGACAATGCTACGGTCACGCCCGATTATCCGAATCTGAAGGAACTTATCGAGAACATGAAGGAGACGATGTATCACACCCAGGGAATTGGTATTGCTGCACCTCAGGTGGGTGTGAATGCACGCATTGTGTATATTGATGTCGATGTCCTCGCCGAGGATTTCCCCGAACTCAAAGACGTTCGCATGGTGCTTATCAATCCCAAGATTGTTGTCGATGAGAGCGCATCATCTATCTCGCGTGAGGAGGGTTGCCTCAGTGTGCCGGGAATTCACGAGAACGTACAGCGCATCGAGAAGATTCACCTCACTTGGCAGGACGAGCAATTTCAGGAACACGAAAGAGATATAGAAGGATATCTGGCGCGTGTAATACAGCATGAATGTGACCATCTGGAAAAAACACTGTTTGTCGACCGCATTTCGCCAATCCGCAAACAGTTGATCCGCAGTAAGTTGAATAACATGGTGCGTGGCAAAGTATCTTGCAGCTATAATTGCAAGACGGCGCCAATCAGGCGTAAAAAATAAAAAGTGGAAGATGTCTCACGACAGCCTCCACAAACCTTAAATCTAATACCATGAAAAACACACGTACAAAAGTACAATTGTTTTTTTGAATTGTACAAATATTTTAAGATATTTTTATATTTTTATATATAAATTTAGAACTTATCGTTTTTAACAATAAGTGGCTGTTCCTCAATGAGTGAAACAGCCACTTTGATAGTAATGTATAAGGCTATCAGAACTTCATACCAAAGGCGATCTGGAGATTGCCGTTCTTCACTTGGCTATCCTCAAAGACCTTGGTCAAGCCTAGATTATAGCGGGCCTGTACAAACGCGTTGTTTGTCAAGTTATAGGTGGCACCCAATCCCAGTCCAAAGTCAACAGTATTGGTCATGTCCTTGAGATCAACAGTCTCTTTTGCCTCGATATTGCCGGCTTTGCCCGAAGCTGTCATTTTGCTATACACGTTGAAACCCACTTGCGGACCAAAGTCAATGCTGAATGCGGGCGTAGCATAGAACTTAAGCATCAAGGGCACGTTGATGTAGTTGGTATGGAATGTGCCTTTGGCCTCAACCATGCCGGGGACTTCTTCAACATCAATATTGTCGGTTTCCTTACCACCTTGGGCTGCAAAAACTACCTCGGGGGCGATGGCAAACTTGGGATTGAACTTGTATTCCATCATCAAGCCTACTTGGTAGTTGGGCTGCCAGCCACTAGGCGCATCTTCGCCCCAAAAATGAGTCATGTCAAAACCGACCTTTGCACCAAATTGAACTTGAGCGCTGGCGCTCATGCACACGATTGCAGCAGCAATCAAAACAAAAAACTTTTTCATGATCTTGTTTAATTAATAAAACGTTTCAGTTGTTATCTGGGTTGTGTTGTTCTTAAGGAACAAAACGCATCTTTGACACTTAGAATTGGCCATGGTTTAAACAATCATGGCCGAAAAATCGCGTTTTGCGAAATATAGAACACTTTGTGGTTGATTCGGGACAATTTATTTACTGTAATGCTTACAGTAACGCTGGATGCCGCAGTTCAGACAATCGGGACGCAGCGCCTTGCACACATATCGGCCATGCAGCAATATCCAGTGATGGGCCTTGAAACGCATCTCTTCGGGTATGTGGCGCATGAGGTCGCGCTCCACGTCGTTGGGGGTCTTGCCTTGGGACAGGCCCAAACGGTGCGACACTCGATAGACATGAGTGTCAACGGGGATAGTCGCTTTGTCGAATGCGGCACCCATCACCACATTGGCTGTCTTGCGGCCAACACCGGGCAGTGACGTCAGCTCCTTCATGTTGTCGGGAACTTGGCCGTCAAACTCATCTACCAGCATCCTTGCCATAGCCTGCAGGTGTGCAGCCTTGCTGTTGGGATATGAAACGCTCTTGACATATTCCAGAATTTCCTCGACGCTGGCTGCGGCCATGGCTTGGGGAGTGGGGTAGGCCTCGAACAATGCGGGTGTAACCATATTGATACGCTTGTCGGTGCATTGGGCACTCAGCATGACAGCCACCAGCAACTCAAACGGGCTGTGATGCCTCAACTCTGTCTCGGGATTAGGCTGTTCCTGCTGGAAATAGTCAAGAATACCCTGGTATCGCTCTTTGATTGTCATATCCGTCTTGATGAAAAATGAGGAATCAGGACATGCAATAAATGCCTAATTCCTCATTTGTGATTTCGTGATTATAAAAACATTAGTGTGCGCTCTTGAACTCGTCAAGGAAGCGTACATCGTTCTCGCTGAACATACGCAGGTCTTTCACCATATATTTCAAGTTGGTAATGCGTTCTACACCCAGGCCGAATGCATAGCCGCTATAGACGGTGCTGTCGATGCCGCTGGCTTCAAGCACGGCGGGATCCACCATGCCGCAACCCAGGATTTCGACCCAACCAGTGTGCTTGCAGAAACCGCAGCCCTTGCCGCCACACAGCATGCAGGTAACGTCCATCTCGGCACTGGGCTCGGTGAACGGGAAGTAGCTGGGACGCAGACGGATTTCGGTCTCTGTGCCGAACAGCTCCTTGGCAAAGTGCAGTAAGACTTGCTTCAGGTCGGCAAAGGTCACATTCTTGTCAATATAGAGGCCTTCGATCTGGTGGAAGAAGCAGTGGGCACGGGCGGTAATGGCCTCGTTGCGGTAAACGCGACCGGGGCAGATGATGCGGATGGGCGGCTGCTGGCGCTCCATCGTGCGCACCTGTACCGAACTGGTGTGGCTCCTGAGCACGATATTGCGGGTCACATCCTGCTCGTTCTTCTCGATGAAGAACGTGTCCTGCATGTCACGGGCAGGGTGGTCGGCTGCAAAGTTCAGCGCACTGAACACGTGCCAGTCATCCTCCACTTCGGGGCCGTCGGCGATGGTGAATCCCAGGCGGGAGAAGATGTCGATAATCTGCTTGCGCACCACCGAGATGGGGTGACGCGTACCCAATTCGGCTGGGAATGCCGGGCGGGTGATGTCGATCTTGTTCTGTTCCTTGGCTTGCTGCTTGGTGGCCTCGCGCAGGGCATTGATCTTCTCGGTAGCCAGGGTCTTGAGCTCGTTGAGTCGCTGGCCCAGCTCGCGTTTCTCCTCGGGAGCCACGTTGCGGAACTCGTTGAACAATACTGTCACCTCACCTTTCTTGCTCAGATACTTGATACGCAATGCCTCAAGTGCCTCCTCGTTTTCGGCCTTGAGGTCAGCTATTTGCGCCTTGAGCGCTTCTATCTTGTCCTTTAACATAGTCTATTTCGTTGTTTTAACGCGCAAAATTACATAAAAAAAGTAGAGACGCAAAATTTTGCGTCTCTATAAACAAAAAATCTTACCGTCTTAGACCTAAAACCTAAAGCCTGATCAAGGCTCGCGGCCCTCGACGATGGCCTCGGTATCGCGGGCGATCATGTATTCCTCGTCGGTGAGCACGACCACGACCTTGACTTTGCTGTCGGGCAGGCTGATCTCGCCTTCCTTGCCGCGCCACAGGGTGTCGTTCAACTCCTCGTCAATCTTCACGCCCAGGTATTCCAGCTGGCGGCACACGCGTTTGCGGGTCTGGTACTGGTTCTCGCCGACACCGCCCGTGAATGCGATGATGTCCACGCCACCCAGCTCGGCTGCATAGGCACCGATATACTTCAAGATGCGCAGCTCATACATGTCGAGGGCCAGCTTGGCGCGCTCGTTATTGTCCTTCTCGGCAGCGTCAACCACGTCACGCATGTCGCTGCTCAGGCCGGTGATACCCAGCACACCGCTCTTCTTGTTGATGATGTTGAGCATATCCTTCGGGCTCAGGTTGTACTTCTCCATGAGGAAGAGCAGAGCACCCGGGTCAACGTCACCCGAACGGGTTCCCATCATCAGGCCCTCGGTGGGAGTGAGGCCCATCGTGGTGTCGATGCTCTTGCCGTCCTTGACAGCACTGATGCTGGCGCCATTGCCGATGTGGCAGCAGATGATGCGCTTGCCCTCAGGCGTGGTTCCCAGCATCTCGCACACGCGCTGAGTCACGAAGCGGTGGCTCGTGCCGTGGAAGCCGTAGCGGCGCACGTGGTCCTTGGTGTAATACTCCATGGGCAGGGGATACATGAAGGCCGACTTGGGCATCGTCTGGTGGAAAGCGGTGTCAAATACGCCCACCTGGGGTACACCGGGCAACACGGCTTCGATAGCCTCGATACCTGCCATGTTCACAGGATTGTGCAACGGGGCAATGCCGTAGCACTCGCGAATCATGTCCTTCACCTCGTCGGTAATGAGGACGCTGCGCGAGAACTTCTCGCCGCCATGCACCACGCGGTGACCCACGGCGTCGATTTCCTTCAGATCCTTGATGCAGCCATATTCGGGATGTACAAGAGCGTCGAGGATGGCTTTGATGGCGCCCTTGTGGTCAGTGAGACCCAAATCTATGTTCTTCTTGCTGCCATCATCAAATTTCAGCTTGATGAAACCGTCGGGCAGACCGATTTTTTCCACACCACCCTCAGCCAGGGTCTTGTTCTCCTTGATCTCGATGAGTTTATACTTGGCAGAACTGCTGCCACAATTCAAAACTAAGATATTCATTATTGTATAGTTGTTAGTTTTAAGTTGTTAGTTTTAAGTTTTAAGTTGTTGTTTGATTACTAGCGCCTAAAACTCTTTTTTCTTTAATCTTTTATCTCACTTGTTGATGGCCTGGTTGCAGGTCAGGATCACGGTGCGGTAGATGTCGTCCTCGTTGCAGCCGCGTGACAGGTCGTTGACAGGAGCGGCAAGACCTTGCAGCACGGGACCTACGGCCTTGGCACCAGCGATGCGCTGAACCAGCTTGTATGCAATGTTGCCCACACCCAGGTCGGGGAAGACAAGCACGTTGGCATGACCGGCAATTGTGCTGCCGGGAGCCTTGCTGGCGCCCACGCTGGGAACGATGGCGGCATCAGCCTGCAATTCGCCGTCAATCTTCAGGTTGGGATTCATTTCGAGTGCAAGGCGGGTAGCCTCGACTACCTTATCAACGCGCTCATGCTTGGCGCTGCCCTTGGTCGAGAAGCTCAGCATGGCAATCTTGGGATCGTCGATTTCGGCCAGGGCACGTGCGGTGCGGTCGGCACTCACGGCGATTTGAGCCAGTTGTTCGGCATCGGGATCGGGTACAACGGCACAGTCGGCAAATACCATCACGCCATTGTGGCCGTAGGGGGAACCTTCTGGCAACAGCATCAGGAAAGCGCCACTCACCGTACTGATGCCAGGAGCGGTCTTTAATACCTGGAAGGCGGCGCGCAGCACGTTGCCCGTGGTGTTCATTGCACCGGCCACCTGACCGTCGGCATCACCGTTCTTGATAATCAGGCAACCCAGATAGAGCGGGTCGAGCACCTTTTTGCGGGCATCCTCGATGGTCACACCCTTAGACTTGCGCAGTTCGTAGAACAGTTGTGCGTACTTCTCGACAGCTTCGGCATCGTTGGGGTTAATCACCGTTGCCTTGTCGATGTTGTTCAGACCCAGCTCAGTGGCCTTGGCAAGGATCTCTGCCTTGTCACCAATGAGGACGATGTCGGCAATACCATCGGCGATGATGCGGTCAGCTGCCGTCAGCGTGCGGGGTTCAGTACTTTCAGGAAGGATGATGCGCTGCCTGTTGGCAATCGCGTTGCTCTTGAGTTTCTCAAACAAAGGTTCCATTGTTTCTTGAAGTATTTTAGGAAAACTGATTGTTAATTGGTTTCAGTGCAACAAAGGTAGTGCTTTTTTATAAATGATACATCAACTAATGGAATAAAATTCCGACAACCTGGACTACTTTTTTAAAAAGGATTGTCCAAGTTGTCGGATAAATGTTTCTTAGCGCCACAGCGGCTTAGCGTGAAGCCATGCCGCAGGCGCGTATCAAGGCTTACTCGCCCAGGATAGCAGCTATGATGGCGTTTATGTCGGCAATGTTGATTTCCCCGTCGCCATTCACATCTTGCAATTCGGTGTTACTATCATCGCCGAGAATGGTATCAATGACAGCGTTCACGTCGGCAATGTTGATTTCATTGTCACCGTTCACATCAGCATCAATCTGACCGATGATATGATCAAACCATTTCCAAGGAAAAGTACTCTTGTAGAGTTCCAACGATTTTATAGGCACATAAAGTGTAGTATTATGTTGCAGATGAGGAGTGATTGCTGGTAATGATGGAGGTGTTACCGATTTGCAAGTTATCGAAGTCAAACAGTCGTCCATGAAGAATGAATTCGCTCCAATAGTTGTCAATGATTTGCCAAGACTTACCGAGTTTAATTTATTACAATATGAGAATGAGTGAATGCCAATACTTGTCACCGTATTAGGTAGTGTAATACTCGTCAATTCAGTATCATTGGTGAATGCATATTGGCCGATTGTCTTCAAAGAATTTCCAAATGACACGTGCTCCAAAGCTTTGCAGTCGGCAAATGTGTAGTCGCCAATAGTTTCCACCGAATTGGGGATTAACACATTAGTGAGGCCTAAACAATGATAAAAAGCGTGTCCTCTTATCTTTTGCACCATATTACCCAGATTGAGTTCCTCCAGCAAAAGACAATTCTGGAAAGCGCCTTTGCCGATTTCGATGACTGAATTAGGGATTAGCATTCTCTCTAGGCCCGAGCAATCCATGAAAGCACTGTCACTGATGTTTTTTATACCATTGCCCAGATCAACATTGGTGAGAGATGTACAATTCATAAATGCATACTTACCCATACTTGACAAGTTATCGCCTAAAGTGACACTTTTTAGATCGCAGCATGCATTGAATACAAAATCACCTAACGAAGAGACGTTAGGTATGGTAACATTTTTCAAATTAATGCAACTTTCAAACGCTCTATTGCCGATTGACTCAACTCCGTCTCCAATCATGATTTCAGTAAAACCGTGGCAACCTTTAAAAGCAGAATTACCTATACTCTTTACATTATCAGGCAGGTCCAGATCGATAAGACAACGGCAATTATGGAAAGCCTCATCGTCAATAGATGTAAGAGATTCATTTAATCTAACAGAATGAATGCTTTTACATTCTGCAAAAGTCTGTACTGGAACGGATTCTAATGACGATCCAAATGATGCATACTTCAAATTTTCGCATCCATAGAAAACATAATTCCCCATTGAGATAACAGCATCAGGGATATCTATGCTAGTGAGTCCATTGCAGAAACTGAATGCACCATGTGATAAGTACGTGAGACTTGTCGGTAACGTCATATTTGTCAGATTCTCACAATCAAAGAACGACCGATAGTCTATCGTTGTGATACCATCACCAAAATCAATGTCTGTAAGATTGAAGCAGTAAGAAAATGCTTCTCGTCCAATACTATTTACCGAATTGGGAAAAGTAACACTTTTAAGTCCAGAGTAACCCGTGAAACTGAATGGCTTGATGTCTGTCACTGAGTTGGGAATAACTAAATCGGTAATTTCTTCACCATCAATAACAAGATGTTGGGCATAAATAAGAGGATTGGATGTGATGGAGCAAAAATCAATTTGGCACCAAGAATTTAAATCAGAAGCATATACTGTGGACAACTCGGTACATTCATCAAATGCATAAACACCAATAGTTTTTATCGATGAAGGGATTGTTACATCTTTTAATGATGTGCATTCATCGAAAACTCCATAATCAATAATATCTAAGGATTCAGGTAGACAGATGCTGGTTAACGAACTGCATTTATAAAAAGCGTAATAGCCAATGGATGTGACAGTGTTTGGTATCACTACCTTCTTAAGATTCTGACAAAGTGTAAATGCATAGTTGCCAATTGCACTGACAATATAATTATGACCATCGTGTAACACGTGTTCGGGAATAATGATAGTATCTTGTGTGTAATTAATTTCATCATTAGGATCTTTATGAGTAACACCCACCTCATCATCATTAATGATGTAGTAACGTATTCTGTCCTCCTCAAATATGGTGTTCGCTTCGTTAAGCTTGTCAGCGCTGAAATTTGGCAATAAATCAGCATGAATCATATCAGTCTTGAAATTACGAGAAGGTCTTTTGTCTCCATTATAACGAAGCTCTACTTGCGCATGCAAGCTGAGTGAGAACAAAAACATAAAAATAGTAATTAGATTTCTCATAATTGATATGCTTTATTCGGTAATTAAAAATCAGTGTTTATGTGCTGCAAATATATATAATATTCTTGAATTAAACAGTGATTTTGCAAAAAAAGGACAAGTCCCGTATTTTACCGAAATGGTAAATGCAGAACTTGTCTAATAGAAACTTAGCGCCTTGGCGGCTTAGCGTGAGGCAAAGCCGCAGGCGCGTGTCAAGGCTTACTCGCCCAGGATGGCTGCTACGCCAGGCAGGGTCTTGCCCTCGATGGCTTCGAGCATAGCGCCGCCACCGGTCGAGACGTAGGATACCTCGTCGGCCAGGCCAAACTTGTTGACAGCAGCAACCGAGTCGCCACCGCCCACGAGAGAGTAGGCACCGTTCTTGGTAGCCTCGGCCACATACTTGGCAATCTCTCCAGTGCCGTGGGCAAAGTTTTCAAACTCAAATACGCCCACAGGACCGTTCCACAGAATCGTCTTGGAGTTCATGATGATTTCCTTCCAGTTCTTGAGTGATTCCTCACCAGCATCCATGCCTTCCCATCCATCGGGGATGTTGAAGATGTCCACGGGCTTGCGGTTGGCATCGTTATCAAATTTGTCAGCAGCAACGGTCTGTACCGACAGGCTCAGGTTCACGCCTTTCTCCTTGGCTGCAGCCATGACGTTCAGAGCCTCAGGAATGAGGTCGTCCTCGTGCAGTGACTCGCCGATGTGGCCACCCTGGGCCTTGATAAAGGTGAAGCCCATGCCACCGCCGATAATGAGGTTGTCCACCTTATCAAGCAGGTTCTTGATGACAGACAGCTTGGATGATACCTTGCTGCCACCGATGATGGCGGTGAAGGGGTGCTGAGCGTTCTTCATCACGTTGTCAATAGCGGTTACTTCCTTCTCCATCAGGTAACCCAGCATCTTGTGATCGTCGTCAAAGAAGTCGGCGATTACAGCGGTCGATGCGTGGCGACGGTGAGCCGTGCCGAAGGCGTCGTTCACATACACGTCGGCATAGCTGGCCAGCGTCTTGGCAAACTCGGTCTGGCGGGTCTTCATCTCCTTCTTGGCAGCATCATAGTTGGGATCATCCTTCTCGATGCCTACGGGCTTGCCTTCCTCCTCGGGGTGGAAACGCAGGTTCTCCAGCAAGAGCACTTCACCGGGCATGAGCGCATCGGCTTGGCTCTTGGCATCGGCACTGTCCTGTGCAAATTTAACAGGGCATTCCAATGCGGCAGCTACGGCACTGGTAATCTGGCTTAACGACAATTTATGATTGATTTTGCCTTTGGGTTTGCCCATGTGTGACATGATGATGAGGGCTCCTCCATCAGCAAGGATTTTTTTCAATGTGGGGACTGCACCGCGAATGCGCGTGTCGTCGGTAATTTCACCTTTCTCGTTCAGGGGCACGTTAAAGTCAACGCGCACAATTGCCTTCTTGCCGGCAAAATTGAAATCATTGATTTTAGCCATATTGTTCAATAGATATATAAATGAATTGTTGATAATTGGATTTCAATATTTGAACTGCAAAATTAAGACAATTATTCTCAAATCTACCCGTTTTTTATGGAAAAAATAATTCTTTATAATGGAGTTTTTTACGATTTTGCCATTTTTAAGAATTAACAAAAATGCCGAACGGACAATTGTTATTATATTTGTCACCTGAAACCAATAATTAATTAAGGTATGAAAAAGATACTATTTTTATTGATGACCGTATTGGTGGTGTCATGCGGAATGTTGCATCACAATGCTGATGATATCATTAACGACATGCGGGATGCAAGGCATGCACAATATGTCAACGTGGGGAGTGGACTGCTGGGCCTCGGTCGCATGGTATCGCCAACTTTGTCCGAAGCCAGCTTGGGCATTTCATCGGTGCAGGTGCTTGACTTGAGCAAGTGCAACCCGAATGTTCGAGATAAGTTCAGAAAACGTATCATGGATCTGACCAAAAGCCGTTCTTACGAGGAAATCGTGACTAACCAGACGGGCTACGAAACCCGTACCGCGCTTGTGCGTCGCGACGGCCAGTATGTCAGTGAGATCGTTCTGGTCAATGCCAGTCAGGCTTCAGATGTGATGCTTCTGATTTTCGGCCACATCAATCTCGAGAACTTGGAGCGGATTGTCAATGACAAGAGCAATTACTTTATCAAATAGTTTTTGAGGCAGTTATCCATAATCTGCGTGAGGGAGACAGGTGTTGCCGGGTGGCAAACGGGCAACGCATCTTAGCATCCCTGAGCTGAACTTTGTTCTATCAATAGAATTTATTCCTAACTCAATTATATCATTACAATGAAAGAGAAAATCCAAGAGCAATTTAAGAATCGTTTCGGCACCGATTGCGTGGTTTACGCATCGGGTGGCCGTATCAACCTGATTGGTGAACACACCGACTACAATGGCGGATTTGTGTTCCCCGGAGCCATCGACAAGTATATCATGGCAGCAATCAACATTAACGGAACCGACAAGGTGCGTGTCTATAGCATGGATATGGACGCCTATTGCGAGTTTGGATTGAATGAGGAAGATGCTCCTCAAGATCAGTGGGCTCGTTACATCTTTGGCGTTTGCCGCGAGACCATCAAGCGTGGCGGCACGGTCAAGGGTTTTGACACTGTGTTTGCCGGTAATGTGCCTCTGGGTGCCGGCCTGTCGTCATCGGCGGCACTGGAGTCATGCTTCGCCTTTGCGCTCAACGACCTTTTCAACGATAACAAGATCGACAAGTTTGAATTGGCAAAAATCGGTCAAAGCACTGAGCATAATTATTGCGGCGTGAACTGCGGTATCATGGACCAGTTTGCCAGCGTCTTTGGCAAGAAGGATTGCTTGATGCGCCTTGACTGCCGCTCGCTCGAGCATGAGTATTTCCCCTTCCATCCCGAGGGCTACAAACTGGTGTTGCTCAACAGCAAGGTAAAGCATGAACTGGTCGATTCGCCCTACAACAAGCGTCGTGAGTCTTGTGAGCGCGTGGCTGCCACATTGGGCGTTGAAACCCTGCGTGATGCTACTTACACTATGTTGGCCGACGTCCGTGACAAGATCAGCGACGAGGATTACCGCCGTGCCCGATTTGTCATCGGCGAGAAGCAGCGTGTGCTCGACGTGTGCGACGCCCTGGAACGCGGCGACTATGAGACCGTTGGACGTTGCATGTTTGAGACCCATGACGGCCTCTCGCGTGACTATGAGGTAAGCTGTGAGGAGCTGGACTACCTCAACGATGTTGCCCGCGAGTGTGGCGTGACAGGTTCACGCATCATGGGCGGTGGATTTGGTGGCTGTACCATCAACCTGGTCAAGGATGACCGGTATGACAATTTCATCGCCACGGCCAAAGAGAAATTCAACGCTAAATACGGACATGAGCCCGAGGTGATCAATGTCATCATCAGCGATGGCGCTCACAAAGTGGAAGATTAATATGAAGAGCATCAGAATCGACACCCACGACACCGAGCGTGGCGAAATCACGACCTACGAACTCATCAATGCCAGTGGCGCTAGTGTGAAACTTTCGTCGCTGGGTGCCGGCATCCTTGAAATCAAGGTGCCCGACCGTGATGGCAATCTGGCCGACGTGGTGCTGGGTTACAAGGACTTGAACGACTACTTCTTTGACGGTCCCTGTGCCGGCAAGGTACCTGGACGTTTTGCCAACCGCATCTGCAAGGGGCACTTTGAGCTTGACGGCAAGTCCTATCAGCTCAATTGCAATCATCAGGGCAAGCACCACTTGCATGGCGGTAATGTTGGCTTCCAGAATAAGATTTGGGACTGTGAGATGGATGGCAGTGATACTGTCGTATTCTCGCTGGAGAGTCCCAATGGAGACGAGAATTATCCTGGCAACCTCACTGCCCGCGTGGCCTATACATGGAGTGACGACAATGTGCTCAAGATTGCGCTTGGCGCTGTGACCGATGCCCCAACAGTACTCAACTTGACCAACCATACATATTTTAATATGGCTGGCGAAGAAAAGGAGGGCACAGCACTCAACCAGGTATTGCAGCTCAACTGTTCTCATTATCTGGAAACCGATGCCGACCTTATCCCCACAGGTGTTATCGCTCCGGTCAAAGGGACACCAATGGACTTTACTACACCTAAGGTTATTGGTCGTGACATAAAGCTGGATTTTACTGCATTGAACTACGGCAAGGGTTACGACAACTGCTGGGTGATTGACGGCTATGAAGATGAGGATGTACATCTGGCAGCAGTCTTGTGTGACGAAAAATCGGGTAGGGTAGTGGAAATCAGCACCGACCAGCCCGCTGCCCAGGTCTATACCGGTAACTGGCTGGAGGGATGCCCCGTGAGCAAGAGCGGCAAGAATTATCACGACTATGATGGTGTGGCCATTGAGTGCCAGGGCATGCCCGATGCACCCAATCACGACAATTTCTCAAATCAGGTGCTGCGCCCCGACGAGGAATACCGTCGCATCATCCTCTTTGACTTCAAGGTAAGATAACCGGCGCCAGTAATCGCACTTAAAACTTACAACTTAAAACTTACAACTTACAACTTACAACTTACAACTTAAAACTAAAAACTAAAACAATAATGAAACCAACACTCTTTGTGCTTGCTGCTGGCATGGGCAGCCGTTATGGCGGTCTCAAGCAGCTTGATGGTCTTGGCCCTCATGGCGAGACCATCATGGACTATTCTATTTATGATGCCATCCACAGTGGATTTGGCAAAGTGGTCTTTGTCATCCGCAAGGACTTTGAGGCCGACTTCCGTGAGAAAATTCTATCAAAATACGAGGGCCATATTCCCGTTGAGTTGGTCTTCCAGGGACTGAATGACCTGCCCGAGGGCTTTACCTGCCCTGCTGAGCGTGTGAAACCCTGGGGCACCAATCATGCCCTGTTGATGGGCAAGAATGTCATCAATGAACCCTTTGCCATCATCAATGCCGATGATTACTATGGCCGCAACAGCTTTGAAGTGATGGCTGCCGAGTTGTCGTCACTGCCTGAGGGCAGTAAGGGCCACTACAGCATGGTGGGCTTCAAGGTGGGCAACACCATGAGCGAGAGCGGCACTGTGGCACGCGGTGTCTGCGAGACCCGTGACGGGCTGCTCACCGGTGTGGTCGAGCGCACGAGCATCGGCTATGATGCCGACCACAATATCGCCTTTACCGACGAGAACGACCAAGTGCAGCACCTGGCGTTTGAGACCCCTGTGTCGATGAACTTCTGGGGCTTCACGCCTGACTACTTTGAGCATAGCGAGCGCTGCTTCATTGACTTCCTCAAGGAGAACATTGACAAGCCCAAGGCTGAATTTTTCATTCCCACGGTTGTTAACGATATGGTTAACAACGGCACCGCCCAGGTCAAGGTGCTCACCACCGAGAGCAAGTGGTTTGGCGTGACCTATGCTGCCGACCGCCAGGGCGTTGTGGATAAGTTCGCTGAGCTTCATGCTGCGGGCGTCTATCCCGACAAGATGTTCTGACCCTTCCGTTTCGATTCCAGATGACAAAATCCTGCATGGTCAATCGACCATTGCAGGATTTTTTGTAATTTTGCACCCGATTTAGTAACCATCTAGAAACAGCTTGGTAGAGCTGCGAGGGCTGTCACCCTCTGGAACAACTCCAATTGATTTTTATGACAAGAAAAATTGAAGTTACCCGTCAGGTGACCGCTACTATCCTCTCCATGTCGTTGCTCACGGTCATGGCAGGTGCCGCTATCGCTCCTGCGCTGGGCATCATTAAGCAGCACTTTTGCACAGCCCCCGATCTGCTTGTGCAACTCATTGTAAGCATTCCTGCTCTGCTGATTATTGTCACCAGCCTGTTCTTCCGTAGTATCAGTAAGAGACTGCGCACACGTTCTATCGCCACACTTGGACTCGTGCTCTATGTCGTTGCTGGGGCTGGTTGCTATTTTGTTCGTGAGATACACGTGCTGCTGGCCATGCGTGCATTGTTGGGGGTGAGTGTTGGCTTGATCATGCCGCTCTCCACGGGTCTGCTGGCCTATTATTTCCCGCCACGCGAACTGGCTCGACTGATGGGACTATCTGCGGCGATGAACCAGATGGGAGGCGTTGTGGCAACCTTATTGGCTGGCTTGCTGGCAACCGTCGAGTGGAATTATGCTTTCCTTGTCTATGTCCTTGGGTTGATTGCATTGGTGATGGTAATCGTGTGGCTCCCCAACGAACAGTTGTCATCCCATGACAAACAGGGCAATGCCTTTGAGCCTCGACACTTGCTCAAGTTCCATCCGTCGGTCATCGGCATGTTGTTGCTAATGATGATTTTCTTCATCTTCCCGACCAATTTCGCTATCATAGCCAGCGAACAGACGTCATTATCGTCGCAGGCTATCACCATGATTATGGTTGGCCTTGATGTCGTGGCATTCTTTGTGGGTTTGGCCTTTGGGCATCTGATGAAGGCTTTTCGTCGCCCCATCAAGTATTTTGCCCCAGTCAGTTTCCTGATGGGTTATGGGTTTTATTTGCTTGGCAATGTCACTAGCCTTGTAGTTGGCTCGGCATTGATCGGCATTGCTGCCGGTGTGGGCGTGCCTTACTTGAATACCATCGCCAGCATCAAGGGCGGCAAGAACTCTGCTACTACTGTCATGCCGCTGATCTCGGCCGCTTTGTATCTTGGGCAATTCATTTCGCCCATCTTGGTAATGCCGCTCTCAGGCATGTTTGGCGATGGCGATGTCTCAGCCCCGTACAAGGTGGGTGTGATCTTGAGTCTCCTCTTTTTGCTCCAGGTGTGGACGACTCGACATTTCCAAAGCCTTCCTCCAGAATAAACCAATAATTATATAAATGAGAGATTATGAAAAAGATTTTATTACTCACTATGGTTTTGCTGTTGTCCATAAGTTGTGGCAACAAGCAGAATGACAAGCACGACAAGGGCCCTCGTCATGGCATGTCGATGCAGCTCAACAAGGATGATGACACCGCATTTGTTGCGCTCAAGGAGGCTGTCGTGCCCACTTTCAAGCAGTTTACCTACAAGGATAAATCGACGGGTAAATCAATGCAATACAATCTCTTTATCCCTGATGGGTGGGAGAAGAAGAATTATCCGCTCGTGCTCTTCATCGCCGATGCCAGCACTGCGGGAAAAGAAGTGACCGCTCCACTCACCCAGGGTTACGGCGCCCTGTTGTTCGCCTCTCCTGAGGATCAGGACCGCCATCCGTCATTTGTGCTTGTCCCTCAGTATTCCGAAACCGCTGTTGATGACGACTGGAACCATTCTGGCGAGGTGGATATGACCATCAGTTTGCTCAATGAGATTGCCGACAAGTACAATGTGGACAAGAATCGTCTCTATACCACTGGCCAGTCGATGGGCGGTATGATTTCATTCTATTTCAATATCGCTTATCCTGATGTGTTTGCCGCTTCGCTGTTTGTGGGCAGCCAGTGGGATACGAGCAAGATGAACGACTTTGGCAACAAGCGTTTCTTCTACATCGTTGCTGGAGGTGACAAGAAGGCCTCGGGTGGAATGAGAGACCTCACCACTGTACTTAATGAACAGCATGCTAAAATAGATTCTGCCTCGTGGAGTGCCAGATTGCCCCAGGAAGATCAGGACAAATTGGCCATCCAACTCATCAACAAAGGCGGTCATGTGAACTTCATCAAGTTTGAAGCCGGTACAGTCTTGCCCGAGGATGGAAAGGGCATGGAGCACATGGCCTCGTTTGATTATGCTTACAAGTTGACCCCAGTGCGAGACTGGTTATTTGAACAATCCAAGAAATAAGATAGACGTATGAAAAAGACATTATTGTTGATGCTTGCCGTAGCTGTGGCTCTGGGCATTTCGGCCAGGCCAAAGGCTCCACAACCCACATTGCAGTATGATCCCAATGTAGGCGAGGCGCGTGTGATGACCATGCACGATGGCTCCACTATACGATATACGGCCTATGAGCGCCTCTATTTTGTGACTAACATTGAGGACTCAGCCTATCAGTTCCTGAACGTCTATGTGCCAGATGGCGCAACGCAGCAGACACCGATTTTTCTGCGCACCTATGTGGGCGGTTATATGGCTTCGGCAGCAGGCCAGCCTCAGGCTGGTGATGCCAGCGGGCGTGCCCTCAAGGAGGGGTATGTACTGGTAATCCCTGGCTCGCGTGGCCGCAATTCCACTGTAGTCGCCGACAAGAAGGACAAGAAAAAAGGCATCAAGAAGGGGCAGACCATCTACACGGGCCGAGCGCCCGCTGCCATTCTCGACCTGAAGGCAGCAATACGCTATCTGCGCCATTTCGACGGTTTGATGCCTGGTAATGCTGAGCGCATCATTACCGACGGCACCAGCGCAGGTGGCGCCATGTCGTCGTTGATGGGTGCAACGGGTAACAATCCTGCCTACGAACCGATGCTCAAGGCCATGGGCGCTGCCGATGAGCGCGACGATGTGTTTGCCAGCGTGTGCTACTGCCCGATTACCGACCTTGACCACGCCGATATGGCCTACGAGTGGCTCTACAACGGCACCGATAGCCGCCAACAGGGGGATGCCGATGTGCTGGCCGTGAGCAACGAACTTAAGGCCATGTTTCCGGCTTATTTGGCAAGCCTGAATCTGTATACTCCAGGCGGCACTCTGCTCACTGCCGATAACTACCTCGATTATGTCAAGGGCGAACTTATCCGCTCTGCCCAAATTGCTAAGAATGCCGGTGCTGACATCTCTGATAGCTTGGGCTTCGTTTTCAGCGAAGAAGCAGGTTTCGGCGCGCCTCCCATCAATGGCGGCATGACACGAATGGGTGGCGATAAGAAACCGATGGGCAACCGTCCTCCCATGATGATGCGTCCAGGTGGATCTAAGCGGGTAGGGGAGTACATCATCGACCTCGACATGGACCGATACCTGAACTATGTGGTATCTACTCAGCCGTTGAAGACCGCTCCGGCATTCGATACGCAAGGTGTAGTCGGGCAAAATGCTTCGGGCGAGAACGAGGAATTTGGCGACAGCAAGGGTAACAGCGTCAATTTCACAGAGTATAGTGCCGCTAAGACGGGTAACGTTGTTACTCAAGAAATAGCTCAAAACGTTGCCCTATTGAATCCAATGAATTTCATAGGTGACGGCATGACCGATGTAGCTCCCCACTGGTACATCCGTCATGGCGCACGTGACCATGACACCTCCTTCCCTGTTCCCATCAATCTGGCGCTGAAACTGCAGAATGCGGGTAAGGATGTCAACTTTCTGCTGGCATGGAACCGTCCACACAGCGGTGACTATGCCCTGGATGAGCTCTTTGAGTGGATTAAGTCACTGAAATAAGGAAATAAGAATTAGGAATTAGGAATTTAGGTATTGGCATCCTCTTGCTTTGATCCTCAACATGATCACAATACCTCGAAGCGCTAAATTCCTGATTCCTGATTTCTCTTTCCTGATAAATTGTATTACCTTTGCAGTATGAACAAGTTGCTGCGTAATAAGGTGTGGGTCAGTATGCCTGACAAGGGGCCCGTAAAGAAGCCCGTCAACAGGAGGAAGAGTGCGCCCTATCGTCGCGTGCGGGCATGGGCTAAACGCCTGGATCACCGCCAGCAGCAGCGGGAAATCGTTCCCAAGACAGTTGACGACACCAGCCGCAGGTGTTGCAACTGTGGCAATCATTATACCGGGCGCGTCTGCCCGCAATGCGGGCAAATCGGCACCTGGGAGCGCTACACGTGGCGACAGGCCTTTTTTAACCTGCTTGACATCTGGGGACTGGGCAACAGGCCGATGTTCCGCACGTTGAAGGAGCTCTTCTGGCGACCGGGCTACATGATACGCGATTACCTGAATGGCCATCGTCAGTTCTATTTCCCGCCATTCAAGCTGGTCGCCGTAGCAGTGGTGCTCCTGGTTTTTGTCGGGTGGCTGACCGGCGTTCATGGCCTGTCCCCTGTCAGTTTCTTTGCTGAGGTGGTGGGGCTGGACGAGGTGACTGATTGGGAAGGCATCAAAGCCTTTGTGGCGGCCAAACTTGATGCTGCCGCCGATGCTCTACAAATTACAGGCGCCACGGACCTGAGCAACCTCAGGGCCTTCTTGTCGGCGATCGTGTGGCTGGTCTGGTTCCTGTCCAGGAACATGCTCTATGAGTGGCTTTTCATTGGCGCTGTTCTTGGCATCTGTATCTGGATCGCTTTCTACAGGGTGAGCAAATACAATTTTGTCGAGACATACATTTTCCTGACTTATGTGTTGGCGCAATTCCTGCTCTGCTTGATTCCGGGAACCTTACTGATTTGGCTCGGAGGAAGTGTGGCATCGCTAAGTCCTCTGCTTCAACAGTGTGCCGGATATGCTTTTGTCGCCTATTCCATTGCTGTTGTCTTCCTGTTGACGGTTGTCTTCCGCCAGTTTTTTGGCTTAACATGGATGTCAACGGTTTTACATCTGTTGCTGACCTTGCTGGTGGGCCTCACCCTGTTCACCTTGACAGGTGTGATCATCACGAGCATCTCACAGCATGCATATGACATTGTTGCAGATATCCTGCTTTTCTCGATTGCCATAGCGCTGATAGTGCGGGGGTTCAGTTTTGCCAAACGGCTCCTGAAGGCCAATAAAGAAGCTGTGCCGCGGGCCGTGAATTACGGCTGCAAAGCGGCAATGCTCTCCATCCTTTTCATTTTCAAGTGCATGTCGATTGCTATAGTGCCGGTTTTCCTCTACTATATCGTGATAGTGATCGCTATGCTAGTGTTTGCGCCCCTGTCGGTCTCGTTGAGCCTCTTGCCTGTTGCAGTCTATAAGAATTACCATAGCACGTGGCGCGCCATGTTGTCACTGTTCCCGGCAGCAATCCTGATTGTTGTGATGATGTCTTTATAAGAAAAGGTTCATCACCAATTGCCCGCGGCAATTCATGATGGACCTGTGATGAATTGTTCTGTGTCCCTTATTGTTCGTGTCCGGTAAAAAGCTTCACTATGCTGCGTAATAGGCTGATAGATATCGATTTGGATATACAATTCCCTTATTACTTGCGCAGCAGGCTGTTGATGACCAGCCAGCCGCCCACGGCTTGCAGCAGCATGCCGGGCCAGCCCAGTTTCCAGTCCTGCAAGGCGCTGGCGACGCTTCCTGTCATGGCCCACTCGATGGCGCCACCCGCGAGTTGATAGCCCAGCACTACGGCAACGAGGACCGTGAGTGACGCGCCCTTGCTGCGACTGGCCATCCATGCGGCAGCAGCGGCCAGCAGCACGCCCTTGATGGTGATGACGGGCAATGCGGCAGCGGCAGGCATGCCGAACAACGCCGAGTTGATCAGCGGCGACAGCACAGCCGTCAACAGTCCCACGCGCAGGCCGAACTTGTAGGCAGCGATGAGCGTGAAGAAGTAGATGGGCAGCAGCATCAAGCCTCCCTGCGGGATCAGGTGGCACAGCTGCGGCAGCACGATGTTGCCGGCGATGAACAGCAATGCGAACAGATAGGTGCGCATCTCGCGCCATCCCAGAGAATACAATTTAACGGTTGCGGTAGTCACGTTAGTTTCCATTTTGATTTCTAGATTTTAGCTGTTGAGACGCAAAGATAGTCTATTCTTGTGATCTATACAACTCGATTTCACAAAAAAGTGTGTTTTCCCCTTAAATTCACTAGGAATTCACCAGGGGGAGAATCTGGGCGTGGCTGTATTACATTTTCACTTGCCAGTATCGGTAGCAGCGGGCAATGACAATGGTTACCGTCAGGCTGATGAGAATGAAGAGGAAGGGTTGGGCGGCAATCAGTTCGGGGTGCGTCTGTTCGATAATCAGCATGGGAACTCTCATGTAGATATAAATCGGGAACAGGTTGCTGCCCGCCCAGCGCAATAGGGGATTGTCAATGCCCAGCTTCATGGTTGTCAGCACGACAATCAGGGCAAAGGATATGCTCATCAGGTTATAGGCCAGCCGGTAGTTGTCGGGCTGAATGGCGCGCAGGACAAAGAACGCGACAACGCATGCGCACAGGGCTATCCAGTAGCGTTTCTTGAACAGGGACTCGGCCTGCCGCCTGTACATGGAGAAGGCGAAGCCCGCAGGGTAACACAGCATCGTGTCATACCACCAGCTGCCGCGAGTATAGTACAACACCAGCATGACCGGCAGGCACGAGGCGAACAGGAGCGTTACTCTCGCAAGCTTGGTCCTGGCGACGGATAGTACCATATAGGTCAATGTGTAGCACACCAGTATGACAAAGATATACCAATTGCTGTTGCCCACATCTTCCCACCCGGTGAACGACAGCAGGCTTTGCCGCAGGGTGATGGGCACACCTAGTAACAGATTGATGATGATAAAGACACCGACGGCGATGTCAAAGTTGACGAGTGTCGCCAGGATGCGGTGCCGGGGTATCTTTTTCACATAGGCGGCCCCTTTCTTCTTGAAAGACTCGCCAACGCCATACCCCGAATAAAAAAGAAACATCACTACAACCAGCTGTGACAGTTCATGAAGGAACCACTTGAAAGCCGTGTCGCCGAATCTCACAGGCGAATAGCAGCAACCTTTTACATACTGCATGGAATGAGCCAATACGATCAACAGGATAAAGATCCCCTTGATTGAGTCGGTTTTCCCTCTATCCAGATAGTCGGCATGGAACCCGCCAGTTGCTAGGCGTGATCCATATAGGGTTAAGATCAATATGGCCAGTAGTAATGATAGCAGCATAATTTGTTATGCAAAAGTACTTTTTTTGTCTCATGCGCGCAAATTTGCCGCCGATTATCCAGCCCCTAGGACAGCTGTTCCTTCTTTTTAATAATGTTTAATGTGAAAATTAGATTTTTATTCGGCAATTATTCGTACCTTTGCCGCTTGAATGCTGGGATTGTCCAGCGTTGCATTGATCAACAGTGACTATTATTTTAAAGGTTACTATATAATTTACTATTTTTATGGCAGAAACAAAAAAGAAATTGTTCGACCAATTCGCGCCTGTCACTCCCGAGGAGTGGCGTGCCAAGGCCGAAGTTGACCTGAAAGGGGCCGACTTTGAGAAGAAAATGGTTTGGCGGACAAACGAGGGCTTCAATGCTCAGCCGCTGTATCGCAGCGTTGACATTGCCGACCTCAAGCAGACCAAATCACTCCCTGGTGAGTTCCCCTATGTCCGCGGTACTCGCTACAACAACGACTGGAAGGTTCGCCAGGACATCGACGTTAACAGCGAGGATGTAAAGGCTGCCAACGCCAAGGCTCTCGAGGTTCTTGACAAGGGTATCAACTCGATTGGCTTCCGTTTCCATGGTGGTGACGTTGATCTCAAGGCCCTGCTGGCTGGCATCGTCCTCCCTGCTTGTGAAATCAACATCCAGTGCTGCCCCAAGTGCGCCCTGGGTTATGCCGAGCAGTTGGTAGCCCTGTGCAAGGAGGCTGGCTGCGAGGACACCTTTGTTGGCTCAATCGCCTTCAATCCGTTCAAGCGCATGTTCAAGCACGGCGAGCCCTTCCCTGGCGATATCGTCAAGATGGCTACCGACCTGATGAACACCGTTAAGCCCGTCGCTCACCTGCGCGTGCTCAGCGTTGACTCGCTGGCATTGAACAACGCCGGTGCCTACATCTACCAGGAGTTGGGTTATGCCCTGGCTTGGGGTGCCGAGTGGATGGCCATGATGACCGAGGCCGGTTTCACCGCCGACGAGGTGGCTAACCGCATCAAGTTCAACATGGGCGTTTCGACGGTTTACTTCATGGAGATTGCCAAGTTCCGCGCCGCTCGCGAACTGTGGGCCATGATCGTCAAGGAGTTCAAGCCCGAGAACGATTACTCGTGCATGATGAACGTCAATGCCGAGACCACCCGTTTCAACCAGACTATCTATGACAGCTACGTGAACCTGTTGCGCAGCCAGACCGAGGCCATGAGTGCCGTCCTGGCAGGTGTTGACTCACTGGTTGTCACCCCGTTTGACGCTCCTTACAAGAAGAGCGACGACTTCAGCGAGCGCATCGCCCGCAACCAGCAGATCCTGCTCAAGGAAGAGAGCCACCTCGACAAGGTCGTTGACCCCGCTGGCGGTTCCTACTATGTGGAGATGCTGACCAAGAATCTGGCCGAGCAGGGCTGGAAGCTCTTCCTCGAGGTCGAGGACAAGGGCGGTTTCAAGGCTGCTCTCGAGAGCGGTGACATCATCAACGCCGTCAACGCCAGTGCCAATGCACGCTTTGACAAGGTGGCCAAGCGCCGTGAGCAGTTGCTGGGTACCAACCAGTTCCCCAACTTCACCGAGAAGGCTGCCGACAAGGCTGATGCCCGCGAGGCTTGCTGCTGCCACTGCGGCTGCAACGTCGAGGAGGATGAGGGTGCCGTGAAGTTGAACACCAAGCGTCTGGCCGA
This sequence comes from uncultured Prevotellaceae bacterium, assembly GCA_900319525.1. GTDB lineage: Bacteria > Bacteroidota > Bacteroidia > Bacteroidales > Muribaculaceae > Sodaliphilus. The sequence goes on along the minus strand of ONOU01000001.1, from coordinate 185,357 downwards.
GCAGTTCGAGGAGATCCGTCTCCAGACCGAACACGCTGCCAACACTCCCAAGGTGTTTATGCTCACCATTGGCAACCTGGCTATGCGTCTGGCCCGTGCCCAGTTCAGCGACAACTTCTTTGCCTGCGCTGGTTACGAACTCATCGACAACAACGGTTTCAAGACCGTCAAGGAAGGTATGGACGCCGCTATGGAGAAGAAGGCCGACGTTGTCGTGCTCTGCTCCAGTGACGACGAGTATGCCGCTCTGATCCCCGAGGCTGTAAAGGAACTCAATGGCCGTGCCGAACTCGTACTGGCTGGTCCCGAGACCGACGAATTCAAGGCCCTGGGTATTGAGCACTTCATCAACGTGCGCACCAACGTGCTTGCAACATTAAAAGCCTTCAACGCTAAACTGTTAAAATGACGAGACGACTATGAGACCGAATTTTAAGAATATAGATATTGCAAACGATGCTTTTAATGTAAAGCACAATCCCCTTCCCAAGGGCGAGGTGTGGAAGAATGCCGAACTGATCGACATTAAGCCCATTTATACTCACGAGGACATCGAGGGTCTGGAGCACCTGGAGTTTGTTGCCGGTATTCCTCCCTTCCTGGGTGGTCCCTATTCGCTGATGTATCCGTTCCGTCCGTGGACCGTCCGTCAGTACGCCGGCTTCTCGACCGCTGCCGAGTCCAACGCCTTCTATCGCCGCAACCTGGCTTCGGGCCAGAAGGGTCTGTCAGTAGCATTTGACCTTCCCACCCACCGTGGCTACAATGCTGACAACCCCCGCGTGGTCGGTGACGTCGGCAAGGCAGGTGTATCGATCTGCTCGGTAGAGGACATGAAGGTCCTGTTCGACGGTATCCCCTTGAACAAGATGTCAGTGTCCATGACCATGAACGGTGCCGTGCTGCCCATCATGGCGTTCTACATCGTTTCAGGTCTGGAGCAGGGCGCTAAGCTCGAGGAGATGCAGGGAACCATCCAGAACGATATCTTAAAAGAGTTCATGGTGCGCAACACCTACATTTATCCTCCCAAGTTCTCGATGCAGATTATCGCCAGCATCTTTGAGTACACCTCAAAGTATATGCCCAAGTTCAACTCGATCTCAATCTCGGGTTACCACATGCAGGAGGCAGGCGCTACCGCCGACATCGAGCTGGCTTACACGCTGGCCGATGGTATGGACTACATCCGCACTGGTGTGAATGCTGGTCTGTCGGTTGACGCCTTTGCTCCCCGTCTGTCATTCTTCTGGGGTATTTCGATGAACTTCTTCACCGAGATCGCCAAGATGCGTGCAGGTCGTCTGTTGTGGGCCAAGATCGTGAAGAGCTTTGGTGCCGAGAATCCCAAGTCGATGTCGCTGCGTACCCACAGCCAGACCTCTGGTTGGTCACTGACCGCCCAGGATCCCTTCAACAACGTGGGCCGCACCTGCATCGAGGCTATGGCTGCCGCTCTGGGTCACACCCAGTCGCTGCACACCAACGCCCTCGACGAGGCCATCGCACTGCCTACCGACTTCTCGGCCCGTATCGCCCGTAACACCCAGATCTACATCCAGCAGGAAACCTACATCACCAAGGTTATCGATCCTTGGGCTGGTTCCTACTACGTAGAGGCTCTGACCAACGAACTCGTGCAGAAGGCATGGGCTCACATCGAGGAGATTGAGAAACTGGGCGGTATGGCTAAGGCTATCGAGACCGGCGTGCCCAAGATGCGTATCGAGGAGGCTGCTGCCCGCACCCAGGCCCGCATCGATAGTGGCCGCCAGACCATCGTCGGCATCAACAAGTATGCCCTCGAGAAAGAGGCTCCCATCGACATTCTGGAGATCGACAACACCGAGGTCCGCAAGGAGCAGGTTGAAGGTCTCGAGAAGTTGCGTGCTAACCGTGACGAGGCTAAGGTTAAGGCCGACCTCGCTGCCATCACCGAGTGTGTCAAGACCGGTAAGGGCAATCTGCTCGAACTCGCTGTCGAGGCCGCTAAGGACCGCGCATCGCTGGGTGAAATCTCAGACGCATGTGAGGAGATTGTTGGACGTTACAAAGCAGTTGTTAAAACCATTTCAGGCGTGTATTCAGCAGAGACCAAATCAGATCCCGACCTGGATGAGGCTCGCCGCTTGACCGCCCTCTTCGCTAAGAAGGAAGGCCGCCAGCCGCGCATCATGATTGCCAAGATGGGTCAGGACGGTCACGACCGTGGTGCCAAGGTGGTCGCCACCGGTTATGCCGACTGTGGCTTTGACGTGGATATGGGTCCCTTGTTCCAGACTCCCGAGGAGAGCGCCCGTGAGGCCGTTGAGAACGACGTTAACGTCCTTGGCGTTTCGTCACTCGCCGCTGGTCACAAGACCCTTATTCCCGCCGTTATCGAGGAGCTCAAGAAGTTGGGGCGTGAGGATATCATCGTCACCGCTGGTGGTGTGATCCCCATGCAGGACTATGACTACCTTTATAAGGCTGGTGTTGCTGCCATCTTTGGCCCTGGCACCAACGTCATGAAGAGTGCTATCGAAGTGATGCATATCCTGCTCGACGATCAGGAGTAATCGCTTTGTAAGATAGACTGATACATTATCTGAATAATCACGAGCGCTGAGACCTAGGGTTTCAGCGCTCATGATTTATATAGTTAAATGTGGATATCTTTACTTCAGCCGATAGAAATAGCCTAGCGTCACTGTGATCGACATTGAGTTGGAACTGGAGAAGATGTCAGTCTTGTGATTGGGAAAAACATCAGTTAGACCATAATAGAATCGGCCTTCCAGCAGGAGTGAATGCTTGGGATTGAGGTTGATCTCCATGCCAGCGCCACCACAGATGCCATAGTCAAACCGATTATTGACTTTCATGGTCATCTGCTCAATATGCCTTGTATCGTCAATGAAATAATCCAGGCCGTCCGCTTCCTCGTATGAGAAATTGGAATTGATGCCGTTGCCCAACATCACATTGAGCTCAGGACCTAGATTGAAGAAGCCCTTCACCCGCTGATTGCCGAAGAAGATGTGGGTCATAATCGGTAACTCAAGATAACTGAACCGATGGCTATAACGATAGTCGGATTCCTCAAAATTTTCCTTCCAGCCGCGTTGTGTTAAATTGAGCTCGGCAATAAGTCCAAAATTCTTTTCCTCTACATAACGGAACATGACGCCGGCAGTCATGCCAGGCAGCATGGTCTGTTCCACGCTCGGGTTGAAGTTGACGCGTGACAATGATGCTCCTGCCTTGCCGCCGACAGCTATCGTTCCCTCGTAGTGGGTCTGAGCTGTCGCCAGTAGGGCAAGGAATGCTGTAATAATGAGGGTCAGCTGTCTCATTTTACATGAACAGTGATCTGATGGTCGGTCGAGAAATGAACCACCTCGATGGCCTGATTGGTGTAACCGCGCCAGTTGTCACCACGTTCCCAGCGGAAACTGGTCTGGATGCCCTTGTACAAGGGTGTCTCATCATTGATAATGCCATTGGTGCCAAGCGAGTAGAGCAAGAACATACCCGTGTCAAAGCCGTATATAGACATATTGGGTGTGCCTTGCAGGGGCTCACCATCAAAGTTGGCCTTATAGGCGGCCTCCAAATCACGGGAACGGAACCCCTTTGCGTTAAAGAATCGCGTGAACATATAGGTGTCAATATCCTGTAAATCGGTCTGGTAATCTTTCAGATACAAGACATACTCAGGATAAACAATCAGCGATAAATCGCAGTCAAAGCGCTCGCTCTTGACCTCCTTGAGCGCCTTAATATACTTCTTGATTAAGGCCTTGTCGCCCGATGAAGGAATAAAGACATACTTGGAACCAGGATTCATCTGGTTGGAAATGTCGTTATAGCTAAGCTCTCCATTAACGTTGATGTTGCTGGTCACATATTTCTTGCGGGAGATGTGGGTGCGGATGTTCTCAAACATCTCCTTGTCGCTCTCGTCTGCTGCGTTAAGGTAGATGACATTATAGCCCTTGAATTGATCGTCAAACCAGCGCATCACGTCGTGCATCATCTCGTCGGTGGGCGTGTTTACCTGATAGACATAAGGGTTATCCAGGTAATCTTCATTCTTGGTTGTGAAGCAGTTGAGCACAGGCACAGCGTTGGCTTTGCCGAAGGCGTTGATTCGGGCCAATTGCTGCGGCTCGCTGGGTGCCACAATCATGTTCATGGTTTTGAGTTCGGGCAATGCCAGGATGCTGTCGGTCACATTGAGGTTGTGCTGTGTGTCGTACACTTTCAGGTTCACATGCTTGTCGGTAATGTGGCTGACGCTATCCATGGCCAACAAAAAGCCCTTATAGAAATCGGTGTAGAGGTAGGCTTGCCTGGGAGGTGCGCTCTTGTGAAGCTGGAACGGCAATACAATGGCGATATTGATCTCGTTCTCAAGACGCTTTGCAACCAGGTTGTCGTACAAGTCATTGATGCGAGGCTCATAATAGTCGCGCAATTCGTCGAGTGAGATTGTGGCCATGTCGCCTGTCAAGCGCTCCTGATAGGGCTTGGGTAAGGTGATGACTTTTCCCTTCTTCACTTTCTTCAGGTCAGGATTTGCGGCCTTGAGCTCTTCCTCAGTAATACCGTTGTCGGCTGCAATCGAAGCATAAGATTCGCCGCGCTTGACTTCATACTTGTAGTTGCGACGGCTTGTTCGTTCATAGATGAAGGGTAGGGCTGAGTTAGGGTAAATCTTCACTTTGGCACCCTCGACATAGTCATCAGGCTTGAGGCCGGGGTTGGTAGAGATGATCCCTTCGATTGTCGAGTTATATTGCTTGGCAAGGCTGTAGATGCTTTCGCCGGTTTTTATCTCATGGAATACAGGGTCACTGACTTGATTTCCCGTCACAGTTTGTGTTGAGGCGTTGATGCCGCTAAATGCGTTAACCACCTGTTGATGGGCTGCTCCGGTATTTTGTGCCGCACTAGTGGCTGATGGGACATTCAGTTTCTGCCCCACCTTGATCCCCTTGTCTGACCCGGGATTCAAGGCGATGAGCTCATCGATAGTCACACCGTATTTCTTGGCCAGTCCATATAGCGTTTCCCCTTGTTCAACAACGTGGGTGGTAGTTGAGGCTGAGGGCAAGGACGTGGATGATGAAACGCCTTGCTTGCCCTCTACAGGGAAATACAGTGCCATGCCGCTAGTGATGCCATCGGCAGCATCGGGATTGTTTTGAATAATGTAATCCTTGGTAACACCCAGCTTGGCTGCGATGTCATAGATGCTCTCACCGGCACTGGTGTCATAGCGATAGAACTCAACGCCACCAATTTGATTCTTTGGCAGGGCCATCTGAGCACACGCTACTGATGTCGACAGGCACAATGCTGCGAGCGTAAAGATATTCCTTAACTTCATAATCATTAGTTTGAATGTCAATGCTTAAAGTAATGGTTTAATATGCTTTGCCCTTTTTGCGACAAAATATTCTGCAAATATAGTGTTTTTACCCGAATAGACTCTATATCCAGGCCAAAAAAACACAAAAATCTAATTAGGGTTGACAACCCTGTCACCGATGATTGCCGCTAGCTGATGGCGCACGGTGTACAGTTCCTGCAACTGCTCCATGAGTTGAGGCAATGATTCGGAATTGGCTTGGGCAATCATGGCCTTAAGCCGATTGATGCGGGTCACGATGATGGCATTCTTCCAGTTGTACAGCCTTTCAGGAACCAGTGTAAGTAATTTGTCCCTCTCCTCAACAATTACTGCAAATTGGGTGTGTATCTTGCTCAGTTGCGGCAGATTGTCGGTCGCCAGGTCGCAAGCCAGCTGACGCACATCGTCATTGTCAATAGAACAGAGGATCTTAGAGAGATAGCTGCTGCTGAAATCCATCAGCTCGTTCTTGGCCTTGACAGCGGCGCGAGCGTTGACTGCCTTCTGCTTGCGCTCATAGGCATTAATAAGGGCCGAACCATCCAGCGCACCGGATTCACCATCCTCGGGTTTCTCCATTTCTTGGGCAATAAATTGTCGGGATTTTTCCTCCAGTTGCTTGTTAAATGCCTCTAGATCTTTATAGTAAGGCTCAATAAACTGCTTGGCAATATCAAACGTGAGACGGTACAACGGGTCACTGAAACTGATCTGGTCTAGGGTCAATTCATTATTGATGTGCTCTAATACAGTTGTGGGACGCACCGTGCCGTCCTCATACTCAGTGTCGGTAAGGTAGCACATGCCATAATTGACCACAAGCCTGATCACTTCGCGTTCCTGAATATCGAGCTGGCTTGTCCCCGCTGTTGATTGGTCAACCGGTGGATGGGGCGGGGGAGTGCCTTGGACATCGATATCAGGGTCTGGCATGTCGCTGGTAGGCTGGAAATCAGCGTTAGTGGCAGTGCTCGGTCCGCCAGTGGTGCCACTATTCATGCGCTGCTCTCGCGCCTGTTGCTGCTGGCGCTCTTTTCGCCATTGCTCAACATATTTGCCACGATAATGCTTGATCTGCCTCAAAATCGTCTGCTCGTCCATGCCAAACAGGTTGCTGCATTCCTTGGCATAAACCATACGGGCAATTTCATCAGGGATGATGGCGATGGACTTCACCACATCGGTAATGGCGGCAGTCCGCTTAATGGGGTCATTGTGAGCGTCCTGCAGCACAACGCTTGACTTGAAATGGATGAAATCGGTCTCATTTTGAGCGATGTAGTCCTCAACCTCGGTGTGGCTGTGCGCGCGGACAAAGGTGTCGGGATCATCCTCGGCAGGCAAGGGCAGGACTTTGATGTTGAGGCCTTCCTTGAGCAGCATATCAACTCCACGTATTGCCGCTTTGACACCGGCAGCATCACCGTCAAACATCTCGGTCACATTGCTTGTGAACCGCCGTATGGCGTGGATGTGTCCCTCGGTCAATGCAGTGCCCGACGAGGCAATGACGTTCTTGAAACCGGCCTGATGCATTGAAATCACATCAGCATAGCCCTCGACAATGAAGCATTTGTCTTGTTTGCTGATTTCACGCTTGGCCTGGCTCAGTCCATAAATGACATCCCGCTTAGAATAGATGACTGACTCGGGAGAATTGACGTATTTGGCGATATTCTTGTCTTTCTTGAGGGTCCTTCCGCCAAAGGCAATTACCTTACCGGCAATGTTCGTGATAGGAAACATCACGCGTCCCCGAAAACGATCATGCCCCCCTCGGTCATCAGGAATGCACAAACCCACATCAAACAACAGTTGCGGATTAAATCCCTGAGCCACGGCTGCCTTGTAAAAATCGTCGTATCCCTCGCTGGAGTAGCCCAGTTTGAACTCTTTGATGGTTGCCTCATTAAAGCCACGCTCCCTGAAATAGGCCAGTCCGATGTCTTGGCCTGCTTGGGTCTCATGCAGTTGTTTCTCGAAATAGGCGCATGCCCACTCATTAAGCATGAGCATCGATTCGCGTTCACTCTGAGCCTGCTTTTCTTCGTCGGTAAGTTCCTTCTCGTGAATCTCGATGTGATACTTGCGGGCGAGATAGCGCAGGGCCTCAGGGTAACTGAGCTGCTCATGCTTCATGATGAAATTGACTGCACTGCCGCCCTCGCCACAGGCAAAACACTTGCAGATGCCTTTAGCCCGGGAAACGTAGAACGACGGCCGGCGGTCGTTGTGAAAGGGGCAAAGCCCTATCCAGTTGGCACCCCGCTTCTTGAGCGTGACAAAGTCGCTCACGACATCCACGATGTCGGCAGCGTCAAGAATTTGTTGTACTGTGCTATGGTCAATCATCGCTATCGGTTATTCTGGTTGATGAGTGGCACAAACGGCGTCAGGTATCAAGGCCTGGTCAACGGTCGAAATGCCATGTAGCCTCAGTTCCATCGCATCCTCCTTGAAGGAGGCTCGGAATTTGTCGGTATCTCCATTCATGAGTTTCAATGAGTCACGATAGGATGCAATGGCCTGTTGGGCGTGGCCTTGGCACAACAAGACGTGGCCCCGGTTGAGCAGGTCTTGTGGTGACGGGGTGTCGTTTTTGAGAATCCGGTCATAATATTCCAATGCCCGGTCATAGTCATCCAGCAGGAACGAACTCCATGCTATAGGACGCCATGCCCGATGTTTGGCATTGGGCATCAGGTCTGCTTTGAAATATTGTTGGAGCGCTTCTTTTGCACGGTTGAGTTCAAGCAAGATGTGGCCGATGGTGAGTGTGAGCGACACATTGTCCGAACTCAGCACCTCGGCACGGCGATAGTATTCTAGTGCTTTGTCCAACTGACCGATGGCCCGATAGCAAGCAGCAATATGGCGGATGTTCCAAATGTCATCTTCGTGCAAGAGCTCATGCCTCTTATAATAGGTGAGTGCTTGCTCGGCCTTGCCTGCATTCTGATAGGCAAAACCGATCTTCTGATAGATATGGTCGTCATTCACGTCGTCCATGCCTTCGAGGCGGGTGAAACAGTTAACTGCGTCATCAAAGAAGCCGTTCTTGAAATACAGTGCTCCAAGCAATTCCAGCACATGAGCGTCTCGGGTGACTTGTGTCAGTGGCTGGCAATTGGTCATGTCCAGTCCTGGGTCGTCCATCGCCGCAATAAACTCATAGCGCCGCGAGAACAGCTTGAAAAAGCGGTACAGGTCTTGGACAAACGCATTAACGATGCTTACCCTCCTCTTGCGCACGTCGGGCAGCTCGGCAAGCCTGTTCTCGTTGATGGCGGCGTTCTGCTCCTCGAGTTGGGCCGACATCATACTGCGTTGTGACTCGGGGAGGGCGCCCAGCGAGAGGCAAAATGAATACTTGTCACTATTGCACAGGTATGGCGCATGCTGGATGACCTCGGCAAGTTGCAGCTTGCTTGCCCCCAAGTTCTCGAGCACGGTAGAATGAGCTGGATAGAAGGGTAGGAACCAGTTACTCAATGTCTTGAAGAAGGGGAATGACTTCAAGTGAGCAAATGTGGCAATAAACACATCGCTGCCCTCGAGTTGCATGGCGTTGAATTCCTCAATCTTGCGGGTGATGCCGCTCTGGTCTAGCCAGTCCTGCCAATCGGGATTTGCCTCAATATCGCTCAAGTCAATGATCTGCGTGTCCTTGTCCTTGAGTTTGTCGATGATATCGGGACGCATCTTCATGATGTTGGGTATAAGATCTTCCTTGACGCGATGCTTGACGTTCTCGGTGTTGCGTGAGCGCGCCAGCTGCACTTGAATGCTCCACACATCATGCTTGAAATCGGGATTATCCACCATTGCGTCAATTCTGGAACGCATGGCCCTCGATGAAGTGGTGCGCCGCTTGTGGGCCAGCATCGCCAGCATGGCACAAGTCAAAGCACGCAGTTGCACCTGTGGGTCGTCACTCATCGAGTATGCCTCAATAAGGATGAGCAATTTGTTCTCGTCATAGAATTTCATCAGTCCCAGCAGCAATGCGGCAACGAGCAGACAACGCGTGTGTATGGGCAGGATGTCACCATTGACGCAGAGTCTGATGGTGCTGGCATCATCGGCCGACAGCGGGAACGTTGACCATACCTTGTTGAACAGCTTGGTCTCGAGCACTTCGGCTTGCTGCAACCGTGACAAGATGGCATGACTGTCACTCTGGTTGCTGGGAGCTGACTGCACGAGTGACAGTTCCTGAAGCGACTCACGATATTCGTCGACAATGCTAATGAGTGCCGTGTTGCTAAGTTCGCGACGCCTGGTGTAAAATATCTCATGGCTCGTTCGCTCCATCAATCCCATGTAGCTCTGGTCATTCAACGTGTACAGCGAGTGACGGATACCGGTAAGGATCTCGTCCCGCTGGGGGTCCATCACGCCCTGTTCCAGATACCTGAGCATGAATGTGTAGGACATGCGCAGCTTGACCAGTTCATCGTTGAGGTCGGCACGCCCCGATTCGGAGATTAGCGTTGATATGTGACCGATGGCGGCATTGATAGCGGCCTCATCAATGCACCGTGTGGCAGAAAGGTGCTTTTTCTCTATTTCTTGTATTGTCATTGGATGATCGATAATGATGATTCACCGATAATTCAGCAAATACCATGCAAAAGTAGCAATTATTATGCTTAAAAGCGAATTTTCTCGATGAATAATGTTGATTATAGAAATATTTCCTTAATTTTGCCGAAAATTTTCAGAAATAAAAAATAAGACATTATCATGGTTATACAACGCATTCAAACTGTTTACCTGATCATCGCCATTATCCTTATGGTGGTATTTGCTTTCTTCCCTGCTCTCTCCTTTGAACTGGGAGGACGGGAATTTGTTTATGGCGCTCTGGAGACTGGAAAGGTGGGCGTGACGCATTTTGATCCATTGATGCTCATGCTTATCGTCTTGATCTCGCTCCTGGCGCTCATCGACATTTTCCTCTATAAAAACCTTCAGCGTCAGATGACGGTGTGCTTTGTTGACATCATCATCGGCCTAGCCATGCTCGTGGCTATCTGCATCCAGGCCTACATGGTTGGCACTAGGGATGGCGTTACCCTCACCTGGCAATGGTACCTGGCTCTGCCCGTGCTTTCAATCATTTTCTTGATGCTTGCCCACAAATCGATGTCCAAAGACAAGAAGATGTTGCGCGACTCTGACAGGTTGAGATAAGAACACATTTTTCGTTGAAAACAATAACACATTCACTTTTTTGTTAGCCCTTAGGTGTAAACATCTCTATTTGCGATGGTAACAGCAATGGTCATCATCTTTGTAATCGGCTATGTGCTGATTGCATTGGAACATCCCCTCCACATCAATAAGGCTACTTTTGCCTTGCTCACGTGCGGCATCCTGTGGTCTCTGTATGCCATTATGGGTAATGATCCCGAGATGCATGAGGCAATTGTCGTGCAGCTGGGTGACGCTTGCGAAATCGTTGTATTCCTGATCGGTGCCATGACGATTGTGGAAATCATTGACCGTTATGGCGGTTTCTCGTTCATTACCGAGCACATCAATGCCAAGAGCAAGAAACACCTGCTGTGGATATTATGTTCCTTGTCTTTTGTCATGTCGGCCGTGCTCGATAACATGACGACTACCATTATTATGGTGATGATGCTCAGGCGATTACTCAGTGACCAGAAGGAACGATGGCTGTTTGCAGGCCTCATTGTGATTGCCGCAAACGCTGGTGGAGCTTTCTCTCCTATCGGAGATGTGACTACCATCATGCTGTGGATGGATGAGAAAGTAAGCTCTGTCGGGCTTATCGTCAACTTGTTGCTTCCCAGCATTGTTGCCATGGTCATTCCTGTATTTATCGCACAATTCTTTCTCAAGGAGGGTAAGGTACAGACTATCACAAGAATAGCCGATAAGCACCCCGACCTGCATGAACGCCACCCCCACTTGAGCAGGGCAATGCTGATTATCGGTGTCTCGGGACTGTTGTTTGTTCCTGTGTTCAAGACGATTACTGGACTGCCTCCATTCATGGGCATCATGCTGTCGTTGGGCGTGATATGGGGCGTTACCGAGTTCTGGGTAAGGCATTTCAAGATTGATCCCAAACTGGGTGGCCGCGTTTCGTCGGCCCTTCACACGATTGACATGCCCACGATTCTCTTCTTCTTGGGCATCCTCATGGCCGTGTCGGCCCTTTCTCAGGTCGGCATTCTGGCAGATTTGGCCCAAGGCATGAATACCCGTATTCACGAACCCGTGTTGATGACCACGATTATTGGTGCCTTGTCATCGATTGTTGATAATGTGCCTCTTGTGTCGGCTTGCATCAAGATGTTTGAAGGAATGGCTCCTGCAGGCACTACCGATCCTTATCTGTTGGCCTTTGTTGAGGACGGCTTGTTCTGGCACTTGCTCACCTTCTGCGCTGGTGTGGGCGGCTCACTGTTGATCATCGGCTCGGCTGCTGGTGTGGTTGCCATGGGCATCGAGAAGATTCCTTTCTTCTGGTACTTTAAGCGCATCTCTTTGCTTGCACTCATTGGCTATCTGGCAGGTGTGGGAATCATCTACCTTGAGAGCCTGCTCCCGGTATTCATGCAGGCAGGCGGTTGACCTGTCTCATTGATGATCACTGACTAGACAGATATAAGAATAACAGGGCCAGCCATCATGTGGCGGACCCTGTGTTTTTTAAGTGTGGGGTGGCTGAATGTCCTTCAACCGATATCTCCACCGGTGTACAGCTGGTAGTATTTGCCGCGCAACTTTAACAGCTCGTCGTGAGTTCCGTATTCGATGATTCTTCCCTTCTCAAGCACAATGATGCAGTCACTGTTGCGTACTGTGGACAACCTGTGAGCGATGACAAAGGTAGTACGCCCCTTCATCAACGAGTCCATACCCTGCTGAACGAGTTTCTCGGTGCGGGTGTCGATGCTGCTTGTCGCCTCGTCGAGAATCAGGACTGGAGGATCGGCGACTGCAGCCCGGGCAATAGCCAGCAACTGACGTTCTCCCTGACTCAGATTGCCGCCATCGGCATTCAATACGGTTTGATAACCGTCGCTCAGGCGCTTGATAAAGCTATCGGCATTAACGAGTTTTGCGGCCTCGATGCAGTCTTGATCGCTGGCTGTGAGACGACCGTAGCGTATGTTGTCCATCACCGTTCCCGTGAACAGGTGTGTCTCTTGCAGCACCATTCCCAGTCCGTGACGCAAATCACGCTTGCTGATGTCGTTCACGCTGATTCCGTCAATAGTGATTTTGCCGTCCTGGATATCATAGAAGCGGTTGATCAGGTTAGTGATGGTCGTTTTGCCGGCACCAGTGCCACCGACAAAGGCGATCTTCTGGTCGGGCATGGCATCAAGGTCAATATCGAATAGCACCTGCTTGTCCTCGTTGTAGCCGAAGTCCACATTATTGAACTTGACTCCTCCCGATACCTTGACATAGCGTGTGTGCCCGTCGGGTAACGGAATTTTCCATGCCCAAATACCGGTATGTTGCTGAGTGGGGTGGAGTAGTCCGTCATCGCCTCTCTTGGCGTTAACCAGCTTGACGGCGCCCTCGTCAACCTCGGGGCTTTCATCCATGATTTTAAAGATACGGTCAGCGCCAACCGAGGCGTTCAGCACGCTGTTGATTTGCTGGCTGATACTGGCAATGGGACGTGCAAAACTCTTGTTGAGCGTGAGAAAAGCGACCAGGGTACCCAAGGTCATGCCGCTGTGTCCGTTGATGATCAAAGCGGCTCCCAGTACTCCCATGAGTACATAGCTCAAGTGTCCCAGGTTGCCATTGACAGGCATTACAATATTACCGATGCGGTTGGCGTCATACGTGTTGCTGCGCAGTTCCTCGTTGATGACCTCAAACTGCTTAATCGCCTCATCCTCATGGCAAAAGACCTTGACCACCTTTTGGCCGGTCATCATTTCCTCGATGAAGCCATTGACCTCGGCCAACTTCTGCTGCTGGACGCGGAAGTGCTTGCGCGACCGCTTGCCCAGATAGGTTGTTGACCATGCCATGATCAGCGCCATCACAATCGAGAGAATGGTCATGGGGACACTCATCACAATCATGCTGGCGAATGTGATACCAAGGGTAATTAAAGAGTTGAACGCTTGGGGAAGACTGCCTGAAATCATCTGCCGCAGGGTGTCAACATCATTGGTGTAGGAGGACATCACATTGCCGTGGGCATGACTGTCAAAGAATTTGATGGGCAGCTTCTCCATGTGTTCAAACATGTTCTTACGCAGCTTGAGCATGGTGCCCTGGCTGACGTTAATCATCAGACGGCTGTGAAGATAGGAACACAGGGCGCCAAAAGCAAGAACAATACCCAACTTGACCAGCGTTTGAGCCAATGGGCCGTAATCGGGATGTGCTTGGCTCATCAAGGGGGTGATGTAATCGTCAATGAGCGTTCGCGTGAATAGGGTAGAGGCTAGGGTGGTGCACGCTGTAACTACGATGCATGCAGCTACTGCAAGGAAGGAGAACTTGTAGTTCTTCATCACAAATTTGAATAGCCTCCACAGGGTGCTCTTCTTGTCCACTCCAGTCGTGTCGACGACGATGTTGCGGTTTCCTCGTCCTCCGGTCATTCTCATATTCATGATCGCACCTCCTTTCTGTCGTTAGTCACGCTGTCAAAGTCACCGCCTGCTTCTTCTTGAATAGAGCAGATTTCTTGATAGATACGGCACGAATTGAGCAAGTCTTCATGAGTGCCGTATCCGGCCATCCGCCCATCGTCCAGTACGAGGATGTGGTCACAGTCCTTAATGCTGCTGATGCGTTGTGAGATGATGATTTTTGTCATTTGTGGCAGGTTGTCGCGCAGCGCGGCACGGATGCAGGCATCTGTCGTGTTATCACAAGCACTGGTGCTGTCATCCAGCACCATCACCTTGGGACGCTTGAGCAAGGCTCGGGCAATGCACAAGCGTTGTTTCTGGCCTCCGGAGACATTTGTGCCTCCTTGCTCGATTTTCGTGTCATATCCATCGGGCATCTCCATGATGAATTCATCGGCACAGGCAACGCGGCATGCTTGCCGGCATTGCTCGAGCGTGGCGTCCTGGTCACCCCAGCGCAGGTTCTCAAGGATCGTTCCTGTGAAGAGCACATTTTTCTGCAACACTACAGCCACGTTGTTGCGCAGGGTCTCTAAGTCATAGGTGTTGACATTGTTGCCGCCAATCAGGACTTCACCCTTTGAGGTGTCATACAGGCGGCTCACAAGATTGATCAGGGAAGATTTTCCGCTACCGGTGCCACCGATCACTCCAATGGATTCACCGCTTGCAATGTGCAGGTCTATGTCATTGAGCGCATACTCACCGCTTCCTCCCTTGTAGGCAAAATAGACATGGTTGAAGTCAATCGAGCCATCGGGAAGCGATGTCAGGGCATCGTCTGGATTAACGATGTCAGGAACCTCGTTAATTACCTGAGCCACACGCTGTCCGCTAGCAACACTTTGAGTAATGGTTACAAATATCATACTCAGCATCATCAGTGACATGAGGATGGACATCACATAGGTGAACAACGAGGTTAACTGGCCGGTAGTCAGGCTGCCGCCTACTACAAACTGGGCGCCAAACCAGGAAATCGCTATAATGCAGCCATAGACGACCAAGTTCATTACCGGGCCATTGAGCGCCATCAGGCTTTCGGCTTTGACATTCAGGTCATATAAGCGTTTTGCTGCTTTCCAGAATTTCTTGTTCTCATGGTCCTCACGGACGAATGCCTTGACAACGCGGATGCCGGACACATTCTCCTGGACAACACTATTGAGCACATCATATTGCTTGAATACAAGCGCAAACATCTTTGAAACCCGGGAGATGATAAAGGCTAGGATAGTGCCTAAAACGACACTGGCTATGATGAATACCAGACTCAATTGAGGGCTGATCACGAAACACATGACAATGCTGGACAACAGGTTGAAGGGGGCACGAACCGAGGTGCGAATGATTTGCTGATAGGCGTTCTGCAAATTGGTCACATCGGTTGTCATGCGTGTTACAAGGCCTGACGTGCTATACTTGTCGATGTCGCTGAAGGCAAACCGTTGAATGTTCTTGTACATGGCATCCCGCAGGTTGCTGGCAAAACCCGATGAAGCATAGGATGCATATTTCCCGGCAAGAATGGCTGCAAGCATGCTCAGGAAAGCCATGATCACCATAATCAAGCCATACTTATATACGCTGGGCATATGGCCGGCCGAAATGCCATTATCAATTAATTTGGCCGTGACAAACGGTATGAGAACGTCAAGCACAACCTCCAGCATAATGAAGACAGGTGTCAGTAATGATGCTGTCTTATACTGCTTGACGTGTCTTAAAAGTGTCTTTAGCATTATACAAAGATTGAATTTTGATGTTTTTGTGCTACAAAATTATAAAACTTCTGTTATTTATGAAGCAAAAGTAAAGGAAAATAAGCAAAACGAACTCATTCAATTACGATTGATAGATGATAGCTTTAATTTAAATTAAAAATTTAATATATTTGAGTTAATAGTTTGTATATCAGCTATTCCACTAATTAATTGTGTTTAAATTGCGTTAATGCTAGTGAGTAAGAATCAGATTCTTGCCTTAAATTGCTTAGAAGTTATTGAAAAAACTAAATGTTTACTTTAATAACAATTTAAAAACTATCAATGAAAGAACTTCTTACAAATATTATGATAAAAATAACGATTTGTTTCAGTATCGATAATTGCAAGAGTTGATAGTGTGGCAGTAAACATTTTTCAATTGGTTTGTGATACTTTTCATCTGTCGACGCTATCTATCAGGAAATAAGACCAAGACGCTAAAATTTTCTCTAATTTAACTTGATGACATTTTAATATTTCAACGATGCATGATCACAGTATCGAATTTTGGTCTAAAATCGAGTTCAAATAACTGATTATATCATTCGCTTTTTGAACCACATTCTATATAAATGATGTTTTTATCAATTTAAAATAAATATTTGTATTATGTAAAATAGAATAACAATGTTTTAAAGAATATACTCCCCCATAAAGAGAGAGGTGGAAATTAGCGTTTCTTTCTTTTGGAGCCGGATTTTGATTTGTAAATCGCTTTTCTCAGGCGGTCTGCAATTTCTTTTTCCTCATCGGCGAGGTCATCAAGACCAATCTTTTCATATATGGCTTGGAGTTGATCATGGGGTTCTGGGCGTTTCTTGTCAGCCTTTGCAGCTCTCTTGTAGAATTTGATGGCTTCGGGCACATCATGTAGCTGTTCCATCAACTCACCCATGTTGAAGAGAACGGAATAATTGTTTTTGTCGAGTTCCAGCGCTTTCTTCAATTCCTTTTCTGCACTCTCCAGCTGGTCTAGAGCCATCATTAACCGTGCTTTGCCTATCATGGCGTCGATGCAATCAGGCACAATTCTCAACGCTTTATTGTAATTGGCCAAAGCAGACCGTATTGCGATGTCATCCAGCCGTTTGCCATAGTGAATACTACCCTCTTCCACTACCCCACTGTCGTCCATCGCAAGTGCCTGGTCGCCCATCGAAACATACTCGAGTGCGAGCTCTTGAAGTGTTTTCTTTTGACTGTCAATCACTTGCTTCAATCGCTCTATCGTTCGAATCTGCTTCTTGAATGTGTTTAATTTTTTGGAAATCAACCGTTTGACTGCGGGGTTTTGAAGGTTGTCTCTGAGTTTCATGGCATCGGCAAAGCACTTGACACACTCCTCAAACTCTTGATTGTCAAAAGCATGCACTGACCGGCGATACAGCTGGTTTGCCCGCTCATTTTGCATCGCCTCGTTGATGATTTGGCGATTGTTGAATTGGCGGCTAAACTCCACCACTGCCATATTCACGATGATGTCCCGCTCACTCAAGGGCTTGAGCAAGGTGATACCCTCCATTGTCGTGCAACGCGACAGGGCAACGTAGGTTTGCCCGCCGGTGAAGGCACCGCCAGCAAAATCAATGATTACATTATTAAATGTCAGTCCCTGGCTGCGATGCACAGTAAGTGCCCAAGCAGGCTTGATAGGAATCTGTGCAAAAGACCCCAACACTTTTTCTTCTACTTTTTTCTCTTTTTCGTTGTAGGTGTATTGCATGTTTTCCCACACTTCCCTCTCGACAGTCATTTCCTCGCCATCTTCGAGGGCTACATACACTGCGGTATCGGTGAGTCGGGTCACCTTAGCAATCGTTCCGTTGTACCAACGGCCTTCTTTGTCATTACGTATAAAGATGACCTGGGCCCCTTCCTTCAATGCCAGATGATAGGCCGTAGGAAGGCTGTTTTCGGGGAAGTCACCCTCAATGGCGCCCTCATAGACGTATTCAGGCGTCTTGAGAGCCTTCATGTGTTCGTCGTTGATAGAATCCACCGTATCGCGTCGTGTCGCTAGCGTGATGGCAAAGTGGTCGCTCACCTCCTTGTAATCGGGATCGCACCGCTGGTTCAGACATGCGATATCGGCTGGCGAGGCCTGGTTCACGCGAACGCGGTCCAGCAATGCGATAAAGCGGCTATCGTTCTGACGGTAGATCTTACGCAACTCTATAGCAACCAGGTTAATCTGATCAAAAGCGCGGGCATTGAAAAAGAAGAAATTCTTGTAGTAGCGCCTGAGGATGTCACGTGTGTCATGTGTCACTACCGGCTCTAGCTGGAAAATGTCACCTACCAGCAGCAACTGCTTGCCACCGAATGGTTCACGCATATTGCCCGAATAAACCCTCAGCACCCGGTCCACAAAATCGATGATATCTGCCCTGACCATCGAAATCTCGTCAATGATGATCAGTTCCAGTTTCTGGATGAGTTTGACCTTTTCCTTGGTATAACGCAGCATTTTGCGCATTCTGGCCGGATTGGCGTAGTCGGGGTCATCGGGCACCATCGGCTTGAATGGTATCTTGAAGAACGAGTGCAGAGTCTGTCCGCCCACATTGACGGCAGCAATGCCTGTGGGAGCCAGCACCACATGTTCTTTCTTGGTGTTGGCACAGATATACTTCAAGAACGTGCTCTTTCCCGTTCCTGCCTTACCGGTGAGAAATACCGAGCTATGCGTTTTGGAAATCACACTCCAAGCATCCTGAAACTCGGGATTGTCAAGGTCAATATGTTGCAAGTCGTTGGCCATGTTCACCTCTCAACGATGGGCAAGTTGATAACTTGCCATACCAGACATGGTTAGTCGAGTTTCAACACGGCAAGGAAGGCCTTTTGCGGCACTTGCACGGTACCGATCTGTTTCATGCGTTTCTTACCAGCCTTCTGCTTTTCGAGCAGTTTGCGCTTGCGGCTCACGTCACCACCGTAGCACTTGGCGGTCACGTCCTTACGCACCTGCTTCACCGTCTCGCGGGCAATGATCTTGGCGCCGATGGCGGCCTGGATGGCGATATCATATTGCTGGCGCGGAATCAGTTCCTTGAGTTTCTCGCACATGCGGCGTCCCAGTGTCACGGCATTGTCCACGTGGGTCAGCGTGCTCAGGGCATCCACGGGCTGTCCGTTGAGCAGGATGTCCAACTTGATGAGTTTGGACTCACGATAGCCGTTGATGAAGTAGTCAAACGAGGCATAGCCCTTGCTGATGCTCTTCAGCTTATCATAGAAATCGATGACGATTTCGCCCAACGGAATATCAAAGGTCAATTCCAATCGATTGCCCGATATATACTCCTGCTTAACCAATTCACCACGCTTAGAGAGGCACAACGTGATGATGGGCCCCATATACTCGCTCTGGGTGATGATTGAGGCTCGGATAAAGGGTTCCTCAATCTTTTCGATCACAGCAATGTCGGGCAGGCCTGCGGGGTTGTGCACCTCGGTCAAGCCACCCTTTTTGTCATACACCTTGTATGATACGTTGGGCACTGTAGTGATGACTTCCATGTTGAACTCGCGGCTCAGGCGTTCCTGCACAATTTCCATGTGCAACAAGCCCAAGAATCCGCAGCGGAAGCCGAATCCCAATGCCACCGACGACTCTGGCGTGAACGTCAGGGCGGCATCATTCAGCTGCAGCTTCTCCAGCGAGGCACGCAGGTTCTCAAAGTCCTCAGGGTCGATGGGATAAACGCCGGCAAACACCATCGGCTTCACTTCCTGGAAGCCCTCGATGGCCTTGTCGCATGGTTGTTGCACGTGGGTAATGGTATCACCCACCCTCACCTCGACAGAATTTTTGATACCCGAGATGATGTAACCCACATTACCGGCCGAGAGGCGGTCGCACGGCTGCTGGCGCAGCTTGAGCACACCCAGCTCATCGATGTTATACTCCTTGCCGGTATTGACAAACTTCACGAAGTCGCCCTTGGCAATCGAGCCGTTCAAGATCTTGAAATAGACGATAATGCCGCGGAACGAGTTGAACACCGAGTCAAAGATCAATGCCTGCAGCGGTGCCTCGGGGTCGCCCACGGGAGCGGGAATGCGGTCCACGATGGCATCGAGGATGGCGGGCACGCCTTCACCCGTGCGCGCACTGCAGCGGATGATGTCGCTCGGGTCACAGCCCAGCAACTCCACGATTTCGTCCTCCACCTCGTCGGGGTGGGCGCTGTCCATATCAATCTTGTTGATAACGGGAATGATTTCCAGACCGTTATCGATAGCCATATACAGGTTGGAGATCGTCTGAGCCTGCACGCCCTGGGTGGCGTCCACCACCAGCAACGCGCCCTCACAGGCAGCAATCGAGCGTGACACCTCGTAGGAGAAGTCCACGTGTCCCGGAGTGTCAATCAGGTTCAGGGTATATTTCTGGCCGTCCTTCAAGTAGTCCATCTGGATGGCGTGGCTCTTGATGGTAATGCCGCGCTCGCGTTCCAGGTCCATGTCGTCGAGCACTTGTGCCTGCATGTCTTTGCCGGCGACCGTGTTGGTGACTTCCAGCAGTCGGTCGGCCAGCGTACTCTTGCCGTGGTCGATATGCGCCACAATGCAGAAGTTACGTATTGTCTTCATTCTTCCTAAAAAGTTGTCGGTGTTCTATAATTTGGAGTGCAAAGGTAATCATTTTTTTCCAGTTTTTGGTTGATTGCGCTAAGTTTTAAACATTATTACAAATGACAAATCAATAGTTTGTACTAATTTTGTGATTTGAAACCAAAACAAGTCAATCGACATGAAGAAGTTAACCATATTGTTGATCATCATGCTCACGGCAGCCATTGGCGCCACTGGGACTACAATCGAAGAGTTGAGAAAGCCTGATTTCACTGGACTCAATGCGACCCCGCAGGAAATGGAGGCGCTGCGCTTCCTGTATGCCTACATGCCGCTAGCTGATGTGACGGACTATACTATCCAGTTCCACCTCGAGAACGTGCGTGCCACATTCGAGGCCCGTGAGCAGATGCCTTGGGGCAAGAACGTACCTGAATTGCTGTTTAATCATTTCGTACTGCCATTGCGCGTCAACAATGAGGCACTGGATATGTCTAGACCCGTGTTTTTCAAGGAGTTGAAAGAACGTGTTGCTGGCATGACCATGGAAGAGGCCATCCTGGAGGTGAACCACTGGTGCCATGAACATGTGACCTATCAGCCCAGCGACTCCCGCACGCTGTCCCCGCTGGCCTGCATGAACACCGCCATCGGTCGCTGTGGCGAGGAATCGACCTTCACGGTCGCCGCCCTGCGCTCCATCGGCATTCCTGCCCGTCAGGTCTATACACCTCGTTGGGCCCACACCGACGACAATCATGCCTGGGTCGAGGCCTGGGCCGACGGCAAGTGGCACTTTATGGGCGCCTGTGAGCCTGAGGCGGTGCTGGACCTTGGCTGGTTCAATGCTCCGGCGTCGAGGGCGCTGCTGATGCACACGCGCGCTTTTGGCGACTACAAGGGACCAGAAGAAGTGATGTCCCGAACCCGCAATTTCACCGAAATCAACCTCATCGGCAACTATGCCGCCACGGCATCGGCTCAGGTACAGGTGCTTGACAAGGCCGGCAGCCCTGTTCAGGGCGCTAGAGTCGAATTCCGCATTTACAACTATGGCGAGTTCTACCCTGCCGCCACCAAATATACCGATGGCAAGGGCAAGGCGTCGCTCACGGCCGGCAAGGGCGACATGCTCGTGTGGGCCAGCAAAGACGGCTGGTATGGCTACAGCAAGGTATCATTTGGCAAAGATAAGCATGTGGAC
The DNA here is from genome assembly GCA_900319525.1 of uncultured Prevotellaceae bacterium. Taxonomy (GTDB): domain Bacteria; phylum Bacteroidota; class Bacteroidia; order Bacteroidales; family Muribaculaceae; genus Sodaliphilus. The sequence goes on along the minus strand of ONOU01000001.1, from coordinate 163,760 downwards.
ATTACGCTTAACAAGAGCAATAGCCTGAAGAGCGGTCCTACCTATGAGACATTTGACATCACTCCACCTGTAGAGAAGGCCTATTCGCCCAAAGTGACACCCGATATGGCAGCCGCCAACAAGAAACGCTTTGCCCGAGAGGACTCTATCCGCAAAGCATACGAGGCCACATTCGTTGACCCGATCAAGGCCAGACAACTGTGCGAACCTGTTGCCGATTATCTAGTCAAGGCCCGTGGCAACTGGAAGACCATTCTGAATTTTGCCAACAAGCACAGCGACAACACCGATCGCGTCCTGGGCATCCTACAGGGATTGAACGACAAGGATATGCGAGACGTTTCGATGGCTGTTCTTGAGGATGCTTTCAATGCCCGCAGTAGCCAGCTGAGCCAACGAGTGGAATACGAGATGATTACTTCGCCCTTCAAGTGTGAGTTGCAGGATGCCTTTGATGCCGCAACAACGGCTCAGTTCAAGGCCGATCCCTCTAAACTTGTGGCTTGGGTGCGTGACAACATCGCTATCAAGGATGAAGAGAACGCCTTGCACATTGCCCAGACGCCAATGGGCGTATGGCGCTCTCGCGTGGCCGATGGCCGAGGCCGTGACATCTTCTTTGTGGATTTGGCCCGCTCGCTCGACATCGAGTCGCGCATGGATCCGGTGACCGGCAAGGTGCAATACTGCAGCGGCGGAGACTGGCAGGACGTGAATTTTGAGGCCGTAGAGCAGCAAAATGCCCAGACGGGTACCCTGAAACTGCGTTATACCCCTACCCCACTCCTCGATGACCCGAAATATTACCATCATTTCTCCATTTGCCGCATCCTGGACGACGGCACAACCCAGTTGCTGAACTATGACGAGGGCGATTCCGGCCTTGAGGAGGGCTCGTCCTGGAGCAATACTTTCCAGAACGGCACACCCCTTGATGCCGGAACCTATATGCTCACCAGCGGCACCCGCGCTGCCAGTGGCAAGGTGCTGGTCGCCAACCGCATTTTTTCCGTTAAACCCGGCGAAACCACAACCATCAACCTGACAATGCGTCAGAGCGACGACATTGTCGCCGTCATTGGCAACTTCAATTCCGAGTCTAAGTTCCAACTGCTTGACAGCGACCTGAATCCAGTCAGCGGCGACGCCGTGAGCATCCTGTCTCAGACCGGTCGAGGCTATTTCATCGTGGGACTGCTGGGCGTCGGTCAAGAGCCTACCAATCATGCCATGCGAGACATCGCCAAGATGAGTAGCGCGTTCGACAAATGGGGCCGTCCGATGGTTCTGCTGTTTGAGAACCTGCAAGAGGCCCAGAAGTATCGTCAGGAGAATTACGGAGCCCTGCCCCGCAATATCATCTACGGCATTGACTACGACGGCAGCATCCGCCGCCAGATTGTTGAAGAAATGAAACTCCAGAGCGAGACGCAATTGCCCGTATTCATTCTTGCCGATACTTTTAACCGTGTGATGTTCTGCAGCCAGGGCTACACCATCGGCCTGGGAGAGCAGTTTACCAAGGTCATCAATAACCTGGACCGCTGAATCACTGTAATTAGCCTTATGAGAGCAATCGTAGATCGGTTAAGGGAAAAGCATGAGCTGGCGGCTGAAGAGTATCGGGCGCTGCTTACCACACGCAATCCACGGGATGCGGATTACCTGATCAGCCAAGCCCGTGAACTGGCGCAGCGGCAGTTCGGTAAGGGAATTTTCCTGCGTGGACTCATAGAGTTGACCAATGTGTGCCGCAATGATTGCCTGTATTGCGGCATTCGCCGCAGCAATTGTAATGTATCGCGCTACACATTGTCCAGCAAGCAAGTGCTGGACTGTTGTGAGACGGGCTACAGCATCGGTTTCCGCACGTTTGTCTTGCAGGGGGGCGAATGGGGCGAGGACAGGTCTGACTGGATTGCCGGTCTGATAAGTGAAATGCGTCACCGCTGGCCCGACTGCGCCATTACGCTGTCGCTGGGCGAGCATTCCCGCGAGACCTATGCCCTGTGGCGTGATGCGGGAGCCGATCGTTATCTGCTGCGTCATGAGACCCACAATCGGCAGCTCTATAGCCTGCTGCATCCGTCCGTTATGTCTCATGCCCACCGCTTGCAGTGCCTCGACTGGCTCAAGGAGCTGGGCTATCAAGTGGGTACGGGCATCATGGTGGGCGCTCCGTTCCAGACCATCGGCAGCATTGTCGAGGATATTGTCTATCTTGTGGATTTCAAGCCTCACATGATCGGCCTTGGCCCCTTCATCCCTCATCATGATACGCCGCTCGGCCGCTTCCCCGCCGGGTCCGTTGAATTGACTGCCCGCCTGTACGCCATCTTGAGGTTAGCGCTGCCGCAGGCCTTGATTCCCAGCACAACGGCAATGGCTTCGTTGGCATCGGGAGGCCGCCTGCGGGGCATTCTTGCCGGCGCCAACGTGGTGATGCCCAATCTCTCTCCTGCCGACACGCGTCAGGACTACGCTCTGTATGACAACAAGGCGTCGTATGGGACCGAATCTGCCCAAGGCGTCCGTTTGCTGGCTGAAGAACTGGCCACCATCGGTTATCACATCGATTGGTCGCGAGGTGATTCGCCTTCATTGTCACGGCCCAATCTATAGAGCCACGCAGACCGCCAATAAAACAACACTACCTGAGCCCTGCAAGAAGGGTCCAGGTAGTGTTGTCTTGATTTACTGATTGTGGTTTACAGCAGTGAGTCGATCTTGGCAGTCAGGGCGTCGTGAGTGATAGTTCCCACATGCTTATCCACCATCTGTCCATCCTTGAAGAACAGCAAGGTGGGGATGTTGCGGATGCCGTACTCCACGCCCAGGTCGCTGTCCTCGTCCACGTTGTACTTGCCGATGATCACGCGACCCTCGTAGGTGGTAGCCAGTTCCTCGATGATGGGGGCCACGCTGCGGCAAGGACCGCACCAGGGAGCCCAAAAGTCAATCACTACGGGTTTGCCCGATTCCAGTAACTCTTTGTAGTTAGCGTCGTTAATTACAGTTGCCATGTCTTTTCTGTTTAATTGAATTGTGTTGTTAATATACTATTTTATATTGTTGTTCGTCGGTAATTCTTGTAGCAATAACTGTGCCATCGGGCAAAATGTCACATCCGGGCATTCACCTTGAACTTGATGTGTGCCTCACGCAGGGTTTCCAGCAGCCGTTTATCGACCGCGATGGGCTGCTTGGACCGCAGCATGACATAATTGCCGCTCATCTGGTCCTGCATCCTGAAGTACAGGTCGCAGCGGTTGTCGCCCTGGGCCCCGTGGTACTGTTTCAGGAACTCCACATTCCTCAGGTCGGTGTCCCGCAGGCTGATGACCAGATTCTTCAACATCTTGCCCTTCATGTTCTCGAGCAGGTCTATCGACTTGACATTGAAGCGGATATTGTCGCCATATCCCCTCTCGTAGGCGCCACGCACGACCACGGCATAGCCCGGCACTCCGAACTTCTGGTAATCGACAAACTTGTTGCCAAAGAGCATGAACTCAAACGAGCCGCTGTAGTCCTCGATCTTGATAATGCCGAATTGGTTGCCTTTCTTGCCCATGCGGGTCTGGAAATCCACCACCAGGCCACCCATGGTGAGCTCGGTATCCAGTTGATCGGCTTTGTTCTTCACCTCGGCCAGCGGGGTGTCGCAACCATAGTTCACCTCAATATAATAGGGGTCGAGCGGATGGGCCGACAGGTACATGCCCACCAGGTCGCGCTCGCGGTTGAGGCGTTCGAGCTGTGACCAGGGCTCGGCATTGGGGACGGGAGGCGTTGCCACCTCGATTGTCTCGAATGCTCCGAAGAGCGAGTTCTGCATCTCCTGCTGGCTCGACTGGTAACGCTGGCCAAAGCGCATCAGTGTCTCGCTATAGGCTTCGCCCCGGAGATTGGTTTCAAAGAAGTCTTCGCGCTTGATTTCCTTGAAGTCGTCAAAGGCGCCCGCCAGGGCCATCGACTCCAGCGCCTTGCGGTTGCAGGCTCCCTGGTTGATGCGCTGCACAAAGTCAAAGATGTCCTTGAAGGGGCCGTTCTTGTCCCTCTCCTCGACAATCGAGTCCACGCAACCGGCACCCACGCCCTTGATGCCTGCCAAGCCAAAGCGGATGCGGCCGTCCCTGGTAGCGCTGAAGTTCTTGTAACTCTCGTTGATGTTGGGGCCCAGCACCTCGATGCCCATCGAGCGGCACTCGTCCATGTACTTGGACAGCTTGTCCACGTCGTTCAGGTTGCTGCTCAGCACGGCAGCCATGTACTCGCTCGGGTAGTTGGCCTTCAGGTAAGCCGTCTGGTAGGCTACCCAGCTGTAGCAGGTGGCATGGGACTTGTTGAAGGCATAGGAGGCAAACTTCTTCCAGTCTTCCCAAATCTTGTTGAGCACCTGCTTGTCATGGCCGTTCTTCTCGCCGCCCTCATAGAAGAGGGCCTCCAGCTCGTTCATCTTCTCGATCTGCTTCTTGCCCATGGCCTTGCGCAGGGTGTCGCTCTGGCCGCGGGTGAACCCTGCCAGCTGCCGCGACAGCAGCATGACCTGCTCCTGATAGACGGTGATGCCGTAGGTCTCTTTCAGATACTTCTCCATGCAGGGGATGTCATACTCGATGGGCTCCCTACCCTGCTTGCGGTTGATGAACGACGGGATGTAGTCCATGGGGCCCGGGCGGTACAGGGCGTTCATGGCGATCAGGTCTTCAAAGCAGGTGGGATGCAGCTCGATGAGGTACTTCTGCATTCCTGCCGACTCAAACTGGAACGTGCCCGACGTCTGGCCCTTGCAGTAGAGCTCATAGGTCTTGGCGTCGTCGATGGGTATCTTCTCGATGTCGATGTCCACGCCGTGGTTGAGCTTGATGCCCGCCAGGGCCTCCTTGATAATCGACAGGTTCTTCAGCCCCAGGAAGTCCATCTTGATCAGTCCGGTGCTCTCGATCACGCCGCCCTCATACTGGGTGACGATGATCTTCTCGCCGTCGCTGTCAGTGGCGGTGCTCACGGGCACCCAGTCGGTGATGTCGTCGCGCCCAATGATCACGCCGCAGGCGTGCACGCCGGTGCTGCGCACGCTGCCCTCGAGCTTCTCGGCATAGCGGATGGTCTCGCCCACCCTGGGGTCGGCATTATCGAGCTCGGCACGGAACTCGTCAAAGCATTCCAGGCAGTTCTTCACCGTGATCTTGTATTTCTTGCCGTTCTTGTCCTCGGGCATCTCGTTGGGCGACGAGGGGATGAACTTGGCCAGGCGGTTGCTCTCGGCCACCGACAGGTCCTCGACGCGGGCCACGTCCTTGATGGCGCTCTTGGCGGCCATCGTGCCGTAGGTCACGATGTGGGCCACCTTCTCGGCACCGTATTTCTCGGTCACATAGTTCAGCACCGCGGCGCGGCCGTCGTCGTCAAAGTCGGTGTCGATATCGGGCAGCGAGATGCGGTCGGGGTTCAGGAAACGCTCAAACAGCAGGTCATACTTCAACGGGTCGATCTTGGTGATGCCCAGGCAGTAGGCCACGGCCGAGCCGGCGGCCGACCCGCGGCCGGGTCCCACCGAGCACCCCAGCTTGGGCGCCATGCGTATGTAGTCCTGCACGATGAGGAAGTAGCCGGGGAAGCCCATGTTCTTGATCGTCTCCAGCTCAAAGTCCAGCCGCTCGCGCTGCTCGTCGGTAAGCTCGGGCCACCGCTCCCGTGCGCCCTCATAGACCAGGTAGCGCAGGTACTCGTCCTCGTCTTTGAAGCCCTCGGGCAAGGGGAAGTCGGGCAGGATGGGGCTGTGGTCGATGCTGTAGATTTCCACCTTGTCCAGGATTTCCTGGGTGGCCTGCAGGGCCTCGGGCACGTCGGCAAACACCTGGTTCATCTCCTCCTGGGTCTTGAACCACTCCTGCTTGCTGTAGAGCATCACGTTCTCGTCGGTCAGCTTTTTGCCCGTTGACACGCAGATCAGGCGCTCGTGGGCGTCGGCGTCCTCCTCGTTGACAAAGTGGGAGTCGTTGGTGCACACGAGCTTGATGTCCAGTTCCCTGGCCAGCTGCATCAGCACGGCGTTGACCTCGACCTGCCGCTCATAGGTCTCGTGGTTGGCATGGGCCACGGTGGCCTTGTGGCGCTGCAGCTCCAGGTAGTAGTCGTCGCCAAACACGCCCTTGAACCACTTCACCCTCTCGCGCGCTTCCTGTAGGCGCCCGGCCATGATGAGCTGGGGCACCTCGCCGCCCAGGCAGGCCGAGCAGCAGATCAGGTCCTCGTGATACTTCTCCAGCTCGCTGTGGTCGGTGCGCGGGTGGTAGTACATGCCCTCGGTCCAGGCGTGTGAGACGATCTTGATGAGGTTCTTGTAGCCATGCAGGTTCTTGGCCAGCAGGATCAGGTGGTTACCGTTGTCGCGCTTGTCGCTGCGGTCGTGGCGGGATTTATTGGCGACATAGACCTCACAGCCCAGGATGGGCTTGAACTTGGGCTCGCCCTCGCCCCGCTTCTTGTTGAGCTTGGCTACATAGTCGTGCAGCTCCTTGATGCCGAACATGTTGCCGTGGTCGGTCAGCGCCATGCCGCCCATGCCGTCGGCAATGGCCTTGTCAACGAGCGCCTTCACTGGCGCCTGCCCGTCCAGGATGCTATATTGTGAATGCACATGCAGGTGTACAAATGGTATCATATCGCTATTTTTTCTACTTCAATTCTTGTTACAGATGCGGAGTGTAAAATTACACTAAAAATCTCAATTAGACTCCCGAACACCGCAAGAAAAGTTATTAACAATCAAACATCGCTCTCCCGATTTTTTACGCCTTAAGCACCAGCCGCTGATGTTTGTGAAAAAGGGTGGCGTGGTTAGAAGTTGAAGTGGAGGGCGATGCGGATGCCGTGGCGGTCGGTGCTCGCGTGGTCGCGGTAGGTGAGTCGCCACACGTAGTCGATGCGCAACACGGTGAGGATGTTATCGAGGCCCACGCCGGCCTCGATGTAGGGTTTGCCGCCCATGGGCTGGCACGGCACGTCGTCAGGGAAGCGGAACAATCCCCCTGTCCTGGTCGGGTCGTTCTTGTCGCTGAGGCTGCCCCAAAGGCCGCGCAGGGTGAGCACCTCGCGCAGGCGCAGGCGCTTGACAAGCGGCAGGCGGTTCATCAAGATGCCATTACCCCAATAGGTCAAGTCCCACATGAGGGCCTGGTCGTTGATGAACTCCATGGGCTTCATCAGTGCGAAGCTCTCGGGCTGGATGGTGTAAGAGAGGTTGACGTTGGGCATGATCAGGTCGGGATAGGCCACCTGGCTCCAGATCTTTTCGCCCTTGACAATCACGTCGGCATAGCCGAAGGCCGAGAACCAGAATCGTTTTTGCAGTCCTAGCTCGGTCTTGTTGACCTCATGCAGGCTACCCATGAACCCCTTGGGCATGTAGGTCTGTGTCAACGTGATGATGGGGGCATCCATGTTGATGGGAATGCGATAGGACCGTGCCTGGTAGAAGGTCTCGCCGGGCGCAAAGCGCAGCTGGGCCGTGAAGCCGGCCTGGGTGAAGCGCTGACGGCTAGTGCCATCACCATAGATGAATGGCACATATTGTGTGGCCTCATGCACGTTGTGCTCGATACCCAGGGCGATGGAGAAGTGGTTGTACCACTCGTGGCGGTATTCCAGGCGCGTGGTGCGCAGGTACTGCATCCTCACATCCTTGTGACGACGGAGCGTGAGGAACATGTTGTCCTGATTGGTGTAGAGATAGTGTTGCGCGAGCTTGTCCACATCATACCTGTGCGTCAGTCGCAGGCTGTGGATGGGGAACTCTTGGTCCATCGCTTTTTTAGGGATGAACGAGTATTCCAGCGACCCCATGTACTTGAATTTCTTGTCGCGGAAGCCATAGGCCGCATAGCCGCGTGCAAACCAGTGGCGGCTCAGGTTCACATTGGTCATGCCGCCCAAGCGCAGCCGCAGCCCCTCGAGCGAGTTGCCGCTCACAAGGGTGTTGAGCGGTCCCAGGTCCACCTTGCTGACGCGGGCTGTGGGGATGTAACCGTTAACCATCATGACAATCACCTGTTCGGCCCAATAGAACAGCTTGGAACCACGCAGTCGTTTCATCAGCCCCTGCATGGTCGCGGCGGTTGTGCGCACATGGGCAGGGCGGTATTCCTGCCAGAACTCGTCGGGCATGAATGCAGCGCCATTGCTGCTGGCCTGTTCACCCTTGAAGTTGAACACGCCGGCCTCGGGGCGCTCAAAGTTGTGGTCGCGGTAGCTGGTCTCGCGACGGGCAAATGCCTCGGGCACACCAGGCATGATCTTGAAGCTGACCTCCACATTGTCACGCACCTTGAGGCGCGAACCGTTGGGCGCGCGTTCAAAGTCCTGGACGATGCTCATGCGCTCCACATAGTTGAGGTTGATGTCGTAGGGGACTCCCATTTCCACCCGCTTGATGAACATGGTGCTGTCCTCGAGCGAGACATACAGACGCCCCAGGAAGCCAAAGGTCTGAGGGGTGAACGGCACAAAACTCAGCACCGCGCAGCGCTCGCCGCCAACGTTGACCGTGTCGTTGAGGTAGAACTTGTAGAAATCCACCGCGATGCGTGACAGTGGACTGACAAACCGGTTGGTCAGCAGGGCGACATCGTTCTGGAAAATGTCGATTTCGCCCATAAAGTCGTCCAGAATCTTCTTGATGTTCTCCTGGTCGATGCGCTCGTCGATGCCAGCATTGCTGGTACCCAGAATCACCTGTTTGTGGCCGTTTGCGCCATAGTAGTCGCGTGCGACGGTTTCCTTGATGGAGATGGGCAGGATGCGCTTGCCGGTGAGCAGTGACGTGTCGGTATACTGTTCAATCCATGCCTGCTCCTCGGGTTTGCTCATGATGTCGTCCAGATTGCCGAACCCCAGCATCATGCGTTCATATTGCGTGTAGCCATAGTGTGGCAGCCGTCGCGGGTCGTTGTCATCGCGGCGCTCTCGCAGTTTCTTGATCATGTCAACGGCCGGATTATCCTTCTTGCTGTATTTTTCCTTGCCCTTGTGCACCACCAGCTCGCTGAGCTCGACGCCCGTCGCCGTCAGGTCGATGAGCACCACACTCCCCTGCCCGGGCTTGATCTCCACCTCCTTGGGCTTATAGCCCATGGCCGTGACACGCAGCTTGGAGAAACGGGCCCTGGAGTTGACGGTGAAACCGCCACGGTCGGTGGCCAGGGTGCCCTCGCTGGTGCCCATGAGTGAAATCGAGGCGTAAGGGATGCCGTCGTGGGTCAACGAGTCACGCACCAGGCCCGTGATCTGGGTCACCGGCGACGACGGCGTTTGCCCCGCCACGTTCAGCGCCATGGCCAGCATCGTCATGAAAAAAACCAGGATATGCCGCGTACTACTTTTCATATTGCGGTGCAAAAGTACAACAATTTCTCCGAAACAGGAGTTCAAAAATACCCCCACATTGGCCAATAGTGCCTTTTTTAGCTTGCCAAGATTTGGACAATCGGTTTTAATGTTCTATATTTGCGGTAAATATTCAAGCGTACCAATTATGATGACATTCAAACAGATAATCACTGTCCTCGTGATCCTCCTGGCCATTGTGCCGGCCCAAGCCAGCGGCACCGATGGCCATCGTGCCAACTACCAGGTGATTCCCCTGCCCGGGGCCATCCACGGCATCAAGAGCGCCGATTTCGCCCTCACCCAGCAACGGCTGATCAATTACCCGACCGGGAACCGCGACATGGAGCGTAATGCCGCCATGCTCGGTCAATATATCGAAGAGATGACGGGAATGCACCTGAGCATCCGCCCCACCCGCAGCACCCGCGAGATTGCCGATAATGTTTCCCTGTTGCTCGACGACAAGATCAAGGGCGAGGAGGGCTATCGCATCACAGTGACTGCCAGGAGTGTGGAGATCGCCGGCAGGACACCGGCAGGCGTCTTTCAGGGCATTCAGGTGCTGCGCAAGTCATTGCCCGTGGGCCATGCCGCCATCGTCCACCTGCCAGCGGCGCAGATCGAAGGGGAACCCCGCTTCGGCTACCGGGGCATGCATCTGGACTGCGTGCGCCATTTCTTCAGCACCGAGGCCGTCAAGCGCTACATCGACATCATGGCCCTGCACGGCATGAACCGCCTGCACTGGCACCTGACCGACGACCAGGGCTGGCGTGTGGAAATCAAGAAATATCCCCGATTGACCGAGGTGGGCGGCTGGCGCAACGGCACCACGCTGGGGCACAACTCGCCCGTGAACGACGGCATCCGTTACGGCGGCTATTACAGCCAGGAGGAGATTCGTGACATCGTGCGCTATGCAGCCGACCGTTATATCACCATTATCCCCGAAATTGACATGCCGGGGCACATGGTGGCAGCCATGGCAGCATATCCCGAACTGGGCTGCACGGGCGGCCCTTATGAGGTATGGCAGCGATGGGGGGTGACCGACGACATCCTGTGCCTGGGCAAAGACAACACATTGCGGTTTGTTGAAGATGTGTTGGCCGAAGTCGCTCAGCTGTTTCCTGGCGAGATGATTCACATCGGTGGCGACGAGTCGCCCCGCGTGCGCTGGGAGCATTGCCCACGGTGCCAGCAACGCATCAGGGAACTGGGCATCAAGGCCGAGGGCAATCAGAGTGCCGAAGCCCTGTTACAAGGCTATCTCACCACTCATGTACAGCAATTCTTGAGCGGTTATGGCAAGCGCATCATCGGCTGGGACGAGCTGCTGGGTTGTAAAGTGGACACCACGGCGACGATCATGTCATGGAGGGGGCCGGAGCCGGGAGCACAAGGCGCTCAGCTGGGCCATGACGTGGTCATGACCCCCGTTGACCCGTTGTATTTTGACTACTATCAGACGAGCAGCACCTGGAATGAGCCACAGGCATTTGGCGGCTGCAATACTTTGAAAAAGGTGTATGATTTTGAGCCCGTGGCCGACAAACTGCCAGCCGACAAGCGCCATCATATCCTGGGCGCCCAGGCTAACGTGTGGACCGAGTATATCACCTGTGAGCCCCAAATCCAATATCAGGTTCTTCCACGAATGGCCGCGCTTGCCGAGGTGCTATGGCTCGAACCTCAGGAAAAGAACTATCAGGACTTTCTGGAGCGACTGCCCAGGCTTGCCCAGATCTATCAACTGTATAACTGGACCTATCGTGCTAAAAGTCTGATTCCCGAAGATGAGAATAAAGACTGATGACAGCAACAATGGCCAATTCATTAATATTTATAGAAAATCAGGGCGTATTTGGGCTCGAGAAAGAAAAAAGTGCTAATTTTGCAGGTTGAAACAACTATTAACCGACTAATGATATAACACAAATGGGTAAAAAATTGACTGACCGCGTGACTTGGGTAGGTAAAGTGGACTGGGAATTGAAGACGTTCCATGGCGACGAGCTGTCCACCCACCGAGGCTCAAGTTACAACTCCTATTTGATCCGCGACCAGAAGACGGTCCTTATCGACACTGCTTGGCTGCCCTACAGCCGTGAGTTCATCAAGAACCTGAAGCAGGAAATCGACCTCAACAAGATTGACTATATCGTGATGTGCCACAACGAGATCGACCATAGCGGAGCCCTCGTGGACCTGATGCGCGAAATCCCCGACACGCCCATCTACTGCACAGCCAAGGGCGAAGCCATCATCCGTGGCCATTACCACCAGGACTGGAACTTTGTCAACGTCAAGACCGGCGACAAGCTGGAACTGGGCGATACCACCCTGACCTTTATCGAGGCCACAATGCTGCACTGGCCTGACACGATGTTCTGTTACCTGAGCGGAGAGGAAATCCTGTTCAGCAACGACGGCTTTGGCCAGCACTATGCCACCGAGTCGCTCTATGACGACCAGGTGTGCATGGACGAGGTGCTGCAGGAAGCCGAGAAGTATTACGCCAACATTCTCGCACCCTTCAGCCCGCTGGTTGCCCGCAAGGTAAAGGAAATCCTGGGCATGAACCTGCCCGTGAAGATGATCTGCCCCAGCCACGGCATCATCTGGCGCAACAACCCTGGCTTGATCATCGAGAAGTACCAGCAGTGGAGCGACAACTATCAGAAAGATCAGGTGACCATCGTGTATGACACGATGTGGCAAAGTACCCGCCTGATGGCACAGGCCATCGCCGACGGCATCCGTGAGCAGTCGCCCACAACGACAGTGAAACTGTATAATGCAGCACAGAACGACAAGAACGATATCCTCACCGAGGTGTTCCACTCGCGCGCCGTGCTGGTGGGCTCTCCCACGATCAACAACGGCTACAGCTATGCCATTGCAGGTATCCTGGAGATGCTCAAGGGCATGAAGCTGAAAAAGAAAAAAGGAGCAGCTTTTGGCAGCTACGGCTGGAGCGGTGAGGGCATCAAACTGATTACCGAGCACCTCAAGGCCGCAGGTATCGAGCCCGTTAATGACGGCATCCGTACCCTTTGGGTTCCTGATGAGGACGCATTGAAGCAGAGCCGCCAGTTCGGTAAGGAGTTTGCTGCCGCACTCTAAATAATGAAAAACTACAATAAACTACTTTCAACTAATAACTGAAATTAAACAATGAACAAAATCGTTAGTAAAGAGCAGTTTTCTGCTAACGTGACTAAGCTTGTCGTTGAGGCTCCCCTCATCGCCAAGTCGCGCCGTGCTGGCCACTTCGTCATCGTGCGTTGTGGCGAGAAAGGCGAGCGTATCCCCTTGACTATCGCCGATAGCGACCCCAAGGCAGGCACCATTACGCTGGTCATCCAGAGTGTGGGCGACAGCACCCGTAAAATCTGTGCCCTGGAACCAGGTGAATGCCTGCACGACGTTGTAGGTCCCCTGGGCCAGGCCACTCACATCCAGAAGTATGGCACCGTACTGTGTGCCGGTGGTGGTGTGGGTACCGCCCCGCTGCTGCCCATCATCCGTGCGATGAAAGAGGCCGGCAACCGCGTCATCAGCGTACTCGCAGGCCGTACCAAGGACCTCATTATCCTTGAGGATGAGGTTCGTGCCTCGAGCGACGAAGTGATTATCATGACCGATGACGGCAGCTACGGCAACCAGGGTGTTGTCACCGTGGGTATGGAAGAAGTGCTCAAGCGTGAGCATGTGGACTACTGCGTAACCATCGGTCCTGCCATCATGATGAAGTTCTGTGCCCTGTTGACCAAGAAGTATGAGGTGCCTACCGAGGCTTCGCTCAACGCCATCATGGTTGACGGTACCGGCATGTGCGGCGCTTGCCGTGTGACTGTGGGCGGAAAGACACGCTTCGTGTGCGTCGAGGGTCCCGAGTTCAATGCACATGAGATTGATTTTGACGAGTTGATGATGCGCTTGAAAGGTGCGCAATAACCTATAAAACTGAAATATAATGGAACAGAACAATATGGATTCGCGTAACGAACAATGGCGCATTGACTTGCGTAATTCTAAGACTCCCAAGGAGCGCACCGCTATCCCCCGCGTGGAGATGCCGCAGCTTGACCCCAAGTACCGCATCACTTGCAACGAGGAGGTAAACCAGGGCATCAGCGCCGAGCAGGCCGTTGTTGAGGCCAGCCGCTGTCTGGACTGTGCCAATCCCCAGTGCGTGACCGGTTGCCCCGTGAATATCAACATACCCAAGTTCATAAAGAATATCGAGCGCGGCGAGTTTGGCGAAGCTGCCGCTACGCTCAAGGAGACCAGCTCACTGCCCGCCGTTTGTGGCCGCGTGTGCCCCCAGGAGAAGCAGTGTGAGTCCCGTTGCATCCACACCAAGATGAAACATCCGGCTGTTGCTATCGGTTACCTGGAGCGCTTTGCCGCCGACTGGCAGCGCGATAACCTGCCTCAGGAAGTTCCCGCTATGGCTCCCGCCAATGGCATCAAGGTTGCCGTTATCGGTAGTGGTCCCTCAGGACTTTCCTTCGCCGGTGACATGGCCAAGAAAGGCTTCAGCGTGACGGTATTTGAGGCACTCCACGAGATCGGTGGCGTGTTGAAGTATGGCATCCCCGAGTTCCGTCTCCCCAACCACATTGTGGATTACGAGATTGAGGGCTTGCGCAAGATGGGCGTTGAGTTTGTTAAGGACTGCCTCGTCGGCAAGACCATCAGCTATGAGGACTTGCACGAGATGGGCTTTAAGGGTGTGTTTGTCGGCAGTGGTGCCGGATTCCCCCGCTTCATGAATATCCCTGGCGAGAACCTCAATGGTATCATGTCGAGCAACGAATACCTGACCCGTATCAACCTGATGGAAGCCGGTCGCGGTGGCGATACCCCCGTGCTGCGTGGCAAGACCATCGCCGTGATTGGTGGCGGTAACACTGCTATGGACTCGACCCGTACTGCCCTGCGCATGGGCACCGAGCGTGTCATCCTCATCTATCGCCGCAGCGAGGAGGAGATGCCTGCCCGTCGTGAGGAGATTGGCCATGCCAAGGAAGAGGGCGTGGAGTTCATGACTCTGCACAATCCCATCGAGTACATCGGTGACGACAAGGGCCGTGTGGTTGCTATGCGCGTTCAAAAGATGGAACTGGGTGAGCCCGATGCCTCGGGTCGTCGCAGCCCTGTGCCCGTCGAGGGTGCCATCGAGGAAATCCCCGTTGACCTTGTAATTGTCGCTGTGGGTGTATCTCCCAACCAGCTTGTGCCCCGCTCGATTCCTGGACTGGACATCAGCAAGCGCAACACCATTGTTGTCAACGAGGATACCATGCAGTCGTCGGTTGGCGACCTCTATGCCGGTGGTGATATCGTGCGTGGTGGTGCAACCGTTATCCTGGCTATGGGTGACGGCCGCCGTGCTGCCCTCAACATGGCTAACGCACTGCTCGGCTGATTATAACAACAATAATTAAATATGCGCCACGTCTGCTTGATTGAGACGTGGCGCATATAGTTTTTATCCTTGTCTATAAAGGATATGGTGCTGCTTACTTGACAATCACCTTCTTGCCATTGTGGATGTAGATACCGGCAGGCATGTTGCCCTGGGTGAACTTCTGGCCCATCATGTTGTAGTAGGGACCATCTTGGGCATTAACAGCCTCGATCTCATCGACACTGGTCGGCTTCTCCTCATAGTAGTAGTTGATGCGGGTAACGGGCAGCTCAACATTGGTGCCGCAGCCCAGCATAGCGGTTGCATCGGGGAAGTCCTCGCCATTAGCAAACTCAATAAAGCTCTCATAATTGTCGGTGTAAACCATACCTTGGCCACGGACACCAGAGGTGTAGAAGGGAGCATAATCACTGCCGATGGTGCAATTATCATCATCTTGAGCGTCAAACACGATGGTCACAAGCAGATTCTTGCCCTGAGACAGTGCAAAGGGTGCATTGCTCAAATCGAGCACAACCTCGTGATCCTCATACAAGAAGTCAAGCATAGGATACACCTGCTCCTCTTCAAGCACCAGGTTCTCAAAGGGGAAGAATTGTTTGATCTCTTTTACTACCTCAAACTCGGTAGCATCGGTCTCTTGCAGATAAAGCTTCACGTCACGAGTGATGTCTTCAAACGCGCCTTCATTCATAAATTTGAACGACAGCTTGGTGATGTTCACATCCTTGTCGGCCATCTCGCCCAGCTCGGCAGCAGTGTAGATCAACTGAGCACCAGTGTGAGCAAGATAGAAGTTAGTGGGAGCCATGTCAAAGTAGGAACCGTTGTAGATCTCGGCAGCATTGTCAAAATCACCTACCTCGACTACACCATAGTGCAGGTCTTGGGCCTGAGCAGAAAAGGTCATTGCAGCAACAGCTGCCAGAATCATGTAAAGTTTTTTCATTGCGTTAATAAATTAAATTGTTAATAAAAAACACTATTGCTAAATTGCATCAGATTCATTCTTAATTCATACGCAAAAGTAGATAAGATTTTCTAAATTACCAAACAAGCATTCAAATAATTGATGTTTTAAATCAAATTCCAAAATTTATTGCATGATAATTGGACGATTTTCCTTTTTTTTATGTAGGTTTGCAGTTCAAAACTAATGACCAAGACATGAATAATAACCAGCCAAAACCTCATCCACTCATATCACTCATTCCTGTGGCAGTACTCATCATGCTGCTCGCAATCGTCATTGCCCTGTTTGGCAGCGACTCGTTGAGTGGAGGTAGCCAGATCGCGTTGATTCTGGGTATGGCAGTGTGCGTGCTGATATCAACCGTATTTTACCACGTTCCCTGGAGTGCATTTGAAAAACAGATGACAAAGACCATGGGTGGCATTTTTGTCACACTGCTCATATTGTTGTCGGTGGGTATGCTTTCAGGGTCATGGATGATCAGCGGTGTGGTGCCTACCCTCATTTATTACGGTGTCCAGATTCTGTCACCACGTTTCTTTCTGGTTAGCACCTGCGCTATCTGCGCCCTAATTTCGTTGTTGTCAGGTAGCTCTTGGACCACTATTGCCACTATCGGCGTAGCGTTGCTGGGCATTGGGCAGGCATTGGGCGTAAATCATGCATGGACGGCAGGAGCTATTATTTCGGGTGCCTACTTTGGCGACAAGATGTCCCCGTTGAGCGATACGACAATCCTTGCCTCGTCGGCTGCTCGGGTGGATATTTTCAAGCACATTCGCTACATGATGTACACCACTGTCCCCACCATCACGATTACCTTGATTATATTTTTGTTTGCAGGTTTCGGTCATGACAGCACAGTGGCTCTACACGTTGAGGAATACACCCAGGGCCTGGCTTCGACATTTAATATTTCGGCGTGGACATTACTGGTGCCCCTGGTCACAGGCGTGCTCATAGCCAAGCAGGTCCCCTCGTGTATCGTGCTATTTGTCTCGTCGATTTTGGCAGGTATCATGGCCATCATCCTTCAGCCCCACATCTTAATTCAGATAGCCGATGATGCCACCCTGTCCTCCACTGAAGCCCTTGCCCGGGGATTGGCTATCACCTACTATGGATCAACGGCCATCGAGACGGGTTCGGCAGCTCTCAACGACCTTGTCTCGACAGGCGGCATGGCTGGTATGCTGAATACTATTTGGCTGATTATCTGCGCTATATGCTTTGGGGCGGCTATGGTGGCCAGTGGAATGATAAGCAGCATTACTGCCGTTATTGTAAGATGGGTGCGTTCTCGTTTCAGTCTCGTGACATCTACCGTGGGAACAGGTGTTTTCCTGAACATCGCTACAGGAGATCAGTTCATCAGTATTGTGCTGGCTGCCGATATGTTCCGTGACGTGTATGCCAAGCAAGGATATGAGCCCCGACTGCTGAGCCGCACCACCGAGGATGCCGTCACGGTAACATCGGTGCTTGTTCCCTGGAACACATGCGGCATGACTCAAGCCACCGTGTTGGGCGTGCCCACGTTAACCTACCTGCCATACTGCTTCTTCAACTACTTGAGTCCATTGATGTCGATGCTGATTGCTGCTATCGGCTGGAAAATCAAGCGCATCGCAACAATTCCACAGGCTAGCGACAATGATTCAAGTTTCTAAAGTTGCTTCGCCACTTTAAAAACTTGAGGTCTAGGGTCTAGAGGATTGGGGTTAAAGGGGTTACGGCAATCCCGCGTGATTACAGGAATGGATTGCAACGCTTTTCGTCGGCAACAGTTGTTGTGGGTCCGTGCCCCGAGGCGATAACTGTCTCGTCGGGCAATGGCAGGATTTTCTCGCGGATGCTAGTTATCAATTCAGCCATGTCACCGCCCCACAAGTCGGTACGGCCCACGCTGCCATTGAAGATGGTGTCACCTGCAAACAACAGATTGCTTTGAGGCATATAAAAGGCCAAGCCGCCAGGCGAATGGCCTGGAACATGAATAACCTGGATTGTTTCATCGCCCAGCGTGAGGATATCGCCCTCAGCGAGTTCACGGTCAAGGATCAAGGCATCACAATCGATGTTCAAGTGGAATCGGGCAACTTGGTTGCACAAATCTAGTCCTAACGGGGCATCCAGTTTGCTGCCACACACGTCTGCACCTGTCTGTTCTGCCAGCCATCGAGCGCCAGTGATATGATCCAGATGCAAGTGAGTGAGCAGGATGTGCTGTACTTTCAATTCATTGTCGGTGATGTATTTCAGGACCATCTCCCGTTCAGCATCCCGCATCATACCAGGGTCAATGACGACAGCATGATGCGTAACCTCGTCCCACAAGATATACATATTCTCGCCAAATGGATTGACGGTCAACATTATAGAATTCATAGCGGCAAATACAGTACTTTCTTGGTCTTGAAGAAATCTTCTTTAAAATAACTGGACAACTCGTCGATGAGCACCTGATTGCGGAATTTTGACACCTCGCTGTTCAGGTCTCCCCCCTTAAGGCAAATCAAACCATTAGGTATGGCATTGTGAGCATCAGGGGCAATCAGCCGCTTTACCAGGGGAACCAACTCACCCAACTCCATCACGGCACGGCTTACCACAAAATCAAATTTTCCCTTCACTTCCTTGACATCACCATGCTGGAACGTGACATTGGTCAATCCGATGCGTTGGGCGATATCTTGTGCCACCCTCAGTTTCTTGCCGATGCGGTCCACCAGATGAAAAGTTACTTCAGGGTAATAAACCGCTAGCGGAATGGCAGGCAGTCCCCCACCCGTTCCCAGGTCCATCACGCGGGTGCCGGGTGTGAACTTGACAAATTTGACCAAGCCCAACGAGTGCAGCAGGTGGTTGATCTCGAGATTGGCGATGTCCTTACGGGAAATGACGTTGATTTTTTCGTTCCACTCGGGATAAAGGCTCTCCAGACTCGCCATCTGCTCGCGCTGGCGCTCATCGAGTTCGGGGAAATATTTCAAGATATGCTCCATCAGAATCAGTGTAAACGATCAATAATGCTATTGTCACACAGTAAGTCGGACAGCTCACTATAAGGAATAGATATCTTGGGCTCCCCGATAGCCTCTACTGCCAGCTCGTTGGGCAGGTAGCTCCAGGTCACGCCCTCGTCATCAAAGTAGAAATTGCGCGATACTGTGATATTCTCCACATTGAAGTAGCCCATGTCATTCAACTGTTCGTTACCTGTTGCGTTGTTCTGCTTGAGCAACTGTTGCTTGAGCAACTGGCAGACGTCGGCCATGGCATCGTCGCGAAATAGCCGATTAACATCAATGCAGGTCATGCTCTCGATGTCAAAGCTGTAGTAACGGTGGGTGACAGACGATACTTTATCATTTTTTTTCACCACATCCACGCGTTCAAAGGTCACTACACCATTCTTGTTATAGATGGGAGTAATGCGGGTGCTGGTAGCATACTGCAGGGTTGCCGACGTTTTGTCACCGACCGTGACTTCGTCGTCAAGAGGCTCATCCATGAAATCGTACTGGTGCATGCTATTGGCAACCACTTGCCGCATGGCTTCCTGCAATGACAGGCTGTCGCCTGATTCCAGCACAAAGGCAGCAAATAGACGTTGCAGGCTATCCACATTTGTCGCAGCGCCTTGGGCATTGGCTACAGGATAATCGATGGTAGCCTCGGCCACAATGGTGCACCGCTCTCCACTGGACAGCTTGAATGTGGACGTGTCGTTCAACCGCTGGGTTTTCACGCTCACGGCAGCCACGGCATCACCATGCTTCGCTTGTGAACTCTTCCCACATGAGAATAGTAACGATGTGAGAAACAGTAGTATAAATAATGAAAAAATACTGGTTTTCATTGACTATAGGTTCAATTGTTTGCAATTATTTTGCTAAGGTACGACAAATTTGTCAAAAACCAACCCGAGAAATAAATTTTTTTTGCCGAACTTTGCAAAAAAATTGCATGGTATGGAAATAGGACAATACAACCAATTGCGCATCAACCGTATGGTGGATTTTGGCGCTTATCTCGTCGATGATGACACCCATGAGGTGCTGCTCCCCAAGCGTTATCTCACCCCTGACATGAAAGTGGACGACACCGTGCGGGTGTTTGTCTATAACGACAGTGAAAACCGCCCTGTCGCTACAACCGAGACACCTAAGGCTGTGGTCGGTGACTTCGCGCTCATGCGCGTCAAGGCGGTGAACAAGGTGGGGGCATTCCTTGACTGGGGACTCGTTGCCAAGGACCTGCTTGTCCCCTTCAGCGAGCAACGTGTGGACATGCAGACCGGGCGCAGTTATATCGTGCGCGTTTATCTTGACCCTGCCAGTGGGCGCATTGTTGCCAGTGCCAAGCTGGCTAAGTTCCTCAACCGCACCGAGCCCGACTACTATCACCGTGAGAAAGTCGAAGTCCTTGTAGTGCAGCGCAGCGACCTGGGCTACCGTGTAATCATTAATAATGAGCATTGGGGCCAAATCTACCAGAATGAGATTTATCAGGATGTAAACATTGGCGACAGGCTGACGGCGTTTATCAAACAGGTTCGTCCCGACGGCAAGATCGATGTCACCCTGTCTAAAATCGAGAAAATGCGTGTCGATGACCTCGCTGAACGTATCCATGCCTACCTTGAAAGTCATGGCGGCGAGATGGCCCTCACCGACAAGAGTTCACCCGATGATATCAACAAGGCATTCCAGTGCAGCAAGAAGGACTTCAAGAAGGCATTGGGTCTGCTCTTCAAGCAGCAGAAGGTAATCCTTGGCAGCGACACTGTTAAACTTACATAATCCATTTATTTTCAAGTATGTCGTTATGGCTCGTCTAGTCTCTTTAATTGTCTTTATGACTGTGTTGGCCAGTAACCTGCTAGCCGACAATAATAGTGCTCCAGAGCCCTGCTTGCCTGTGCCGTCACCTCAGCAGGTCGCATGGCAACAGATGGAAACGTATGCGTTTATCCACTTTGGCCCCAACACGTTTACCGACAAGGAATGGAGCTACGGCGACACACCGCCCAGCGCCTTCAATCCCACCCGGTTGGATTGCGAACAATGGGTCGAGACACTGGTCAAGGCCGGAATGAAAGGCGTTATCCTTACCTGTAAGCACCATGACGGATTCTGCCTGTGGCCCAGCCGATATACCGACTACAGCGTTGCCAGTTCGCCGTGGCGCGATGGCCAGGGTGATGTGGTGCGGGAATTGTCCCAGGCCTGCAAGAAGTATGGCATCAAGATGGGTGTGTACCTTTCGCCTTGGGACAGGCATCAGGCCAGTTATGGCACACAAGAGTATGTCACCTATTACTACAACCAGCTAGAGGAGCTGATGACCCAATATGGGGATGTGTTTGAAGTCTGGTTTGACGGAGCTAACGGTGGTGATGGCTGGTATGGTGGAGCCAATGAGAAACGTGAGATTGACCGCAGCACCTATTATAACTACCCCAAGGCTTGGAGCATCGTGAATCGGTTGCAGCCGGATGCGATTATCTTCTCGGACGGAGGCCCGGGATGTCGTTGGGTGGGTAACGAGAAAGGTTTTGCAGGTGCGACCAACTGGGCCTTCCTGCGCATGAAAGAAGTTTATCCCGGTTATCCTCAATACGAAGAGCTGCAGTTTGGCCATTCCGACGGTGATGGCTGGTGTGCCAGTGAGTGTGACACGAGCATCCGCCCGGGGTGGTTCTACCACGCTGATGAGGACGACAAGGTCAAGACAGTAGAGCAATTGACAGACCTGTATTACCGCAGTGTTGGCCACAACGGCACGCTGCTGCTCAACTTCCCTGTTACACGCGACGGCTTGATTCATCCCATCGACTCGGCACGGGCAGTTGCCTGGCGTGAGCGCATCGCCAGCGAACTTCATGATAACCTGTTCACGGGTGCACGGTTCAAAGCCACGGACACTCGCTGCCCAGACTTTGGTCCCGACAAAGCGGGAGATGGCTATTGGGACACGTATTGGGCTCCCAGCGACGGGACTACAGCGGCCGACATCATTATCCGGACAAAGGAGGATGTGACGCTGGATTGTATCATCCTGCAAGAGTACATTCCGCTGGGCCAGCGAGTCAAGGAGTTTGTTATCGAATCCAAGACCTGCTGCGGCAAGTGGGTTCCCGTCATCACTCAGGAAGAAACGACGACCGTCGGATACAAACGCATCGTGCGCTTCAACAAGAGAACGGCCAGCGAGTGGCGCGTCCGCATTCTCGACAGCCGCGCTTGCCCCTGTATCAACAACATAGAGGGGTATTATACCGGGAATTAGAAATCAGAGATTTAGGAGTCAGGAATTTGGCTGACAACTAAAAATAAGGCGATGATATAGATGTTGGCCCTAACCCTGCGGGGCTAATGCCAATTACACGTACTTGACTAATTGGATGCGAAATATTTAATTATTTTCGTGTAATTCGCTTCATTAGTGAAATTAGCATTTAAAAACTTTACAGGGCCAACTGCTATATAGTTTCATAGAATAAAATCTAAGAGAATATGATGGGACAAGTGAGTGAACGTGCTATGGCGATTGTGCGCGAGGTGAATAACAGGACCTCTGCCAGTCATTACCGACTTGTACTCAACGAGGAGCGCAGGCCTGCTGTAACAGACAGTAAGATAGGAGGTAAACCTTATTGGCCTGTCGGCAAAAAGTACCCTGTTGACGATCAGGGAAACAAAATGCTGATGGTCATGCAAGTTAATTGCCATCAGGCAGGGCTCAAAGCTCCCCTGCCCGAACAGGGGATGCTGCAGTGGTTCATCAGCGTGAATGATGAGCGAATGTACGGCTGCCGTGGGAACTATGATGAAGATGGCAGTGGCTTTGCCATCGTCTATCACAGCGAGGTTACCGACGGCCCTATGGAGAACGGCCTGCCATCGCATGATCTGGTCGATGACGAGTTCACGCCGGTCAAGCGGGAGGTTGCCATCGATGTGGAGATTGGACAGACAACCATGGGGGTTACCGATGGGCGTTTTAACGGACTGTTTTTTGACGTCGTGGCTAAAATCACAGGCGTGCAGCAGGCAGGTGATGGAAAGATGTGGTATGAATACCTCGACAATGACGATTGCCTCTATCTGGAGCAGCAGCTGGGCATGAAGCGTCCCTGCCATCAGATGCTGGGGTTCCCTGTTTATAGCCAAGATGAAGCCCGTCGTGATATCGCGTTGCGCGACACGCTGCTTTTCCAGCTCGACTCGCAGTTCTCTACCATGAACCGCAAGCCCCTGGTCATGTGGGGTGACATGGGTAGCGGCTTCATCTTTATTAACCGCGATGACCTTGCTGCCCAGAACTTTGCGCGGACCTACTACTGCTGGGACTGCGGGTAATTGATATGCCCCTGCCCGTACTTGAAAGCGTCAGTGGGTGAGAACTTCGGGGCCGTCTTCGGTCATTACAAAGGTGTGTTCCCACTGGGCGCTGGGCTTCAGGTCCCCCGTGATGACTTCCCAGCCAAAGGGGTCATCGGCATCGATAAAGACCTTCCAGGTGCCCATGTTGATCATAGGTTCGATAGTAAATACCATGCCGGGAACAAGAATCATGCCCCGTCGCCGCTGGGCAAAATGGCATACCTCGGGATCCTCATGGAACTGGCAACCTACCCCGTGTCCAGTGAGGTCCCTCACCACACCGTACCCATGCTCATGGGCATAGGGCTCAATTGCCCGGCCAATGTCATTGACGTCACACCATGGCCTTGCGGCCTTGAGGCCGATTTCCAGGCATTCCTTGGTGACGCGCACCAGCCTCTCCTTGGCTGGAGTGGTCTCGCCGATAATGAACATGCGCGAGGCGTCGGCATAATAGCCGTCGAGGATGGTCGTGAAATCCACATTGATGATATCCCCCTCACGCAAGATGTCTTTGCTCTTGGGAATGCCGTGGCATACTACCTCGTTGATACTCGTGCAAACGCTCATCGGGAAGCCTCCGTAGCCCAGACAGGCGGGGGTGGCACCATGGTCGGCACAGTACTCGCGGCAGATCTTGTCGATTTCGAGAGTTGACATGCCCGCATGTATTTCTTGCTCAACGGTATCGAGCACACCTGTATTAACAACACCAGCACGGCGAATGCCTTCAATCTGTTCTGGCGTTTTTATCAATTCACGGGTGGGAACATGAGCTCCTTTTCTCTCCAGTTCCATCACGCGAAGGTCAAACTCGGTAGGAACCCCTTTGGGTACATAACGTAAACGATGTTTTGCCATTATAATTGTTAGTTTTTAGTTGTTAGTTAGTTGTTGTTCGCCTGAAGCACAATGCTCAACACCTCAGGCCAATGGCCTCAAGTCTAATGCTTGAAGCCTACAGAGTGCAAAATTACTACTATTTCTGTAAGTGGGAAGATTATTTATCCTTCTTTTTGGCCCAGAAATGGGCAGCGGTGAATGTGCCTGCAATCAGGATGAATGCAAGCGCAGGGAACACTGTCATCGAGATTTCCTTGTATCCCATCACCAACAAGATGCCTAATGATGGCAGCGCTATAGCAATGACTATCAATAGGATACCGACAATAATGCGCAAGCGCTTGATGTGATACCTGTCGCGTGTCTTACTGGAGGCGATGTTGTAGCCTACAATGAAATCATCGCCGCGCCCCATCATGATGACGATGGCCACGATAACAAAGATGAGCGAAATGACCGCAAGTATTGTGAATGCAACCAGCATGGCAGTGATTTTTTTGCAAATATAAACAATGTTTTCGGCAATTTGTCTAACTCTATCAAAGATATTTTTTGTACTTTTGTGCGTTATTTTGAAAATTAACTTATTTCAATTAAATAATTGTTTAAAAAACAGAAAGTTATGAACATTTCGCACATCGAACATGTGGGAATCGCCGTTACCTCGCTTGAGGAGGCTATTCCTTTCTACGAGAAAATGCTGGGCTTCAAGTGCTTTGCTATTGAAGAAGTTGCTGACCAGAAAGTAAGGACCGCATTCTTCCTGGTCGGTCAGACCAAGATTGAGCTGCTGGAGGCAACTGCCCCCGAGAGCGCAATCGCTAAGTTCATCGAGAAGAACGGTGGTCGTGGTGGTATCCAGCACGTTGCTTTTGCCGTTGAGGACGGCGTGCAGAACGCACTGGACGAGGTACAGGAAAAGGGTGGTCGCGTGATTGACGCACATCCCCGCAAGGGCGCTGAGGGCCTGAACATCGCCTTCCTGCATCCCAAGACCACTTGTGGCGCACTGTTAGAGCTTTGCGAGAATCCCAACAAGTAAAAATCGAGTAAAAATGGGAAAACAATTAGATAAAATCCAAGAGCTGATCGAGCGTCGCGAGAAAGCGCGCCTGGGCGGTGGCGAGAAGGCTATTGCCAAGCAGCACGAGAAGGGCAAATTCACTGCCCGTGAACGCATCAATATGCTCCTTGACGAGGGCAGCTTCGAAGAGTTGGACATGTTTGTTCAGCACCGTTGCACCAACTTCGGCATGGAGAAGAAGACCTTTGACGGCGACGGCGTTGTTACCGGTTTCGGTACCGTTGGCGGACGTCTGGTCTATGTCTTTGCACAGGATGCTACCGTCATTGGCGGTTCGCTGGGCGAGACTATGGCATTGAAGATGTGTAAGGTGATGGATCTGGCTATGAAGCAGGGTGCACCCGTTGTTGGCTTGAATGACTCGGGCGGTGCCCGCATCCAGGAGAGCGTTAACGCCCTGGCTGGCTATGCCGAGATTTTCCAGCGCAACATCAATGCTTCGGGTGTTATTCCCCAGATCAGCGCTATCCTTGGCCCCTGTGCCGGTGGTGCTGTTTACTCCCCTGCCCTGACCGACTTCACCATCATGGCCAAGGGCATTTCGTTCATGTTCCTTACCGGTCCCAAGGTCGTAAAGACCGTTACCGGCGAGAACGTGACCCAGGAGCAACTGGGTGGTGCCAGTGTCCATGCCAGCAAGAGCGGTGTGGCTCACTTTGCCGCCGAGACCGAGGAGGAGGCTATCGCTATCATCAAGCAGCTGTTGAGCTACATGCCCAGCAACAATATGGAGGAGACTCCCCGTGTGGAGTGCACCGACCCCATCGACCGCGTTGCCGATTCACTGAACAACATCATCCCCGAGAGCGCCAACGATCCTTATGATATGTATGAGGTGATCAGCGCTATCGTTGATAATGGTGAATTCCTGGAAGTCCACAAGGACTTTGCCAAGAACATCATCGTGGGCTTCGCCCGCTTCAACGGCCAGGCTGTCGGCGTTGTGGCCAACCAGCCCAACTGCATGGCAGGTGTGCTCGACGTGAACGCTTCCAAGAAGGGCGGCCGCTTTGTCCGCTTCTGCGACGCCTTCAACATTCCTCTGGTAACCCTCGTTGACGTGCCCGGCTTCCTGCCCGGTACCGGTCAAGAGTATAACGCCGTGATCCTCAATGGCGCCAAGTTGCTGTACGCCTATGGTGAGGCAACCGTGCCCAAGGTAACCGTTACCCTGCGCAAGAGCTATGGTGGCTCGCACATCGTGATGAGCTGCAAGCAGCTGCGTGGTGACCTGAATTACGCATGGCCCAGCGCCGAGATCGCTGTTATGGGTGCTGCCGGTGCTGCCGAGATTCTTTATGCTAAGGACAGCAAGAACTTCAAGACTCAGGCCGAGGAGGCTAAGGCTGCCGGCGATGAGAAGAAGGCTAAGGAGTTGCTCGAGCAGGGCAAGAAGTTCATCCAGGACAAGGAAGACGAGTACAACAACCTCTTCTGCACGCCTTACAATGCAGCCCGCTATGGCTACATCGATGACGTGATCGAGCCCAGGAACACCCGCTTCCGCGTGATCCGCGCCCTTGAAGTGCTGCGTACCAAGAAGTTGACCAATCCTGCCAAGAAACACGGCAATATCCCCCTGTAAAATCAATGCAATCAACCATTATGAGTAAAAGAGCATTGACACTCATGCTGCTGTGTGCCATCCTCGCCCTGCCCACGTTGGCTCAGGGGCGCAAAAACGTGCGCATCAACGAGGTCATGGTACAGCAGGACACCACGGGCGGCAATGGCTGGGTAGAGTTCTACAACTCTTCCTATGGCACCAATGCCGTCGAGAAGATGTTCATCACCACGCTTAGCCGCGAGGAGATTCAGAAGGTCTTCGACATGAACAAGGGCACGAACAAGAAGCCCAACCAGGTGCTTCTTGAGCTGTGTGATGCCCGTCCCATGGATATCTATGAGATTCCCCGTGGTGATGAGCGTAACACCAAGATTGCCCCGCGCACCCACTTTGTGATGAATGCTGACGGCGACCCCAAGGCCGGCACGTTCCACATGCCTTTCACCTTCACTGTCGGCAAGGACAACTACATTGCCCTGTATGACGTGAACGGTGATCTGGTGGATGATGTGACTATTCCCGCCTCGTTGCAGCCTGGCGAGTCCTATGCCA
Organism: uncultured Prevotellaceae bacterium; assembly: GCA_900319525.1. GTDB lineage: Bacteria > Bacteroidota > Bacteroidia > Bacteroidales > Muribaculaceae > Sodaliphilus. The sequence continues at coordinate 136,517 of ONOU01000001.1, read as the reverse complement.
TCAAGGCCGAGGGCCGCCTGCCCAGCACCCTGGGTGACGGCAAGACCGAGTGGACCGTCAAGGACGGTAAGACGATTGAGACAGCGATTACCAAGGGCAACTACAACATCCGCGAGGTCAACGAGAACATCGAGGCCTTCCATGTAAAGGATCCTAATGGTTTCTGGATTTCCATCCTGGCCATGTCGGTTGTGTTTGGCGCCCTCGCATTGCTGTACATCTTATTCAAGTTGTTCGGCAAGGTAGCCAGCCGCACAATGTCTGATGAGAACAAGGCTCAGTCCAGTGTAGCACCTGCCATTGCTACTGCCGCTAGCGCTCCCGCCACGGGTGACGTCAACGGTGAGACCATGGCCGCCATCTGCTTTGCACTGTACCAGCACCTCAACGCTCACGACAACGAGAGCGGCGTGCTCACGCTCAGTCCTCGCGACGGCTCGGCATGGGCCAGCAAGAGCGGCCTGATGCGCAACTTACCCGTTATCAAGAAATAATCACCAATAAAAAATCATTCACTCAAATGAAGGAATATAAATATAAGATCAATGGTAACGAGTATAATGTTGCCGTCGATAACATTGAGGGCAATATTGCCCACATCCAGGTCAACGGTGTGGCTTACGACGTTGAGTTGCCCGAGCAGCCCAAGGCCGCTCCCGCAGTGAAGCGTGTTGCCGTGAGCGATGCTCCCGCTGCCGCTCCCAAGCCCGCTGCCCGCAAGGCCGCTCCCGCAGCCGGTGGTCACGTGATCGAGTCACCGCTGCCCGGTGTGATCAAGGACATCTTTGTCAAGGTTGGTCAGCAAGTCAAGGCCGACGACGTGGTTTGCATCCTCGAAGCCATGAAGATGGGTAACGAGATCCACGCCGGCGTTGACGGTGTTGTCAAGAGCATCGAGGTATCGAAGGAGGATTCGATTCTCGAGGGTAACACTATCATGGTTATTGGATAAAAAGAGTTGTAAGTTTTAAGTTGTAGGTTTTAAGCATGATTGCCTCGACTCGATATATGATCTAGACGTGGTGATATGACTTACAACAAAGAAACTAAGAACTAAAAACTTAAGAATCATGGTACTGCTTGACAATTTCCTGTTCACCAAGTTGCTGGATTTCTGGCATTTTACAGGATTCTACAACTTTGACTACACTAACCTGATCATGATCTTGGTGGGTCTGTTCTTCATCTACCTCGCCATCAAGCATGATTTTGAACCTATGCTGCTCGTGCCCATTGGCTTCGGTATCCTGATTGGTAACATACCTTTCCAGCCGGGCAACGAAATCGGCATCTATGAGGAGGGATCGGTGCTCAACATCCTGTATCAAGGTGTGCGCAACGGTTGGTACCCGCCACTCATCTTCCTGGGCATCGGTGCGATGACCGACTTCAGCGCGCTGCTGGCCAACCCCAAGCTGATGCTTGTGGGTGCTGCGGCCCAGTTCGGTATCTTCGGTGCCTACATGATCGCCTTGGCGCTGGGCTTCATGCCCGACCAGGCTGGTGCAATCGCCATCATCGGTGGTGCCGATGGTCCCACTGCTATCTTCCTGTCGTCCAAGTTGGCTCCTAACCTGATGGGTGCCATTGCCGTGAGTGCCTACAGCTATATGGCTCTCGTGCCGGTAATTCAGCCGCCCATCATGCGCCTGCTCACGACCGAGAAGGAGCGCAAGATGCGCATGAAGCCGGCCCGCAAGGTCAGCCAGCTGGAGAAGATCATCTTCCCGATTTTCGGTCTGCTGTTGACTTGCTTTGTCGTGCCCTCGGCAATTCCTCTGCTGGGTATGTTGTTCTTCGGTAACCTGCTGCGTGAGAGTGGCGTGACCAAGCGTCTTGCCAACACCGCCAGCAACGCCATGACCGATATCGTGACCATCCTGCTCGGTATGACCGTGGGTGCATCGACCCAGGCATCGCAGTTCCTGACCAAGGAGACCATCTTCATCTTCTTCCTCGGTTTCTGCGCCTTCGTCATCGCCACCTGCTCGGGTGTACTGTTTGTGAAGATCTTCAACCTGATCTTGCCCAAGAGCAAGAAGCTGAATCCCCTTATCGGTAACGCTGGTGTATCGGCTGTTCCTATGGCTGCACGCATCAGCAACGACCAGGGTCTCAAGGCCGATCCCAGCAACTACCTGCTCATGCACGCCATGGGTCCCAATGTGGCCGGCGTCATTGGCTCGGCAGTAGCCGCTGGTGTCCTCCTGGGCTTCCTGGGTTAAAGACGACACATCATTTCCTGAATAATGAAGCAGGCACCTGTAAAAAAGGCGCCTGCTTCAATTATATAGGTAATGATTGTTTACAGCTTGAGGTGCCGCCACAGGGGACGCGGCAGTCGGCGCCACATGGCGTTGATGATGGCATATTTCCAGTCGATGACAACGATGTGGCGGCGATGGTCGATGGCACGCACAATCTGCCCCGCAACCTTGTCAGGCTTGAGCATCAACGGATAATGGAAATCTCCGCTCAGCAAATCAGTGTCGACAAACCCGGGGCGGATGTCGGTGAAGCAGATGTGCAGATTGCGGGCGTTGGCCTGTTGTTCCAGAGCCTGGAGATAGACGTTCTGCATTGCCTTGGTGGCCGAATAGGCCGGTGCAGGACCAAGGCCCTTGGTGCCGGCTATCGAGGTAATCGCGGCGATGTGGCCATGGCCCTGTTGGGCAAAGTAGCGGTAAGCCTCGCCAATCATGCGGGTAAAGCCCATGCCGTTAGTGTTCATCGTGTCCAGCTCGATGTCAGGAGTGAGTGTGCGGTTCTGTTTGCCGATGCCCGAGGCATAGAAGAACAGGTCCATACCGCCCAGCTCGTCGATGAGTGAGCGCAGGCGAGTGATGGCATCCGGGGACGTAACGTCGATGACCTCATGTCGGACCCTATCGGGCGCCAGTTGCCTCAAGGACTGCAAGCGATCCTCACGGCGGGCAGCGATGCCCACACTATAGCCGCGGGCGATATACAGCTTGGCAACTTCCTGGCCTATCCCCGACGAGGCCCCAACAATTACGACCTTTTTCATATTCTTTTTCTTCTTTTTCTCCTTATTCTCCTTAGCGTGCGTGCAATCTTCAGTCAAATAAATCCAGTTGCTGGCGCACGCTCTCCTCATGGATAGCCTGCATGATATATTGGGTAAAGTTATCGGCAAGTCCTAAACGGTTGGCCTCTTCGAGGCGGGCCTTGATGACGTCCTGGTAGCGCGAGGGTTGCAGCACGCGCAGGTTGTGGGCCTTCTTGAAACGGCCTATTTCGCGCGAGACACTCATGCGCCGTGCCAGCACCGCCAGCAGCTCGTGGTCGCAGTCATCGATCTGCTGGCGCAACAGGCTCAGTTCGTCCTCAATAGGGGCACCCGAGCGGACCGCCAGATTGCCGAGGATAGACTTCAGTGCCTCGGGGGACACTTGTTGCGCGCTGTCGCTCAACGCATGGTCCGGGTCGCAGTGGCTCTCGATCATCAAGCCGTCAAAACCTGCATTGAGGGCCAGCTGTGACAAGGATGCGACAAATTCTCGCTTGCCACCGATGTGTGAAGGGTCACACAAGATGGTCAAGCCCGGGGCAAGGCGGCGCAGTTCAAAGGGGATGTGCCACTGCGGGTCGTTGCGGTAGATATGGGCTCCAGCCGAACTGAATCCGCGGTGGATGGCCGCCAGCCTGGTGATGCCGGCTCGCTGAATGCGCTGCAGTGCTCCTACCCACAGTTCCAGATCTGGATTGATGGGATTCTTTACCATCACCGTGACTTCATCGTGCCCCTGCAACTGGTCGGCAATCTCCTGAACGGCAAACGGGTTGGCGCTCGTCCGGGCTCCAATCCACATGATGTCGATGCCAGCGTCAAGGGCAGCGCGCACGTGCTCGACAGTGGCGACCTCGGTGGCAACAAGCATGCCTGTTTCTTGCTTCACTGCTTGCAGCCAGGCCAATGCCACGTCTCCAGCACCCTCAAAGCTGCCTGGCATTGTGCGCGGTTTCCAGACGCCAGCCCGATACACTTTCACGCCGATGGCCTTGACCGCACGAGCCGTGTCGAGCGTCTGCTGCTCGGTCTCGGCACTGCACGGCCCCGCAATAACAATAGGAGAGCCGCTCTCCACCCCAGGGATCGAGAGCGGTTGTATATCCTGTAATGTCGTCAGGGCACTCATCAGCAGGCCTTGAAACTCATGTCAAGCGACTTGATCGAGTGAGTGAGCGCACCCACCGAGATGTAGTCCACGCCACACTCGCCATAGGCCCGCAGCGTGTCGATGGTGATGCCACCGCTGGACTCGGTCTCTACCCTACCGTCAATCATCTCGACGGCCTTGCGGGTGTTCTCGACACTGAAGTTGTCCAGCATCACGCGGTCCACACCGCCATGGTCGAGCACTTGCTGCAACTCATCAAAGTTGCGCACCTCGATCTCGATTTTCAGGTCCTTGCCGTTATCCTTGCACCACTGGCGGGCTTTTTCTATCGCGGGAACGATGCCCCCGGCAAAGTCCACATGGTTATCCTTCAACAGAATCATGTCAAACAAGCCGATGCGGTGGTTGCAGCCGCCGCCAATCTTGACAGCCTCTTTCTCGAGCATGCGCATGCCAGGGGTGGTCTTGCGGGTGTCGAGCACGCGGGTCTTGAGACCCTCCAGGCACTTGGCGTAGCGGGCCGTGGTGGTGGCCACACCGCTCATGCGCTGCATGATGTTGAGCATCAGGCGTTCGGTCTGTAGCAGTGAGCGCACCTTGCCGGTCACCACAAAGGCGATGTCGCCTGGCTTGACGTGGGCACCGTCCTGTATCATCACGTCCATCTGCAACTCTGGGTCAAATTTCTCAAACACGCGCCGCGCGATCTCCACGCCAGCCAGGATGCCTTCTTCCTTAACAATCAGGCGCTGGCGTCCCATCTCGTCGGCAGGAATGCAGCACAGGGTCGTGGCGTCACCGTCACCGATGTCCTCGGCAAACGACAGGTCTATCAACTCGTCAATCAGTTCTTCTCTTGTTTTCATATTTTTCTTTTTTTTCTTATTTACGCCTACAAAGTTACGGAGTTTTCGGCGGATTTGCTAATTTTGTGGCAACAAACAACTAACACTGATAGTAAAATGAAGATTACGCTCGTCGTCATCGGCAAGACCGAGGTGGGATTTGTCCGCCAGGGCATTGAGGAATATGTCAAGCGCCTGCAGCACTATGTGACGTTCAATCTCCAGTATGTGAGCGATGTGAAGGGTACCCGCAACATGAACGAAGCCCAGCAAAAGGCCGCCGAGGGCAAAACCCTGCTCGCTACGCTCGAGAGCAGTGACTATGTCGTGTTGCTCGATGAGCACGGCACCGAGCGCACGTCAATGGACTACAGCCAGTGGTTGCAGCGGCGCATGGCCAGTGGCTGCAAGCGCCTGGTGTTTGTCGTGGGCGGGCCTTACGGGTTTTCGCCCGAGGTCTATGACCGTGCAAACGAGAAGATATCACTCAGCAAGATGACCTTTCCCCACGAACTGGTGCGCCTCATCTTTGTCGAACAGCTCTACCGCGCTTTCACTATCCTGCGCCACGAGCCGTATCATCATGAGTAGGCACAGTAGCGCTGATGCGCTACTGTGAGGTCTAGGGTTTAGGGTCTAAAGTTTAGAGTATTATGGGATTAGAATATTTTTTATGAGATGAAGAGGTTTTTGTTTCTTGTTTTTATCATTGCACTGGCCCTGGATGGGTCCGGGCGTTCTTACTATAATACGGTGGATAATGGCTTTGGTGGGCTGTTTCCGCATCCTGGGATGCAGATGAAGGGCCGGTATAAGGCCATCAGCGGAGACGTGCTTGTCGAGGAGAATGCCTCGATGGGTAATGCCGTCACCATCGACACCATGATGATTACGGCTAGGAGCTACCGTTACCAGCTGCGTCTGGCCAACCTCAACAACAAGCAGGGCAAGACCAGATCCATCAAGAATCCCTTCACGGGAGCTAATACCACCATCACGAGCCCGCAGTGGGGCCTCATCTTTAACAGCGATGAATCGGGCAATTATTGCGCTGTGGTGATGAGCTGTGACAATAGCACCCCCTATGACGACATCACCGACCGCCGCACGATGCAGGTAACGCTTGTCCAGAGAACTGAGGGGGAGGTGCAAGAGCTGGCCCGTGTAACCCTTGATCGTGGCGTCGCTATGGAGGACGGCTTCAATAACCTCTCGGTCGATGTTGACGGCAGCAGTGTGAATGTCGCCATAGGCAAGGACGAGCTGCAACAGGTCATTGAGGCGACAGTGCCCAGGGCCGCTGGCCCTGTTCAAGTGGGTTATCTGGTGGGGCCAGGCTCCCGAGTTGCCCTCGAGCGGGCCGTGCTGACAACGGGCGACGCCATGGCTGCTACTGGCAGCATCGCGACCTCGGCGCCCTGCTGGACCCGTGAGCGCCTGGATTCGCTGTTTGCCACTAGCACCGACCCCAATGAGGGTTACTGGCGCTATCTGGACCGCGACATGCAGGACGAGTGGCTGCTGATGGGTGGCCGCTACACTCTGGCCCTGGTCGCCACGGCGGGTGGCTATGATATCCTCTACATCGACGGGGGACGGGTCAACCGCTCGATGTGGAAGATGGGTATGGTCAAGGGACACATGACCAAGACCTCCTTCACGGGGAATTATGACCTCGACTGGATTGACGCGACGATGGAGCCCCTGGGCGATGAAGATGCCTGGGCCACTATCGAGAACGGCGTGATTCTCACCCTCAACTACCCGCTGTACAAGAGTCAGGTGCGTTACTCTCGCGTGCTCTCTCCCGGACAATAATTACTTGGAGAATTTGTCCAATTCAAGATTATTAACTACTTTTGCGCCCAAAATTGGACTAATTTATTATAAAATATATCAATTATGAAGAAATTTGCTTTGATTATTGCTGCCATGTTAGTCATGGCGCCGTTTAACGCAATTGCTGCTGACGAAGAGTCAGACTTTGAAGTATCGCACCCCTTTAAGGAGAATACAACCCACTGGAGCCTTGAGACTAGCAGCGTTTATTTAGGTTTGGGCGTGAAGCACAACTGGGATGCCATCAACAACTCGTTTGAAGCCGGTTTGCTCAATATCACCTCAATCAACTATAACAGCCTGCATGGCCAGAACCTGAGCCTGGGTGTTGGTATCCACCACCGCTCTTACAGCATGAAGCGTCCCGGCATGCTCATGCGTGACGATAACAGTGTGGTTTTCTTGAGCGAGTATCCTTCAAATAACATCGACCAGATCAAGGACCGCACCTCTAACTTGAACATGTGGGCCCTTCAGTTCCCCCTCATGTTCCGTCAGCGCATCTACAAGAAACTTGAGATCGGTGTGGCAGGCATTATGAACTGGAACTTTAAAGCCCGCGTCGATAATCACTATGAGATGAACAAGATTGACCACGACACCCACTACAAGGGCCTCAAGCAGAACAAGGTCAACTTTGACTTCATGGGCACGCTCAGCGTTGGCGGCACTGGTGTCTATTGCCGTTACAGTCCCTCCAAGTTCTTCAAGGAAGGCTTCGGTCCCGAGGTGAAGCAGACCTGGACCATCGGTCTCGTGCTTGGCCTGTAATCATCAGGATAACATAATACTGACATAAAGAGAGCCTAAAAAAACGGGGCTCTCTTATTTTTTTATCCTTTTTATTGTTACAAATGGCTATGCCTTGCGTCTATTATATAGAAACGCCAATTGACAATGAAGCAACCTGACCGCATCACCAGCGCATTTACCACCCTGAGGGAGCAGATGCTCTCCCTGGCCTTGCGTATCACGGGCAACCGTGACGATGCTGCCGACGCGGTGCAGGATGCCTTTGTCAAGCTGTGGCTGCAACGGGAACGCATTGAATCCACCAGCCATGCCAACGGGGCGGGAATGACGACCGTGCGCAACGCCAGCATCGACCTGGCAAGGCACAACAGCAGGCATGCCAGCCTACCGATTGACCAAGCTGGGGAACCTCCTGCCGAACTTAACGACGATGACCGTGAACTGGCCTACCGGCAGGTGCGGGCCATCATCGACAAGGAGCTATCGACCAACCAGCGGGCCATCATCGACATGAGGGAAATGGAAGGAATGGAATTTGACGACATTGCCGCCCGTTTGGGAATGCAGCCTGCCGCCGTCAGGGTGGAACTGAGCCGTGCGCGCAAGCGTGTCCGCGAGATTTACCAGAAGAGAAAGGAGTGTTGAAAAATGATGAAAAAATCACAACACATCGGCAGCCAAGCCGAGCTCGAAGCGCTCATCGAGCGATACTTCGAGGGCATGACGACCCTTGAACAGGAAGATGCCCTGAGGCAGTGCCTTGCCCATTGCCCCTGGAGCAGCGAGACCATCGACGAGGCGCAAATGGTCATGGGCTACTTTGCGGCTCACGGCGCTCACCGGCAACGCCAGGACGGTCGTGGGATGCGGCAGCGCGTGGTGGGCATTGCGGCCACAATTGCCGTTATCCTGGCTGTCGGGGGCTATGCCCTGTGGCACCAGCAGCAACCCGGCGACGTGTGCATCGCCTATGTCAACGGCCGCGTCGTCAGCGGTAACGATCAGGTAAAGGCCCTTGTCGGCGCCGACCTCGATCGCTTGAACGATGCCACCGGTGCCATGGCCAATCAGCTCTCAACACTGGGCGAAGCCCTGGAAATCGATAACGAATAAAACACTAACGATATGAAACGAATAACCATTATCATTCTCGCCTGTCTGATGGCCACGATGGCTGCCATGGCCCAAAGCGGCCTGAACATCAACCGCCTGTTTGACGGACGCTACAAGAAGGCCGCTGGAGCTACCGAGATCATTGTCACCGGCAGCCAGGCCCGCGAATTCGGGCTCACAGTCTATCACAGCGTGAGCGTGACCGACAAGACGCAGGCCGAGATCATTGAGAGCCTCGTCGTCAAGGACGGCGCCCAGGCCATCGACAAGGAAGTGGAGTACCGCAACGGGCAACTGTACTATGGTTTCTATACCATGCCCAAGAGCAAGCGCAGCAACCGCTACATCTTCTTCCTGAACCAGAACCTGGCACGCAAGTCGCCCAAGAATATCGTCACGCTCATCTACATGGAAGGTGGCGCCAGCGCCGACAAGATCAAGAAACTCATCAGGAAATAATCACAATCAATACACAATCTCATTATGAAGAAGATTTCACTTTTTATCATCACTGCCATCATGGCAGCAACAACGATGTGGGGCCAATCGGCCGACACGGTAACAGTAATCGAGGCTCCTAGCCAGGTCATCATCACCGAGACCAGCACGGGCACCCGCGTCAAGGTCGTGGGACAGAAAGACAACGACGACTACAACTACACCTACACCGTGCAGCATGCCTCTAACGACAGCATCCACACCACCAGCGACTGGGAACTCAACTTCCCGTTCAAGAAGAACAAGAGAAAACGCTACCACTGGACGATGGAGACCAAGGGCCTCTACTTTGGCGGTGGCCTCAAGACTTCCTGCGACCTGTTCAACAACAGCTTTAACTGGGGTATTCTTGACATCGCCAGCATCAACTACGACACCTGGCACGGACAGCACTTCTCGCTGGGTGTGGGCTATGACAACAAGCGTTTCTCGCTCAAGCGCCCCAACTGCTTTGTCATGGACGAGGCCACCGGCGTTGTGGGCACCAGCAACTATCCCGATGATGTAAAAGACCGCTCATCGGTGCTCAGCATCAGGGCCATCCAGTTCCCCCTCCTGTTCCAACAAGACCTGGGCGAGGATTTCCACATCGTGCTGGGTGCCAGCATGAACTGGAACGTATATGCCAAGTGCAACACCCACTACAAGATCAACAAGACCCACTACGACGTGTCCTATCGCGGCATCAAGCAAAACAAACTCACCTTTGACGTGATCGGTGCCCTCTCCTACAACGGCCTGGCCATCTATGGCCGTTACTCCCCCAGCAACATGTTCAAGAAAGGCTACGGCCCCGAAATCAAGAACACCTGGACCCTAGGCGTCGCCATCGCCCTGTAGCCGAGGGAGGGAACGGACATTACGGAAAAAACGGAGAGCCCGGTTATCGAGGCTCTCCGTTTTCTGTTTAATAGTCGCTGTCGCTCTTGTGTTTTTGTTTGCGGGTGTAGGTCTTCTTGGAGCGGTGCACACGGTTGGTCGCATGGAAGCCAGGACCCAGCACTTCCTGTTGGCCCTCGCGGTTGCCGCGACGCATGGCCTTGATGACATCATCCAGGCGCGATTTATTGTTTTTATCCTTTTTCATGATACCGATAGAAAAGCAAATATCGTGCCAGGCGTACGAGCCATAGGTTCGCAATACATAGACAGCCTGTAACAATAAACAGGGCGGATGCCGTGGTGGCGCCCGCCCTGCTGTGGGATGTCGGGACGTGTTTCAACGCCCCTGCCCTAAAGGGCACCCCCTCTAATCTTAGAGGGGGAAAATAGGATTTAGCCCTCGATCTCCTTCTTGATGCGCTCTGTCAACATGGGGACAATCTTGTGCAGGTCGCCCACGATACCCAGGTCAGCGACGCTGAAGATGGGAGCGAACTTGTCCTTGTTGATGGCGATGATGAAATCGCTCTCCTCCATACCGGCGAGGTGCTGGATGGCACCGCTGATGCCGCAAGCCATGTAGAGGCCCGGACGAACGGTCTTACCAGTCTGACCCACCTGTACCTCGTGAGGCATCACGCCGTTATCGACCATAGCACGTGACGAAGCTACCTGTCCGCCGAGGACGTCGGCGAGGGCCTGCAGCTTGTCAAAGCCTTCCTTGTCATGCACACCACGGCCACCGCTGACGAGGATCTTGGCCTCGGCGATGTCGGCCACCTGCTTGTCGGCCTTGATGGTCTTGACGAGTTTTACCTTGAACTTGCTGGCGTCAAACTTGGGCGCAAACTCGGTCACGATGCCCTCGCGGCCTGCCTGGCGCTGCATCTTCTGCATCACACCGGGGCGCACGGTTGACATCTGCGGACGGTTGTTCGGGCAGATGATGGTAGCCATCAGGTTACCGCCAAAGGCGGGACGCGTCATGCGGAATTCGGGTTCACCCTCCTTGTCGGGCTCGATGTCGAGCTTGGTGCAGTCGGCAGTAAGACCGGTCTTGAGGCGCGAAGCGATGCGCGGAGCCAGGTCACGGCCGATGGTGGTAGCACCATAGAGCACGATGCTGGGCTTGCGGTCAATGATGATTTGACCAACAGCCTGTGAATACTGCTCGCTCAGGAAGTCTTTCAACTCGGGAGCATCAACAACGATGACCTCGTCGGCACCAAACTCGATGAGCGTCTGGGCCTGGTCCTTGATACCCTCACCCAGGAGCATGGCAACCACCTTTTCGCCGAGGGCGTCGGCCAGATCACGGGCCTTACCTAAAAGTTCAAGTGCAACGGGCTGGATGACACCCTCACGCTGCTCGGCAAAAACGAATACGTTCTTATAATCTTTTTTATCCATAATATTCAGTTTTAAGTTTTTAGTTTTTAGTTGTAAGTATTTATTCTAGTTTTTAGTTTTTAGTTGATAGTTGTAAGTATGATATGTATCGCATGAAAGAGGTAATATTACTTAAAACATACAACTTAAAACTTGAAACTTGATTACTTAAAACTTAAAACTCATTTAGATAATGTGTTTAACTTTGAGTTGGTTAACAATGAGTTCGACAGCCTCCTCGGGGGTAACCTCATGCACCTCACCAGGAGCCTTCATGGCCTTGGGGAACGACTTGAACACCTTGGTGGGCGAGCCGGCCAAGCCGAGCTTGCCCTCCTCGACGTCGATCTTATCGGCACTCCAGACCTCGACTTCCTTGTCATAGGCCTCCATAATGCCGCTCACGCTCATGTAGCGGGGCTCAAAGGCCGAAGCGAGAACCGTCAACAGGCACTTGCCCTCGACCTCGAGGACTTGGATGCCGTCCTCGTTCTCCTTGTCCACCTGCAGGTTACCGTTCTCGAGCAGTTTGGCATCGGCAACATAGGTAATCTGCGGCAGGTCGAGATGCTCGGCGAGCTCGGGACCCACCTGGGCGGTGTCACCGTCGATAGCCTGGCGGCCAGCAATGATCAGGTCATAGTCCAGCACGCGGCACAGGCCCGACAGAGCATAGGATGTGGCCAGTGTGTCGGCACCGGCAAACTTGCGGTCACTCAGCAGGATGGCACGGTCGGCACCCATGGCGAGTGCCTCGCGCAACATGACGTCGGCTTGGGGCGGTCCCATCGAGATAACGGTGACGTTGGCGCCAAACTGGTCTTTCAGCCTCAAAGCCAGCTCAAGGCCACCCTTGTCGTCGGGGTTCATGATGCTGGGGACGCCTTCACGAATCAAAGTACCCTTCACGGGGTCAATCTTGACAACAGTGGTATCGGGAACTTGTTTTACACAAACTATAATATTCATAATTAGTTCTTAGTTTTTAGTTTTTAGTTCTTAGTTGTAAGTATGGTTTGTATCGCCTGAAAGAGGTAATATTACTTAAAACTTACAACTTAAAACTTACAACTTATTTAAACAATTGACCGGCGATGACCATGCGCTGAACCTCGGATGTACCCTCATAGATCTCGGTAATCTTGGCATCACGCATCATGCGCTCAACAGGATATTCACGGGTGTAACCGTAACCACCGTGGAACTGTACGGCCTTGGTAGTTACCTCCATAGCTGTCTCGGCAGCAAAGAGCTTGGCCATAGCGGCATCGGCGCTGTAAGGCAGGTGCATGTCCTTCTTCCATGCGGCACTGCGCACCAGCAGACGGGCAGCCTCGACCTTGGTCTTGAGGTCGGCCATCTGGAACTGGGTGTTCTGGAACTTGGCGATAGCGCGGCCAAACTGCTTGCGCTCCTTGGTGTACTTCACGGTCTCGTCCATAGCGCCCTGAGCGATGCCGAGGGCCTGTGAAGCGATACCGATGCGGCCACCGTCCAGGGTCATCATGGCAATCTTGAAGCCCTTGCCCAGCTGGCCCAGCAGGTTCTCCTTGGGGACGATGCAGTTCTCAAAAATCAACTCACAGGTAGCGCTGCCGCGAATACCCATCTTCAACTCCTTCTTGCCGATGGAGAAACCGGGCATGTCGCGCTCGACGATAAAGGCCGAGATGCCCTTGGTGCCCTGTGACTTGTCGGTCATGGCCATCACGATAAACACGTGGGCGTTAGAAGCGTTGGTGATGAAAATCTTGGAGCCGTTGAGCACCCAGTGGTCACCAGCGTCAACAGCGGTCGTCTGCTGCATGGCAGCATCGGTGCCGGCATTGGGCTCGGTAAGACCGAAGGCACCGATCCACTCGCCCGAAGCGAGCTTGGGCAAATATTTCATCTTCTGCTCCTCGGTGCCGTGCTCCAGGATGGGAGCCATGCACAGCGAGGTGTGGGCCGACAGGACAACGCCCGTGGTAGCACACACGCGCGAGAGCTCCTCAACAGCCATGATATACATCTGCACGGTACCACCGGCACCGCCATATTGCTTGGGAATGGGAATACCCATCATACCGAGCTTGCCCATCTTCTGGACCGTTTCGAGCGGGAAGCGCTCCTGCTCATCGATCTCGGCAGCGAGGGGCTTTACCTCGTTCTCTGCAAACGAGCGAACCATCTGCAGGAACAGTTCTTCTGTTTTAGAATAGCTAAAATCCATATATTCTTTAAGTTTTTAGTTGTTAGTTTTAAGTTTTAAGTACAATTACTATAGCCTACCGATAGACGAAAGTATTATTACTAAAAACTAAAAACTTAAAACTAACAACTTGATCATTAATACTTGTAGAAGCCTTCACCGGTTTTGCGGCCAAGCAGACCGGCACGAACCATCTTGCGCAGCAGCGGGTGAGGACGATACTTGGGATCGCCAAACTCGTTATAGAGCACCTCCATGATGGCGAGGTTCACATCGTTACCAATCAGGTCGGCAAGAGCAAGGGGACCCATGGGATGGTTGGCTCCCAGCATCATGCACTTGTCAATGTCCTCGGCACTGGCAATACCGTCGGCCAGGATACCTACTGCCTCGTTGATCATCGGGATAAGGATGCGGTTAACGACAAAACCGGGAGCCTCGTTAACGGGCACGGGGGTCTTGCCGATTTCGGTCGTCAGGTCAACGATGCACTTGGCAGTCTCCTCGCTGGTGAGCTGGCCCTTGATGACCTCGACGAGCGCCATGCGGTCGGCAGGGTTAAAGAAGTGGCAGCCAATGAACTGAGCGGGACGGCTGGTGCAAGCAGCGATCTCGGTGATCGAGAGCGACGACGAGTTGGTTGCAAAGATGGTCTCGGGCTTGCAGATCTTGTCAAGCTCCATGAACACTTCCTTCTTCAACTGCATGTTCTCGACAGCAGCCTCGATAACGAGGTCGGCATCGGCGAAGTCTGCATAATCGGTCGTCGTGCTAATGTTGGCCAGGATAGCCTTCATGGCATCCTCGGTAATCTTACCCTTCTCGACGAGCTTGTTGTAACCCTTGGAAATCGAAGCCATAGCTTTGTCCAGGCTCTCCTGGGTGCGGCTCTTCATGACCACGGGCATCTTGGCGGCAAAAGCCTTGACGATACCCTTAGCCATCGTACCTGTTCCAATAACGCAAATTTTCATGATTTGATAATATTTTGATTATTAAATATTTGTTGTTAATTATTCTCCGACAAACGAGGCAGCGCGCTTGTTGAGGAAGGCGTCCATGCCCTCTTTCTGGTCCTTAGTGGCAAAGCACTGGCCGAAGAGCTTGTTCTCGAGCGCGATGGCATCGTCGGCATCCAGGTCGTAGCCCTCGTTGATGCTCTGCTTGGCCAGGCTGATAGCCACAGGCGCGTTCTTGAGCATCATGGCAGCCATCTCCAGGGCCTTGGGCATGAGTTCCTCGGGCTCGTAAACGGCATTGACCAGACCAATGCGCAGGGCTTCGTCGGCACGGATTACTTTGCCCGTGTAGATCATCTCCTTGGCATAGCCTTGGCCGACGAGCTTGGGCAGGCGATAGGTGCCCGAGAACCCCGGGATAATGCCCAAGCCAACCTCGGGCTGACCGAATTTAGCCTTGCTGGAAGCGATGCGGACGTCACAGGCCATGGCGATCTCACAGCCGCCACCCAGCGCAAAGCCGTTGACAGCGGCAATGACGGGGATGGGCAGCGTCTCGATGGCGCGGAAGACCTGAGCTCCCAATCGGCCAAATTCCTGGCCCTGCGGCTCGTTGAGGTGAGCCATCTCAGAGATATCGGCACCTGCCACAAACGACTTCTCGCCGTCACCAGTGATGATGAGCACGCGGGTTGCCTTGTCCAGATTGGCGACAAAGTCACCTATCTCCTTCAGAATGGTTGAGTTGAGCGCATTCAGCGATTTGGGAGCCGAAATCTTCATTACGGTCACCCCACCCTGCGGCTGCTCAATCTTCAAGAAATTATATTCCATGATTTACTGGAATTAAACATCCATGGGCTTGAGGTCGGGCGAGATAATGAGCTTGGCCTCGGTAGCGGCCTGCACATCCTCGACGGTGAACTCGGGATGGATCTCACGCAGGACGATACCCTCGGGGGTGATGTACATGACGCCCATCTCGGTAATAATCATGTTGACCTGACCAGCAGCGGTCAAGGGCAGCGTGCACTCCTTCAAGATCTTGGGGTTACCCTTCTGGGTGTGCTCCATGGTGAGGATCACGCGCTTGGCACCTACAACCAGGTCCATGGCACCGCCCATACCGGGAGCCATCTTGCCGGGGATAATCCAGTTGGCGAGGTTGCCTTTCTCATCGACCTGCAGAGCGCCCAGGAACGAAACGTTCACGTGGCCGCCGCGAATGATGGCAAACGAGGTAGCCGAGTCAAAGGTGCAGGCACCGGGGTTCAGCGTGATAGCGCCGCCACCGGCGTTGATGAGGTTCTTGTCCTCCTTACCCTCCTCGGGCGTGGGACCCATACCCATGGCACCGTTCTCGGTCTGCAAGGTAACCGAAATGCCTTCGGGCAGGTAGTTAGGGATTAAGGTAGGGATACCAATACCCAAATTCACAACATCGCCATCGTGCAGCTCCTTGGCAGCACGTTTTGCGATGACTTCTCTCATTTGATATTTATCCATAATGAAAACAGTGTTTTGAGATTAATTATGTTGTTTTTAAAAGGTTATTTCATTCCTCTCTTGACCATTTCCTGAACAACGAACGAAGCCACGTCGTCGGCATAGGTGTTCATGCCGAAACCGGCATCAAAGCCCAATTCCTTGGCCAGCTCGTGGGTCACACGCGCGCCACCGCAGCAGCAGATCATCTTGTCGCGCAGGCCCTCGGCCTCCATGAGCTCGATGAACTCGGTCATGTTTTTGATGTGGACATCCTTCTGGGTTACCGTCTGCGAGACGAGCAGGGCGTCGGCATGGAGTTCAATGCCCTTGGCGATAAACTCGTCGTTAGGCACCTGGGACCCCAGGTTATAGGCCTCAATCATCTCGTAACGCTCCAGGCCATAATGGCCGGCATAGCCCTTCATGTTCATGATGGCATCGATACCCACGGTGTGGGCGTCGGTACCTGTCGAAGCTCCCACGATGACAATCTTGCGGCCGATGTTCTCCTTGATATACTCGTCGGTCTCATACATGTCCATCGTGTTGCTTTCCACCTTGGGGACATAGATGGTCGAATAGTCCACCGTGTGGGTGCAGCTGCCGTAGCAGTTGAAGAAGGTGAATCCAGGGGTCAGTTCCTTGTAAAATACCACACTGGGATTCTCCAGACCCATCTTGCGGAGTAACTGCTTGGCGGCCTCAACGGCCTCGGCGCCACAGGGCACAGGCAGGGTAAAACTGAGCTGCACCTTGCCATCGTTCATCGTGTCGCCGTAGGGCTTTATCTTGGTGAAGTCTAAGGTTTTGTCAAAATCCTTAGCTTCCATGCTATATAATCCTTCGCTCATAGTGATATAGTAACCTTATAATTCGTGTTGATATTATCTCTTGCCTTTCATCAGTTCCACAAACGGGTTGTAGTAGTTTTCACCCTTCATTGTGACACCCTCAAGACCCTTACCGCCGTTCTTGGGACGCTTCACATCGCCAAAGATACCCTTCTCGAGTGCGGTAAACAGGCCTTCCTTAGTGATTTCCTCAAGCAACTTGATCGTGTTGCCCAGAACCTCCTTGACGCGATTGCGGCAGATACCGCCCTCCACAAACTCCATTTCCTCGCCAATGCTCTTCATGTTGTTGAAGATGTACTTGGCATTCTCGATCGAGAGGTAACGGTCGCTCATGAAGGGGGTGTGGATGGCCTCGGTAGGCATACCCAGCAGCTGGATTCCCTGGTGGGTCCAAATGCCGATCATGTTGAACAGGGCATCCTGGATGTGGCCACGGAAGATGTTACCCGTCATGAACTTGGTGGGAGGCATGTACTTCAAGGTAGCCTTGGGGAAGATTTCGCGGGTCATCTGTGCCTGAGCCAGCTCCAGCAGGAAACCGTTCTCGAGCATGGGATCCATCTCGAAGGCATGACCCAGACCCATCTGCTCCTCGGGCAGACCGGCCATGAGTGCCAACTGCTCGTTGATCAGGTCCGAAGCCAAAACCGTGTGGGCGGCCTCTACAGCGTCAGCAGTGGTCAGGTAGTTGTCCTCACCAGTATTGATGATTACACCGGCAAAACCGTTGATGATACGACTCATGTACTGGTCAACCAGGGTGCGCTGCATGTTGATATCACGGAACAGGATACCATACAGGGCATCGTTCAGCATCACGTCAAGACCCTCAAAGGCACCCATGATAGCGATCTCGGGCATACACAGGCCTGAGCAATAGTTACACAAGCGGATGTATCTACCCTGCTCCTCGCCTACCTCATCAAGCGCCTTGCGCATGATACGGAAATTCTCCTGGGTAGCAAAGGTTCCACCGAAACCCTCGGTTGTAGCGCCATAGGGAACATAGTCCAGCAGGCTCTGTCCTGTGGTACGGATCACAGCGATGACGTCGGCGCCTTGACGGGCTCCTGCCTGAGCCTGCACCACGTCCTCATAGATGTTACCCGTTGCCACAATGATGTAGAGGTAGGGCTTGGGACCCTCGCCGATGGTCTCCAGATAGTGCTCACGACGAGCGCGACGGGCACGGATTCGTGCCATACTCTCGTCAATAACGGGCTGTAACACGTCAGCAATCTGTTTGGGATCGCGAGTGACCACCTTGGTAATGTCCAGCTCATCGGCAGCTACCTTCTCGGCAATCTCCTGGGGGGTGAGTCCGGTCTGGATCATGGCATTTGCGATGAAGAACAAGGCACCCTCATTCAAGACGCCCTTGTCTTTCAGCGCCTCGACAACCACGTTGGGCAAAGGCACCTCGTTGTCGTCAATACCGTCGATGCCCATCAGGCGGCACAGCGTACGCTCGACAGCAACCGTCGTATATTGCTCGACGAAGGCTTGAACGTCCTCGGCAATACCTTTTGCCAGGCCTCTAGCATACTCAACTTTTTCAAAATCTAGTCCTAACTTGCTCTTTTGCATATCGTAATAGTATATAGTATATATTGATTGTCATGTCGTTTGGCCTGTCACCAACAGGTTTCTTGCCGTATCTATCCACACGGGGTCGATGCCCAGGCTCTGAGCTATGTTAAGCGCCTCATGCGGCACCTCTCCATCCTGAACCTCGACCAAGCGGTAGTCCATCTCGCCGTTCTCAAAGCCCTTTACCCTGAGGCAACGGGCCTCACCCGGCTCTATATCATAGTGCGTTGTCATCACGAGGCTCACATGAGTGCCGTTGAGCACCTTGAGCAATGCCGTAACGAGAGCCGCCCCCTCAGTGGGATTGGTTGTGCGTGCCGGCTCGTCGATCAACGCCAGTAATTTCTTGTTCATGCGTGATGCCTTGATAACAGCATCAATGTTCTTCATCTCGGCAGCAAACGAGGAGAGGCCTTTCTCGACCGATTGCTCGTCACCGATGCAGAAGTATATTTCGTCTTTTAGGGCAATTCGGGCCATGGCCGCAGGGATGCCGAAACCATACTGGAATAAATATTGACACAGGGTCAACGTCTTCAGTACCACAGTCTTGCCGCCCATGTTAGCTCCTGTAATCAATGTGGGCTGCAAGCCGTAAGTGATGTCCACGGGCTGGAAATCACGCTTGCGCTGCATCAGGGCCGTCTTGACTTGTGGGTGGAACATGTCTTGATAGCGGCTTGTTCCGTCCTGTGACAGTTCGGGGAATGTGAGCTGCAGCTGCCTTATCTGCATCGCCTTGGCCAGATTGACGTCGATACGGGCCAGAGCAATCTGAGCCTGCTCGATTGCTGTCGCAAAGGGATGTAACCGCTCGCTCAGGTCACGGCGCACGCCTTCCTCCAGTTCTCCTGCCTGTAACAGGAGGTCGTCCTGCTGTTCAGGGTACTGGCGCATCTGGCTTCGCAGGTCTTTGAGCTGAGCGCAGTAGGAGTCATATATATAAAATGTGGCAATCTTCATCCCGTCGGGGTCAAGAATGCTGATGACCTCGTCCAGAGCTGGAATCTCCACCACCTTATCCATGCCATGGGCTTGCAGCAATCTATCGACATCAGTAGCCAACAGGGCGAGGTGTTTTACCTCAAAGAGCTCAATGTCGTCGAGTACCGCATGTTGGGCCAGATTGCGTATTGTTGTGCGGATGTCCTTCAAGCCTTGTAACTTGAAGAGGATGGTATCGATGTGGGTTCTATCGACCTCACTGATGAAGTCGTGGAAACGGTGCAACTCGTCATAGGACGCGGCAATCTCCTCACCCGTGGTCATCATGGGTGAATCGAGAAGCCAGCGGCGGGCATAGCCCGATTGCAGCTCCAGCTCATCTAGCATGAAGCGCATGCCGCAAGGCGAATCTATGACATTCTTCAGTTGCACTGACTTATTGTTTGTTTTTTAAAAGGTCATATACGGGGAGCTGTATCGCTTCGCTAAGTTTGCCGCACAGTACATCAGAATCAAGGATATAGCCCGAAGGTGATGTCGGGTTGACTGTGACGGCAATGAGTTTGCTCTTTTGCAGCACTGAGATACGTCCACCAGTCTTGAGGAAGAGTCTGAACTGCTGGGGTGAAACAAATATCTTGGTGAAATCACGCACTACCAGTTCCACTTGCCTGAGCGTCTTGTTCTTTCTCACTTTCTCGAGGAATCCGTCAACAAGCGCTCCGGCAACATAAAGGGTAGCGCAGTTCTCCATTCCCTCGAAGTGGATGTCGTGAGACAATGAGGTAACGGCATCCAGTCCAGTAAGCACACCGTTCTTGTCGATAAACCAGACTCCCTTGTCTAGCGGAGCGAGGGTCTTGTAGTTCTCCTCGCTGGTGAGATCAAGATTGATCAGATCCACTACATGAGCCGTCTTACTCACCAGTGTAGTCAAGTTGGCCGAATAAGCTGCCCCTGTCGCCAGAATCATTGACTGGCTCACGGCAGGCGAGGCCGAACTCATTCGCGACAAGGCACCATCGATAATCACCAGATCGATGTTGAGCCGATGCATCTCGCTCATCCATCGTTTGAGGCTGCTTGCCGATGACGGACCCGATAGCAGAATTTTGCCTCCGGTAATAGCCTTTGCGGTCACTACCCTACCCAGCGAAGTGTTCTCGTCACTCACGTCGATGAGTTCAGACACCAGCCGACGTTGGCGATAGTGCATCTCACTGGTACCGAAGTACATGCCCTCACGAAGGGTGATTTCGGGCTTCTGTGTGCGGGTGACCTGATCCACTGTCTCCCCATCAATACCAATCGATGTCACTGCGATGCGCTTGCTTTCTACGGGCAAACGGTCGAGCACATACTTCAGGCACTCGGTCTTGCCGGTATTCTTTTCCAAGCCCACGATAGATAAGCTATCGTACCGCAATATGTCGTCGATGAACGGGAGCACTGCCAGGACACATATTTACCCGACGGCCTGTGAAGTCGCGCGAAACGACTTCACAGACCAGCGGATAAAACTTATCACTTCTTGTTACGGATCTCGTTGCGCTCGTGACGCTTCAAGGCCTTGGGCTCGATATTCATGCGCTCACCCTCGAGCAGTGAGATCACGCCGTCAACAGCCTTGTCGTCAGCGACCTGTTCACGCTTGCGTGCAGCCTGGCACTCTGGGCAGTTGCACTCGCTGTGATACTCGGTGGGCTCGGTGTAGGTCGTGATCACGCCCTCGAAGTTGCGCAAGACAACCTTGCCGGGAGCCTGTGAGATGACATACTGAGGCATGACGGGAGTCTTGCCACCACCACCAGGAGCGTCAACGACGAAGGTGGGAACGCAGTAACCGCTCGTGTGACCGCGCAGGCCCTCGATGATCTCGATGCCCTTGCTCACGGGAGTGCGGAAGTGTTCCAGACCCATTGAGAGGTCGCACTGATAGATATAGTAAGGACGCACGCGGATCTTGACAATCTCATGCACGAGCTTCCTCATCACGTGTACGCAGTCGTTCACACCACGCAGCAGTACGCTCTGGTTGCCCAGGGGGATACCGGCATCGGCCAGCATCTCGCATGCACGGCTCGACTCGGGAGTCACCTCGTTGGGATGGTTGAAGTGGGTATTGATCCAGATGGGATGATACTTCTTCAACATGTTGCAGAGCTCAGGCGTGATGCGCTGCGGGCAAACGACGGGAGTGCGTGTGCCCAGACGTACGATCTCGACATGAGGAATTTTGCGAAGTTCCGAGATGATGTACTCAAGTCGCTTGTCGCTCACCATGAGCGCGTCACCACCCGAGAGGAGGACGTCGCGCACGGTCGGGGTGTTCCTGATATACTCCAGCGCCTTCTCGATGCGGTCAACGCCACACTCTTTATCGGTCTGGCCGGCAAAGCGGCGACGCGTGCAGTGACGGCAGTACATCGAGCACATGTCGGTGATGAGGAACAGCACGCGGTCGGGATAACGGTGGGTCAAACCGGGCGTGGGTGAATCCTCGTCCTCATGCAGGGGATCGAGCAGATCAGCGTCGGCCTGATGAGTCTCGAGACCCGTGGGGATGCACTGGCGGCGGATGGGATCGTGGGGATCATCGGGATTGATGAGGCTCAAGTAATAGGGAGTAATGGCCATGCGCAGGGTTTTGAGGGTCTGCTTTACACCCTCCTCTTCCTCGGCAGTAAGGCTTACATACTTCTTGAGCTCATCGAGCGTCTCGATACGGTTTTTCACCTGCCACTTCCAGTCGTTCCACTGCTCGTCGGTGACATCAGGAAACATCTGTTTTCTTCTTGATTCAGCCATAAGAAAATGATGATTGATTAAGCGTAGAGTTCCTCAAAAATCTTGCGCAGCTCGGGGCACTCGCGGAGCTCCTGCAAGGTGAAGTCGGCATGGCCCTTGGTGTAGCCGTTACCGATAATCATGTTCACGTCGGCACCGATACCCTCAGCACCCAGAGCAGCCTTGGTGAAGCTGGTAGCCATCGAGAAGAAGTAAACCACGCCGTCATCCTTGGTGCACAGTACAGCGGTCATCTCGCAGTCGGGCACGTTCACGCAGTTGATGGTAGTGTCGGCCATCTTGCCGTCGGTCAGCTTGTAAACCAGCTCGTAAACCTCAACGGGGGTCATGCCGGCAACACACTCAACGACGTCACAGAAACCGAGATCCTTGATACGCTGGGTCGATTTGGGGCTGTTGGCAAGACCAATCACCTTACCGGTAACGCCTACGCGCTTCTTGGCCTCGTAGCAGCACAGCATACCACTCTTGCCACCTGCGCCCAGGATAACCACGTTCTGGCCATACTGGCAGAGCTTGGCGGTCTGTGCGGGAGCACCAGCCACGTCGAGTGCGCTCAGGGCGAGCTTCTCAGGCATGTCATCGGGAATCTTGGCATAGATACCGCTCTCGAAGAGGATAGCCTTACCCTTGATGTCCACCTGGTCAACATCGGCACGGATTTCGAGAATCTCGTCGATGCGCAGCGGAGTCAGTGAAAGAGAAACGAGAGTAGCGATGCGGTCGCCCTCCTTGAGGTCGATCTTGCCCTTCAAGGCATCACCAATCTTCTCAACCTTACCCAGCAGCATACCGCCAGAACCGGTGCGGCGGTTGCGGTGCTTGCCCTGCAGCTCGACATTGAGGAGCATCTCCTTCTTGATTTCCTCCATTACCTCGGCCTCGTTGTTGGGATCCTTGGCCTGCTGCTTAGCATAGTTGTGGATGTCGGTGAACGAAGCTGAGTCGATGTTCAGCGTCTGTACATCGATCAGGA
The DNA here is from genome assembly GCA_900319525.1 of uncultured Prevotellaceae bacterium. GTDB lineage: Bacteria > Bacteroidota > Bacteroidia > Bacteroidales > Muribaculaceae > Sodaliphilus. The sequence continues at coordinate 113,245 of ONOU01000001.1, read as the reverse complement.
TCTCGTTGTCGTAGATCTCGTCCATGTTGTTGTCCAACTTGTTGGCGGGCTGAGGAAGAATGCCCTTGGGCTCGATTACTCGGTGGGTACCGAATCTATTTCCGTGTTTCTGCATTGTTTTAATTTTGTTTAATTGTTAAACGTTTATTTTTTAGTTTTTTTGTTGCTACACTTTAGTTGCGCTTGGGTAAGCCGAGGATTTCACGAGCCTCGTCGCTGGTAGCGATGGGACGGCCCAGCTCATTGGCGATACGAACCACTTTCTCGACAAGCTCGCCATTGCTCTTGGCAAGGACTCCCTTTGAGAGGTAGAGGTTGTCTTCAAATCCCACACGCACATTACCACCCATGGCGATAGCGGCTGCTGCCATCGGGAAAGCATGACGTCCTACACCCGTAACGGTCCAGGTCGAACCTGCGGGAATGCCATTCACGAGCCAGCATAGGTTGGCTACAGTAGCAGGAGTACATCCGGGGACGCCCAGCACGAAGTTGAACTGCATGGGGTTGCCAGGAACCTCACCCTTGCGGGCCATGTTCAGGATGGTGTCGAGGTGACCCATCTCGAAGCACTCATACTCAGGCTTGATGCCACGTTCCATCATGCGCTTGCCAAAGGCACGCATCGTGGGCATCGTGTTATCAAAGATCTCGTCGCCAAAGTTGCAGGTACCGCAATCGAGAGTTGCCATCTCGGGAAGTGGGGTCGTGTCGGTTGACTGCAGGCGCTCGTCGGGAGTCATACCCACTGCACCGCCGGTTGACGGGATGAGAATGACATTGGGGCACACCTTGAGGATGGCCTCCTCACACTCCTGGAAGCGGGCACGGTCCTGAGTGGGCGTGCCGTCATCCCAGCGCACGTGCAGGTGCACGATAGCTGCTCCGGCGTCAACGGCCGACTTGGCTTCGCGTACAATTTCTTCTACGGTATAGGGCACATTGGGATTCTGCTCCTTGGTAACCTCGGCGCCGCAGATGGCGGCAGTGATAATCAGTTTATCCATTATTCAGTTTTAAGTTTTTTGTTGTAAGTTGCAAGTATGATTACTATCGCCTAAAACCTTATTTCTTGCGTTGGCAATCCTTGGGGGTCACACAGGTGCCTGATGCACGGCAAACGACCACGGGCTCGTCGAGGATATCGGCAGCAGATGCCGAGATGTCGGGACGGGCTTGAGCCACCTTGCGTGCCTCAAATATCATGTGGCGTGAGGTGTTGCCCTCGCGGTCGATCCAGCCCTCGGCCTCGATGAAGTCACCGGCATAAACGGGAGCCAGGAACTCAATGTTGTCATAGGCGCAGAAGAGGCCCTCATCGCCGTCACGCATAATCAACAGTTCAGTAGCCACGTCACCAAACAGGTGAACCATGTGTGCACCGTCAACCAAGTTGCCACCGTAGTGTGCATCCTTTGCGCTCATGCGCAGTCTGATCATTGTTTTGTATTCCATGTTCTATTTAGTTTTAAGTTTTTAGTTGCAGGTTTTAAGTAAATCAGCTCTTGCCTAAATAATGACAGCTAAATTACTTCTCGACGTAGATGCCATCAACGTAGATACCCGAAGCGTGAACGTGCTCAGGAGCGATTTCGCCAACGGGAACCAGCTTCTCGGCCTCAACAACCACATAGTCGGCTGCAGTGGCCATCAGCGGATTGAAGTTGTTGGTGGTGCCCAGGAATACCATGTTACCAAACTCGTCAACGATGTTGGCGCGCAAGAAAGCGATATCGGCACGCAGGGGCTTCTCCAGCAAGTAGTCCTTGCCGTCAACCTTGATGATCTCCTTGCCATCGGCCATGATGGTGCCAAGGCCAGTGGGAGTCAACACGCCACCCAAGCCAGCGCCTGCTGCACGGATGCGCTCTGCCAGAGTTCCCTGGGGAACGTATTCCACGATGAGGGTGCCCTCATTCTTCTGGAGTGCGGTCTGCTTGTTGGTACCCGTATGGGAAACGATGGCCTTTTTTACCTGATGGTTGCTGACCAACTTGCCGTGAGCCACCTCGTCATAGGCGGTGTCATTAGCGATGATGGTGAGGTCTTTAACACCTTTTTCTACAATGGCGTCAATAATCTGGGTGGCACTGCCATTACCCAAGAAACCGCCAAACATGATTGTCATACCGTCCTGTACTTTCTCGACGGCCTGCTGCAATGTGATTTGTTTGTTCATAATGTTTATGTTTTGTAATATATCGGTTTATGTCTTATAATGGGTGCAAATATAGAAATTTTTCACCAAATAATAAACCGTTTAGCCCCTTTTTTTTACTAATGTATATATAAACTTAACAATGACAGCTAATTGTGAGTTGTTAACAGATTTAGGGTTTTATCATTTGCCAAGCAAAAAATGCCCGTTTTCACGTCAATAACGCGTGAAAACGGGCATGAGATCGATCTGATCCTGATAGGCTCTTACAGACCCAAAGCATGACGCATGGCTACCATGGCGTCGTTCAGGCCTTGCGGATTGCGTCCGCCAGCCTGGGCGAAGTGCGGCTGGCCACCGCCACCACCCTGGATGCACTTGGCAGCACCGCGCACGATGTCGCCAGCCTTCTTGCCACTCTTGACGATGTCCTCGCTGAGCATGACGGTCAACATGGGTTTCCCCTCAAACTCGGTAGCGGCAAGAAATGCCGTAGCCGTGGGGCAATCGGCCTTAAGGGCCAAAGCGACACCCTTGACGATGTCAGGCACGCGCTCGCCTGTCAAGGTGATGACAGTCATGCCGTTTTCCTGCTTGGCTTCGTCCACGAGCTGCTTGGCCAGGAGTGCGATGCGCTGTTTCATGTAGTCATCCACCTGCTTCTTGAGGTCGGCATTCTCCGAGAGGGATTTCTGCAACGCGGCGATAGCATCAGGAGCGTTGTTAAGCAATTCCTTGACCTTGCCCAGGGTATCCTGCACATCGTCCAGCATTATCTCGACACGCTCACCGGTAACGGCTTCGATACGGCGGATACCGGCAGCGATACTGCTCTCGCTGACGATGCGCACCATGCCGATGTTACCCGTGTTGCTCACGTGGGTACCACCACACAACTCGATGGAGTCACCATACTTGATGACACGCACGCGGTCACCATACTTCTCGCCGAAGAGCGCCATAGCACCCATCTGCCGAGCCTCGTCGATGGGCATATCGCGATGTTCTTCACGCTGGATTGACGAGCGGATCATCTTGTTAGCCAAATGCTCAACCTGACGGATTTCCTCAGGAGTGACCTTGCGGAAGTGCGAGAAGTCGAAGCGCAGTGTATAGGGATCCACGTAAGAGCCTTTCTGTTCGACATGCGTGCCCAATACTTGACGCAAAGCTGAATGCAGCAGGTGGGTAGCGGTATGGTTGCACTCTGTTGCATGACGTGCCTCCAGGTTAATTGCAGCATGGAAGGTTGCGTTCACATCACTCGGCAGCTTGGCGGTAATGTGAACGGGCAGGTTGTTCTCACGCTTGGTGTCGGTCACCTCGATGACCTCTTCGCCCAGAGTAAGGGTGCCGCAGTCACCGACCTGACCACCCATCTCGGCATAGAAGGGGGTGCGGTCAAGCACAATCTGGTAGAAGGATTTATTCTTTTGAGTCACCTTGCGGTAACGCAGGATGTTCACATCACACTCAGTGAGATCATATCCCACGAACTCAGTCACGCCGTCCTTGAGCTCTACCCAGTCGGTGGCTTCGACGGCAGCCGCATTGCGTGCACGCTGTTTTTGCTTCTGCATCTCGACGTTGAATTCCTCCTCGTTGACGGTCATGCTGTTCTCCCGCAAGATGAGCTCGGTCAAGTCCAGAGGGAAGCCGAAGGTGTCATAGAGGGTGAAAGCCTCCTTGCCGTCAACGACGGTCTTTCCGGCGGCCTTGGTGTCGGCAATGACTTTCTCTATGAGTTTCATACCCGTCTCCAGGGTGCGCAGGAAGGCATCTTCCTCCTCTTTAGTCACATGCTTGATGAGTTCGGCCTGCGCCTTAATCTCGGGATAAGCCTCTCCCATGCCCTCAATCAAGGTGTCGATGAGGCGGTACATAAATGCCTCACGGAATCCCAGGAAGGTGTAGCCGTAACGCACGGCACGGCGCAGGATGCGGCGGATAACGTAGCCAGCCTTAGCATTGCTGGGCAATTGTCCGTCGGCTACCGAGAAGGCTATGGTGCGCACATGGTCAGCCACGACGCGCATGGCGATGTCCACGTCCTTGTCGTCGCCATATTTCTTGCCGCACATCTCACCCAGCTTGCCAATGAGCGGCTGGAAGACGTCAGTATCATAGTTTGACTTCTTGCCTTGCAGAGCCATGCACAAGCGCTCAAGACCCATGCCGGTGTCGATGACCTTGTTGGGCAGCGGCTCGAGAGAACCATCTACCTTGCGGTTGTACTGCATGAACACAAGGTTCCAGATTTCAATCACCAAGGGGTCGTCCTTGTTGACCAACGAGGCACCTGGCACAGCGGCTTTTTCTTCCTCGCTGCGCAGGTCGATATGGATCTCGCTGCAGGGACCGCAGGGTCCTGTGTCACCCATCTCCCAGAAGTTGTCATGAGCATTCCCGTTGAGGATGTGATCCTGGGGCAGATGTGCTTCCCAGAATTTGGCGGCCTCGTCATCACGACTCACCCCGATGGCGTTATCGCCTTCAAAGACTGTAGCATAGAGATTCTTGGGATCAAGTTTGTACACATTCACCAGCAGGTCCCATGCCCAGTCAATGGCCTCATGCTTGAAGTAGTCACCAAATGACCAGTTTCCAAGCATCTCAAACATGGTGTGATGGTAGGTGTCGTGGCCTACCTCTTCCAGGTCGTTGTGCTTGCCGCTCACGCGCAGGCACTTCTGCGAGTCGGCGGCACGGCGCCACTGGGCTTGCTTGTTGCCCAGGATGATGTCCTTGAACTGGTTCATGCCAGCGTTGGTAAACATGAGTGTGGGATCGTCCTTGATTACCATGGGAGCCGAGGGCACGATGTGGTGTCCATGCTCCTCAAAGTAACGCTTGAAGGTCTCTCGGATTTCTTTTGCAGTAAGCATAATGTATTTATCTTAATATGTTATAAATGTTCGTTTTTTGTTGCAGAGTTTCAACTTTTTGTTTACCTTTGCAGAGTTGTTAACAAACTGCAAAGATACTCAATTCTATCAATTTGTGCAAGACCATGCAGGAACTAGATAAAAAATTCTATAAAATCGGGGACGTTTCAGAGATTCTGGGCATCCCAGAATCCACGTTGCGATACTGGGAAACCCAATTCACCATCATCAAGCCCAAGCGCAACAAGAAAAACATTCGCTACTACACACCGCATGATATCGAGATGATCAGTCGTGTGTACTATCTGGTTAAGGAAAAGGGGTTAAAGCTTGATGCCGCCCAGGCACAGATACGTCACAATCGTGACGGTGTTGACAAGCGCTTTGACGCCATTGCCCAACTCAAGTCTATCAGAGAACAGCTCGTGACCTTCCAGCGCACGTTGGATGAACTGTTCCCTGATGATGCCACTTCGTCGCGATAAAGACTCTATTTTTTTTAATGTGAGTCTGGTAGTCGAGCGCTGCTTCACTCACAATGGTCGTAGTGACGAGGACCATCGCCTCATTAACAATAAAATCGTGATTAAGTGAGGCCAATGCCATGCGTGCATGAGCATTGCCGAGCGAGAACGATTTATCCAAATCACCGAAAAATATAAGAAAATGAATGTTTAGCGGAATTAATTCGCTACCTTTGTCCAAGTACAATAAATCGGAATTTATGAAGCATGAAAGAGGAATGTTTGATATGTAAGGCTCCTTTAGAGTATCTGGAAGTCGATGAACTGATGGAGTGTGCCATCTGCCATAAAAAAGAGAATAGCAAGACTCGTTGTGTTGAAGGTCATTATGTCTGTAACGATTGTCATACAACAGGACTAGACACCATTATCGGCCTTTGTCTCAAAGAGACATCCAAAGACCCTATCCACATCATCAAACAGATGATGGCCTTACCATTCTGTCACATGCATGGCCCCGAGCATCATGTCATGGTTGGATCAGCCTTGTTGACCGCATACAAGAATGCAGGAGGACAGATAGACCTGCAACAGTCACTCTGTGAAATGATGAATCGCGGAAAGAGTGTGCCTGGTGGAGCATGCGGCTTCTGGGGTGCCTGTGGCGCGGGAATCAGTTCAGGCATGTTCATTTCTATCATTTCTAAATCCACGCCCTTAGCAAAGGAACCATTTGCTTTGTCTCACAAGATGACGGCAAAATCATTGAGTGCAATCGGCAACATAGGTGGGCCACGCTGTTGTAAGCGCGATTCCTATCTGTCCATTTTGTCTGCAATTGATTATGTCAAAGAGCATTTCAATGTGGAGATGGAAAAACCGATGGTGTTATGTGAGCACTATAAACAGAACAATCAATGTATTGGAACCCGTTGTCCCTTTTTCAAGAAAGAATAATATAAATTCCCATTTCTCGCTCATGACAAGGCGCAACGTCAATCCACGGCTGGCATCCCCGGCGGCTCCACCCTCATCTTTGACATCGAACTACTCGCCATCAATTAATAAGTATCGGACACAGCATGATAAAACGCTTTTTTCTCATATTATTCTTGGCATTGGCCAGTTTAACCTTATTGGCACAGCAGAATGCAACTGGAATCAGGGGAATTGTCGTTGAGGAAGATGGCACGCCCGTGATGTATGCTTCGGTGGCGATGATTCAGAACGGAAAGGCCGCGGCTGGTGCATTGACCGACACGACGGGCCTCTTTGTCATGAAAGGCGCTTTCAAGGGCAGTTATCAACTCAAGATCACTTCGATAGGCCATGAGGACGTTCTGAAGGACCTCATTTTATCCGACGGCAAGTCACACGACCTCGGACAAATCGTGATGACGGAACAAGCCACGCTACTGGATGGTGTTGTGGTGACAGGACGTTCTGCCGACAAGTCGGTGACTCTGGAAAAGACCAGCATCAATGCTGCCGCATCGATGAGCACTGCAACGGGATCGGTGCTCGACATGCTCCGCGGCTCATCGGCAGTCTCGGTGGATGGAGCAGGTCAAGTCTCCATACGCGGCAACAGCAACGTGCTCATCCTGGTGGATGGCGTCCCCACTGCACTTGACGGGTTGGGAGGTATTCCCGCTGCCAACGTGCAGAGTATTGACATCGTGACCAGCCCCGACGTGAAATATGACTCGGAGGGAACAGGCGGCATCATCAACATCGTTTCCAAGAAACAGACGCAAGATGCCTTCGCCCTGATGGCCTCGGCAAACTACGGCTTCAATAACTTCATGAACGGGAACCTGGCCATGAGTTATAACGCGGGCAAATGGGGCGTTCGCATGAACTACAACGGCAAATATGAGAAAGACCGCATCGAGAGCGAGCTGCACCGCCAGTTCCTGCAGACAGGCAACAGCATCGACCAAATCATTGACGCTTCAAAGAAGACCACCGGACACAACATCGGCTTGAACGTCAACTATAAAGCGACGAAAAAAGATGTTGTCGTGCTGGATGTCAAGGCAGGCTTCCCTCGCATGAGCAACTATCAGACCTTCCATAATCACTACATCACCGACGGTGTGCCAAGCGACAAGGCTCGTGAGACCGACATCACCTTTAACCGTGAAATGGTAGAGGGCTCACTTACCTACAGGCACATCTACGTGCCTGTAAAGCGCGAGATCAGTACCTCGGCATCGCTGTCGGCCATCAACGGCCACCGCCCATCCTATTACTATGAAGCGGGCCAGATGGTGCAGCGTTCTAAGTCTGGCGGTCATCCGCGAATTGCGGCTTGGCAACTCGACTACATGTCACAGCTGGGCAAGGGCAAGCTGGAGACTGGAGTGAAGATGACCTATCGCCACAACAACATTGACCACAAGATGTACGCGTATGACGAGGCGACTGGCGACTGGCAGTTGTCGATTCCCCTGAGCAACGACCTGCGCCACTGTGAATTCATCCCTGCCGCCTACGTCATGTATTCGTCGAAGTGGAATGACAAACTCACCTATAAGGCTGGACTGCGCTTTGAATACAGCCATGTGACACTGCAGAACGATAAAGACCGCCTGGACGAGAGCAGCAACTGCTATTTCCTGTCGCCCAATGTCGTGTTGAACTATCGCGTAAGCCAGCCGCTGCAGTTTTCATTCGGCTTGTCGCGCCGCATATCGCGTCCGACCTATCCGCAGCTCAACCCCTATGTCAATCTCATCGACAACCAGACCTATGAGACAGGCAACGTCCGCCTGAAACCCGAGAAGGCCAACAAAATTGACCTCGGCTACTCCTATGCTGGACGGGCTGTGAAGTTGAACGGTAGCGCCTACTTCAATTATACACAGGACTACATCAGCCAGATCGCCTACCTTGACCGGGATATCCTTGTGTCAACCTACATTAACGGCGACCAGTACCTGAATACAGGCTATGAGCAGAATGTCAGGTGGAACGCCCTGCAATGGCTGGGTGTGGACTTGGGCACTAACATCTTCTACACCAGGGCGCGCGGCACCAGCCAGGGAGTCACCTTCAGCAATCACGGCTGGACCAGCAACAGCAGTGCGACGCTGAACATCATGCCGCTTAAGGGGATGACCATCCAGGGCCAGTATTTCGTCACTTCACCGCAATACTTCCCGCAGTTCACCACCAAGACCGTTCACTACTGCAATTTGGGTGTGAAACAGCAGCTGCTTAAAAAGTCGCTGACGCTCTCGGCTCTGCTGACTGATGTGTTCAACACGCGTCGATGGGACATCTCGTCAGACAATCCAGTCTATACGCTCGTGAACAATAGCAAGAATCGCAGCCGCATGCTGTGGCTCGGCATCAGTTGGAATTTCCACTCCTTCAAGCCCGCAGGAGGTCAGAAGAAGCAGGAAGAGAACCGCAGTGTCATCAGGCTGGGTGAATGAGACCACGATTAACCGAAAAACTAACGATATGAGTACAATGATGTGGGGCGCTATCAAGGCTCCCCACATTTTTTGTCAATGGGACAAACACCAATCCCCCGAGACAACATACACTTGATAAGAGCTCTACCATTCCATCGTTGCATGGGAAATTCACTTGCTCTGGTCACGGGGTTGTATTCGGCTGCTATACGTTCCGCACATCAACCAGCCGGCAGCGCTGGCTGGATTGAGCTGTTCCATTACACACTCTCCACCCTCATCTTCGACATCGAACTGCTCGCCATCAATGAACGGCATATCAATCACAATGTCAATTGTAGATTCAGCGTATATCGCGAGAAATCACTATCTTTGCAGCAATAACTGAAAGACAAATCGGAATTTAGGTGCAAGCCGAATGCAGAGCCAAGCTTGCTTGAGCTATGCTGAGGCGAAGCCCTAAATGCCATGAAATTGGAATTTAGGTGCAAGCCGAAGGCAGAGCCAAGTTTACTTGAGGTATGCTGAGGCGAAGCCCTAAATGCCATAAAATCGGGATTTATGAACATGATTAAAGATATCGTCTTAGTTGGAATAGGTAGTGGCCTTGGAGGAATCTGCCGCTACCTGATATCACTTTTGATGAGTCAAGTACGAAGTGGATTCCCATGGGGGACATTTGTGGTTAATGTTGCAGGTTGTCTTCTCATTGGTTTATTGTGGGGAGTCACGAGCCGCACCCATAACTTATCTCCATCTTTCTCTTTGTTCCTTATGGTCGGCTTTTGTGGTGGATTCACTACATTCTCAACATTCTCTAAAGAAGGATTGAGTCTGCTACAAGCCGATAACTATCTGCTCTTCACGTTATATGTATTAGGGAGCGTGGTGTTAGGTTTGGTGGCAGTAGGTTTAGGATATATTGCAACCAAGTAAATTCCAATTTATGTGCAAGCCGAGAGCAGAGGGAAAACCTGTTTTCACTATGCCAAGGCGAAGCCATCAATCGGATAAATCCCATTTTATCGGCATTTGGGGCGGTTATCCGTTAGAGATATAGGCCGTGACTATAGTGGGCGCGATTGATTCTGAATTTTCCCACAAAAAACGCCTGGCAACACACTTCTCAGCATGTTGCCAGGACTACTGTACTTCAATAAACGTAATTCTGGGAATGTAAATCTTGTTTTAGAACCTCATACCCAAGGTCAGGGAAACGCGGCTGTTGTTGTCCTTGACATCAGCACTGACGTTGGGCTCATAGCCCAGGTCATCGTTGATGGGCGAGAAAGCGTTATATACACTCTCACGAATCTTGTGTACAAATGCCAGGTCGGAATAGAACGACTTGTAACGATAGCCTACGCCACAGGTGATGTTCTGCACCGTGTTGTCATACTGGTAGGTGGGATTGGTACCAGCAGTGGCAATGTTGTAGTCGTATTCATCAACGCCCTTCTCAACCTGAGTGGTCTTGTAGCTGTAGCCGGCACGCAGACTCCAATTGGGGTTGACACGATACTCGCCACCCAAGCGGAAGATGTGTGAGGGCTTGAAGTAATTCTTCACATTATGAGTCACATCAGGATATTTGTTGCCATGAACATCACCAATTCTCATGCTCTCGTTATCCACATACTCGTAGTCGAAGCTGATGATACCCTTGGTGCCGACCACACCGGCCACACTGCCAATGAAGTGCCAGGGTGTTGAGATGGTGTAGCTGCTGGAATAGTCATAGCCATCGTTACTGCCCTTGTCGGCACGATAGAGCTGGTTGTTGTCCTGATAGGCATTGAGGGATGCGCTCACATAATAGGTGTCACGCATGTCGTAGTAGGTGGGAGTGTGGAATGCAAATCCCAGTCGCAAAGCCTGTGTGGGACGGAAGATGAGGCCCATCTTGAAGTTCACACCGGTTCCCTCACTGTGCAGGTAGTTGTTCAAAGCCCAGTCGGCATGGGTGTTTTCATTGATAATGGGGCTTTCAAACAGGTCAATGTCATCGGCCATGATGTAGGCATTGTCCAATTCCTCTTCATAGGACTGGTAACTCTTGTAATCCAAGTCGAGAATACCAAAGTCAAGTCCCCAGTAGAGCTTGTTAGCCACATTGCCACCAAATGCGATATTGTACTCGTCGGCATGTCCGCGCTCCTCCACTTCATAGTATGCGTTGCCATAGGTGCCATTGCCATACAGGCCCTGCATGCCATTATCATTGGAATTGATGATACCCACGTAACCCCCGCTCTTGGTAGGCATATCAAAGGTCGTCACGGCGGCCCAGGGTGCATATTCATCAAAGTAGGGATTGAAATCATCAGTCCAATACAAATCACCTGGCGTAAAGCCTTGAACATTGACAAACTCATCGGCAATAAAATTGCTCATCGAGGTGGGAATGGCAGCTACACCGCCGACATAGTGCCTGTTGAAAGACTGCACACGGTTGTAGGTGAAACCGAAGTTGAGGTTAGGAACCGTCTCGCTGTTGAGGCGGATAGCCCCGATGTAACCCACATTGTTCACATTAAACTTGGTCTCGTTCATCTTGTCCACACCGGCCTTGGTGCTGTTGAAGTCCAAGCCGAAGGTGATGCCCAAGTCAGAATTGCGATAGACGCCGATGCCGCCAGGGTTCTGAGTGAGTACCGAGAGATCGCCTCCCAGGGCTCCGAAGGCCCCCGCCATTGACTGGAAGCGCGAGGTGCCTCGGAGTTCGGTTTGGGACAACTGCAGGACATCAAATGCATCCTGAGCGTTGAGCATAAGAGGAAGTCCGCACAACAGGAGGGCAAAAACATTCTTCTTCATATCGTCAAATAGTTTAGATTAAGTTCAAATGATGTAAATGCGTGTGTAGAGAAAGGTGTGCCTCAACGACGATGTCCTCCACCGCCTGATGATCCGCCATGGCTACCGCCACCGCCACCACCGGAACGGCTGCCGCCACCACTGCTGTAGCTGCCACCACTGCTGTGCGATCCGCTGCTGTAGCTGCTGCCACTGCTGCGAGATCCGCTGCTGTAGCTGCTGCCGCTGCTGCGCGATGAGCCACTATAGCTACCGCTGCTACGGCTGCCGCCACTGTAGCTACTGCTGCGAGGGCTACTGCTGCGCGTGGTTACACCAGTACTCGTGCGTGACCTCATATTGCCAGCACCGCGACTGGTGGCATATCCACTGCGGCTGCTGCCTGAACCAGACCTAACGCCTGCCGAACGGCTGCTGCCAGCTCCACTTGCGGTAGCGCTATTGCGTGAGGTGCCAAGCCCAACGCGGCTGCGGGTGTTACGGTTTGAAGCGAGACCTGTGCGGTGTCCTGTGTTCCAATTGCCCGAAGGACGAACTGAGCCGGGACGAGTATTGCCATCATGATGGGGGCGAATACCGGGGTTCCATCCACCCGCGTGAGCCCAGTAATCATGTCCGTACCACCAGCCAGATCCGTAATGCCACCAGGGACTGTAGGTCCAACCCCAGTAAAAACCAGGTCGCCAATAGTATCCATAATAGTAGGGCGAATACCAGCTATGGTGCCAGTACCAGGGATCATACCAGCCTGTGTACCAAGGATCATACCACCCCGTGTACCAGGGATAATAGGTCGATGCCCATCCATAAGAAGCATATCCCCAATCGCTGCCTACAACCAGATTGATGGTCGGTGACTCATCATAGTAGAGCTCGACCAGCTCATCGTCGTCGCTAAGGATCACGATGTCGGGGTTGTAGAAGCGCTCGATGCGACGCGTGTTGGCAAAAGCCTCATCGTCATAGGTGGAATCGCTGTCAAAATAGATGGTGTCGCCATTGATGTCCACTTCATAGTCGGGAGCAAAGACACCACGGCGGTTGTACTCATCTTCATCACGCTCAACACGATAATTGCTCTGAGCGGCAACTTTGTACTGATCAGGAACATTACCATAGAGCGCAGTGGTCTTGACGGGCTTTTCGGCTTTGATCTTAACCTTGGTGGCAGTATCCTTAGATGCATCGTAATAGATGTCATCATAGTCCTGTGCCTGGGCTAGAGATCCAGCAGCCATGGCCAGCAAGCCAAACAATGCAAAAATACGGTACTTCATAATTCCAATTACGTTTAAAAAAGTCAATATTAAATGTTGTTTGTCTTTTAGACTTTTTTGTTTTAAAAAAGTTTAAGTAGTTTGAAAAAATCGAATTAAAAATGCGTTGCAAGTTATAAAGTAAAAAGGTACTGATGTCACTTTTTTCAGTGAAAAAATGCTAAATGTACCGATTTTAACTAAGAAACGCACCGTACCAACGACAAAAACCATGCCAGGAGTGCCAAAATTCCCTTATTAGAATCATGTATTCTCTACAAAAGGGCTAACTTTGTGGGCGAATATGGGAAGAGAAAAGGTATTTAGGTTTAAGCAATTTACCGTGCTGAATGACCGCACCGCCATGAAGGTGGGCACCGATGGCGTGCTGCTAGGAGCATGGTGCCCGGTAGAAGGTGCAGGCCGCGTGCTAGACGTGGGCACGGGATGTGGCGTCATTGCCCTGATGATTGCCCAGCGCAACAGCCAAGCCATCATCAGCGGCATCGACATCGATCAAGACGCCATCGATGAGGCGAGGATCAATTTTGCCGATTCACCTTGGGGCGATCGTCTGACCGCCATAGAGTGTGACTTCAACGAGATGCCATCGGGCGACTGCTATGACCTTATCGTGTCTAACCCACCCTACTTCACCGACAGCCTGTTGCCTCCTGACAAATCCCGCACAACGGCTCGCCACACCCAATTCCTCTCCTATCGTCAGCTCATTGACGGTGCCACGAGGCGCCTGGCAGACAATGGCAGCATAGCCTTGATTTCCCCCATTGAGGCTGAGCGCGAGATCATTGAAGCAGCGACATTCAGCTCAATTCCTGTCAAGCAGATGACCCGTGTGGTCTCCAAGTCAGGCACTGCTCCCAAACGCATCCTCTGGAGGCTGACCCATGCCTCGATACCCTATCAGGAGGACACGTTGACCATAGCTGACCATAACGGGCAGTTCACGAGTGAATACATCGCCCTCACCCGTGATTTTTACCTGAAGATGTAATTTCGATAAGAAAAACGTATTTCACGAATAATATTCAAACCTATTCGTGATAAATATAATTCGCGAAATTGGCTTCGCTAAAGGTTCGCATTAGCCCCGCAGGGTTAGGGCCAACATCTATATCATTGTCAAAACAAAAGTCCCGAGACTGTTTACGTCGATCGGGACCTATATGTTCTGTGTCGTGTGATGCTTCATCAGCAGTTTGACACAATGTTGAATTGTTTTATTAGAAAAAGTCAGTTTTATCCGTTTGAAGCGTCATTACTTCATTGAAGTCAATTTATAGACTTGATAAAGCCAGAAAAGTTTAATAAGAATGTCATATTTAACAGCTATTAACGTTTTGACGCCTGTTTTTTCTTCTTTTGCCAATTCTATACTTCACAGGAAATATCCCTAATAATAAGGATAAACCTTTACCAAAAACATTAACTATTGGGATTGCATATACCAATATATGTGAGTAATTTTGCAAATTGAAAAAATGCGTACACGAAATGAACACAGATCTATCGAACAAGAATAACGGCAATAATGTTACCCGGCTACTCGATAACGAGCCTGTAGGGATGACCGTACAGGTCGTCAGGGTGTTGGGTGACGGTGCCTTCAGGCAACGGCTACTGGAGATGGGCTTTGTGCGTGGTGCCCGTGTCACCGTTGTCAAGAACGCCCCATTGCAAGATCCCGTCGAATACATGATCATGGGCTCTCACATCTCGCTGCGCCACAGTGAAGCCTCGCAAGTCGAAGTAACCGACAATGACGCTGAATTCTGTGACATGGAAGATGCCTATCGAGGTGTTGTTGAAACCGAGATGCCTGCCATAGACCCGATGGCAGACAATGTGCTGCGTGTGGTACTTGTCGGGAATCCCAATTGCGGAAAGACGTCTCTGTTTAACAACGCTACCGGAGCCCGTGAGAAAGTGGGCAACTATGGTGGAGTTACCGTCGATAGCAAAGAGGGCTGGTTTGTTGTCGATGGCAGGAGGGTGCAGCTCGTTGACCTGCCCGGAACGTACTCGTTAACAGAGTATTCACCCGAAGAGATGTATGTGCGCACCTACATCAGCGAGAACCACCCTGACGCCATTCTCAATATTGTTGACGCCGGTAACCTGGAGCGCAACCTCTACCTGACGACCCAGTTGATGGACATGAACATCCCCATGGTGGTGGCATTGAACATGTGGGATGAGCTGGAAAAGAGTGGCGACAAGCTGGATATTGAAATGATGGGACGCCTGCTGGGTGCCCGCATGGTCCCCTTGACTGCTTATAACGGTCATGGCGTGAAAGAAGTGCTGCAAGCAACCATGGATGCCATTGACGAGAGTGAACAGGAGACCCTCCACCACAATGTGAACTACGGCACACTCATTGAGGATTACCTGAAGTCGCTCGGAGCGATGTGTCCAAATCTGGACCGTTACACCGTGCTCAAGATCATCGAGAATGACCAGCACGCCATTGAACGGCTCAACGGCCAAGCCAATGCCGAAGAGGTGAAAAAAGCAGCTGCCGAAATCAGACAGCACATCGAGCGTGATTATAACGACGATATCGTGAGCATCATCACCGACCTGAAATACGGCTTTGTGCGCGGTGCCCTTGCCGAGGCCCTCACGCCCAATCCTGACCGTGCCACCAACGAGACCAAGCCGGGCTACTCGCTGGACAAGTTGCTGACCAACCGCTGGCTGGCCCTGCCCATCCTGCTGGTGTTGATGTGGCTGATGTTTGAAGCCACGTTCACCCTGGGTGCTTATCCCCAAGATTGGATAGAGAGCGGCATCAGCTGGCTGGGAGAATGGATAGGAAAAGCCCTGCCCGCAGGCATCCTGCGTGACCTGATTGTTGACGGCATCATCGGCGGTGTGGGCGGAGTGCTTGTCTTCCTGCCCCAGATCTTGATTCTGTTCTTCTTCATCTCGCTGCTGGAAGACAGCGGATACATGGCGCGGGCCGCCTTCATTGTCGATCGCATCATGCACCGTGTGGGGCTGCACGGCAAGTCGTTTATCCCCTACCTCATCGGTTTTGGCTGCGGTGTGCCCGCCATCATGGCAACCCGCACCCTTGAAAACCGCCGCGACCGCATCGTCACCATCCTAACGGTGCCTTTCATGTCATGCTCGGCACGACTGCCGGCCTATCTGCTGCTGGTAGCGGCCTTTTTCACCGCCAACCAGGGCCTGGTGCTGATGAGCATTTACCTCATCGGCATCATTGTTGCCGCTATCACCGCCATCATCTTGAGCAAGACGATATTGAAGCATGACAAGACGCAATTTGTCATGGAGTTGCCGCCGTACCGCAAACCTACTGCCCGCAACGCCACCATCCACATGTGGAGCAAGGGTAAACAATATCTGCAAAAGATGGCTACCATCATCCTTGCCGCCTCGATTATCGTGTGGGCGCTGGGCTATTTCCCCCGACATGAGGGACAAACGCCGCAGGAGCAGATCGAGCAGTCCTACATGGGCCGCATGGGCAAAGCCATCGAACCGGTGGTGGCTCCATTGGGCTTTAACTGGCAGATGGGTGTGAGTGTACTCACGGGCGCTGCCGCTAAGGAGATTGTCGTATCTACCATGGGTGTGCTTTATACGGGAGAATCGGATGCAACTGAGGAATCCGCTTCGCTGAAAAACAAGCTGCAGAATGCTGTCACACCCGAGGGCGAGCATGTTTTTGACCCGATTGTGGCCTACTCATTCATGCTGTTTATCCTGCTATACTTCCCCTGTATTGCCGCACTTGTGGCCATCAAGCGGGAAGCCGGCACCAAATGGATGATTTTTGAGATATTCTATACCACCGGTGTGGCTTGGTTGGTCTCATTCATCTTCTACCAGGTAGCGAGGGTTTTCTAGTTTCTAAGGTAGCAAAACTACCTTAGAAACTAGAGGTCTAGGGTTTAGGGGTTTGAGGATAATCAGATAGTTGGCCCTATGAAACTTGAATAATTCAGATTTCACATTCTATAATGACTACATCGACGTTAATACAGACTATTGTAGTGCTCGGCATCGTGGCCATCGCACTGGTGTATGTGCTGCGTCGCATCATCAAGACGACGCGAGGTCAAGGTGACTGCGGCTGTGGCTGCGGCAAGAACTGCCAGCACAAGAAAAAGAATGACTAACCGAAGAGGTGGCGGAACGCATCCTCAACGCGGGCGACTTCGACTACCTTAATGGTCCAGCCGTCACGCTTCACCCCCTTGAGATTATTTTTGGGAATAATAATGGTGCCGAAGCCCAGTTTCTGGGCCTCGGTGACCCGTTGTTCACAACGCGTCACAGGGCGTATCTCGCCCGACAGTCCTACCTCCCCAGCAAAGCACACACTATTGCTGATGGCCATATCCACATTAGATGAAAGGATGGCGCTGATGACAGCCAGATCAAGGGCCGGATCGTTGACCTTGATACCGCCAACAATGTTCAGGAAGACGTCTTTCTGAGCCAACTTGAAGCCCAACCGCTTCTCGAGCACCGCGAGAAGCATGTTCATGCGCCGCTGATCAAATCCGGTTACCGACCTTTGAGCAGTACCATAGGCCGCCGTGCTCACCAGTGCCTGTACCTCGATGAGGAACGGACGCATTCCATCAATCGTCACGCCGATGGCCGTGCCCGAGAGGTCCATATCCCTATCGCCCAGCAACAGTTCGCTGGGATTGGTCACCTCACGCAGGCCGTCCTCCTTCATCTCATAGATGCCAATCTCGCTTGTGTTGCCAAAACGGTTCTTGATAGGCCTGAGAATGCGGTACAGGTAGTTGCGGTCGCCCTCAAATTGGATGACGGCATCGACGATGTGCTCGAGCACTTTGGGCCCAGCGATGCTGCCCTCCTTGTTGATGTGTCCGATAAGAATCACGGGAGTGTAAGTCTCCTTGGCATAGCGCTGGAATGCGGCCGCACACTCGCGCACTTGTGTAACACTACCAGGAGCACTATCCAGTTGGTCACTGGCAATTGTCTGGATCGAATCGACGATAATGAGGCCCGGCTGGAATGAACGGATGCTGTTGAAGATATTGTCGAGTGATGTTTCGCACAGCAGGTAGCACTCGCAATCCA
Source organism: uncultured Prevotellaceae bacterium (assembly GCA_900319525.1). Lineage (GTDB taxonomy): Bacteria > Bacteroidota > Bacteroidia > Bacteroidales > Muribaculaceae > Sodaliphilus. Next base: position 95,125 of record ONOU01000001.1, on the reverse strand, counting down.
TGCGTCCGCCAGCAATGCGGTCGGCACGCATGCGCAGCTGCTGTGGACTTTCCTCACCCGATACATAGAGGACCCGGCGAGAACGTATGCGCAGCACATTCTGCAGCACCAGGGTTGACTTACCGATACCTGGTTCACCACCCAACAGGACGATACTGCCAGGGACAAGTCCGCCACCCAGCACGCGATTGAGCTCGTTGCTGGGCAGACTGATGCGCGGCTGGTCCTCGGCCCGGATCTCAGAAATCTTGACAGGCTCGTTGGCCTCTCTCCCATTGGTCCCCGACGCGACATATCTCACTGGCGACGATTTGGGTGCCTTGGGTTCCTCGATATAAGTATTCCACTCACCGCAAGCGGGGCACTTGCCGAGCCACTTGGGAGACTCGTTGCCGCAATTCTTGCAGAAGAAAGTGGTCTTGACTTGCTGTTTTGCCATAGCTGGAGTGGATGGATTGAGTGGATTAAATGGACTGAGCGGAGAGTGTATTATCTTCGGAAAAATTCGCTGATCGTGATGGCGGCCGCCACGCCCACATTCAGAGACTCGCTGCCTGCCGTTGAGGCTTTGGGGATGAGCAGGCGCTGGTCCACATGCTTCGCGACCTTGGCACCTATGCCCTGCCCCTCGTTACCAAACACGACAAACCCCCTCTTGTCCAGGCTGCTCTTGTAGATATCCTCGCCGTCTAGGAACGTACCATAAATCGGGAGATCGGGGTATTCATCAAACAAGGCTTCCAGGTCGCCATAATGCACTTTGACACGCGCGATAGCTCCCATGGTGGCTTGCACAACCTTATGGTTATAGACATCGACAGTCGTCTTGCTGGCGAAAATGTCTCTAACGCCGAACCAGTCGGCCAGGCGGATGATGGTTCCCAGATTGCCGGGATCCTGGATGTTGTCGAGTACGATATTCAGGCTCTTGGCCACGCGGGCTGTATCGATTGTGTCCTCTGGTTTCTCATAGACGGCAATCACGTCGCTTGGCGTGTCAAACTGTGAAATGCGGGCCATCTGTTGGCCGTTGGCAAACACTATCTTGTCATAGTGTTCGGCCGTGCCACATTGCTCATACCATGAGCGCTTGGCGATAAGCCACCGGCAGTTGAAATGCTGCCAGGTGTCACGCACACACTTGGTACCTTCGGCCACAAACAGGCCTTCCTCGTCACGGTATTTCTTGGCACCCAAGCTCTTGACGACCTTGAGGATGCCGTTATTCATGTCTATCATTGGTCTGCGGCATCACGTTTTGCCACGAGCTCGTTAAAGCGCAATAGCAGGGTGCAGAAATCTTCGCTCAAGCGTGAAATCACAGTCTGTGCAATCTCGTTGGGCACATCCTGTACTGCCGACGAGATGGATCCGGCAATGGCCGCAAGCGTGTCGGCATCGCCAGCAAGCGATACAGCCAATCGGATGACTTCTTCATAGCTCTTTCCCTCCAAGAAACACGTGATTGCCTCGGGAACCGTGTGCTGGCATGTCTCGTCGAAGGTGAATGTGGGGCGAATCTCGTCGAGCGTATGTGACAAGTCGTAACCGAAAGTCTTTGCCACATAGTCACTAATTTCTCTCTTCTCTTCCCCATGTTTTGCCATGAAGATTGCAGCAGCAGTAGCCTGGGCACCCTTGATGCCCTCGGGGTGGTTGTGTGTAACCTCAGCCGAAATCCGGGCAAGCGATAATGCCTCGTCGAGCGTCCGGGCATAGTAGCCGATGGGGCTCACGCGCATGGCCGATCCATTGCCAAAGGAGTTGTACGGTTCATGAGGATTGCCACGATGAATCCATTGGGCAAAACGGCCTCCATATCCTCTGTTGGGATATTGCCGACACATGTCCAGCATGATGCGAGCCAAAGTGTCAGGGGTGTGTTGCTCGTCCTCGAGCAACCACAGGGCGTTAGCCATGGTAAGCACCGTGTCATCGGTAAAGGTGCTGTTTGACGTGAACAATTCAAAGTTGTAGTCACGTGTTGGGTTAAACTCGTATGCCGACCCGATTACATCGCCGGCGATAGCTCCGATAATTCCTTTCATAGTACAAATACGTTTTGAGTTCACAAATATACAACTATTTTATCGAATAGTACAAGCATCAGTACACAATAATTTTTCATGATGCCCATGGAATCAGGTATTGCGAGCCGACATGAAGCGGTGAAGCGACAGTGGATGAAGTAGTAGCGACCGGGCGTCGCATTGTAGCCAGGGCAGTTACGTCACGCCATCCCTGTGTGCAATTGCGCACGGTGATCACAGCCATGCCCACATATCGACCTGCCAAATCGAGCAGAGCTGCTTTAACGTCTGCAAGGCTGCTAAAATTGGCACCATTAACACTAGCAAGACGGCGGCCATTGCATTCAAGAGTGGCGCAGATGCGGTCGCCAAAGCTCACGATGTTTGTTAATCTCTTATTCATAGTCGTTCCTCCGTTTTTGTTTCACGATGCAAAATTAGAACGACCGAGTGCCAATTTTTGGCACTTTAATTATAAAGATTGATAAATCAAGAAGACATCGCTTGACTATCCCTAGAATTACTTGACAGATTTGAGAGCGATTAACTAAGTTGGTTTACACTAATTTTATTGTTCGCCTAAACTGGGTTGACAGTTTGGCGGTTTTATCACTAAATGGGTTTACAGCTTCATGAAGCAATAAAATCGTGATTAAGTGAGCGCAATGCCATGCTTGCATGAACATTGCCGAACGAGAACGATTTATCCAAATCACCGAAAAATAAGAGAAAATAGATAAAAATACCCATTTGGGTATTGCCGACATGATTAAAAGGCAATATATTTGCAGTTATAAAAACAGTTAGAAGTCATGAGAAAGCTACTGATTATTTTGATTGTTCTATTGGCCAGCCTTGTCATTTATGAAATGTACTGTAGGTATCATTTTGTGCAAATTAAGAATGGTTTTGTTGAAATGACTTATGAGGATGATTTCAAAGCCTTTCAAGGATATGATTTCATTATTCGTGGTTGTGATTTGAATGGAGATAGTGCTGTCGTCTGTGTATCTATGAATGACTCTAACTACTATAAACTTATATGTGACAAAACAGGCCAAACAATATACAGCGTAGATTCTATTCGCGGCTTTATAAATCAAGATTCTTTGAAACAATTATTGCCTACTTTTATGTCGATGAACATTTCGCGACTTAGAATAAATAAAGGCGGTAATGTGTCTGTTTATTTAGTAGATTTTGAGAAAGAGACTTTAATCCGATTTTTTGATGAAAATGAAAAATACGTTTTTATGAAAAAAGTAGGATTCGATTTTTGGAAAGAACACTATGACAGCCTATCAGGATTGTGGTTTGAATACAAACAGTAATTCATTCAAAATAGAAAAGTAATGATTCGTATTTATAAATATTTGTTAGTATCGGCTTTGATTACTCTATTATGTTCTTGTGAAGCGGATTACAAGCCTAACGATTTATTTGGTGATTGGCACGAGAACTCAGGTGACTCCATATCTTTATCACTTCATGAGGACATGACCTTTATTGAAGTCATAAAACCCCATGTGTCACGAACGATTAATCGAAACTCGGATAGCACGTTGGTATTATCAGGTAAATGGCGCATAGAAAAACCCTTGTCACCAGAATGTTGTTGGAATCTCTACCTTGAATATCAGACCCATGATTCAACAGGACAAGTTATCAAGGAGGAGCATCTAATGAATATAGATGGTTTGCATTTAATGAATCATCACTTTAAGACATTTATACTTGATTGGGATTGGGGACGTGATGATGGTTATGCACTTGAAAGGCAATAGGTATGAGATAACAAGACTAAAAAACTGCGTCCTTGTATCTCTTTTCAAGGTCCAATTGGCTGAACAACTTTTCCAAAATTATATAATTCGGGGCGAGTACCAGCGCCTCAAGAAGAATTACTCACAAAAACCAACAAATTGGATCAACTTATCATTGAGTAATAATGAGGTGTCTTTTCCGTTATAAAGAAAAAGATGTAACAATTATGGAGAAGTTTATGAAAGTCTATTGGGCCGTTGTGAAATTTTTTGCAATCTTCGTGGCATTGGAAGTGTTATGTATCATTGCACTGTCCACTATATGTAATCTCATCGACGGTACGAATCGTACGCAATATGAACATCCTGCCCAACCCTTTAAATATAATTATAGTGTTGATGATACTGAGTACCTGTTACTTGGAATAACTCAAAAAGAGTTTGTTTCCAAGTTCGCAGAACTCTTGGCGCAAGATACGGTTGCACACTATGGAATCTCTACTTTCAAGCATCATGTGAAATCTGATGTTGACTCAGTGGCAGGAAATGGCCGTGTGCTTACTGAGACTGTTACCGTGGAAAAGTCACAAGTAAAACAAGAAACAAAACATCAGAATAATAATCTGTTATTGAATGATTTTCCTGATGTTTTCATTGTTGACACCACGGTTCATCAATCACGGATTCCAAGTCTTGGGTATAGAATATCTGAAGGTCTTATTCCATCAGATTTCGATGATAATGATATCGATACCTTGTCCGTGGGCACATTTTTATTCGTAGAAAATAAGACAGGCCCATTATGTTACTGTTTCAGTTTCTTTGTGCCATTCGATAGCGTCGGAGCCGTAAACAAGTATTCTCATAAATGTAATTTTACTGACAGAGGGAACAAGGCCTATGAAGGTAAATTCCTAATGTCAGTAACGGTTGTTGATGACCAGCCGTTGAGATTGCTGTTGGGAAGAACTCAGGACTCAATGGTTGAAAAATATATAGCTAGACACTATCTTGACCGCATTTGTCAGTATGATCGGCAATCAACGAAGAACGCTTTTTATTCAAAGCTTGATGACATCATGGGAAGTTATTTCCTCAGCAATTACTTCTATCTTATTTTTATACCATCAATTCCACTTTTAATTATTTTATTGCTACTTGGATTGCTTTTACAACTGATTAAAAGAATTGTGATGCGCAACCAATAAACAATGACTTATAGATATAACAGCAAAAGAAAATATTACCATTCGGCACGTCTTTTCAAGGCATAATCGGTTGATTTACCTTTGTGGCAAATCAACCGCTATTCTTTATGATACTCACGATAAATGGAAAACTTGTGCAAGCCGAAGGCAAACGAGCTCGCTCGATTTGCTGAGGCGCCGCCAAGTTAATTCAAAGCAGGCAGCGCTGAAGAAGGGGTCTTCGATAGAGTACGTATCGGAGAACCGCATCTTCACCGATGCCGATGACTACAGCATGGAGATTGAACTGCCCATCGTGGACTGTCCACAGAATCTTGATAACTTCGGCATGATCACCCGCAAGGACGTTGAACTTGCTCGTGTACTTGCTCGTCAAAATTGCCAAAAGGTTTAGTTTTGATGCAAAATAGACCAAAATTGCGTTTTTTTGGGGGGCTTTACGTCTTAATCTTAAGACAAAAAAGTGATGATTTTCAAGTCATAAATCCTTGATTATCATCACTTTTTCTAAGTTTGAGCGGTAGACGGGACTCGAACCCGCGGCCCTCAGCTTGGGAAGCTGATGCTCTACCAACTGAGCTACTACCGCAATTTTCAGCCAGTGAAAGGCTGATGTATTGTGTGCTTATTCTCTTTAGGCGCTGGTCTCGTTGATGACGTCGGTAACGCTGTCGCCATTGACCGTCTCATAATACCTGACGGTGAGGGTGTCGTTGATAGACCATGATGCGCGGTGCTCACTGTCGAGGTCGGGATAGGTGAACTCGATGGTATCGTCGCCTACCTTGAGATAAACGCTATTCATGGCTCCGTCAACGGCAACACCGGTAACCTCTTGCGCAGTTTGGTCAGACTCCTCGATTGAGTCGGCCTGTTCGGCCTGGTCAACCAGGGTGTCCTGATTTGTCGTGCCGGTGCATGAGAACATCGAGATGGCAAACAGTGCGCCAAATGCTAACACTAATTTCTTCATTATCTTTTATACCGTTTTTAGGAACAGCAAAATTACAATAATTTATTGATGGGACAAAATTATAGCATTTTTTTTGGCTCTTTCATTTGTACCATTGTTGCTGCCCAAGATGATTCTAGAACTTATAGCTATCGCTATCGAGGTCGTCCATCTCCTCAAAGTCAGAGATCTCGTCATCGTTGTACTCCTCGTCGCCATAGAATTCGCTCTTGTCGATAGCCTCGATGTTGTTGGCATCGGGGAGCTTGGGTATCGTGATGAATTCAGTGATGTCTATGTTCTCGACGGGAGGATTGCCAATCTTGCTCTCGCACAGGGGATCGTGCAGGGTCTTGCCGGGGATGATTTCCTTGAGTTTCACCTTGAAGAACCGCTCGGTCATGTAGTCAAACACAAACTTCAAGCGCTGTCCCTCGTCCTCAAGCAGTTCGTCGAGCTGGGTGTCATCCATGATCCAGATGTCCTCATCGCTATCACTGCCCATGTCCATGCAGGTCACTTCTTTTTCCATGTTCCACTCATCGTCACAGATGTAGAAAGAATCCATCTGCTCCTTGTTGTATCCGGCAGAATCAAGAATGATGTTGCGCAACTGCATGAAGGTTGCCGTCGAGTCGATGGCAATTTGCAGCTTGAAGTTGTCGGCCTCGTCCGAAACTATGACAAATTTGTAAATCATATATCAGTATTATTAGTCGGTTTGACGTTGCGAAATTACTAATACATTTTCATCAGACAAGTGTTTTTGAGACTTTTTTTCACCAAAGTCCCTAAAAAAGTAGCCAAGTGCATAAAAACATGAGACCACCTCAATAATGAAGCGGTCTCACATTATAATATAATATCTATATTGATATCGTTGATGACCCGTTTTTAGGGTACCAGCCCGTAGGCACGGAATACTTTCTGGATCTTCTCCAGCGCGAAGGACACCTGCTCGTGGGTGTGCGTAGCCATGAGGCTAAAGCGGATGAGGGTGTCGTTAGGAGCGACAGCCGGAGAGACAACGGGGTTGACAAAGATTCCTTCGTTCAACAGGTCACGAGTGATGGCAAACGTCTTGTTGTTGTCACGGATGAACAAGGGAATGATGGGAGTCTCGGTGTGGCCGATCTCACAACCCATATCACGGAATCCCTGCAGGGCCTCATGGGTGATGCTCCAGAGGTGCTCCTGCCGCTCGGGCTCAGCGATCAGGATATCGATGGCCTTCATGGCCGCAGCCGTCGAAGCGGGCGTGATGCTAGCCGTGAAGATGTAACTGCGAGAATGATGACGCAGATAGTTGGTAATCGTCTTGCTGGTAGCAATGAAGCCGCCCAGCGAAGCAATCGACTTGGAGAATGTGCCCATGATGAGGTCCACCTCGTCGCGCAGGCCGAAGTGATCACACACGCCACGACCGCCCTCGCCAAAGACGCCGATGCCATGAGCCTCGTCCACCATGATGCTGGCATTGTACTTGTGTGCCAGGTCAACGATGTCGGGGAGCTTGCAGACGTCGCCCTCCATCGAGAAGACGCCATCGGTGACAATGAGCTTGACGCGGTCAGGCTCACATTTCTTGAGTTGAGCCTCGAGCGACGCCATGTCGTTGTGCTTGTACTTCAAGGAATTGGAGAACGAGAGGCGACGTCCCTCAATGATCGAGGCATGGTCCTGCTCGTCCCACAAGATGTAGTCATCCCTGCCAGTCAAGGTGGATATGACGCCCAGATTTACACCGAATCCAGTACTGTAAATCATCGCATCCTCCTTGCCCTCGTACTCGGCAAGCTTGCGTTCGAGCTGCTTGTGCAGGTCGAGTGTGCCATTAAGGAAGGGCGAACCGGCGCATCCCGTGCCATACTTCTCGGTGGCCTCGATTGCGGCCTTCTTGATGCGCTCATCGTTTACCAGGCCCGAATAGCAGTTGGAGCCGAACATGAGCACCTTCTTGCCATTCATGAGCACCTCGGTGTCCTGTTCGCTGGAGATAGCACGAAAATAAGGATAGATGCCGGCAGCTTTAGCTTTCTGCGGCTCATCATATCGAGCTAACTTATTCTCTAATAAGTTCATATACTAATATTTATTTTCTTGGTTTGCCGTCATTGAGCAATACAATGGACGACCTCACATTATAATTGGCTGCAAATATATAAAAATAATCTTTAACGAAATGTTAAAAAGAGTTCAAAAAGTCCCAAAACCATCATAATAGAGAGACGTAACACGCTAATCCCTATAACATAATGCCCTGTTAATAATTTTTAAATCGACTCTATTACAAAACATCAACAGGTTGTGGGACCCAGTCAGCGATCAGTCACGGTCAGTATCATCCATGTCAATTTCAGCATTATGCATGAGATCATAGTCTGAAAATTCCACCCCGTCGAACTCGCCATCTTCAAACATCATGTAGTCCTGCCGCATGCATCCTGTCATCACCGTTGAAATAAAAGCGGCCAAAACAAGTGCTGCAAAATATTTATAATACCGTTTCATATATACACTGAATCTTAATAATCCACTGCAAAAATAACAAAAAAATGAATTACGGATGAAATATTCGGGATTTTTCAGTAATTTAGCGCATTAAAATCACAAACAATCATTATAGTAATGGACCTATTTGAACAACGAATCAAGGAATTGCGGGAAATTATCAACCGTCACAACCACAACTACTATGTACTCAATGAGCCAACTATCAGCGACCAGGAGTTTGACGCGTTGTTGCGAGAGTTACAGGATCTGGAGCGGGATTATCCCCAATACCAGGACCCGCTCTCCCCTACCCAGCGCGTGGGCAGTGATATCACTAAAGGCTTCACACAAGTGCGGCACGAGCGTCCCATGATGTCGTTGTCCAACAGCTATAATATTGATGAGGTGCAGGACTTCCTGCGCCGCGCACAAGAGGGCTTGGGTGGTGAACAAAGTGAGATTGTGGGCGAAATGAAATATGACGGCACCTCGATCTCGGTGACCTATGAGCACGGCCGCCTGGTGCGCGCCGTTACCCGTGGCGACGGTGTTCAGGGCGATGATGTCACCGCCAATGTCATCACGATCAAGTCGGTACCACTCGAGATCACCGGTGTTGATAATCTGCCCGAGAAATTTGAGGTGCGCGGTGAGATTGTGTTGCCATGGAAGAGCTTTGAGCGGCTCAACGAGGAGCGGCAGTACAACGAGGAGCCCTTGTTTGCCAATCCCCGCAATGCGGCAGCGGGCACCCTCAAGCTGCAAAACAGTGCCGAAGTGGCTCGCCGCGGCCTTGATGCCATATTCTACTTCCTGCTGGGCGAAAACCTGCCGTTCGAGTCCCACTACGAGAGCATCAAGGCGTTGCAGCGCTGGGGCTTCAAGACAGGCGAGATGACCATCTTACCCAGCATCGACGCCGTCAAGGACTTCATTGGCCGATGGGAAGTAGAGCGCAAGCAACTCCCCGTAGCTACCGACGGTCTGGTGTTCAAAATCAACTCCCTGAGACAACAGCTCAACCTGGGAGCCACAGCCAAGTCACCCCGATGGGCCATAGCCTACAAGTTCGCTCCCGAGCGGGAATGCACCAAGTTGCAGTATGTCTCATTTGAGGTGGGACGTACAGGCGTCATCACCCCCGTTGCCAACCTTGACCCCGTGCTGCTGAGCGGCACCATCGTCAAGCGTGCCTCGCTGCACAATGCCGACATCATCAAGCAGCTGGATATCCATGAGGGCGACATGCTGTATGTGGAAAAGGGTGGAGAAATCATCCCTAAGATTGTTGGCGTTGACGAGAAAAGGCGTCAAGCCGGCAGCAAACCCATCCAGTTTATCACTCATTGTCCCTCGTGCATGACACCATTGCAGCGAGTCGAAGGCGAGGCGGCATGGGTATGCCCCAATAAGTGGGAATGCGGTCCGCAGATATGCGGACGCATTGAGCACTTTGTGGGCCGTCATGCCATGAACATTGACGGCATCGGCGAGGAAGTGGCCATCCTGCTTAACAAGAGCGGACTTGTCAACGACATTGCCGACCTCTATGACCTCACTCAGGAAAAGCTGATCGCGCTCGAGCGTTTCCAGGAGCGAAGTGCCCAACGCATCCTGCGCGGCATCGAGGCCAGCAAGTCGGTTCCGTTTGCCCGCGTCATTTTCGCCCTTTCTATCCCGTTTGTCGGTGAGACGACAGGCAAGGTACTAGCGCGCCACACCCGCGACATTGACACCCTGATGAGCATGCCTGCCGAGCAACTGGCCGCCATCCCCGAGATTGGTCCCAAAATCGCCCAGTCAATCATCGACTTCTTTGCTGAGGAGCGCAACCGCGTTATTGTCGAGCGCCTGCGTGCCGCTGGCCTACAAATGGCATTGACCCAGGACGAGACAGCCGGGCTGACAGACAAGCTGCAGGGCAAGAAAATCGTCATCAGCGGTGTGTTTGCCAAGCATTCACGAGAGGAGTACAAAGCGATGATTGAACAAAACGGCGGCAAGAACGTGGGCAGCATTTCGGGAGCAACGAACTATGTGCTGGCTGGAGAGAACATGGGGCCGTCAAAACTTGAAAAAGCCCGTAAACTAGGCATAGAAATCATCAACGAGGAACAATTCCTGGAGATGATCCAATAACCCATCAGCCATGAAGCGATTACTTACTGCATTGATTGTGATGGCCAGCTGCCTGATGATTCAAGGTCAAGAGGTTGAAGGATTTGTGGCGGGGCTACTGGAACAGCACCCCAAAGCCCGGTTGCTTGACATCTATAAGTCCTGTTTCCAGGATTACATGGGTGCTGAGCATCTGGTGAATGACACAGCCAGTGCCCGAGCTTATCTAGCGCAAGAACTCGAGACGACCGATGCGGCGGACTATGCTCCCGAGTACGTTGAGCACTGCGGTATTGAGGGGAATTATGTGCGCGTGAGCCTGCGTACCGTGCATGATGGCCACATTAGTGCCGATACCCTGCTGGATGCGTTTATCGCCAGTGCCAACGCCGGCCGCCCCACTGTCGAACAATGGACAGAGCAGTGGCACCAGATTGTTGCCCAAATTGACAAAATGCAGCTGGGTTTAAATGAGTATGAACAAGACCGCCAGTTCATTGAGGATGTGCTTGCCCAAGGCAAGTATGCCATCAGTCATTCACCAGATTACCGTGAAGCATACTCGCCGCATTACCGTATCATCAAGCGCGACATCTACGAGCGCGAGCTCAAGCCATTGCTTCCGTGTTGCTGCTGCCACTAGAGAACAACGCGCCCCGCCTTGTTGCCGGTCAACAGGCGGGGCGCACGGCTTACATCAATCATCTATTACCGGCATTCAAATATCTACACAGACGTCCATATTGTGCATTAACGATGCTCCTTATCGCGATAGGGCAACAATTCGCCATAGACGGTAATCGGGGTGCCACCGTTGACATGGGCCACCGCACGGTTGGTCTCCTTGAACAAGATGATGTCAACCGTCGCATTGACGCTGGAACCAACGACATCAAATTGCATGAACACGTCACCATTATCCATGTACTTGATCTTGGAATGGCGCACCTTGCCCTTGCCAGTCCATCCGCCCAGCCCGTTTGAGCCAGGATAACCCGTGTTGAGGGCAAACTGGATGATGCCGTCCTCGCCTTGAACAAGAATGAAATTGTAGTTCTGGGAAATACCGTAATGGCGATAACCGGTTGATCCGATCTGGATATCCTCTGATACAAGGACAAAATAGCCGCGCCTCAACGAGTTGTAGGCCTTGACATAGGCGACATGATCCTGAAGTTCGCGAAACTTCTTTTCACGTTCCTTGATTTCCTGTTCAGTCTCCTGCACGGGCTCGGCAGGTGTAATGACCTCCAGCTTCACGTCACTTGTCTCAATATCGACTTCGTCGTTGCTCTGTGCAACGGCGTTGAGTCCCAGCGTAAACATTACACCCAGTATTAAAGCGGTTTTCTTCATTGTCTTGTGGTTTTTAGTTGATTATTGTTTGTTTGTTAGACACCATTAAGGCTTTTTTGTTTAATTTTGCCAAACAAAAAAAGCGAAAAACTTGATCATGGAGCGAAAAACAAAATTGAAAGTGAGTTCCCGGCTGCTGGTATTGCTGTGCATCATGCTGGCGGGCCTGATGTGCGCAGCGGTGCTGATGTCGTTTTTATCCAATGCCGGCATGCTGGCATTACTGACGATCCAGGATATCGTTGCTTTTATCTTGCCAGCAATAGCAGCGATGGCCATTTTCTACCACAAGCCCTTGCACGTGATGCAGTTTGACCATGCGCCGTCCTGGCTGTCGGTGGCAATTGTCGTGATTTTTTATATCGTTTCGTTACCTGCCATGAACTGGCTGGTGAGTGCCAACGAGTCGATGACGCTGCCCTCATGGCTCGGAGGTCTGGAGCAGGCCATGCGTGCCGCCGAGGACGAAGCCGCCGCTACGACACAGCAGCTACTTGACATTCACAGCATAGTGCAGCTCATCCCCACCCTGATTGTCGTTGGTCTGATGGCAGGCCTGAGTGAGGAAATACTGTTTCGCGGTGCCATGTTGCGCACGATGCAGGACAGCCGCTTGGGCACTCATGCCGTGGTATGGCTGGTGGCCATCATCTTCAGTGCCATCCACTTGCAGTTCTACGGGTTTATACCCCGCATGTTGCTGGGAGTGTGGCTGGGTTACCTGCTGGTGTGGACTGGCAGCCTGTGGGTACCCATCATCGCCCACACCCTGAACAACAGCACTGTTGTTCTGTTCAACTACCTGTCCAATACGGGTGTTATACCTGAGGGCTATGGTGACAACCTGGGCCTTCCTGCCGAAGGGGGCATTCCCTGGTTGGCCATCACCAGCTTTATTGCAAGTGTGGCCCTAGCAATTGCTACCCATTATCATTATACCCGCGCTCACAAAGACGAGCAGCGTTGAGATTGACCAGGACGCTACCAATGGTCCAAGGGCGTAACTGTATATTGAAAAAACGATAATCAAGAGACAATTCTTTGCATTCCTCGGCATTCCTTGATATTTTTGAAAATTATTTGTGGATGAACTGCCGGTTTATTTAAAAAAAACATTTACCTTTGTAAGTTAGACTAAAACGCTCTGGCGGCCTGTGCCCGCAAAACGTTGGCAATGGTTTGAAATTAAACAAGTTAGAATATCAAAAACAACACTTAAATACACAAATGTTATGATGAAGAAATTTATTCTTATCGTTTGCGGCTCATTTGTGGGAGCCTTTCTGGCATTCCTGTTCTTCATGTTTGCAGCTATGATCATGAGCATCGGCATCATGGGGGCCATGGGCTCTGGCGGCAGCAAGAAAGCCGTCAGCATCACAAAGCATTCTATCCTCAATATCGACTTGGGCACCAGCATCATCGAGCGCGGAGGTAGCGATGCGCTTGACATGATGGCACTGCTGCAAGGCGAGGGTATGCCTTCCTCACTTGGTCTGAACACCCTCGTGTCGGCGATTGAGAACGCAGCCGAGAATGATAAGATTGACGGCATCTATATCGAGTGTAATGGTGTAGCCGCCGCTCCCGCCACCCTCGAGAAGGTGCGCAAGGCCCTCAAGGGTTTCAAGAAGAGCGGCAAGTGGATTGCCGCCTACGGCCATGAGGGCATCAATCAGGCCGACTATTACCTGGCTAGTGTTGCCGACAGTATCTATCTGAATCCCGTGGGCTCGGTAGACCTGCACGGTATGGGCAGCATGATTCCTTATATGAAAAAACTTTTCGACAAGGTGGGTGTTGAGATGCAGATTGTGCGCGTGGGCACCTTCAAGAGTGCCGTTGAGCCCTACATGCTTGACGACATGAGCGAGGCCAACCGCCTGCAGACGGAGCACTACCTGGGCGTCATCTGGAACGAGATGCGCGACAGCATCGCTGCCGACCGCAAACTGCAATCGGCAGCACTGAACACGTTGTGCGACAGTGTTCTGGTCACCTTCAAGGCCGACCGCTTGCTGAAAGAGAAGCTGGTGGATAAGCTGGTTTACCGCAATCAGATGGAAGACATCCTGCGCGCCCGCACCAAGGTGGATAAAAAAGACGACTTGAACTACGTGAGCCCTGATGATCTGGCCGACGATCTGGAGACATTTGCCAACGGAGATCACATCGCCGTGGTCTATGCCGTCGGTGAGATTGACGGTAGCCCGAGCATGGGCTCCACCGAAGAGGGCATCAACAGCGACAAGTTGTGCGAGACCATTCTCAAACTCAAGGACGACGACAATGTGAAGGGCATGGTCTTCAGGGTGAATTCCCCTGGCGGCAGCGCCTTTGGCAGCGAGCAGATCTGGAAAGCCGTCATGGACTTCAAGGCTACCGGCAAACCCGTTGCCGTGTCAATGGGTGACTATGCCGCATCGGGCGGTTACTATATCTCGTGCTGCGCCGACCGCATCTTTGCCGAGCGCACCACCATCACGGGCTCCATCGGCATCTTTGGCATGATTCCCTGTGCCAGCGAACTGATTGAGAACAAGCTGGGCGTCCACATGGCTACGGTCAAGACTAATGAGAATGCCGATTTATCTGCCATCTTCAAGAAACTCACCGCGCCGCAAAAAGCTGCATTGCAGAACATGGTGAACGATGGCTACGAGCTGTTTACCAAGCGCTGTGCCGACGGCCGCCACGTGACGCAAGACTCTATCAAGCAGATTGCCGAGGGTCGCGTGTGGGATGGCGTCACCGCAAAACAGATTGGCCTGGTTGACGAGTTTGGCGGCATCAGCAACGCCATCGCCTGGGTTGCCAACAAGGCAAAGCTGGGTAAGGACCCCAAGGTCCAGAATTATCCTGCACTTGAGGACAAGTTCATGTCTCTGCTCGATCAATACATGACAACCCGCTACGAGTCGCGCCTGCGTGGCGAGATGGGAATCATGTATGCCTGGCACAAGCAGCTGCAGCGCATACTGGGACGAGATCAGGTATTGTGCCTGATGCCCGAAACCGAGATTGTTTTCTAGTTGTTATTCATCATTTAACCATTCTATTTTTAAGGTCTAAAATCTTAAATGAAAATTGACCTGTCAAATATTCTGAACAAGGACCAACGCAAGTCCATCCTGGATGCCTTGTTGACCCCATTCTCGTGGTGCTATGGCGCCGCGGTGTGGTTGCGCAACACAGCATTTGACGTGGGATTGCTGCCACAAGAGGAGTTTGACGTGCCAGTCGTTTCGGTGGGCAATATCACCGTGGGCGGCACGGGCAAGACACCTCATGTCGAATACATCATCGAGTCCCTGTACCGCCGCTATCATGTGGCGGTGCTCAGCCGTGGATACAAGCGCAAAACCAAAGGCTTTATTCTGGCGAGCAATAACATGACACCGCGCGACATCGGCGACGAGCCTTACCAGATATTCAGCAAGTACAGCGGGTTGATCACGCTAGCCGTGTGTGAGAGTCGCCGCAAGGGCATCCGTGAGTTGTTGCGCATTGATCCAAACATCAATCTGATCCTGCTGGATGACGGATTCCAGCACCGCTATGTGCAGCCCAAGGTAAATGTCGTGCTGGTGGATTACAACCATCCGCCCTATGAGGACAAGTTGATGCCCTTGGGCACACTGCGCGAACCCGCCCGCAACGTGCTGCGCGGCGACATCGTGGTTGTGACCAAGTGCCCCTCGGACATCACTGCCATGGATATCAGGATGGTAAAGAAAAACTTGGCCCTGTTCCCCTATCAAGGACTGTTCTTCAGCAACATCCGTTATGCCGATCCGGTGTCGGTATTCCCCATTCAGTCACCGCAGCTCACGTCATTGCAATGGCTGCGCGAGGATGATGCCGTGTTGTGCTTAACCGGCATTGCCAACCCCAAGCCGCTGGTGCGCTACCTGCGCCAGTTTGCGGCGCGTGTCAAGGTCATGCACTTTGACGATCACCATTTCTTTACCCGCAGGGACTTTACTGACATCTTCAAGGTGTATAACAGCCTGGAAGGGAAACGCAAGTTCATCGTCACGACCGAGAAGGATGCAGTTCGCATCATGAACAACCCATACTACCCGCCTACCCGGCGACAATCCATTTACTACATTCCCATGAAGGTGGGATTCCTGGAGATGGAAGGGGTCAATTTCATCGAGGAACTCGTCAAGAAGATTGATGACGAGGGGGCATCATCCTGACCCTAGAGTGGCGTCAACATAAGCAAAATCAACAAACAGACAAATAAATAGAAAGGACTTTAATATATGGCACAAGAAATCAACTGGCTGGAAAAGATTCAAGAGACCAGCGAATTTATCAAGGAACGCGTCAACAACAAGTTACCAAAGACCGCCATTATTCTGGGCACTGGCCTCGGTGCCGTTGTTGACCATATCAACACCGAGATTGAAATCCCCTATGGCGAGGTTCCCAACTTCCCTGTCTCGACCGTTGAGGGACATAAGGGCCGTTTGATCTTTGGTACCCTTGGCAGCAAGTATATCATGGCCATGCAGGGCCGTTTCCATTACTATGAGGGCTACAGCATGCAGGAAGTGACGTTCCCTGTGAGGGTGATGAAGGCCATCGGCATCAAAACTTTGTTTGTGTCTAACGCATCTGGCGGCATGAATCCCAACTTCAAGGTTGGAGACCTCATGGTTATCACCGACCACATCAACGTCTTCCCCGAGCATCCGCTGCACGGCAAGAACATCAACGAGCTTGGTCCGCGTTTCCCGGCGATGGTGGACGCCTACAGCCCCCGCTTGATCAAGATGGCACATGAGATTGCCGACGAAAAAGGCATCCGCCTGGTTGACGGTGTGTATGTGGGCACACAGGGCCCGACGTTTGAAACGCCTGCCGAATACCGCTACTTCTGGCGCATCGGTGGTGATGCAGTCGGCATGAGCACCGTGCCCGAGGTGATTGTTGCTCGCCATGGTGACATTGAGGTGTTTGGCATCTCTATCATCACCGACCTGGGCGTCGAGGGTGCCGTTGAGCGTGCTTCTCACGAGGAGGTGCAAAAGGCCGCTGCAGCAGCCCAGCCCATCATGGCCATGCTCGTCCAGGAGATGATCAACCGATTTGAGGAACTGTAAACATCAGGTTTTTGGCATTAGGTATTTTGGATTACCGGACATATTCATGAAAGAAACCGAGATTTCAACATTGGGCGAGTTTGGGCTCATTGAGCACCTGACACGCTCATTTCCTGTACGCAACACATCTACACATCGTGGCGTGGGCGACGATTGCGCTGTCATCAACTATGGCAATGACCGAGAGACACTGGTCACGACCGATCTGTTGCTCGAAGGCATCCATTTTGACTTGACCTACGTGCCACTGATGCACCTAGGTTACAAGGCTATTGTGGTCAACCTGAGTGATGTGTATGCCATGAACGGCACGCCGCGTCAGGTCACCGTTTCGCTGGGCATCAGCAAGCGGTTCACGCTGGAGCACATCGAGCAGTTGTATGAGGGCATGCGCATCGCCTGTGAGCACTATGGTGTGGACCTCGTGGGAGGCGATACCAGTGCATCGGTTACTGGTTTGATTATCAGTGTAACATGCCTGGGAGAAGCCGCCAAGGATGATATCGTGTATCGCACGGGTGCAAAGGACACCGACCTGATCTGCGTGAGCGGTAACCTGGGAGCAGCCTACATGGGCCTGCAACTGCTGGAACGTGAACGTCGTGTGAGCGCAGGCATGAAAGAGGAAGATTTTGAGCCCGACTTTGCCGGCAAGGAATACATCATTGAACGCCAGCTCAAACCCGAGGCCCGCCGCGACGTCATCGAGGAGATGCATGAGCTGGGCATCCATCCTACTGCCATGATGGATGTGAGTGACGGCCTGTCGAGCGAGTTGCTTCACATCTGCAAAAACTCGAATGTGGGTTGCCGTGTGTATGAGGATCGAATCCCTATCGACTACCAGACAGCCCTCATGGCCGAGGAATTGAACATGAATCTCGTGACGGCAGCCATGAACGGCGGCGAGGACTACGAACTGCTGTTCACCGTCCCGCTAAGTGACCACGAGAAAGTGGCACGCATGAAGACGGCCCGCCTGATCGGGCACATCACCAAGCCCGACCTGGGCGCATTTATGGTGACCCGTGACAACCAGGAGCTGGAAATCAGAGCCCAAGGGTGGAATGCATTCACGCCAGACAAACCAGAGGAGGCAACAGAGCCATCCACCGACTCTTAAAATCGTCCTCCCCCCCCAAGATTTAACCCGTTCCCATGCCAGGAGCGGGTTTTTAATAATAATTTTGATTTAATATTTTTTAATGTGGGGAAAATGGCTTACTTTTGTGACGAAGTTTAAACGACATGATGAAATACCTGAGTCTGCCTGACAACGCGACGCGTATCCTCCCTTTCTATCTGGCAATGGAGGAGTATGCCGCACGTATCATTGAAGAAGATGATATCTTCTTCATGTGGCAGGTGGATCCTACGGTCATTTTCGGCCGCAATCAGTTGATTGAGAGCGAGGTGAACGTGGATTACTGTCGTGAGCACGGCATCGCTTTTTACCGCAGGCGTAGCGGTGGAGGCTGCGTATATGCCGACCGCGATAACATCATGTTCAGCTACATCACCCGCAGCGACGAGGTGCAAACCACATTCAGCACCTATACCAGCGCCGTTGCGGCCATGTTGCGCAAGCTGGGGCTCAATGCCTGCGCCAGCGAGCGTAACGATGTGCTCATCGACGGTCGCAAAGTGAGCGGTAATGCGTTTTACCACATTCCTGGCCGCAGTATCGTTCACGGCACGATGCTCTATGACACCGACATGGAGCACATGTTACATGCCATCACACCATCGCAGGAGAAACTGACGAGCAAAGGTGTACAATCGGTTCGCAGCCGCATCACCACACTGAGCGAACACCTGACGATGGATATCGAGGCCTTTAAGCGCCATGTGCGCGAGACAATGTGTGACGGCGAGATCGTGCTGGGAGCCGATGATGTAGCCCAGATCGAGCAGCTCACCCTACCCTATCTGGAGCCGTCGTTCCTGTGGGGCAATAACCCCCGATGTGAGGTGAAGCGTGGCGGTCGCATTGATGGCGTGGGCAGCATCATGGTGGACATCGAGCTCAGGCACGATGTCGTCCATGACCTGCACTTGACAGGAGATTTCCTGGCCCTGTGCGATGCCCGTGAAGCGCTGCTTGACAGGCTGCGTGGCAGAGTATTGAACCCCGCCGCCCTGCATGAAGCCCTCGAAGGCTATGATGCCGGGAAATGGATAATGAACTTAACAAACGAACAATTAATATCACTATTAACCAATTAAAAAACCATTAAAACCGTGACTGAAGAAATCAAAGTAACCTGTCTGCATGACAGACACGTGGCGCAAGGCGCTCTCATGTCTCCCTTTGCCGGTTATGACATGCCCATCCAGTATGTAGATATCACCACCGAGCACAACGCCGTGCGCAACAAGGTGGGTGTTTTTGACGTGTCACACATGGGCGAGGTGGAAATCACCGGTCCCGATGCCGCCAAGTTCACCAACTACATCTTTACCAACGACATCACCGCCATCAAGGCCGGTCAAATCCTTTACGGCATGATGCTGTACCCCGATGGTGGCACTGTTGATGACCTGCTGGTTTACCGTGTTGACGATAATGACTATTTCCTCGTGATCAATGCTGCCAACATCGACAAGGATGTGGCATGGATCATGGAGCACGCCAAGAACTTTGACGTGAAGGTTGACCACCAGAGCGAACTCTACGGCCAGATTGCCGTTCAGGGTCCCGAGGCCGAGAAGACCATGGGCGATGTCCTGGGTATTGACACGACCGACCTGACGTTCTACACCTTCAAGAAATTGGAATATGATGGCAAGACCATCATCGTGAGCCGCACCGGTTACACTGGTGAGGACGGCTTTGAGGTATATGCCGACCCCGCTATCATCTGCAAGATGTGGGATATGCTCATGGAAGCCGGCGTACAGGCCTGCGGTCTGGGTTGCCGCGACACCCTGCGCTTTGAGGCCGGTCTGCCCCTGTATGGCGACGAGCTGACTCCCGAGATTTCACCCATCGCTGCCACCTTCGGTATGTTTGTGAAACTCGATAAGGAAGGCGGTTTCATTGGCCGTGATGCCTGCGCACAGCAGAAGGCTGAAGGCACGCCCAAGAAACTCGTGGGTCTGGAGCTTGAAGGCAAGGCTATCCCCCGCCATGGCTATGAAGTACTCGATGGTGAGAATGTAGTGGGTTACATCACTACCGGTTATCACAGCATCTCGCTGGACAAGAGCGTAGCATTTGCACTGGTTGACCGTGCCGTTGGCGCATTGGGCAACACGCTGAACGTGCGCATCCGCAAGAAAGTGTTCCCCGCCACCGTGGTAAAGAAACGCTTCTATACTCCCAACTACAAGAAGTAATCGTTTTTTTGCAAGCAAAAAATCGAGTTTAGGGCTTAGAGCTTAGAGGCTCTACGAGAAAAAACAAGATTCAGAATTAAACAAAAATATTAACTAACTAATTTTATAAGACAATGAGTAAGATTATCGACGGACTCTATTACAGCGAGTCACATGAGTATGTAAAGGTAGAAGGCGACTTCGGTTTCATTGGTATCACCGACTATGCACAGCACGAGCTGGGCAACGTGGTTTATGTTGACATGCCCGAGGTTGACGACGAGGTTAGCGCCGGTGAGGAGTTTGGTGCTGTTGAGAGCGTAAAGGCTGCCAGCGACCTGATGTGCCCCGTTAGCGGTACCGTTGTCGAGGTGAATGAAGCCCTCGAGGATGAGCCTGGCCTGATCAACAAGGACGCTTTTGAGAACTGGATCATCAAGGTCGAGCTCAGCGACAAGAGCGAGCTTGAGAACCTGATGGATGCCGCTGCCTACAAGGCCATGATTGGCGAGTAATCAACCACACACCACTTTTTAACCCAAGATTTCATTAACTAATGAGTTATAAATTTTTTCCGCACACCAACGAAGAGATGCAGGCCATGCTCAACACGGCAGGCGTCAAGTCGCTGGACGACCTCTATCAGGACGTGCCCCAGGAGCTGCAACTCAAAAAAGAGTATGAGCTTCCCGAGTCCATGAGCGAGATTGAAGTGCGTCGTTTCTTTGATGACCTGGGCATGGGCAACATTACCATGCGCACGTTCCTTGGAGCAGGCTACTATGATCACTATAGCCCCGCTGTTATCCAAAACATCATTAGCCGCAGTGAGTTCCTTACTGCATACACTCCCTATCAGGCCGAGATTTCTCAAGGTACTCTTCAATACATCTTTGAGTATCAGAGCATGATGGCCGAGTTGACCGGTATGGAAGTGTCTAACGCATCAATGTATGACGGAACCACCGCTACTGCCGAGGCCATGATGATGGCTGTTGCCAACGCCAAGAAACGCAATCGCGTGCTGGTTAGCGAAACCGTTAGCCCCTATGTCCTGCGCGTGATCAAGACCTATGCCAAGTTCCACGGCGTGCAGATCGACATGGTACCCGCCAATGAAGGTGTGATGTGCCATAAATGCCTCAAGGCCGAGCTCGAGAAAGATGATGTGGCAGGCGTTATTGTCGCCACTCCCAACTTCTATGGTATTCTGGAGGACTTCACTGGCGTAGCCGACCTGTGCCACGAACACAAGGCATTGCTCATCATGCACTGTGTAGCCACCGCATTGAGCGTTGTCAAGACTCCCGCCGAGTGGGGTGCCGACATCGCAGTGGGTGACGGCCAGAGCCTGGGTATCCCCCTGAACTATGGCGGTCCCTATGTGGGCTTCCTGTGCACGACCAAGAAACTGATCCGCAAGATGCCGGGCCGCATCGTTGGTGCTACTAAGGATGCCGATGGCAAGCGTGCATTTGTCCTTACCCTGCAAGCCCGTGAGCAGCACATCCGCCGCGAGAAGGCTACCAGCAACATCTGCTCCAACCAGAGCCTGATGGCGCTGTATGTAACCATCTACATGGGTCTGATGGGAGCCAAGGGATTGCGTGAGGTGAACGAGATCAGCTACAGCAACGCTCACTACCTGGCCGACAGCCTGGTGAAGACGGGACTGTTTGAACTGGCTTATCCCGACAAGCCTTTCCTCAACGAGTTTGCCGTGAAGACCAAACTCAACATCGATGATCTGCAAGAGTACTGTGGCGAAGAGTATCTGCAGTGCGGTCTCAAGATTGCTGACGACACGCTGCTGATTGCCGTTACCGAGACCTATAGCCGCGAGGACTGCGATGATCTGGTTGACGCATGTGTAACCTTTAACGAAGAACAGGAGGGCAAGTAAGTTATGAATAATACATTCTACGGAAAACTCATATTTGAGTTGTCACAGGCTGGCCGTCAGGGTTATTCCCTGCCCAAGAACAAGTGCGACGAGTATAAAATGAGCGACCTGCCCAAGGGCCTGATGCGCGAGAACGCGCCTCTGCTCCCCGAGGTTGACGAGTTGAGCGTTGTTCGTCACTACACCAACATGAGCAACAACAACTTTGGTGTTGACACAGGTTTCTATCCCCTGGGTTCCTGCACGATGAAGTACAACCCCAAGATCAACGAGGAAATCGCCGCCCATCGCGAGTTCACTGGTCTGCATCCGCTGCAGAACAGCGAGACCACTCAAGGCGCTCTTGCCGTTTATTACTTCCTGCAGACGAGCCTCGCCGAGATTTCGGGCCTAAGCGAGTTCACCTTGAACCCCTATGCTGGCGCACATGGTGAGTTGACCGGTCTGATGATCATGCGCGGTTACCACATGGAGCGTGGCGACATGAAGCGCACCAAGGTGATCATCCCCGACAGCGCTCACGGTACCAACCCCGCCAGCTCGGCTGTCTGCGGCCTTGATGTTGTGGTTGTAAAGAGCCGTCCCGACGGCACCGTCGATGTTGACGACCTGCGTCCCCTGCTCGACGACACCATCGCCGGCATGATGATGACCAATCCCAACACGCTGGGTATCTTTGAGCACAACATCGGTGAGATTGCCAAGGCTGTTCATGACTGTGGCGGTCTGATGTACTATGATGGCGCCAACCTCAACCCCATGCTGGGCAAGGTTCGTCCCGGTGACATCGGCTTCGACATCATGCACATCAACCTGCACAAGACCTTCTCAACGCCTCACGGCGGTGGTGGACCCGGTAGCGGTCCTGTCGGCGTTCGCGCCGGTCTGGAGCACCTGCTCCCCAATCCCCGTGTCGTAAAAGTGGAGGAAGAGGATTATGACTACTTCAAGCTCGAGTGCAGCGACAAGTCTATCGGCAGCATCAGCGGTCATCTAGGTAACTTCGGCGTGATGATGCGCGCCCTGGCCTACATTCTCACACTGGGCCGTGATCAGCTCAAGTGGGTCGGCCCGCTGGCTACGCTCAACGCCAACTATATCAAGGAGTCGTTGAAGGATGTCTATGAGCTGCCCATTGGCGGCGTGTGCAAGCACGAGTTCGTTTATGACGGATTGAAGGACAAATCCACTGGTGTCACCACGCTCGACGTGGCCAAGCGCCTGCTGGACTATGGCTTCCATGCTCCCACCATCTATTTCCCCTTGCTGTTCCACGAGGCCCTCATGGTAGAGCCCACCGAGAACGAGAGCAAGCAGACCCTCGACGAGTTCATCCGCATCATGCGTGTGATTGCTCAAGAGGCCAAGGATGATCCCGAGATGGTAAAGACCGCTCCTCACAACACGCCCGTGCGTCGCCTTGACGACACTCAGGCCGCTTTGCACCCCATCGTAACCTGGCGCGAGCTTGTGGCCGACGCCCAGTAATTCAGTTTAGAAGACAAGAAGGACAAGAAAGACAATTTCTTTTATAATTTGTCTTATTGTCTTTCTTGTCTTTAGTTTTACTCTTTCTAATCATTTGAACAGACACTATGTTTGATATTATCATTATTGGTGCTGGTCCTGGCGGCTATGAAACCGCTGCCGATGCTGCAGCTCATGGACTGACTGTTGCTATTGTTGAGCGAGACCAGATGGGTGGCACCTGCTTGAACCGCGGTTGCATTCCCACCAAAGCGTTGTGCCGCAATGCCGAGGTCATCAACCTGATGCGTGAGGCCGAAGTGTGGGGTGTGAAGACGGGGGAGATGGCATTTGACTATACTCCCGTGTTTGAGCGCAAAGAAGCCGTCGTCAAGCAGTTGCGCGAAGGCGTTGAGATGCTCATGGGAGCTCCCGGCATCACCGCCATCAAGGGCGAGGCGACACTCAAGGACGCCAATACCGTTGTCGTCAACGGCGAGGAGTACCAAGCCAAGGACATCATCATCGCGACCGGATCGGCTCCCCGTGGACTTCCCATCGAGGGTGCAGACCTGGCCATGACCAGCGACGATATTCTCGCGATGGAAACATTGCCCAAGAGCCTGTGCATCGTGGGCGGTGGCGTCATCGGCATGGAGTTTGCCGCTGTGTTCAGCACATTTGGTGTCGAAGTGACCGTTATCGAGTATTGCAAGGAGATTCTGCCCCCATTCGACAAGGACGTGGCCAAGCGCCTGAAGACCGTCCTGAGCAAGCGCGGCATCAAAATCATCACCAGCGCTGCTGTAAACGGCATCAAGCAGGAGGAAGGCGGCTTCACCGTTTCCTATGAGCTCAAAGGCAAACCCCAGAGCGTAACCAGCGAGAAGGTACTCATGTCTGTTGGACGTCAGCCCGTGCTGCCGCAGGGTCTTGACGCTATTGGCGTTACCGTGGGCCGTCGTGGCATCGAGGTGGATGACAACATGATGACCAATGTGCCCGGCATCTATGCCATCGGCGATGTAAATGGCCGAATGATGCTTGCTCATGCAGCCAGCGCACAGGGACAGCGCGCCCTGCACGCCATCATGGGTAAGGCTGACGAGATCAAACTCGACATCGTGCCCAGTGCTGTGTTTACCGTGCCCGAACTGGCCATGGTAGGTTTGACCGAGGAGCAGTGTGCCGAGCGTGGCCTTGACGTGACGGTGAAGAAGTCATTCTTCCGCAGCAATGGCAAGGCGGTCGCCATGAACGAGACCGACGGCCTGTTGAAGATGATTGTCGATAACACGACCCGTCAGATTGTAGGTTGCCACATCTGTGGAGCCCATGCTGCCGACCTGATCCAGGAAGTGGTTACCGCCATGAATGCCGGTGCCACGGTTGACCTGCTGGCCCGCAGCATCCACGGCCATCCCACCTTGAGTGAGGTGATGCTGACCGCTGCACGCCAGTTCTAAACCCTTATCATGCAAGCCAATGGCTTGCAATACCACAACGCGCCACCCAAAGCCATGTGCTCGTGGGTGGCGCGCTGTTTTTATTTCACTCTCTAGAAGGGCTTGCGGTACTTGTTGTTGGGATCCTCGTCGAGGATGCTCAGGTAGCTGGTGAAGCGTGATGGAGCGATAAGCCCCTGCTCGACAGCAGCCAGCACAGCGCAACCAGGCTCGTGGGTGTGGGTACAGTTGTTGAAACGGCAGTCATCCGAAATCTTGAAAATCTCTGGAAAATAGTGTGCCACCTCGGCACGTTCAAAGTCGATAGTACCGAAGGCCTTCACACCCGGGGTGTCGATGATAGCTCCGCCATCGGGCAGGTCCAGCAGTTCGCTAAAAGTGGTAGTGTGCATTCCCTTGTGATGGGTATGGCTCACATCACCCACCCTGACATGGGCATCAGGAACAAGAAGATTGATGATGGATGACTTGCCCACACCACTATTGCCTGAGAGAAGCGACATCTTGCCAGCAAGTTGAGTCCGCAAGGCATCAGCCCCCTCGCCCGTTGCTGCCGACATGGTCACCACGGGATAGCCAATGCACTCGTAGAGTGCTTTCAATTCATCAAGCCGTTTATGCCATTCATCAGTATCTAACAAATCTATTTTATTGAATACCAGCACAGCAGGAACCTGATAGGCCTCGGCTGTCGCCAGGAACCGGTCGATAAAGGTAGTGCTTGTCTCGGGATTGGTCAATGTTGCAACAAGCACTGCTTGATCGAGATTAGCAGCTATGATCTGGAATTCCTTAGAGAGGTTGCTGGCACGACGAATGATGTAGTTGCGACGAGGTTCGATCTCGCCCACCACAGGAGCGTCACCGCCCTTGTCCTCGACCTGCACTCTGTCGCCCACAGCAACAGGATTGGTGCAACGCAGTCCCTTGAGGCGCAGTACACCACGCATCTTGCAGTTCACCGTGTTCCCGTCATCGAGACGCACAGTCACCCAGCTACCGGTATTTTTTATGACTAGTCCTTTCATTACTTTTTCTCTTTGGGGCCGTGACTAGAGTCACGGCACAGTTGACCCTATTACCAGGCATCCAGGTCGCCAGCGACCTCTGGAAGGTCGTCGCGGTGAAAGACGGGACTCTTGACTCCCTTGCGTTTCTGGTTGCGGTAGTTGTCAAGAAGTTTAAAAGCATACTTGCTGAGGAACGCCAATGCAATCAGGTTGCACAAGGTAACCAACGCCATGAACAGGTCACCCAGGTTCCACACAAACTCGAAACTGGCCACAGCACCAAGAAAGACAAACACTCCACCAGAAAGGATACGGAATACTGTCAAGACCCACTTCTTGTCGGTTAAAAAGCGGATGTTGGCTTCACCATAATAGTAATTGCCGATGATACTGGTAAAGGCGAACAAGAAAAGGGCAATAGCTACAAAGACCGTTCCCCAGCTGCCCACTTGAGATTCCAGTGATGCCTGGGTGAGCTGAATGCCTTCTAGACCTGGTGTCGTGTATAATCCACTGACGAGCACCAAAAAAGCGGTGCAGCTGCACACAAGCAGGGTGTCGGTGAACACGCCAAGTGCTTGGATAAGGCCTTGCTTGACTGGATGCGAGACATCGGCCGTGGCAGCCACGTTGGGGGCACTACCCTCGCCCGCCTCGTTGCTGAACAATCCTGGCTTAACACCCACCATGATAGTCATGCCCAGGCCCCCGCCAGCAACGGGTTCAAGGCCGAAAGCATTCTCAATGATGAGCCGGAACACATGAGGCACCATTTCGATATTCATGATCACAACTACCAGAGCCAGAACAAAATAGCCGAAAGCCATAAACGGCACCAGCACGCTGCTCACGCGAGCGATGCGCTGAATACCACCAAAAGCGATAAACAAGGCTATTAACGTTATGATAACACCCACAATGAGTGGATCGAACCCGAAGGCCTTGTTCAATGCGCCACAGATGGCATTACTTTGAATAGAATTGTAACTCAGGCCAAAGGTCAGCGTGATCAGTACAGCAAACAAGCCGGCCATCCACTTGTTGTGCAGGCCACGACTGATGTAATAGGCCGGACCTCCAATAAAAGAATCACTTGACGGGCGCTTAAATAGCTGTGCTAACGTTGCCTCAACAAAGGCCGTTGCCGCACCAATAAGCGCAATGAGCCACATCCAAAATATCGCTCCAGGACCACCCACAGCGATTGCCGTCGCCACACCAGCCAGGTTGCCTGTACCTACACGCGTTGCCATCGAGACAGCAAAGGCTTGAAACGACGAGATGTGCTTCTTGCTGCTAGAGTTTGACGAGTCAACGAGCTGGCGAAACATTTCACCAACCATGGTGAATTGCACAAAGCGCGACCGTATCGTGAAATACAGTCCACACAAGATCAAGGCGCCTATTAACAGGTAGGTCCACAGAGCTGCATTGATCTGGGTTATCGCCGTATTGAGAGAGTCGAGGTTAAACGTCATTTATTGTCAAAAATATTGATTAATGCAAAATTAGGAAAATATCGTTGATTTTGCGTCTTCTTTGCGGAATATTTTTTAAATTTGCTGAATTAAACAATAACCAATTATGAAAAATCCAATCACATTATTATTGATAGCCATGCTGTACATTACCGCAAGCGCACAGCAGAACCGCCCTATCGGCCAGTATCCCGGTAATCCCAATGAGTACTTTGGCCCCAAATTGGTGCAAGACACCTCCTACCGGAATCTTGCTCTTCACCGCACTGTGTACCAGTCATCCTCATGGGATTTCAACCTCACGTCACAATTGTTGACCGATGGCATCAACGACGAACAAATGCCCGCTTGGCTCAACGTGACGACACCCGATGGCCCGCTGCCACCTCACAAACGTGAAGCCTGCCTCGACGGCAACGAGTGGACCAACAACATCGTGATGGGTGCAGACACGTGGCTGCAATATGATTGGGAGAACATGGTTATCGACATCGATGAGGTGGAGATGGTATGCAGCATGGCCTACCGCGAGAATGCCCGGCAGGGGTATAAAATCAGGCTGCTCACCTCAAAAGACGGCAAGAAATGGAAAGTGGCCGACGAATGGATTGGCGATTCATTACCAGGAAATGCCTCGTACCAGCGTGTTCACAGTGACCCGAACAAGAACTCAGGCGATGATCTTCTGCCCACCCGAAAAATCGACCATACGTTCCACATCAAGAAGGGGAAGCAGTTCTCTCACATGAAGATAGAGATGGTTACCCCCAGCGCGGCCTATTGGAATATCACCGAACTGAAAATGAAGAAAAATGGCCTACGCGCCAAGGGTATCTTGCCTGCTGAGCATTTCGTGAGCGCATGGCGCAGCCTGGGCACCGAGAATGAATGGGTGACAGTGGACTTGGGCACACAGGCTACCGTCAAGCACGTGTCATTGTACTGGATTGGTGAAGCGCCTAAATGTCACATCCAGATCAGTGACGACAATAAAAATTGGAAAGGTATAGGTCGTTGCCGTGAAGTGGCCATAATTGATTATAAGACACATACCGATACCCATGATGTGACTCACATTGGAGACAATACAACAGGAAGATATATTAGAGTAACCATGAACGGTGGCCAGGAGCCGTATTGCTTAAGAGAAATTAAAGTCATGGGCAATAACGGTCTAATGGCACAAGAACATGAAGATGGCGGCTGGCAAGACGGGAAGTGGATGCTCAATGGCGGCGACTGGAAACTGGCACGGGCCTCGCATCCCCAGGCTGAACCGCTTGTAGCTACGGTGCCTGCCACTGTGTTGTCGAGCTTTGTCAATGCCGGGGCCCTGCCCGACATGAACCATGACGATAACCTGATGCTGGCATCGGAGTCGTTCTTCAACGGGGATTTTATCTATAAACGCTCCTTTGACCTGCCCCAGGAGATGCAGGGCAAGCGCGTGTTCCTCAATTTTGACGGCATCAACTGGAAAGCCGATGTGACGCTTAACGGCACCAACTTGGGCCGCATCGAGGGGGCATTCAAACGCGGCAAATTTGACATCACGCCCTTCCTCAAGAAATTTGACAATGAACTGGAGGTGCTCATTATCGCCAATGCCAATCCCGGAGGCGTGAAGGTCAAGACCGAAAAGAACACTGACTTCAACGGCGGCATCCTCGGGGCAGACAACCCCACCTTCCATGCCACCATCGGTTGGGACTGGATTTCGACCATCCGCGGACGCGATATCGGCATTTGGGACGACGTTTTCCTGTCCACAACTGGCGACGTGATGCTACGAGACCCTGTCGTCATCACAGCCCTGGGCGAGAACGACACCCTGGCTACCATGACCCCCGCCGTCATGCTGACCAACTGCAGCGACCGTGCAGTAACGGGAACGCTGCATGGCCACATCGGGGACATCTGCTTTGAGAAACAAATCACGCTCGCTGCAGGAGTGACCATCGAGGAATCATTCAGTCCTGTCGAATTCCCGCAATTGAAAGGCCAACGGATGCGCTTGTGGTGGCCGAACGGCTATGGCGAGCCTTACCTGTATGATGCCGGCTTTGAGTTTATCGTCGATGGCCAGCAAAGCGATGCAGTCGAGTATAAGGCGGGCATTCGCGAGGTCAAGACCGCCAGCAAAGACACCAAACTGAAGATCTATATCAACCATCGCCGATTGGTTCCCCTGGGCGGCAACTGGGCCTTCAGTGAGAACAACCTAAACTATCGTGGCCGTGAATTTGACGCCGCCGTGCGCCATCACAAGGAGATGAACTACAACATGATACGCAACTGGGTGGGCATGACGGGCGACAAGGAATTCTTTGAGGCCTGCGACCGATACGGCATCATGGTGTGGCAGGACTTTTGGTTGGCTAACCCCGCTGACGGTCCCGACCCCGACAACGAGGCGATGTTTATGCATAATGCCCTAGACTTTGTGCTCAAGATTCGCAATCACCCCTGCATCGGCATCTATTGCGGGCGCAACGAGGGCTATCCGCCCAAAACGCTCGACAATGGCCTGCGCGAACTCGTGGCCACAAAGCATCCGGGATTGGATTATATCTCCAGCTCGGCCGATGATGGCGTGAGCGGCCATGGGCCGTATTGGGCGATAAGCACCAAGGAGTATTTTGAAAAGCAGACGGGCAAACTGCACACCGAGCGCGGCATGCCCAACGTGATGACCTACGAGGGATTGAGCCGCACACTTGATGCCGAGCACTTGTGGCCTCAGAATATCTATTGGGGCCGCCATGACTATACCATGGAGGGCGCTCAACGCGGTGCCTCGTTTAACCAGCTGATTGCCGACAACTTTGGTGAGCCGACATCGGCTCAAGAATTTTGTGAGTGGGCACAGTGGATCAACTATGAGGGCTATCGGGCCATGTATGAGAGCGGTAGTCAGGACCGCATGGGACTGCTCATCTGGATGAGTCACCCGTGCTGGCCGTCGATGGTATGGCAGACCTATGACTACTACATGGAACCCACTGCGGCCTATTTTGGTGTGAAGCATGCCTGTGAGCCGTTACATGTGCAATGGAACCCCGTGAGCAATCGCGTTGAAATCGTCAACCGATCGGCAGGACATCAACAGGGGACTGTTAAGGCCAGCATCATCAACCTGAAAGGAGAGGCCGTTTGGGAGCAGGTTCAAGGCTACGTCTGCGACGAGGACATGACGCTGAACATGATGAAGGTCGAAGTTCCCAAAGAGATTGCGGGAGCCTATTTCCTGCGGTTGGCGCTCATTGACAACAGAGGTAACGTGCGCTCGGTGAACGACTATGTAAACACGACTATCGAGGGTGACCGCAAGTCGCTGCATGACATGGGTCTGGCCCAGGTGACGGCTGTCGCTACCGGCAAGCGCATTACCATAACTAATCCAGGCAATGTTCCAGCCGTAATGCTGCGGTTAAACCTCAAGGGTGATGACGGAGAACAGATCTTGCCCGCCATCTACAGCGACAATTATTTCCACTTGATGCCGGGCGAGAGCCGCACTATTGATCTCGACTGGAAAACCGAAGATGCACGTGGCTGCAAGTCCATCGTTGAGATCACAGGAATGAATGTTGAGTTGTCAGTTGTTAGTCTTTAGTTGTTAGTGTTTGAGCCAAAATGATAAAACGATTTTCAACTATAACTTTATTGATGATGCTGGCGGGAATTAGTGCCCTGGCAGCGCCCAAATACCCCTATCAGGACGCCAATCTGCCTGTAGAGCAGCGTGTTGAAGATCTCATCTCGCGCATGACGCTTGAAGAAAAGGCGGGACAAGTTGTGTGCTTCATGGGGTGGGACTCCTACCAGATTAACGGCAAAAAAGTGGCCGTAAGCGAGAAGTTCAGGCATGAAGTAGATAGCCTGCACGTGGGTATGTACTGGGCCGTATTTCGTGCTGATCCATGGACACGCAAGACCATCGCCAACGGTCTCAATCCCGCACTGGCTGCTCAGGCGGCCAACGCCATGCAACGCTATGCCATCGAGAAGACACGCCTGGGCATTCCCATCTTCCTTGCCGAAGAGGCGCCTCACGGCCATATGGCCATCGGGGCGACAGTGTTCCCGACAGGACTTGGCATGGCGGCGACATGGTCACGCGAGACCATGCGGCAAATAGGCGATATTATCGGCAAAGAAGTGCGTTCTCAAGGCGGCCACATCAGTTACGGACCTGTGCTGGATCTAGCCCGGGAACCGCGTTGGTCGCGAGTCGAGGAGACACTGGGCGAGGACCCCTTCCTGAGTGGCGAAATGGGAGCAGCAGTTGTTTGGGGACTTGGTGGCGGAGACTTAGCACTCCCCCACTCAACCATTGCCACGCTAAAGCACTTTATCGCCTATGGAGCCAGCGAGGGCGGTCAAAACGGAGACCGCAGCATCGTGGGGCCAAGAGAACTGAAACAGGTGTTCCTGCCCCCGTTCAGGCGCGTGCTTGATGCTGGGGCTTTATCGGTGATGACCTCTTATAATTCATTGGATGGCATACCATGTACATCCAATCATGAATTGCTGACCGGAGTATTAAGAAATAACTGGGTGTTTAATCGAGGAATCGTCGTGAGTGACCTGTTCAGCATCGATGGCCTCAGGGGGACGCACCGCACTGCAACGTCGTTGCAGGATGCTGCCATCCAGGCGCTATTGGCTGGCGTTGACGTGGACCTGGGAGGAAACTGCTACGTCCAACTTGCCGATGCGGTGAGAGAGGGCAAGGTCAGCGAGGAAACCCTGAACCAGGCCGTAAGACGCGTATTGCGCCTAAAATTTGAGATGGGATTGTTTGAGCACCCCTACGTTGACGAGAAAACAGCCGGTAAGCTGGTGAACAATGCAGAAGCCGTCGCTGCAGCAAGACACGCGGCACAGGAATCCATCACCTTGCTTAAGAATAACGGTATCCTGCCGCTGAGCAAGGACTTGAAGGTGGCCATCGTAGGGCCCAATGCCGACAACGTCTATAATATGCTGGGCGACTATACCGCCCCACAGCCCGATGGCAAGGTCATCACAGTCTATAACGGTATCAAGGCCATGATAGGTGAGGCTAATTGCTGTTATGTCAAAGGGTGCGCCATCCGAGACACGGTTGATTGCGATATTGCAGCGGCAGCAGCGGTTGCCAGCAGCGCTGATGTCATTGTTGCCGTGGTGGGAGGCTCGTCGGCCAGGGATTTCAAGACTTCCTATGAGGACACGGGCGCTGCCAGTGCCGAGCAGCAAAACATCAGCGATATGGAATGTGGTGAAGGATTTGACCGTGCCACGCTCGACCTGCTTGGACGGCAAAATGAATTGCTTCAAGCATTGAAAAAGACAGGAAAACCACTCGTTGTGGTCTATATCGAGGGACGCCCGTTGAACAAGAACTGGGCCGACGCAAACGCCGATGCGCTGCTCACGGCTTACTATCCTGGAGAACAAGGTGGTAATGCCATTGCAGATGTGCTCTTTGGAGACTATAACCCTGCGGGAAGATTGCCCGTTTCCGTTCCCCGCCATGTGGGCCAGTTACCGGTCTATTACAATCAGCCTCGTCCTGTAGCGCATGATTACGTTGAGATGAGCGCAAAGCCGCTCTACCCGTTTGGATACGGATTGAGCTATACGTCGTTTGAGTACAGTGACTTGAGCATCACAGCAGGACAAGTTTCCTTCAATGTAACTAACACCGGTTCAAGAAAGGGTGACGAAGTGGTTCAGCTCTATGTGAGCAACACGGGAGCCTCGGTGGTGCAGCCCGAACGACAACTGATCGGGTTTGAGCGCGTGACCCTCGATGCTGGGGAAAGCCGCGCGTTCAGTTTCAATATCCTGCCCGTTGACCTCGCTATTGTGAACGACAAGATGCAATGGGCTGTCGAGGGAGAGTTCACATTGCTGGTCGGGAGTTCGAGCGAGGATATCCGATTAACGGGGAAGCTGGAGTTTTGAGCGCAAGCCAGTGGCTTGCAATACCTCTATCGGCTACCGCCTTGCCTATAGAAAAAAATGGAGGGGAGGGCTGTCACTTGGATAGCACTCCCCCCGATAAACGCATTTTTGCCAATCACATATTTATACTCACTCTTGCTATTATCCGCAGCGGGATGTACCGCAGTTGGTACAGATGAGGCAACCCTCCTGATAAACCAGCGTGTTCTGGCCACAATTGGGGCAACACTCAGCCGAAGCCTCACCATTATTGATGTAACGCTTGAGAGCACGCTCCACGCCCATCTTCCATGTGTTGATCGACTGGCTGTCAAGTTCCAGGCTGCTCACGAGCTTGAGCACCTGCGGGATGGGCATGCCATAGCGCAAGACGCCCGAAATGAGCTTTGCGTAGTTCCAGAACTCGGGATTGAACTTCTCGCTCAGTCCCTCGATGGTGGTCTTGAAGCCACGCTTGTTGATGAACTGGAAGTCGTAGCGTTTCACGCCATCCTCGCCCACGGCCTTGATGATCTTACCCTTGGTCACCGACTTGGGACAGAAGATGCCCTCGTCGTCGTCGGCAATACCAGTAAAGATCTCATAGGGTCGTCCGTCAATCAAGCCGATAAACGCGATCCATTTCTCCTTCTTGTTCTGGAAGCGCACCACATCGGCCTCAAGCTCTACCGGACGCTTGAGAATGTGTTCCTCCTCAGCGATGTAGCGGCCTTCGTTGGCGGTATTTTTCTCTTTTTGCTCTTCTTTTTTCTTGTCACTGTCGCTAAGGGCAACAAGCACACCCGTGCGCGAACCGTCGCGATAAACGGTACAGCCCTTGCAGCCGCTGCGCCAAGCCTCCACATAGAGCTTGCCGACCATTTCCTCGCTGATGTCGTTGGGCAGGTTGATGGTCACACTGATGCTGTGGTCAACCCACTTCTGAACCTCGCCCTGCATGCGCACCTTGTTCACCCAGTCCACATCATTGGCCGTAGCCTTGTTGTACGGGGATCTCTCGACGATGGCATTCAACTCTTCCTGAGTGTAATCACGGCGCACGGGGATATGATTGATGTTCATCCAGGTCACCAACTTGTGGTGATAGACGATGAACTCCTCAAACGAATCGCCGTTCTCGTCCACCAGATCGACATGCACGTCCTTGTCGCTGGGGTTCACCTTGCGGCGACGCTTGTACACGGGCATGAATACCGGCTCGATACCCGATGTCGTCTGGGTCAACAGGCTGGTGGTTCCCGTGGGAGCGATGGTCAGGCAAGCGATGTTGCGGCGTCCATACTTCACCATCTCCTCATACAACTCAGGCTTAGCCTCGCGCAGGCGGTTGATATAAGGATTGTTCTCCTCGCGCTTAGCATCGTAAACCTCAAATGCGCCACGCTCCTTGGCCATCTGTACCGATGAGCCATAAGCGGCCAGTGCCAGCGCCTTGTGTACGCTCACCGAGAACTCGGTTGCCTCGGGAGTGCCATAGCGCAACCCCATAGCGGCGATCATGTCGCCTTCGCCCGTGGTGCCGACGCCCGTGCGGCGGCCCTTGAGCGTCTTGGTGCGGATCTTGTTCCACAGGTTGAGCTCGGTAGTCTTGACCTCCTGGGTCTCGGGGTCGGAGTTGATCTTGTCGAGAATCTTCTCGATTTTCTCCATCTCCAGGTCGATGATGTCGTCCATCATGCGCTGTGCGCATGCCACGTGCTCGGCAAACTGGTCGAAGTCGAAGTAGGCCTGCGGCGTGAACGGATTCTTCACATAGCTGTACAGGTTGATGGCGATGAGGCGGCAGCTGTCGTAGGGACACAAGGGAATCTCGCCACAGGGATTGGTCGAGATGGTCTTGAAGCCCAGGTCGGCATAGCAGTCGGGCACCGACTCGCGCGTGATCGTGTCCCAGAAGAGGATGCCGGGCTCGGCGCTCTTCCAGGCATTGTGAACGATCTTGTTCCACAGGCGAGCTGCGTCGATCTCTTTCTCATAGAGCGGCTTATCGCTATCAATGGGATATTGCTGGTGATAGGACTTGCCCTCGACGGCAGCCTGCATGAACGCGTCATCGATGCGCACCGACACATTGGCGCCCGTCACCTTGCCCTCCTCCATCTTGGCGTCGATAAACGACTCGGCATCGGGGTGCTTGATGCTAACGGTAAGCATCAGCGCGCCACGGCGACCGTCTTGAGCCACCTCGCGAGTGCTATTGCTGTAGCGCACCATGAAGGGCACAAGTCCCGTTGAGGTGAGGGCGCTATTCTTGACAGGCGAACCCTTGGGGCGGATGTGCGACAGGTCGTGACCTACTCCACCACGGCGTTTCATGAGCTGCACCTGCTCCTCGTCAATCTTGAGGATGCCGCCGTAACTGTCGGGCTCGCCATCGAGTCCAACGACAAAGCAGTTGCTCAATGAGCCCACCTGGAAGTTATTGCCAATGCCTGCCATGGGGCTACCCTGCGGCACAATGTAGCGAAAATGGCTCATCAGCTCAAACAAGCGATCCTCGCTCAGGGGATTGGGATATTTATTCTCGATGCGTGCAATCTCGCGTGCGATGCGGTGATGCATATCATCGGGCGTCAACTCATAGAGGTGACCAAAAGAATCTTTCAAGGCATATTTCGTCGCCCATACCCTGGCAGCGAGTTCATCGCCGTCAAAGTACTTCAACGAGGCTTCATAGGCCTGCTGATAAGTGAAGGTTTTTTGTTCCATTGCTATTGTATTGATTATCTGTTAGTTTCTAAGGGGATGTGTGCCGAAGTTGATATTTGCGGCAAAATCCTCGCAAAGATAGCATGAATATTTTGAACAACAAAATATATTCCCAGATTTCTAAAGTTTTTCAAAAATTTTTCCAAGTATCAGACTTCCAGCGGTTTAAATAATTATACATCCAAAAAAGTTTTCCAAAACTCGAACGCCGACAACACGAAAGTCTCTTA
Source organism: uncultured Prevotellaceae bacterium (assembly GCA_900319525.1). Lineage (GTDB taxonomy): Bacteria > Bacteroidota > Bacteroidia > Bacteroidales > Muribaculaceae > Sodaliphilus. The sequence continues at coordinate 58,555 of ONOU01000001.1, read as the reverse complement.
AAACAAACAACTTGCAAAAATTAGACGGGCAATTCCATCGAGGAACCGCCCGTCTAAATTTTACCGAAAATGTTGATTAGTTGAGGGTGCCGTCCTGGGCCGCCTTGATCATCTCCTCATTAGCAGTGATGTAGATCTCGACGCGACGGTTCTGAGCACGACCGGCCTCGGTGTCATTGCTGGCAACGGGATAGTCAAATGCCAGACCCTGACTAGAAAGACGGTTGGCAGGAACACCAGCGTTGGTCAGGTAGTTTCTTACCTCGGTAGCGCGTGCGTTAGAAACCTTCTCGTTGGCAGCGCGGGTACCCACGTTGTCGGTGTGACCGTAGATCTGCACGTCGGTCTGGGGATTGTTGATCAGCGATGAGGCAAACTTGTCGAGCGAAGCCTTGGCCTCGTTGTCCAGCTTAGAACTGTTGAAACCGAACAGGATACCATTGTCGAAGGTCACCTTGATGCCCTCAAAGCCGTTCACGTCGGTCACGGTGTCAACTTGGGCTCCGTCAATCTTGCGGAGCTCCTCGGCCTGCTTGTCCATCTTCTTGCCGATGAGCGTACCAGCCACACCACCAGCAACGGCACCGATAGCGCCACCGATAGCAGCACCCTTGCCCTTACCGATCAGGGCACCAATGCCAGCGCCGATAGCAGCACCGCCGCCACCGCCGAGGAGGCCACCCTTAGTAGCGTTGTTCATTGAACCACAGCCCGAGATACCGAGCATCAACAATGCACTCAACAAAACACATAAAGTCTTCTTCATTGTTCTTGAATATTAAGTTAATAATGATAGTTCTGATGCTTTACAATCTGCAAAAATAGTAAATTATTCTTTAAAGCCGTACATTTTGACTGAAAAATCATATTTCAGTTTAAAAGACTATCATTTTTCAAAGCATAATATGGCTTCGCGCGGCAGCCTGCTGTGAAGACCGTCGCGCGAAGTGTGAGTAAATCGCGGCCGTGATTACCGTTTGTTGGTGATGGGCCGCAAGTTGCGTTCCTTGAGGTCGCCCGAGCGATAGGCATCCAGCAGCTCCTTGAGGTCGTCGATCTGGGACTGCAGCTCGGTACCGATGTCGGTGTCGTTGACCAGGATGCGTTGATGGGTGTGCTCGACGATGCTGATGGTCGATTTGATGTCCTGACCGAGTCTCACGGCCTCGTCGATTGACGAGAACGGCTCGTGCTGCACCAGCTCAAAACCTTGAGAGTGATATACCAGCGTGTAACCGGCGATACCCGTCTCGGGCTGATAGGCCTTGGAGAAGCCGCCGTCGATCACCATGAGCTTGCCGCCGGCCTTGATGGGGTTTTCTCCCTTGATGGTCTTGACGGGCACGTGGCCATTGATGATGTGGCGATGCTCTCCCTGCACGCCGAACTCGTCGAGGATGCTGTCCACCACCTCGGGATTGTCGCGCATGGTATAGTAGAAGCCCTTGACCTCCTTGTGGGTCTCCTTGTCGGCCACAAAGTAGCGCTCAAAGGTCGCCATCTTGCTCTTGTCGAAGGCAGGTGAATCGGGGCCGCACCACAGGTACCACAGGTAATCGAGGGCAAAGGCGCGCTCATCGGGATCCTCACAACCGAAGTAGGCCTCACGGATAAGGGTTCCTGCTCGCTTCAGCAGGGCCTTGCCGTGGAACTTCTCACCGCGGATGCTCACGTCCTTGAGGCTGCCGTCCTCGTTCAAGGGGATAGAGGCATGGTAGAGCAGGTTGCCGTTGGTAATGGTGTAGAGACAGCCGTTGCGGAACATGCACTTCATGTGCTTGCGCAGCTTCTCGCTCTCGGTGAACGACTGGTGAAGTTTCTGTACGATGGATTCCTCCTCGGCCGTCAGCTTGTAGGGATGCTTGGGATCTACCGTCGGGAAGTTCTTGTCGAGCAGCTCATATTCCTTGCCGTCGATCTTGATGACGCCGCGCTCGAGATCCATCTTGTCCATGAGCAGGCGATCCTTCATGCCGAAGTCGGGACGGCGCTTGATGGCGGCAGCTTCAAGTTTGAACTGGATGATGCTGATGGCCTTGTGCATCTGGGCCACCAACTGGGCGGTGCGGGCACGCTTGGGATCCTTGGCGCTACCATCCTTGGGCAAGAAACGCTCACAAGGGTCACCGGCATAGGTGTCCATAGCAAACGTGGCCAAGGGCAGCAGGTTGATGCCGTAGCCGTCCTCGAGCACGCCGTGGTTGCCATAGCGCAGGGCGATGCGCAGCACGTTGGCAATGCTGCAATCGTTGCCGGCCGCAGCACCCATCCACAGGATGTCGTGGTTACCCCACTGGATGTCAAAGTTGTGGAAGTTGCACAGGATGTCCATGATCTTGTCAGGACTGGGGCCACGGTCATAGACGTCGCCCAGGATGTGCAGCATGTCAATCGTCAGTTGCTGGATGAGGTTGCACATGGCGATGATAAATTCATCGACACGGTTGGTCGAGATGATGGTCTTGATGATCACATCCACATAGGCCTGCTTGTTGGGGTCACTGCTGCGCTCATGCAACAACTCCTGAATAATGTAGGAGAAGTCCTCAGGCAAAGCCTTGTGAACCTTGGAACGGCTATACTTGGACGAGACATGACGACAAACCCTGACCAGACGGTTGATGGTAATGAAGTACCAATCATCCAGATCCTCCTTGTCGGCAATTTCTTCCTTGACAAGCTCTAATTTCTCGGCAGGATAGTAAATGAGGGTACACAGGTCCTTCTGTTCTCGAGCGCTCAGCGAGTCGTTGAAGATCGTATTGACTTTGCGCTTGATTCTACCACTGGCGTTGCGCAACACGTGCTGGAAGGCCAAGTACTCGCCGTGCAGGTCGGCCAGGAAATGCTCGGTGCCTTTGGGCAGGTTCAGGATGGCTTCCAGATTGATGATTTCGGTACTAGCGGTTGCCACATTCGGGAAGCTGCGGGAGAGCAGCTTCAAGAAATAGAGGTCGCGTTTTCTTTCTTCGGGTTTCATAGTCACATGCAATTGCTTTTAAATGTTTAAGGTATCTTATTTATATAATATAACGCATAATCACATTATAAATTATCTGAGTAGCGATATTCTTACCTTGCGGCCCTTAATTTTTGCCGATTGCAGGCTGGCCAGGACATCCTGAGCCTTGTCGCGGGGCACGGCAGCAAGGGCATAATGGTCCCTCACATCGATGCGGCCAATGGTTGCAGGCTCAACACCGCCATTGTTGGCGATAAAGCCCATGATGTCGCCACGTGAGAGTTTTTCCTTCTTGCCCGCCTGGAAATACAGGGTCGCCATGGGAGCCCTCACAAGACGTCGCGACGGATTCATCTCAAAAGCCTTGCCCAGCATTATCCACTCGGGCACGTGCTCGCCGGGAGCAGTGATCACATAGGCATTGCCGGTGGCATCGACACGGGCCGTTCGTCCGTTGCGGTGGATGTAGGCCTCCTCGTTGACAGGCAAGTGATAGTGCACAATGTGCTCCACGGTGTCGATATCCAAGCCGCGTGCTGCCAGATCGGTTGCCACCAGCACATTGATGCTGCCGTTGCCCAGCATAGCCACGGCGCATTCCCGCTGTTGCTGCTCGAGGGCTCCATGATAGATGGCCACGTCAGCCTTTTCTTTCTTCAGCCGCTGGTAGATGCGGTCCACGCTCTCGCGGTAGTTCACAAACACAATAGCCTTGCCACCATCGAGCGAGAGCAGCAATTGGCACAGGGTGTCGAGTTTGTCCTTCTCGGGCGATGGCACATGCCACATCTGGATGCGGGTTGCGGGCTGGTCCACCTTTTCCAGCACATCAACAACGGCGGGATTGTGCAGGCGCACATACTCAGGCACGACTTCAAGGACGGTGGCCGATGCTAGGATGCGGCGGTTGATGCGGGGCATCTGCTTGATGAGTCGACGCATCTCATCCTCAAAGCCCAGCTCCAGCGCTTTGTCCATTTCGTCCAGCACCAACAGGCGTGTGCCCTTCAGGTCGATGTGCCCGCGCTTGCAATGGTCCAGCAGGCGGCCAGGTGTGGCCACGATGACGTCGGGGGTGACGCTGAGCGAGGCTTTCTCATCGGCAACATCATGCCCGCCATAGCAGACAGTCACCTTGTAGTTGGCCGAAATGGCCCGCATCACTTGTGCCGTCTGCATCACCAACTCTCGTGAGGGTGCCATCACCACGGCCTGCAGCTGCCGCATGGGCGGCTTGAGCGCCTGCAACAGGCACAGGGTGAATGCCAGAGTCTTGCCCGTGCCTGTGGGAGAATACAAGACCAGATCCCGGCCACCCGACTTCCAGATGTCGAGAACCGAGCGCTGCATGTCGTTGAGCGCGTCGATGCTCAAGCGCTGCTTGACCAGTTGTAGTAAATCCGTTTCTTTCATATAAAATGCAAAAATACACAAAAAATGTTAGACACCTCAATAATTTTTGATGGAGACAAGTAATTTATCTAATTTTGCAACCCATTAAGTAATTTTTCAAGAGATAAGATGAAGTTTTTATCAAGAATAGCGCTTGCCGCAGTTGTGGCATTGCTGATGACCGCCTGCAGCGGCAGTGACACCACCTATCAGTACAAGACTCAATACCTGCCCGTACAGCTTGTGGGCAGCGAGAAGTGGTCCATTCTGGACGTGAACAGCGGCGAGGTGATCGCCCGTGACGCCTTTGTAAAGGCACCATCGCCCATCGTTGACGGGATGTTCTATGTGATGAACGATGACGGCAGCTATGACTACTATGACGTGAGCGCGCCCACCACGCCCGTTGCCGGCCACTTTGGCAGCGTGACGTCATTCAGCGACGACGGCGTTGCCGTGTGCAGCCGCGTGGGCGGTTCGTTATGTGTGATTGACCGCAAGGGCCAAGTCATCAAGGAGTTGCCCAAGGAAGTGTCGCAATGCTCCATGTTCTCGCGTGGCATGGCCACCTTCCAGAACGACAACGGATCTTGGGGCTACATCAACACCAGCGGCGACACCATCGTCCCCGCTAACTACAGCAGTGCCAACCTGTTCCTGTATAACGACTATGCGCTGGTTGTTGATGAGAGCCAGCCTAACGACAGCACGCTCTCCTTTACCGTCATCAACAAGACTGGCAAAGTGATGTTCACCGCCAGCAGTGCCGAGTACCAGCCCGTGCAGCCCTACTACATCAACGGTGTGCTGCCGGTTGTCAAGGGTGACTCGCTGGTGTGCCTCGATCCTGAGGGTCATGAGGTAGCCAACCCCATCGACGACAGCGAGACGATCGAGAAGAGCGGATATGACAACTACTCGCGCACCCCCTCGGGCGACTATATCGTCATCAAGGGCAAGAAGACCGGCATGGTGGACAAGAACAACAAGGTGCTGATACCCATCGAGCACGATAACCTCATCGACATCAACGGTGAGCGCCTGATTGCCGTGAACGGGGACACCTACCACATCGTCGGCCGCGACGGCAAGGCTGTGGGCACTGCCAAATTCAGCAATGCCCACGTGAGCGAGGACAATCCTTTTGCCACTCGCGGTTTCATCGATGCCAACCTGGCAGCAGCCTCGCTGATGATGCTGTTTGACGAGACCAGTGCTGGTGGCGCCAATGCCAACACCACCCTGATGGACATGAACGGCATGCTCGGTCCTGATGCCCGCATGTACGTCGGCAGCAACACGCTGGTAATGCCCCAGGGTCCCTACATCATCCAGTACGCGTTTGACAAGGATGTAGCCAGCGCCAATGCCGACAGCACAGCCGCCAGCTTCAACTATGACGCCAAGGTGAACCGTGTCATCATCTCGCTGAACGTGAACCATTGCCCCGCCAACACCGAACCCGCCATCGTCAACATGGTAGAGAGCCGACTGGGCACCAAGGGCTTTGTGTTTGCCAGGGACGGGATCTTCTGCAGCGACTATCTGACGGCCTTGACCATGGGCTATGACAAGGGTGTAATGAGCCTGATTTATTACATGCACTTCAACGAATCGGTTCCCCAAGTCAAGAACAAGAGGAAGTAAAACTTACAACTAAGAACTAACACTAAGAACTAAAATATGTATTACGTACAAAAGACACTTGAAATCTCATCGGCCCACATGCTGTATCTCGACCACAACAGCAAGTGTGAAAACCTGCACGGCCACAACTGGATTGTGAACGTCTATTGCAAAGCCAAGGAACTGGACGACAACGGCATGGTAACCGACTTTACCATCATCAAGGAAATGGTGCACGGCAAGCTCGACCACAAGAACCTGAACGAGGTACTCGACTTCAACCCCACGGCCGAAAATATCGCACACTGGATTGTCGATACCGTGCCCAACTGCTACCGTGCTGACGTGCGTGAGAGCGCCAACAACCTGGCCATCTACGTCAAGGACGAGGACAACGACGTGGAGTAAGCTTCCGCGTCCTAACAACTAAAGACTCACAACTAACAACTAACTAATGTGGAAGGTTAATGAGATCTTCTACTCGCTGCAGGGCGAGGGGTTCAACACAGGCACCGCCAGCGTGTTCATCAGGCTGAGCGGCTGCAATCTGCATTGCGCCTTTTGCGACACGCGCCACGAGGAGGGCACAATGATGTCGCTGCCAGCCATCGTCGAGCAGGTAATGCAATACCCCAACGCTCCGCTTATCGTGCTCACGGGCGGCGAGCCGTCGTTGTGGATTGATGAGGATTTTGTTAACGGGCTCAAGACGATGACAGGCAAGCGCATCGCCATCGAGACTAACGGCACCCATCCCCTGCCCCACGGCATCGACTGGGTGACCTTGTCGCCCAAGGCGGGCATTGGCGAGAGCGGCGATGCTCCCGTAGTGCTCACCCGCTGCGACGAGTTGAAGGTCGTTTATTTGGGCCAAGACTTGGCTCAATACAAGGGCATCACTGCCACCTACCGCTACCTGCAGCCGTGCTGGGTCAGTGACGAGGCCCAATGTCGCCGTAACATGCAGGCTACCGTCCAAGCAGTAATGAACAACCCGCAATGGCGCCTGTCGTTACAGACGCACCGCATCCTGGGAATCCAGTAACACTTAATTTGCTCTCACGGTCTCCACGCTAAGAAGACGCCAAGTTTTCTGTTTCAACTATGTCATCGGTCATCAACACCGAGCGTGTGTGAACGAATAGCGCCAAATATGGTTTATTGCGGCGGGATGGCGGCGCGCAGGTAGTCATCAAGGTTGTTGACGTGTAGTTTCTTGGCAATCTGCAGTTTCTTGTTATAGACGGTACCGACGTTTTTGTAACCCATGGTCACCATCACCATAGTGCGCGAGAAACCGCAACAATACAGTGCCAGCAGGTTCAACTCGCTCTCGTTGAGCGTGCCACCCGCCTCCTCTTGTGCCTTGACGAGTACGTTATCGTGCAGGTCGTTGACCAAAGCCTGCAAGTTAGCCCAATAGTTGCTGTCGTCCACACCAGACAACGTCATCGTCTCCTTGAACTTGGCAGCAAACTTATCGCTGTCATATTGATAGGACCACGACATCAGTTGGTGCACGGTGTCAATCTGCTTGTTGATGATGGTGCGGAGTTCATCGTTTTGTGCTTTCTTGCCTTCATCGCTATGATCGCGGGTGTCAAGCTGTTGCTGCATCTGCTTCAGGCTCGCCAGTGAACCGTTAAGGTCGGCCTTCAGCGTCTCGATCTCGCTTTGTCTAGTTTTGAGTTGGTTGCGATACATCCATACAAGGAATGCCAATGCCAGAAAGCCCAATGCCAACAAGGCCGCCAACAACAAGCTCCCTTTTAGTCGGGATTCATTCTTCAACTGATTCAGCTCCGCCAACTGTACGTCAAATTTCTTCTCCACTTCCAGCAGGCGGTGGTTCAAACCATTGATGGTGAGAGAATCGGCAATGGCGTGGGCTAACTGGATGTAAGCCTTTGACTTTCCTTCATTTCTCCAATACCGGTGTTCCAGCTCCGACATGAGTTCATAATATACTATGCTATCGGTTGACGTTTTGGCAACGGGTGCTTTGCTCAGATAATAAACCGCCGAGTCGGGCTTGCCTAGCAACAAATAAGACAAGGCGAGCCGATAATGCGCCCGCGGATGGTCGATGATGGCCGGATTGGCCGTAATGGCTTGCAGCGCGTATTTCTTGCTTAATTGGTAATCCTGTTCACGCACCAGATAGTATTCTGACAGGATATAACGGTTGGCAAAAACGTTGTATTCATCATTCTCTTCCTGGGCCAACTGGATGGCATCTTTCATATATATTACGGCTGAATCGTGCTTATCATCGATATTCCGGTAAATGCCGCCAATACTGTTCATGCACACCTGCTCATAATGTTTGTCCCCCAGTGATTGGTAAAGGGGCAATGCCTCTTTATACTTCTGCAAGGCAATGGTGCCTGAACCCACGACCTGTCCTTGATAGAGCATACCTAATCTCAATTTGGCATAGGCTATCATGGAACTATCGGTGCTTAACGGCAGTTTCTCTGCATGATGGTAGCTCTCTACCGCCTGTTCAAGGTGGCCCATATCCTCATTGACGCAGCCCTGGGCAACTAGTGCTTTGAGGTACTTTAGGTCATCGCCCGATTTCTTGAAATACCTCACGGCCTGGTTGATGGCCGAGTCGCTGGTACAGGGGACGTAATTCTTGTATAATGCCATCGACAGCAGCACTGCATGATAGGCCCGCTCCTTTTTGCTGAAGTGTTCCGTTTTCATTTGTTGCAGCAGGGGCAAGGCTTCGCGCTCCTGCTGATGATAGACCATTGAGTCGATGCGGGAGAGCTCACGCATAGTGGCAGAGTCGTGGTGGCAACTAGCCAACACGAGTGAAAAGACTGCTGCGAGCAGAATGATGATGTTCCTGAAGTGTATCATTTAAAATGAAAATTTGCGTCAATATTTCTGGCCATTCGCACTAAAAGCGATGAAATCGTGATGCAAAATTAACAATTTTGAGCCCATTTTTATCGTCCATGAGGGCAAAATGAGATTTTTGTTTTTTATATACCCGATTATCAAGATATTAGGATTTCAAAAATGAGATACGAATGTGTCATTTATTTTGCTGATTTAACAATTTTCTATAGTAACTTTGCCAGTGAAAAAAAACACCAAAACAAAGATATCATTATGAAAACAACGAAGAAACTTATTACATTGTTGCTGCTGGCGTTAATGACCGCCAACATGGCCGTAGCCTTTAACTTCGAGGTAGATGGTATTTACTATAAGATTAATGGATCAGAAGTCACCGTGACTTACAAGTCACGTTACAGTGGCGATTATTCTGGTGACATCGTCATTCCCGAGAAAGTCACCTATCAAGGCGTTACTTACACCGTCACAGCCATCGGAGATAATGCCTTCTATAGGTGTTCCGATTTGGCAAGTATCCACATCCCGAAATCAATAAAACGCATTCAAGGCAATATGACCTTTTATGCTTGTCCCAACCTTTCAGTTGTTGAAATAGAAAGCCTTGAATCATGGTGCAATATCGATTTTGAGATTAGCCCTGGATATAACTTCAGTTACAGCAATCCATTGAGTTATTCCCATAGTCTGTACATGAATGGTGAAAAGTTGACCGAATTGGTGATTCCTTCGGGTGCCACCAGAATCGGTACATCAGCATTTTGTAAACTATCTTCATTGTCTCGCCTAGAGATACCCTCTAGCATGATCTCGATAGGCGATGCGGCATTTATTGGATGTAGTGGTTTTGACCGTTTGGACATACCCGATATGGAATCTTATATAAAAATTGATTTCCAGGGGAACGAATCCAATCCCATGATCCATGCCCGACAAATATATCTCGATGGAGTAGAGATGTCTCACGAATTGGTTATACCAGATACGGTAACATCGATTTCGGCAAATGCATTCAATGGCTGCCAATACATCACCAGTGTGAGCATCCCGCCGAGTGTCAAGACGATAGGAGCTAATGCCTTCTCGAATTGTGATAGTTTGAAAAGGGTCTATATTCATGATATTGCCGATTGGTGCAATATCGTTTTTGCCAATTCTGGCTCCAATCCGATAAGTAACACTATACCAAAGGCTTGGTGGGATTTTCAGAAAGTTGATGTATATGTTAACGGAAGCCCCGTCACACATTTGGTTATTCCAGAGGAAGTGACGCACGTTGGCAACTATGCTTTTGCAGGAGCTCCGTTTGACCATGTATCATTTCCAAGCACTGTAGGATCAATCGGTGATGGTGCGTTCTATTACAGTGGGCTTGAAGAAGTTATTTTGTCTGAAAGTATTGAATCTTTGGGTATAGGCGTCTTTAGTAATTGCAATGATTTGAAGAAGGTAGAGATTAATGCCAGATTAGAGGTAATACCTGTGAGTGCGTTCAATTATTGCACTTATCTGAATGAAGTCACTTTACCTTCAACTATAAAAAAGATTGATAAAGGAGCTTTCTTCGCATGCATGTCACTATCCACAATGCCGATGCCTGATTCTTTGCAGATTATTGAGGAAAACGCTTTTACTCACTCAGGCATTGAATACCTGAAAACAGGAAAATCTCTGACTTCTATTGATTATGGCGCTTTCGCATATTGCGATTATTTGAAAAGAGTTGAGATCGATGATCAGGTTACAAGCATAAGTGATGGTGCTTTTGCTGGTTGTTATTCCCTTAAGAATGTGATTGTAGGCAACGGGGTTAAAAAGATTCCTAAAGATTTTTGTTATTGGTGCGATAGTTTAACATGCGTAACGCTTGGCTCTGCTGTCGATACCCTTGAAACGGAATGTTTCGTGGATAGTGAGCAACTGGATACAATTATATGCAAGGCTGTGGTTCCTCCAGTGATGAACGGGGAAGAAAACTCATTCTTTCATTCAGCGGTATTTCAAAACGCGACGCTCTATGTGCCTAGGAGTTCTATATTAGCTTATAAATCATCCCCTGTCTGGGAAAAGTTCCAAAATATCCAGGGTATGGACAATGGGATCATTCCCGGTGATGTGAATGGTGATGGTGAGATCAATATTCAGGATGCCAACAGCGTGATTGACATTGTGGTCATGGGCGGCAACTCTGGTCATAGCCGTGCACCCGCCGCCGACGTGAACGACGATGGAGAAATCAACATCGCCGATGTCAATGCCATCATTGACATCATCCAGGACGTCAACGGACAATAGCTATTCAAGGTGTTTTATGTTAATAAGATAAGCGGTGTGGCTCGGTTTGAGTCACACCGCTTGTTGATGGTTTACTGTGGATTACTGACGGCCTGACAGGGTGATGTCGCGGTTAGTCTTGGCGATAAGGCCCTGGAGGACCTTGCCGGGACCCAGCTCCTCGGCCTCGGTCATGCCGTCGGCTACCATGTTGGCAACGATGTGGCTCCAGCGCACGGGGGCGGTGAGCTGTTGCAGCAGGTTGGCCTTGATTTCGGCAGGATCGGTGTGGGGCTTGGCGTCCACGTCCTGGTAGATGGGGCAGCGGGGAGCCGAGAAGTCGGCAGCCTCGATAGCCTCGGCCAGCTCGGCACGGGCGGGCTCCATCAGGGGCGAGTGGAAGGCACCACCCACCTTGAGGGGCAACGCACGGCGAGCGCCGGCCTCCTTGAATTTCTCACAGGCAGCCTCGATGGCGGCAATCTCACCCGAGATGACCACCTGACCGGGGCAGTTATAGTTGGCGGGAACGCACACACCGTCGATGGTGGCGCAGATTTCCTCTACCTTGTCGTCGGGCAGGCCGATGATGGCAGCCATCGTCGAGGGAGCAGCCTCACAAGCCTTCTGCATAGCCAGGGCACGAGCCTCGACCAGCTTCAAGCCCTGCTCAAAAGGCAGTGCGCCAGCGGCTACCAGTGCCGAGAACTCGCCCAGCGAGTGACCGGCAACCATGTCGGGCTTGAACTCGTCGCCCATGGTGAGCGCCAGGATTACCGAGTGCAGGAATACGGCGGGCTGGGTGACCTTGGTCTGCTTGAGGTCGTCCTCGGTGCCTTCAAACATGAGGTCGGTGATGCGGAAACCCAGCACCTCATTGGCTTTTTCAAACAATTCTTTGGCCTGAGCGTTGTTGTCATACAGGTCCTTGCCCATTCCGACAAATTGTGCTCCCTGACCAGGGAATACGAATGCTTTCATTGTCTTGATATTCTTTATTTTATCGTTAATTATAGAAATTTTTCTCTAAATGCGGCTGCAAAGGTAGTCATTTTTTTAAATAATAGAGAAGAGAGAATCATTTTTTTGGCTGAGGGGTACGAGCCAGAGGCTCGTAATACACAGACAATACCGGACCATGGGATTAAAAAAGGTACTCGGTGGGGTCGTCGATGCCGGCGTCCTTGAGAGCCTGGCGGCGCTCGGTGCAGGTGCCACAGGTGCCGCAATGCTTCTCGCCTCCCTTGTAGCAGGAGTAGGTCTCGCTGTAGTCCAGGCCCAGGGCCGCACCATGGCGGGCGATGTCGGCCTTGCTCAGGTCGGTATAGGGGGCAAAGACTTTGATGCCCTCGTAGGTACCCGTCATCATGGCCGTGCTCATGGCCTCGATAAAGGGCGAGCGGCAGTCAGGATAGATCGAGTGGTCGCCGGCGTGGTTGGCAATCATGACGCGCTTGAGGCCGTTGCTCTCGGCGATGCCGCAGGCGATAGCCAGCATGATGCCGTTGCGGAAGGGGACCACCGTCGCCTTCATGTTCTCGTCGTTGTAGTTGCCGTCGGGGATGGCATCGGCGCTCTCGAGCAGGGCACTCTTGAAGTACTTGTGCATGAAGTCCAGGGGGATAATCAGGTGCTTGATGCCCAGTCGCTCACAGTGCATGACGGCACAGCGGCGCTCGCGGCCGTTCTGGGTGCTGCCGTAGTCAAAGGTGATGGCCAGGGCGATCTCGTCCTTGTACTCATAGAGCATCGTTGTCGAGTCCATGCCGCCCGACGTGATGATAACTGCGTCCTTCATGTGATCAATCGTTATGGAAGTTACTGATGAGGCGCTGGCGCACCATGTCCTGGTGGTCGCTGTCGCCATAGTTGGCAAACGGCTTGATGCTGATGCCGCCGCGCGGGTTGAACAGGCCGACGACCTCCAGGTACTTGGGGTCCATCAACTTGACCAAGTCCTTCATGATGATGTTGACGCAATCCTCATGGAAGTCGCCGTGGTTGCGGAAACTGAACAGGTACAGCTTCAATGACTTGCTCTCGACCATGCGCACGCGCGGGATGTAATTGATGATGATGCGGCCGAAGTCGGGCTGACCCGTCTTGGGGCACAACGAGGTGAACTCGGGGCAATCGAGCGTCACCACATAGTCGTTCTCAGGGTGCTTGTTCTCGAAGGTCTCAAGCACATCAGGACGGTAGTCAAACTCATAGGTCGTGCCCTGGTTGCCCAGCAGCGTCACGCCCTCCAGTTCTTTATCGTTTCTTGACATATTGCTATTGTATTTATTTTCGGACTGCAAAGGTACTAAAAAAAACACTCCCAGACCCCATAACTGCGCCACAAACCAAATTCCTCACCTCCTCGCAATACCGCACCCGCGCTTGAACCCCACCTCGCAACCATCATTTTTTCAAGCGAACGGGCAACATTCATCAACCAGCAGCAACCCTATCCATACTGGTAAGTGCAATGGTGAATATCACTTCATTTCACCATTGGTGCTGTCGCTCCGGTGCGAGGGGTGGTGAAATTTATATATCACACCCCCTATATAGGGGGTGATATAAATTGCACCTCACCTACGCCGCTTCACCACCACGGCTGCAAATGTACGCCAATAAGGCTCAACCTCGCAATGTCAAAACGCAATCTGCATTCCTATTGTGTTCATTTTGGTGCGATTACCCTAGTGGCGATGTGTGAAGAAAGGGTTTCCGGTGGCGGGCATCGGCGGGCTGTCGCCTCACTTGTGTCCTGCCACCGGAAACCGGTTAATCTTTAAGGGAAGAACTAGAGGGCTAGGCGGAAGCCTAAGCCATCGGCAACTTGGCCAGCAGACGAATGGTTACGGAACCAAACACGATGGTTTCCTTGATTATTGAAGAATGCTCCACCACGGGCGACTCGATCTGATCCTGATGTGGGTCCTGTCGGGTTGGTCTGGGCTTCGGCGCTGTACGCTCCATAATAATCGTTGCACCATTCCCAGACACTACCGCTCATGTCATACAGGCCCAACTCGTTGGGCGACTTTTGCCCCACGGGTTGAGTGGTATTAGCTGAATTGTTATTGCTATTCCATGCCACATCGTCAAGCGTGTTGCTGCCGGCATAGGTATATCCATGACTCATATTGCCACCACGGGCGGCGAACTCCCACTCGGCCTCGGTGGGCAGGCGGAAGGTCATGCCCGTCATCTGGTTCAGCTGGGTGATGAACGCTTGACAGTCGTTCCAGGAGACGCTCTCCACAGGCCTGCTTGTATCACCGGTGTAGTGACTCGGATTGTTGCCCATCACAGCCACCCACAATGCCTGCGTCACCTCGGTTTCACCAATGCTATATGACGACAGCGTCACTTGATGGGCGGGCAAGGCGTTCTCCTCTTCGCTAATGGGAGTCTCTCCAGTAAATCCCATTGTGAAGGTACCACCGAAAACAGGCACCATTTTGAAGGTCACGCCACCCACTGTATATTCCTGTTCTCCAGGCCAATTGCCACTCAACAGGTAGTCGATCAGGGTGGTCACATCGCTGATAGTCACGTTGCCATCCTGGTCACAATCGGCATTGGCGAGAAAAATGCCCGAGGCATTTCCGCTCAGCAGGTAGTCGATCAGGGCTGTCACGTCGCTGATAGTCACCTTGCCATCGGCATCCACATCACCTCGCTTCTCAAGAGTGTGAATGGTGAGATTGTCCACGGCAAAGTAGTCCCCATCCGGGTTGACGCTGCTGTCCTTGGTATAGCGCCACGTGAGCGTATGGGTGCCGGGCGTTACTTCCATCGTATAGGTCTCCCAGTCGTTCTGACGCGCGCCGTAAGCAAACTGGCTCACACCATCGATGAGAAACTCACACTTGTCCCACGCAGTGCTTGAGCCCTCGCCCCAGGCCTTGAAATCAAACGAGAGTCTGGACAAAACGTCAACCTTAACGATCGAAATCATCTCAGACGTACTGCTGGCCACGCCGGCATTGCCTGATTGGGCAAAGGTGCGGCCGCCCTCGGTCACCTCGGTCCAGGGATAGGCTCCAATGGACGTGACAGTCAAGGCGCCGTCGCTGACCGCCTCACTGAGGTCGGCACCGAAACAGACATTGTCCACGGCAAAGTAGTCGCCAGTGGGGTTGACGCTGCTGTCCTTGGTATATTGCCACGTGAGCGTGTGGGTGCCTGCTGTCAAAAGCACGGAATAGGTCTCCCAGTCGTTCTGACGGGCACCGTAAGCAAACCGGGTCACGCCATCGACGAGGAACTCACACTTGTCCCACGCATTGCCCTCGCCCCAAGCCTTGAAATCAAAGAAGAGCGCCGTGGGACTGCTCAATGTCACCGTGGCTGTCAATACCGATGCGCTGCTGGCCACGCCGGCATTGCCCGACATGGCATAGGTGCGGCCGCCCTCACTCATCACCTTCCAGGGATAAGTGCCATTAGAAACGAAGTTGATGGTGCCGCCCTCGATGTTGAGTGCGCTGTTCAACGCATCACCCGATTCATCGGCGAATCCCTCTACATGCGTGAACTTGTTCCAGTAATTGGTATTCTGATAGGCATTAAGAGCACTCGAGGGAACATGCAGCGTGGCAGTGGTGTAGGTGCTCTCATCAAACATGGGCTCATGGAACTCCCAAGCGTCGATGCTACGGCAGGTGATGTCCGTCAGGCTGGTACAGCCCTTGAAGATGTTCAAACTCCAGCTACTAGAAGTTTTGAAACGGCAGTTCTCACCCAGGTCAACAGATGTGAGCGCCGAACAGTAAGCGAATGCCAGACCACCCACATAGGTCACTGAATTGGGAATAACCACTTCGGTCAAGGAGGAACAATTCACAAAAGCACTACTACCAATGTTGGTCACCGTGTTAGGAATGGTCACGCTGGTCATGCCACTGCAGCCCGCGAATGCATTCTCGCCGATTGTCACTACATTCTCATTGATGGTAATTCTTGTAATCTTGTCACAATTCTCGAAGGCTCCCTCTCCAATCTCGGTGACTCGATAGGTGGTACCTTCATTGGTAACAGTACCATAGATTTCATAAGAGCCAGAAGGTGATGCCAGCACGTGACCAACAACCTTGGCCGTGGTGCTGCTGGTGATGACATACTGCAGATTGTAAGCAGTGAAGTCATAAGTGTCGGCGGCGCTGGCACCGAGCGCGCACGTTAACCACACCACTAGGGCGGTCAACAGATGGAGGTGATTTTTTTTCATAATAGATCAATTTAACAGTTAATAATAATATCAATTGTTTTTGTCAAACTCATCCGTGGGGATTGCGGTAGGCAGAAGAGTACAACTGCTGCCTAAAATGAATCCGCACCGCAAAGATATTGGAAAAATTATTAAAATGCAAGTTATTTTCTATAATAATTATCCCTAACTTACCGAATTATATTCAGCAGATTGAGGGCGAAACGGGCTGCGGCAGGTCCCATGGGCGATTTCTCGTCAAGGCTGAGCAGGGCCTGTTGTCTGACTTCCAAGTCGATGTCATCGCAGTGGTTCAAGAGCAGGTGGCGGCTATAGGCGACGGTAAACTCAGGATGTCCCTGGAACGTGACCACTTGGTGGCCAATACGGAACGACTCGTTCTTGCAGAAATCGCTGGTGGCACACAGCACGGCGTCCTGCGGCAAGGATATTACCTGGTCGTGGTGGCTGTAGAGCAGGCGCATCGTCCCGTCGGGGAAAAAGCGTTTCATCTCGTCG
The DNA here is from genome assembly GCA_900319525.1 of uncultured Prevotellaceae bacterium. Taxonomy (GTDB): domain Bacteria; phylum Bacteroidota; class Bacteroidia; order Bacteroidales; family Muribaculaceae; genus Sodaliphilus. The sequence goes on along the minus strand of ONOU01000001.1, from coordinate 41,705 downwards.
TCAATAACCCTCGATTCCCTCACGCCGGCGCCGAAACCGCCGTCATATTTCCTGACTTCGCCGCCCAGCGCCCGTGCAATCACTTGATGACCAAAACACACACCCATCAGTTTGGCCCCGCGGCAATAAGCGCGCTCAATCCAATTGACCAGCGCGACAATCCACGGTTTGTCATCATAAGCCGAATCCAGGCTGCCAGGAACAAGATACAATTCGTCAGGGTTGACGGTTGAGGGCAATTCGCCTTGCCAAGTCTGGAAAATCCTGTAGGAAACATGCTCACCGATAGAGGCAAACAGGTCCATAAACAGTGACTCGTAGTTGGGTATAAAGTCAGGCAGCCTTCCGGGGAAGGTGTCACACAGCAGAATGTTGATGCGCGTCATAGCTCGTCGATTTCCTCACCCGTGCGTTCCATGATGCTGGCAGCCAGGCCATCGGCGGTCTGGATGAGGGTCACCAGGGGATAGAGCTTGCGAGCCGCATCGTAGTTGCGCACGTCCTCATAGCTGTTCTGGTTCACACCCCATGCGCCCATGTGCCAGCGAATGGCCAGCATCTCGTCGTCGTTGAGGGGCAGACCGCTGCACAGCAGCAACGTGAGCGACTTCTCGCCATGGCCCATCGGGAAGCCCTTATAGGTGATCTTGTAGCCCTCGGCATCTTCCCAGATTCCAAGCGCGTTCTTGCGTTTCTTGACCGTGCGCTTGTAGATGTCGCACTTGCACACGTCGTGCAACAGGCTGGCCAGGATGATGCTATCGCGCTTCACCTCATGCTCCAGGCCAGGCTCGACCGTCTTCATGGCTTCAAACACGGCAAGAGCCGCCTTGCAGGTGTTGAGGGAATGCTTGGCCAAGCCGCCCTCGACATTCAAGTGGTGACCGGCCGAAGCGGGAGCCGTGAAAAAGCCCCATGCCTCCAGATCACCTATCACGTCCTCGATACCCTCACGCCCAGTTGAACGGAGCAGTTCGAGTATTTCTTCTTTGCAATTTTTCATTATCAGTTTTGTTTTTGTGGCCGTGACGGGAGTCACGGCAAGGTCAACCATTATGATTTGCGGGTGGGTTGGTAGCCGTGCTCACGGCGGTACTTGCGCACGTCGCGGAAGAGGTCGGTGGCATAGACAAAATTGTTCAAGTCGTCATTTTCAACGTCATAGATTTCGTCCTTGTTTCCTATCCAACCCACATGCCCCTTATTGATGAAAATGATATTCTCGCCGATGCCCATCACCGAGTTCATGTCGTGGGTGTTGATGATGGTAGTAATGCCAAACTCGTGGGTAATGTCGCTCAAGAGTTCGTCGATAACAATCGACGTCTTGGGGTCCAGACCCGAGTTAGGCTCATCGCAGAAGAGGTACTTGGGGTTCAGGGCTATGGCACGAGCAATGGCACAACGCTTCTGCATGCCGCCCGAGAGTTCGCTGGGATACTTATTCTCGCTACCCGTGAGGTTGACACGGTCGATGCAGAACTGCGCGCGGTCCCGTATCTCGCTATTGGTCAATTTGCTGAACATGACCAGGGGAAACATCACATTGCCCAGCACCGTCTCGCTGTCAAAGAGCGCGGAGCCCTGGAAGAGCATGCCGATTTCCTTGCGCAACTCCTTGCGTTGCTTGCGGTCCATGCGGGTGATGTCACGGCCATCGTATAGGATTTCGCCTTCATCAGGCTCAAACAGTCCGACGATATTCTTGATCAACACCGTCTTACCCGACCCCGACTGGCCGATGATGAGGTTGGTCTTGCCGTCATACAACTTGCAGCTCACGTCAAAGAGCACTTGACGCGTACCGCCGTCCTCCTTGAACGATTTGGAGATATGCTTTACTTCAATCATTTTAAGTTGTTAGTCTTTAGTCCTTAGTTGTTAGTTGTTAAAGCAGTAGGAGGGTTAGGATGACGTCGGCTACCAGAATCATGATGTTGCACATGACCACGGTGTCGGTGCTTGCCTTGCCCACCTCTACCGAGCCGCCCTGCATGGTGTAGCCATAGTAGCAGGCAATCGTTGACATGATGAAAGCGAAGAACAGAGACTTGATCAACGCAAACCACACATACCATGGAATAAACAATGACTGGATACCAAACAGATAGGTGTCGGCCTCGACAATCCTGGTGACGATGCAAATGAGCCAACCGCCAAACAGGCTTGTCGCCATACAGATGACCACCAGGAATGGCAGAATGCTGATCAGCGCCAGTATCTTGGGGGCAGCCAGGAAATTGGCGCTGTTGATGCCCATAATGTCGAGGGCATCGATTTGCTCAGTAGCCCTCATGGTGCCGATCTCACTGGCAATGTTAGAGCCTATCTTACCCGAGAGAATCAAGCATAGAATCGTGGATGAGAACTCCAGCAGGATGATCTCGCGCGTGGTCAGGCCCACCGTGTAACGCGGCAGCAGCGGATTGGAAATATTCAACTTGATCAGGATGGTACACAACGACCCGATAAACAGTGACACCACGATAATCAGAGGAATGGAGTCAATGCCCAATTTGCTGATCTCGTCAATATAGCGTTTGAAGAACACCTTCCACTTGTCGGGGATGGCAATCACCCTCCACATGAACATGCAGTACTCTCCAAACTTGTCCAGCATTTTTGTCAGTATCATATTTAGTTGTCAGTTTTTTAGTTGTTAGTTTATAGTCGCTAGACGTTAGTTTTAAGTTTTTTTAGAGCAGCGCGCTCTCGTCAATCAGGTTATTGAGCATGGCATACACCGTCAGGCCTGCAACACTCTTGATACCGGTCTTGTGGGTGATGTTCTTGCGGTGACTGATGACCGTGTGGACGCTCACATTCAGCACATCGGCGATTTCCTTGTTGGTCTTGCCCTGAGCCAACTGTATCAGCACGGTCGTCTCGCGTTTAGTGAGTTCATAATTGTTCTTGGCGGCACTATCCTCGCCAGGTGCGGCCTGTGCCAGAGTCTCGATCACCACAGCACGGCTGTCGCGGATGTCCACTACAGCGTCATATTGCTTGAGCTGCTCCCGCTCGACATACTGGTAAACGAGAGCCACAACAGCCATATCCTGCTCCTGCTCACGGCGCAAGCGCGACACGTCAGCAATCAGTGTCGGGTTAGCGAGCAAAATGTCGGGCTTGGCGACGACCAAGCGTTCTTCAAGATGCTCGGCATTCACTTCGGGCTCAAGCACCTTGAAACGTATTTGACCATCGAGGATGGTCTTGAGCCCCTCGATGATGACCTCCGACGGTTCGACTATCAACAGACGCTTTTTCATTTCAGAATCGCATTTTCAAGATGCATGACCATCGGGACCATAATCCTCTCCTCGATGAAGGTGTGCTTCTTGAGGTCCTCGCTCAGGCGCAGGATATCATACACCACGTCAAGCACATTATCGTCGTCGACCTGAGGGGGCAAGTACTTGAAGACAATATTCAGCAGGTCGTCAAGTTTACCCTCAATATCGCTGTGAGTGCGCACGAATTCGCCGATGCGGTAGGTCGAGTCGCGCTCGCCGTTCATGAGGGCACGAATGTGGGGAAACACGTCCTTCTCCTCATGGACAAAATGATCGACGACCTCACACTTGTACTCCTTGAAAAAGCTGATGAACACCTGGCCGATGCGCCCGTTCAGTTTCTGCGCAATCGCATCCAGGTGGCTCTCGATGTGTGGCAACCGCTTGTCAACGTAGTACTTGTGAGAGCGCTCCAGGTAGGGCACCAGCCCTGTCATGTCGGTACCCAGGATGGCAGCCGTCGAGGGAACATAATTGTTGAAAGTATAGACGTTGCAGATGAGCAGGAAAAAAGCCGTATCTACCCCACTCTCCTCACAGACGTCCTGTATCGAACGGTCGCCAAAGCCCAGTGAGATGCCCAAGCGTGTCAACAGCGTCAACAACGAGGGATGGGCGGTAATCAGGTCACTCAAGCGGCTTTCACTCGAGAATAATCGCGATTTCATCATCTATTGAATTAGCATAGCTGTTAATATCATTGCGGCTGCAAATTTAGCACTTTTCTGCCAATAACACAAATACACGCAACTACTCAGCACATCTGATGTTATTGCGCCAGGGCAACCAATCACGGCATTGTGGCTGAATGGCAGCCAAACACCAGGTAAAGGTCAAAACCGTTTCTTCCTGTCAAAGATGAGCAGGCGGCTGATGTCCCATGCTTGTCGCTGGCGGGAAGTCAAGGCAGTGCTGTCGCCAATGACCGACATGTTGCGAGGTTGGATGGCACCCGCCACAGGATGGCGCAGGATGCTGTATCCCAAGCCTTTCCAGGAATAGGCGTTAGCGCCCATGACATCGAGCAAAGTGGGAAAGACATCGACCTGCCCGATAACGGCATCATAGCGCAACGTGGTATCGCAACCGGCGATGATCAAAGGAATGCCCCAGTCATTGGGTTCAGATTCATAGTCCGAAAGGCCCTTTACACGGTTGAGGTACAGTTGCGTGTGGTCACTGACGATGGCAACGGTGGTGCAAGAGGCCATGCCCTGATCGTGCAGCGCGTCGATGAAGGCACCGATGCAACTGTCGGTCACGTGGACACAATTCAGGTAACTGCGAGCCTCGGCATTGAGCGTGTCGCTTGCAGTGATCCATGAGGGAGGCACCTTGCCATCGGTATAGGGCGTGTGCATGGTCATGGTGACCATTTCCAGGAAAAACGGCTGCCGCAGCGAGGGCAACATTGCGCTGGCAAAGTCGGTGAGTGCCGCATCGTCGATATTACCGTGCCTGGCGAGTGCATCGATCAGATGGTCACGGGTATAGAGCGTGTCAAAGCCATAGGTGCGAGCCGTCACATTCTGATTCCAGTTCACGCCTGGAGTGCAGATGATTTCACGGCGGTCATAACCGTTGAGCGCAGCCGCCAGCGTGGGATAGGGTCCGTCGCCATGATGCACAGCCACCACACCGTCGCGCAGGGGGAGCAACCCCGTGTTGTAGATGAAATGGGCATCGCTGGAATGGCCGTGGCTCGTCTGGAACAGGACATGCGGGGCATAGATGACGCTATCGCCAGCTACCAGCCGATTCAGCACAGGCGTCACCTCACGGCCATCGACCTGCATGCCTATGGGCCACGTGTGCAGCGACTCCACAATGATGAGCACCAGATTACGGCCTCTGGTGGAACAATAGGGATTGTCGCTATACTGCCAGCAATCATCCGACAGGAAGCGATCGATCATGGCCCGCTCGTCGTCGGTTACCGCGTGGCTATTGAACAGGGCCTGATACAATGAGAACGCGCCATAAGGGATGAGGCCATTATGAGCATAGTAATCACGGTTGCTGAAGTTGTACAGGAAACGTTTCTCGTAATTCTCACCCTTGCTCACATAGCCTGCAACAGCCATCACAAGGCCTGCTACCAGCGTGATCAAGAAGCGGCGCAAGCGATTGCGCTCATCACCACCCGCCACTTTTCTTGACAGGAGACGGGCAACAATCAGCAACAGGAAGGGCACCACGACGAGCAGATCCTGCAACCGCAATAGCGCCAACGTACTGGCAGCCAGTGTTGAATTGACATTCTGGGTGAGCATGAGGCTCTGCCACGGCATCAAGTCGTCATAGGCGCGGCAGTAGCACATCTGCATGACGCACCACAGGGTGAGCAGGGTCAAGGGGATCCACACGAGCCAGCGCCAGCAGCGTGGCAGCAGCCAGTAAGGGGATAGCAGCAATAAGGCATTGGCCAGCGAGATGGCGACAACATGCCACTGGTGGAACAGTTGCCCCATGCCACCCAAACTTGTATCCAGGGCCACGACAAAGCACTGCCACGCGGCGACAATAACACAAAGCACAAAGAATATTGTGCCACTCCCGTCGATATGTCGCCACTTCTTGTCCACGCCAGGCTAGACCTTCTTGATGATGTGGGAGACGACACCCCAAATCTGGAAATTGCTGTCTTCACCCACCTTGAATTCGGGAAACGAGGCGTTGGCTGGCGTGAGGTAAACGCCATCGTCACGCACGCTCAAGCGCTTGACGGTGAAGTCGCCATCAATAAAGCAGACGGCGATGTTCCCGTCGTGAGGCGTGAGCGAGCGGTCAATGATGAGCAGGTCGCCCTCGTTGATGCCGGCATCGATCATCGAATTGCCGATGACACGGGCACAGAAGGTGGCCGCAGGATTAGTGATCAAAGCATGATTCAGGTCAATCGTGTCGGCATACTCACCCTGTGCGGGACTGGGGAAACCGGCCTGGACCCGTCCCTCAAAGAATTGGAGTCCAGAGGTCTTTTCGCTCGATTGCAGTAGTGAAATTTTAATCTCGTCCATGCTAGATACTATACTTTAACAATCAGGCCATCATAGGCCAATTCTACGCCATCGGGCAAGAGCTTGGGAGAGTCGGCATGCAGGCCCATGCGGTCGCTCATGTGAATGAGATAGGCCCGGCCCGGCTTGATGCGTTCAATAATGGCCAACGTCTCGTCAAGACACATGTGTGACATGTGCTCACCCACACGCAACGAGTTGATAACCAGCAGAGGCACGCCCTTAAGGCTCTCGACGACACTGTCCTCGATGGTCTTGGCATCGGTAATATAGGCCAGCGGGCCAATGCGGTAACCCAGAATGGGTAACCTGTAGTGCATCACCGGAATGGGCTCCACCCGCACTCCCTCGACCAGAAACGGCTTGTCGTCCTCAATAAGATGTTCCTCAAACTGAGCAACGCCAGGATAGGGATTGTCCGAGAAACAGTAAGGAATGCGCTTGTGCAGGTTATCCAGCACATCGGCTCGGGCATATAACGGAAATGGGCGCTCAAAGCAATAGACACGCAAGTCGTCAAGTCCAGCCACATGGTCAAAGTGGATATGGGTCAACAGCACCGCGTCCAGGTTATCGTCACTGGCACGCAGCATCTGGGTGCGGAAATCCGGGCCACAGTCGATGAGGAACCTTGCACCCTGATAACGCACGATAGCCGATGTGCGCAAGCGATGGTCACGGGGATCATCGCTCAAGCAGACGGGGCAATGGCAACGCAGCATGGGCACGCCAGTCGAGGTGCCCGTCCCCAGAAATTCTATTTCAAGTGTGGTCGGTTGCATCATTTCCTGAATTGACTGAGGAGCCCATCCACAAAGTACAGATAAGTTCCACCATCATAATACCAATATTCCCTCATTCCCGCCTGGTCGGGCCGTTCGTTAATGCGCTTGGGACTACCCAATGCCAGCCGGCACTCCTCCTTGGTCATGCCTTCAACCACCTGGCCACAGGTGATGCGTTGCCAGTTGGCATCGGTGATGGCAGGAAAGGAAGCACGCGGATCGGCCGACGTGAACAAGGCATCGAAATCGCGGCCGTGCATCGTCGAGGCGTTATTGCTCATCCACACCATCGCGCGCTCGCTGGTGTCGGCAGTAGTGAACCACACGCGCAAGGGCAGCACTGCGTTACCCGGCAGAACACTATCGATGCGCACTTTTATGAAATGGCGGCCGTTGAGCATCTCCTCGGTTGCGCGGTTATACCATATTGGGGTGCGGATGTAAAACTCCCTGCCCACCAACTGACGCGCCACGTGTTCCACCATGTCCATGTCGATGAGCATGGGCAACGTGAAACCGGCACGATAGGCGTCGCGTGCTCTCCCAAAACGATAATGTAGCAGCATGCCTGTTTCCTCGTCAGTGAAGTCTATATACAGCCTGCGGTAATCTTCATCAGTAACGAGACCACTCTTTGACCAACTGTTATAGATCAGCGTGTGGCCTGTCAGGTGCAGAGTATCCTTGTCATAGCCACTGGTCTCGGCAAGCATCTGCGTCACCCTGTCATCGGCCACCCAGAAGCGTTTACCTGGTTTCCAGGCCGGAAGCGAGTCCCGATAGGCCTCCAGCGTCACATCAGGCAGATTGCCAAACTCCTTGTCCAGAACGCGCTGCACGTCCTTATCGGTAACATGCTCGGTCACCTCGATGCCGGTGCCGCATGATACCAGCAACAAGCACGTAAACGCACTTGCCGCCAGTGTTCCCCCGATGTTCCACAAGTAGTGCCGCATGAGCGGATTTTAATCTTTCTTCTTTTTCTGTTCGTTGATCAAGACCGAGTCAATCGAGGCTGTTACAGCCGAGATGTCCACCTTGTTGTCCATGACGTCCTGAATTACCCCACCTACAGCCTTATCTTTCTCCATGCCTCTATCTACCTTGATCGTGGTCAAGAACGGGGCATTGCGTTGGAGTGATTCATGGACAGGAGCACTAAAGGCAGCCAGTGCGGCGCTGTCACCAAGGGCCTCGACCTGCTTTTCGGCCTCACGGATAGCGATTTCGGCAGCCAGCGCGGCAGCAGTATCAGCTTTCTCAACCGACTGATCGAGCTGTTCGGCCAATTGCTTGCCCTGAGCGGCATACTTGCTATTGCTATCACAACTTGTAAAAGAGATTGCTACCACGGCAGCCATCATCAAAATAATCTTCTTCATTTTCAATATCATTAAATCTTGTCAGTAATTCTAATTCTACTTACCCGCAGACGCGTTTTGGGTCAATGCCTGGCGCAGGGCAAAAGCCAGTTGGTCGGGGCACGAGGTGTTCTTGTAGCCACAACGTATGCCCTGCAACTTAGAAACCGCCTCGCTGGCTTTCATGCCACGGAGCAGCACCGAAATGCCCTGCAAATTGCCGTGGCATCCACCCGTGAATCGCACATCGCCAATCACGCCATCATCATCCAGTTCAAAATCGATCTGGGACGAACACGTCCCCTGGGTATAATAAGTAAACTTATTCATTTTCTGATTTATATTATACTACTGTAAAAACTCACTCAACCGTTTCAAGTCCAGAATACTGATCTGATTGCTGTCATATTCCAGAATTTCGTCATTGACAAGCCTATCGAGTGTGGAAACCAGCGTCGTGCGCTGAGTGCCCAGCAATGTGCACAGATCCTTCTGCTTAAACCGCAGGGTCACGTCGGCCGCCCCATTAAACACCAGGGCATCGACCAGCATGGCAAGGCGCTCCACCAGCGACCCGTCCTTGATTGCGGCAATCGATGAGCTGTAGCGCTGACTACCGCTCGAGAGGTAATTCAGGATATTGAACAGGAACACCTTGTCGGTGCCCAGCATCTTGATGTAGTCGCTCTTGCGCAGTTGCAAGATGCCGCACGGCCCATCGGCCACAGCGTTGCAGGGATAGGTTGTATCTCTACCGAAAAGGTTCTCGGCAGCCAACACATGAGGCGTTGCCAACGTCTGGAACAGCGACACGCGCAGGTGGGCGCATGGCGTTTCAAGCCTCACGCGTCCCGACACGATGAAACGGATGTGCGTGCACGGCTCGCCTGCAACAAAGATGTTGTCCCCGTTGCGGAACTTGAGAAAATGGAACGGCATTTTCTCGACAAGCGCCGTGATCTGGTCGCTGCTCACCCCCTGGAACAGGGGCAACTGCATCAATTGCTGGTACATGCTGTTCATTGCCACCGTAAAATCAAATCATTTGTGCAATTGCTCGATTACCTGATCGATTGACAAGGATTGCTGCTCGCCAGTTGTCATATTCTTGAGGGCGATAGTTCCCGTGTGAACCTCATCGGCACCAACGATGGCCACAAACGGAATCTGCTTGTCGTTGGCATAGTTCATCTGCTTCTTCATCTTAGCGCTGTCGGGATACAATTCAGCACTGATGCCGGCACGACGCAGCGCCATGATGTGGCGCAACGATGCGGCGGCTTCCTGCTCGCCAAAGTTCACAAACATCACCCGTGCCGTTGCCATGGTGTCGGCAGGATAGAGGTCAAGGGCATTGAGCACATCATAGATGCGGTCGGCACCGAAGCTGATACCCACGCCCGAGAGCCCCGGCATGCCGAACACTCCTGTCAGGTTATCATAGCGGCCACCTCCCGTGATGCTGCCGATGGCCACATCCAGGGCCTTCACCTCGAGGATGGTACCCGTGTAATAATTCAGACCACGGGCCAGCGACACGTCAAGCTCTACACGAGCACGGGTTCCCAGCTCGGCCACATGGTTAAGCACATAGCGCATCTCGTCGATGCCCTTCATGCCCACCTCGCTTGCAGCAAGCATGGTTTCAAGTGCTGCGAGGCGCTCATCGTTAGTGCCTTCGAGCGTCAACAAGGGCTGGAGGGTTGCGATAGCCTCATCGGTCAGACCCTTTTCCCGAAGCTCGGCATTGACATTATCGAGACCGATCTTGTCAAGCTTGTCGATGGCGACGGTGATATCAATAATCTTGTCGGCAGCACCGATGATCTCAGCAATGCCGCTCAGGATCTTACGGTTGTTGAGCTTGATGGCGACATTGATATTGAAGCGGTTAAATACCTCATCAATCATGGTCACCAGCTCCACCTCGTTCCACAGCGAGTCACTGCCCACAATGTCGGCATCACACTGGTAGAACTCGCGGTAACGCCCCTTCTGGGGACGGTCGGCACGCCACACGGGCTGCACCTGGTAGCGCTTGAAGGGCATCTGCACGTCGTTGCGGTGCTGCACGACATAGCGGGCAAAGGGCACCGTCAAGTCATAGCGTAAGCCTTTCTCACTGATCTTGGTCGTCAAGTGTAGCGAGTCATGGGCAGCAAGCAGGTCATCGGGGGCATCCTTGAGGTAGTCACCACTGTTGAGGATCTTGAACAACAGTTTGTCACCCTCCTCGCCGTACTTGCCCATGAGCGTGGACAGGTTCTCAACGGCCGGGGTTTCGATTTGCTGGAAGCCGTAGAGCAGAAAGACGTCCTTAATAGTATTAAAAATATAGTTGCGACGCGCCATCTCGATGGGCGAGAAGTCACGCGTGCCTTTAGGTATGGATGGTTTTTGTGCCATTTCTTATCAATTATTCTCTCTTTATCGTTGTGTTTTAGGTTATTATCGACGATTACCGCCAAAGATCATTGCGATGTAGTATAATAATGTAGCCAGTGAGCCGATAGCAGCCACAACATAGGTGTAGGCTGCGGCATGCAGGGCGTCCTTGGCATAAGTCAGCTGTTCGCCACTAACGATGCCCGAACCTTCGAGCCATGCGATGGCACGACGGCTGGCATCCACCTCAACGGGCAAGGTCACAAAACTGAACAGCACCGTGCAGGCAAACAGGCCAATGGCAATATACAAGGGGATTGGGGTGATCTGAATGATCATAATGCCCACGATCATGAGCCAGTTTACCGTGTTAGAGGCAAAGGAGACCACGGGCACCAGCTTGGTGCGCAGTTGCAGCATGCTGTAGCCCACCTTGTGCTGCACGGCATGGCCGCACTCGTGAGCAGCGACAGCAGCGGCAGCGATACTGTTGGTGCCATAGACCGGCTCGCTCAGGTTGACCGTCCTGTTGGCGGGATTAAAGTGATCGGTCAACTGGCCGCTTACGCTGGTCACCTGAACGTCGCCACAGCCATTCTGCTGCAACATCGCCATAGCGATATCACGGCCTGCCATGGGAACACCCAATGGTACTCTGCTATATTTAGCAAATTTTGACTTGAGGGAGTTCTGAACAATAAGGCTCAGAATGAAAATGCCTCCCATTATAATCCAGATAAGCATACTATTTAGTTTTTTAGTTGATAGTTTTTAATAGTTATCTATAAGTCAGCGACCATTTGGCACAGAAATTGCTACAAAAAGTGCTGGGCATAATACGCACCGCAAAGGTAAAGTTTTTTGCCCGCAAAACCGCCCAAATGGACAATAAAAGTACAAAAAAATGAAAATTGAGAGTAAAAAAGTTTGTCAATTCAAAAATAGCCGTTACATTTGCGGCGTTGAATCGTTTTATTATTAATCATTTATTATTTAAAAAAGTTGTTTTATTATGAAGAAGTTTTTATTGATGTTTGCAGCTGTTGCTGCTATCGCATTTGTTGGTTGCAAGACTGAGACCAAGCCCGCTGAGGAAGCTCCCGTAGAAGAGGCTCCCGTAGCTGAGTACACCGTAGACGGTGTTGCTGCTGACCTGTTGAACTGCGCCGATGAGGCTCAGGCTGTTACCCTGCTCGACGGCATTAAGGCTAAGGCCGAGGAGCTGCTCGCTGGTGGTGACCAGGCTGGTTACTTCAACATCATCAACATCCTGAAGACCGTTTGGGAGAACAACAAGGAGGCCATCCTGGCTAAGATCCCGACTCTGGCTGAGAAGATGACCGGTTACATCAATGTTCCCGAGGAGTTGAAGGCTGGTTTCGCTGACTACGTAGCCAAGGCTGCTGCCGAGAAGGTAGAGGGTGCCGTTGACGCTGCCAAGGATGCTGCCGGTGCTGCTGCCGATGCCGCTGGTGAGAAGGTTGACGCTGCCAAGGAGGCCGTTAAGGACGCTGCTGGCAATGCTGTTGACGCTGCCAAGGATAAGGCTGCTGAGGGTGTAGACGCTGCTGCCGACAAGGTAAAGAAAGCCATTAACTAATTTTAGTTATACTACATTAAACGAAGAGCCGACTCGCTTGAGCCGGCTCTTTTTTCGTCTAAGGTGTCTGATAGGCTAGGCGCTCGTCGCCGTTGAGCAGATAGATGATGCCGCAGTAGATGAAACCATAGCGCTCGATGACGTGTCGCATGATGACGTTATCGCGGTGAGTGTCGATGCGCAAACAACCCGCCACACCCATGCAGTAATCCATCACATCGTTAAAAATGCCATGACTCGCTGCCGTACTGGCCAGGCGGTGCACCACATAGTAGGGCCTATCATCCAGCCATTGTCCCTCGTAGATCTGCTTGTAAGTAGGTTCAGGACCAGGGATAAAGGCAAACGAAGCCACAAGCGCCCCACCCTCTTCCTCGCACACGTAACAATGCCCATTATTGATGTCCTCAATAATGGTCTCCTCACTGGGATAGCCACCAATCCACTGGTTCATGTTGCCGCACGAGCGCATGATGCCACGCGCCTCCTCGACGAGCCGCATAATCACCGGCACATCTCCCATGACTGCTTTTCTAATTAGCCTATTCATTTCACACTAAATTTAATGGTCGGTTGTGAGGCCGTCGCGGCGCATCATGGCGTCGATGCTGGGTTCGGAGCCGCGGAAACGTTTGTAAAGTTCCATGGGGGGCTCGGTGCCGCCACGGGAGAGGACGTTATTGACCCAGGAGCGGGCGGTGTCGCGGTCAAAGATTCCATGCTGCTTAAACTGGTCAAAGGCATCGCACTCGATCATTTCGGCCCACTTGTAGCCGTAATAGCCGGCTGCATATCCGCCCGAGAAGATGTGCGTGAACTGCGGTGACATGATGCAGCCTTCTACGGGTTCAAAGGCCTGCACGTCCTTCACGGCGCCATACTCAAACTTGAAGTCGTCGCCCTCATAGGGCACGGTGATGCTGTGCCAGGCCATGTCGATGTAACCGAAGCCCAACTGGCGGACGCAGGCATAGGCGGCCCCGTATTGAGACGAAGCAATCAGGCGGTCGATCAACTCTTGAGGAACAGGCTCACCAGTCTGGTAATGACGGGCGAAACTATCCAGGAATTCCCGCTCATAGACGTAATTCTCGTTGAACTGCGAGGGGACCTCGACAAAATCACGATAGACATTGGTTCCCGAGAGCGACTGATACTTGCAACGCGACAAGAGCTGATGCAAGGCATGGCCAAACTCGTGCATAAACGTTTCCACCTCGCGCACAGTGAGCAACGAGGGCTTGGTGTCGGTGGGCCGCGTGAAATTCATCGTCAGGGTGACCAGTGGCCGCACGTCATTACCGTTGTCATCGATATACTGCTCACGGAAACTCGTCATCCATGCCCCACTCTGCTTGGTCGCGCGCGGGAAGAAATCAAGATAAAGCACGCCAACGGCCTTGCCGTCCTCGTCAGTCACGTCATAGACCTCCACCTCGGGGTGAAACACCTGCGCGTCATGGTTGGGCGTGAAGCGCAGGCCGTACATCCTGGTGGCGAAGCCGAACACGCCACACGTTACCCGCCCCAGTTCAAAGTAAGGTCGCAGCAGTTCGTCATTGATATCAAATAGGGAGTCTTTCTCCTTGTTACTATAGTAGCTATAGTCCCACGGCATGATGTCGATGGGCTTGCCCTCTAGCTCGCTGGCAAAGCGTGTCAAACGCACCATCTCGTTGCGTTCCACGGGCAGATAGGCCTCACGCAGCTGGTCGAGCATGGCATACACACCGGCAGGCGTCTGGGCCATCGTGTGCTGCAGCTTGTAGTCGGCAAAGGTTTTGCACCCCATCAACCGGGCAAGTTCCAGGCGGGTGTTGGCGATGTTCCGCAAGATGTCCAGATTGCAATAATCACCGCTGGTACACTGGCGGTTATACATCTTATATAACTTCTCGCGCAGGTCGCGGCGGTCACTATATTTCATGAACGGGCCATAGCTGGGCGCATCCAACGTCACCAGCCACTCCTCGCCACGTCCCTTGTCTCGGGCGGCCTGTTTGGCGGCATCCAGGGCACTCTCGGGCAAACCGGCCAGATCATCCTCCCTGAGCCACAACTCATAGCGTGAAGTCTCCTTGAGGGCATTCTGGTCAAATTTCAAGGTCAACTCGGTCAGGCGCTTGGACAACTCGCGGTAGTGGTCACGATCGGCACCCTGCAGGTTGGCTCCGCTACGTATAAAGCCATCATAGGTCTCACGCATCAGCATGGCATCCTCCTGATCGTGTCTCGAGGCATCAAAGTGGTCATGCACATACTTCACCCGCTGCCACAGGCGCTCGTTGAGCGTGATGCTGTTGAAGTGCTCGCTGAGCACGGGAGCCATGCGATTGCTCACCTGCATCAACGCATCATCGGCATTGGCCGAGAGCATGGGATAAAACACGCCCAGCACACGGTTCAATGTCGCTCCAGCACGGTCGAGGGCGACGATGGTGTTCTCGAATGTCGCTTCGGCCCCGTTGCCGGTAATGGCCTCGACCTCGGCTTCGTGCTCCTGAATGCCACGGCGAATGGCCGGCTCATAATCGGCCGTCGTGATGCGGTCAAACGGAATTAAGCCACCCGATGTCTTGAAATCCTTGAAAAATATGTTATTCTCCAGCATAATTGATTGTCTGATAATTATTAACCTCAAGTTTTAAAAAGCAGCCGGACTACTTTTAGAAACTTGAATTATTTATTCCAAATCCACAACGGTGATGCCCGCACCTCCAAACTGCACATGTTCGTCACGGAAAGACTTCACACCGTTGACCGTGTGCAGGTACTCACGGATGGCCACTTTCAACGCGCCCGTTCCTGTTCCATGCAGGATGCGCACGCGCTGGGCGCTGAACTGGATGGCGTCATCTATAAAATAGGTGATGGCCTGTAAGGCTTCATCGGCACGCATGCCACGCACGTCGATATCGGGCTTGAAGTTCAGCTGACGGGCTCTTATCTCGTCGGTCGTGGAGCGGCCCAGCGACTCGGCCTTAGGCGTCTTCTCCTTGCGCATGGTGCGCTCTACCTTGTCGGCCTCGATACGTGTCTTGATGTTGCCAAAGGCCACCAGGGCGTATTTCTCATCTATACTGATGAGCGAGCCCACGGTGGTTGTGCCCTTGAGCACGACATTGTCTCCCGCTTGCAAGGGTCGATCCTTGGCCATGGGCTTGGGGGCCGCCTTCTTCTTGGGCTGCTTGCGGTGGGCCTTGTCCTTGGGCGTGAGTTCCTTGAGCCGTTCGGGGGCTTCGGGCTCACTGGCATTCAATCGCTGCTTGAACTCATCGAGCTGCCGCCGCAATTCCTTGGTGCGCTCTTTCTCGGCCTGCTGGGCACGAATTTCCTTGATCGTGCGCTCAATCTGAGCATTGCTGCCTTGCAGGATTTCCTGAGCCTCGGCACGGGCGTCATGGATAATCTGGCGGTGCTCGGCACGGATGTTGTCAAGACGATCGTCATAGTCGGCAATCATCTGGTCGAGGCGTTTCTCCTTGGCACGCACGTCCTGGCGCTTGTTCTCCCAGTAACGGCGGTCGCGCACGATGTCGAGCAGGTACTTGTCCATATTGATGTAGTCACTGCCCACGATTTCGCTCGCCTTGTCGATAACCTGTTGCGGCAACCCCGTCTTGCGGGCAATCTCGATGGCAAACGAGCTGCCGGGGTAACCCATCGACAGCTGGAACAAGGGCTGCATGCGCTGGCGGTCATAGAGCATGGCTCCGTTGACCACGCCATCGGTCTCGTCGGCAAAGTGCTTGAGGTTCTGGTAGTGGGTCGTGACCACGCCCATCACCTGGTGCTCGTTGAGTTGCTCCAGGATGGACTGGGCGATGGCACCGCCAATCTGCGGCTCGGTTCCGCTACCCATCTCGTCGATGAGGATAAGCGTCTCCCGGCCTCCCTTAGAGAGGAAGAGCTTCATGTTCTGCAAGTGGCTGCTGTAGGTACTCAAGTCGTTCTCGATACTCTGCTGGTCGCCAATGTCGATGAAGATGTCGCGGAAGAGTCCCATGTGGGAATTGTCGCGCAGTGTGGGCAGCAGGCCACATTGCATCATATACTGCACCACGCCCACCGTCTTGAGGCACACCGACTTGCCGCCGGCGTTAGGTCCCGAGATGACGAGGATGCGGTCCTGTCGATTCAGGTTAATGTTCAGGGGCACCACTTCCTTGCCCTGGGCACGCAACGAGAGCATCAGGGCGGGATGGATGGCCGTGTACCATTCCACAACGGGTTTGCGGTCGATGTGGCACATCTGGGCGCCCACATCCTTGGCAAACAGCGCCTTGGCACGAATGAAGTCCAACTGTCCCAGCGTCTCCAGCACGCTGGCCAATTCGGCGAGATGCGGGCGAATCAGGTCAGTCACCTCGGTGAGGATGCGGATGATCTCACGGGCGATCTCGGCCTCGGTCTCGCGGATGCGGTTGTTGGCCTCGACGATGGCGTCAGGCTCGATAAACACGGTTTTTCCTGTTGCGCTCTCGTCATGGACGATGCCGTGGAGCTTGCGCTTGTTCATCGCGCTCACGGGCAATACCAGGCGGCCATCGCGCAACGAGGGCTGCACGTCGTTGTCCAGGATGCCGTCCTGCTTGCCCTGGGCGATGATGCGGCGCAGGGTGCCGTTGATGCTGCTGGTCACGCGCGCGATCGACACCCGCAGCTCATGCAGGTGGGGCGACGCCGTATCCTTGATGTTACCCGCCTTGTCCAGGACATGAGCGATAGCGGTGCTCAGTTCGGGGAAGGCCTGCATGCCGCTGGTGAGCTCGCTCAAGCGCGGATAGGTCGTGTTGCCATCGTTGCCCGAGTTGAAGAAGCGCAATACCTGGCTCACCGTGACCAGCAGGCGTTGCAGGTCAAACAAGCGCTCGGCCGACAGGAATGTGCCCGGTGTCGCGATCTCTTTCAGCACCACGCGCAAGTCAAAGTAATAACTCAGCGGAAACTCCTTGCCAGTCTGCAGGATAGACAGGAACTCGTTGGTCTCTTCAAGCCAGCGTACCACCTCGTCACGACGGTTGGAGAAACGCAACAGCGGCACGTTGGCCGCTCCCAGCGCGCTCACGCAGTGTCGCTCCAATTCCCGCCTGACGGCATCAAAGCCAATCTTGGTCTCAAAAGTTGAGGGATAAATCATAGGCACAAAATTAGTGTTTTTTCGTGTAATGGAGAAATAATTTGTATCTTTGCGGCATCATACTGATTCATAACAATTGGAGAAAACATTATCATCAATCAAATCTTATCTATCTGATTCGAGAAAAAACCAAGCCTCGTTGTGTTCAAATGGACATCAACGAGGCACTTTTTATCATTTTTTCTCCCGAAAAGGATAAAAACCAAAAAATAATTACTACATTTGCGAGTTATAAACAAGAAACACAATTAACCTAAACATTAATAACAAACTCAATTTTTATGAAGAAATTTTTATTCTTATTGCTCGCGTCGGCTATTTCGTTCAACATGATGGCCGATGACAAGGTTGTTGTCCCCGACAGCACCGGTTTCAAGTTCACCGACACCAAGGTTATCCGTCACACTCCCGTCAAGGACCAGAACAAGTCCGGTACGTGCTGGTGCTACTCGACCAACTCCTTCTTCGAGAACGAGATCCTGCGCATCACCGGCAAGGAGGTTCACCTGAGCGAGGGCTTCGTGGTTAACCACTGCTACTATGACAAGGCCATCAAGTACATCCGCATGGATGGCACGATCAACTTTGCCGAGGGTGGCGCTGCCGAGGACGTTCCCTACGTATGGCGCAAATACGGTATGGTGCCCAACGAGGTGTACACCGGCATGACCTATGGCGACAAGAAATTTGACACCCACGAGCTGACCTCACTGCTGAGCGGCTATGTTGGCACCATCAACAAGAACAGCCGCGGCAAGCTCACTCCCGCGTGGAAGGACGGTCTGCAGGCCATTCTGGACAGCTACATGGGCAAGATGCCCGAGAACTTCGTGTATGAAGGCAAGAGCTACACCCCGCAGACTTGGGCTGCCAGCCTGGGCCTGAACATGGACGACTATGTACCCATTGCATCGTTTACCCACCACCCCTACTATCAGCCCTTCGTCCTTGAGGTGGCCGACAACTGGCTGTGGTCCAGCTATCAGAATGTACCCATCGATGAGCTGCTCGAGATTGCCAACTATGCCATCGACAACGGCTACAGCATCGCTTGGGGTTCTGACGTTAGCGAGAAAGGCTTCAAGTGGCGCAATGGTTACGCCATCCTGCCCGTGAAGAAGGAAGTTCCCGATGCAGCAGGTACCGACATGGCTCGTTGGGCTCAGCTCAGCGACAAGGACCGCGAGGCCGAGCTGTGGGACATCAAGGGCCCGGTTAAGGAGCAGTGGGTAACCCCCGAGGAGCGTCAGGAGATGTTCGACAACAAGGAGACCACCGACGACCACGGCATGGTGATCATGGGTAAGGCCGTTGACCAGGAAGGCAACAAGTACTTCAAGGTACAGAACAGCTGGGACACCAACCAGCTGTATGAGGGCTACTTCTATTGCAGTGAGGCCTTCTTCCGCGCCAAGACCCTGAACATCCTGGTGCACAAGGATGCCATCCCCGCCAAGATCGCCAAGAAGATGGGCATCAAGAAGTAATTATTTTAGTTGCACGATGTGCAGCTAAAGGTCTAGGGTCTAGAGTTTAGGGGGTAGAGTTTTTTCTTAGCTTACACTCTAAATAACCCTAGTTGAAAACATTAGATGGCCTGCGTGCTCTGCCAGGGAGTGCGCAGGTCATTTTTTGGGGTTAGCCATTGGGTGA
Source organism: uncultured Prevotellaceae bacterium (assembly GCA_900319525.1). Taxonomy (GTDB): domain Bacteria; phylum Bacteroidota; class Bacteroidia; order Bacteroidales; family Muribaculaceae; genus Sodaliphilus. Next base: position 22,465 of record ONOU01000001.1, on the reverse strand, counting down.
TAGAGAGATATTTTGTAATTTTGTGGCATGATGATTACTCGTGAACAGAAAATCAACCATTGGGCCTTGATAGCCATCGGATGCTTTACCGTGATGGCCTTGATGGTGGTGTCGTGGGATTCTTACCTGTATGACCTGTGGCAGCACCATGACGTGATCTGGTTCTACCTGTGCGGCAAGGCGTGGATGAACGGGATGACACCCTATGTCGATTTTGCCGACAGCAAGGGACCGCTGCTGTGGCTCATTCATGGCATCGGTTACCTGCTCAGTCCGCATGACTACACAGGGCTGTACTGGCTGTCGTGTGTGCTCTACACCTTCATCTTCTACCAGTGCTACAAGTGTGCGAGGCTGTTTGTTCGCGACACGCGGCTGGCGCTGGTAGCGGTGCTGCTGTCGGCCGTCTTCTTCCTGAGCGGGCTGACGCACATCGAGGTGCGAGCCGAGGATTACTGCTACGCCTTCATGCTGCCGCTGCTCTACCGCTTCCTGCGCTATAACGTGGGACGTGAACAGGGGCACCGCTTTGTCAAGTCCACCGCCCTGCTGCTGGGCTTTGCCCTGGGGGCCACTTTCCTGATCAAATACAGCTGCACGCTGATGCTGGCCGTCTTTATCCCCTACTGGTGCCTGGTGGTGCCGCGCCGCACGGGCTACTCGCCCTGGAAGGCGCTGGGCTGGTGTGCGCTGGCGGGCACCCTCACCATCCTGCCCATGATAGGCTGGCTGGCCTGGAAGGGTTGCCTTGACGACTTTATCAACGAGTATTTCCTGAACACGTTCAACACGTTTGACAACATGCATGGTGAGGAGATCACCGTCAAGCAGGTGCTGCTGATGTTCCTGGGCAAACGCGTCATCCTGTTCACGCTGGGCGTGATCGCAAGCGTGGTCATCTATTGCAAGACCATCGGCAAGGGATGGCTCATGGCGGTAATCACCCTGCTGTGGTTCATGGCGGTGATACTGCTCAATGGCACCGACCGCATCTACCTGAACGTGCTGTCGCTGTTCACCGTGCTGGCCGCAGGCATCGTCACGCAGGCGTTGTCGCGGTGGCTGCGCTGGTGGGCGGTCACGGGTGTGCTGGCCGTGGGCGTGCTGGCGCTGCTGTTCGGCACCGTGGAGCACAAGTCACTCTTTGCCAAGCAGCTGCCTGACCGCGCAATCTGGTATTACTACCCCACGCTGCTGAGCCAGTATGAACAGCCCCGGGTGCTCTACCTCATGTGCCATGACCATGGCGAGGGCGTGCCCGTAGATGCGCTGCCAGCCTGCAAATATTGGAGCCTGCAGATGGGCTATACCCAGGCGATGGTCGATGACCAGATCAATGCCGTGAAGCGGCACAAGTGTGACGCGGCGTTTGTCGAGAGCAACAACGACGAGATGATCGCCCTGCTCGAGGCTAACGGTTACCACAGGAACGACTTTGTGCAGGCCGGCATGGGCGACGAACGGTGGAAACGGTTTGTCATGTACAGCAGCAAGCCGCTGCAGCCGACGGCATCCCGCTATCCCAGCCCGATTGAGGTGCTGACCAAGCGTAATGTGGTCCTGGAGGGTAAAAAGTGAGGCCGACAATGCCGCTAATCCGGAATTTTAAACTAATTTTGCATCTATAATACTATTAATTTCTAATTTAAATCTTAGCAAATCAATGAAAGCATTAAACACCGACAAGGCACCTGCTGCCATTGGACCTTACAGCCAGGCCATCCGCACTGGCAACATCGTTTTTGTATCGGGCCAGCTGCCCATCATTCCTGAGACGGGAGCATTTCCCGAGGGCGGTGTACAGGAACAGACCCGCCAGAGCCTGCTGAACGCCCGCGCCATCCTGCAGAGCGAGGGACTCGACCTCAAGGATGTGGTCAAGACAACCGTTTTCCTTAGCGAGATTGCCAACTTTGGCCCCATGAATGAGGTTTATGCCGAGTTCTTCACCGCTCCCTACCCTGCCCGCTGCGCATTTGCCGTTAAGGACCTGCCCAAGGGTGCCCTCGTTGAGATCGAGCTCATCGCCGAGGCCCACTAAGCCTCCTCATCTGTCAAACCATAACAGGCGGCTCTCATGACCTAATGGCCAAGAGAGCCGCTTGCTTTTTTAGGTGGCTGGTTTTTAGTGGCGGATGCGCCAGATGGTGCCCTCGATGAGAGAGCAATAGATGTCGCCCCGCTCATCGACCTCAAAGCCGTTGACCTCGCTGGTGCCCAAACGATAAGTGAACTCTAACTGGTGTGTTGATGCATTGACAACGGCCAGCATGCCACGGCGTGAGCCGCAGTAGATGAAGCCGTCATGCTCCAGGACAATGCACGGCGCGTGTTCATAGCCAAAACCCAAATCCACCGTCCATAAGTGATTGTATTGATCGCCCGTGCTCATGGCAACGAGTTCACCGTCCATGGTCTTGGCATAGGCCACCTTGCCGTCGGCACTGCGTCCCAGGCTCTCGCGCACCTTGTTCCCGTTTTTCTCGCGCCACAGCTGCGATCCGGTCTTGCGGTCGATCGCCGTGGTCACGCGGTCAGGAGCGACGATGACGACACGTTGGGACGTCACGACAGGCACCACATTGCCCGGGCTGTATAGATTAGCGTTCTTGCCATTGTTCCACTGCCATTGCAAGGCGCCCGTCTGCCGGTTGAGTGAACGGAGCCAGGTGTCCCAAGCGCCAAAGATGACGTCACCACCATCTACCACGGGGGCAGCCTGACAATAATTGTTGATGCTGTCGTAATGCCATAAGAGGCGGTGGCGCTTCACATCCCAAGCCTGGAAAGTCCTGTAACCGCCCTGATAAAGGATTCCGCCAGCCACGATGCCGTCGGCCACATAGGGGCCTTCGGCCTCATACTGCCAGCGCGCCTGTCCCGTCTTCTTGTCCAACCAGACGAGGCGCTTGTCGCTCGTGGGCAGAATAATGTACTTATCGCTCACGGCAGGACGAGAAAACAGCATCGCACCGGTCTTGTATTGCCAACGCAGCTCGCCCGACCTCTTGTCCACAGCCTTGCAGTAGCCCAGCGAATTGCCAAAGTACAGATTCTTGGCGTCCACCCCCACACGGGTAAAGATGGAAGCGTTATCGGCCACAACGCGCTGGATGTCAAAGCCCGCGGGGGTCACATTGGGCTCCTGAGGCAATTCAGTCGTGTAATAGTCGAGATTGATGCGGTAAGAGAACATCACCTCGGGCTCGTTGCCGATGACCTTGTTATAAACCTCAATCCACTGGCGGTCGAGGTCGATGGTCATCAACGTGTAGCCATAGTTGCCGCCACCCATGTCAAGTGCCCGCACGATCACGCCATTGATCCCGTCGGTCTCATAGAGGCGCCACCTGTGGTAATGCCCACACTGGTGGGTGATGACGGGATACTTCTTGAGGATGTCCACATAGGCGCGGTAGTTGTCCAGATCGTCGAGTATGGGGTAATGATTGACGCTCAGCACCCGCATTCCCGGCTTGACCATCGCTGTGAGCGTGCTGTCGAGCCACAGGAGGTCCTCCTGCTTGATGTGTCCATCGCCCATCTTCATGAACGGGCCGCAGTTCATGCCCACGACCACCAAGTGTCCGACCGTGAAGACAAAGCGGTCGCTGCCCCACAGGTCGCTGAAGGTCTTGCAGGCGCTCTGGCTCCAATTGTTCTCGTGATTACCCGGAATCACATACAGCGGATGGGTAATACCGTCCAGAATGCCCTTGATGTTGCGCAGCTGCACGTCACTGCCCTCGTTGGTCAGGTCGCCTGTCATCATCACGGCGTCAACGCTCAAGGCATTAATCTCGGCCACAGCCTCGCGCAATTTGCCTTCGTTGGCATTACCCGGAGACACGTGCACATCGCTCAGGATGGCCAGTTTCACCACCTGGGCCTGCGCGGTGAACACAAGGGTCAACAGCGCGACCAGTAAAAATGCTATACGTTTTCTATTCATACTTCATTAAATGCCAGGTCAAATGTCGGTTGATTTAGAGATTTCATAACCTAATTTCATGATTAACTTCAATGTCCCCACTGCAGTATCACGGTCGTATTGTTTCTCCTGTTCGGGCAATTCCTCGTAGGGGACCAGGCATGGATGGGTCTTGAGTTTATCATCACGGTAGGGGCCATAGGTCCAGCCCTGCGATTTACGGGAGCTGGCCCACACCTCATGCACGTTCATTGCCACCCGCTCGATAAGGGCTTCGAGCTGTGGGGGCAGGCTGACGTCGCTTGTGTCAACCGGTTGCGGATTATATTGGTCTCGGTTCATCTTGATTACGGTTCTTATAATACCTCAATTACGTCATTCTCGCCGCAAGGCATGGTGATCACGTCGTTATAGAGCGGGAATGCGGCCTTGACCTGATAACTGCGGCGTTGCTGCTCAAGCGGCACATGAAGGGAGACTTGGCCATCGGCGTTTGTCGTTACCGTCTGCCCAGCGATCTCGAGTTTCGCTCCGCCGATAAATGTCTCGGTCTCGGGATTCCACAAGCCAAACTTGACATCGCCATAGACCGACGGGTTGCGGCGGATGTCGAGGGTCAAATCACGGTCGAGGGTGAGCGTCGTGTCCAGCGGCAGGAAATCGTTGCAGACAAAGGTGAGTTTCACCTCTTTCCCCAGGAAACTGTGCGGGATGTTGGTAAACAGGCAATGGTCGGCTACCGTAGCAACCGTGTCGCACTTGGATTCATTGCCCAGTTCCAGGGTTATTACCGCATCCTGTAACGGAGGCAGCTCAGCATTGTGTACCGAGGCCTCGTTGAGCGTCACAGTTGTGTTAAACGGCTGGTTAGCCACCCAGACCGCCACCAGTGCCGCGATGACCGCCAGCAACGCCAGCATGCCGACAATGGCACGACGGATGAGGAGCCGCTTGTGCCGCTGCCATATCGCATCAAACTCCACGCCCAGCAGTTTAGAAACCAGCTGCACATAGGCCCGCTCCTTGTTGAGCCACGGCCAACGGTAGTTGCGCTCGTGGATGTTGGCGCCCAGGATCTCGGGGAGTCCCAGCTTGTCGATGACCGGATTAAAGCACTCGGTCTCAGGATTGCCGCTGTGGGGCACGCCATCAACGATAAAGAAGTGGATATTGCTCGTGCGTCCCAGGCTGTGGAAAAACTCTATTTCTTTTCCCACCCAGTCAGACTGAGCCGAGTTGGGAGAGCAGATGACGACCAGGTTCCTGGAGGCGCGCAACCGTTCCTGCAACTCATCGTCCAGCCCGCCAGGCTGAATATCGGTGGGTGCAAAAAACACCGGCCTAATGGGCGTGCGATTCCATCCGCGCTCATGGCACAGGGTGGCCGGCATGCGGTAATGCTCCAGCTTGCGCTGCACCCGCTTGCCCCACTCGGTGTCCTTGGAGTTATAACTGATGAAGGCATAGTATTTGTACTGCTGCTCCTCCATCGCGACTTGTTGATCAGACGATTCCATGCTTGTTATTCTTGATTCTTATCTTCACGTTTATCCAGTGATGCCGCTGGATATCCATCACATCAGAACGAGTACTTTCGCCACGAATTATCGGGATAGGAAGTAAAGGCCCTGGGTGTCTGCTTCTTGCGTAAATCAAGCGTGGGCGCGACATTGCTGACGTTCTTCTCGATATTATCGACGAGCTTGCCATAGGAGACCATACCCTGCGTGTCCTTCAGCTCCTTGAGCAGGTAATAGGTAAACAGGCCATGGCCCTCCTCCTGGAAGCCCTGTGCCGTCTCGTTGCCGTGAGCGGCGGCCATCACTATCAGATTGCCCACTACCGGCTTTGTATCCTCGGCCTCAACCTCTACAGCGCGCTCAATGCTCAAGCCCTCGTTGTCACGGTTCACACCGCTGAAGCAAGCATCGAGGAAGACGGTCACACGTTCAAAGCCAAGTCCACCCAGCTTAGCGTAGAAATCATCCAGGGCGATACCCTGTTCGGGCTTTGTTCCGTACACGTCGGTAGGCAACAGATAAGCCTTGTTGTGATTCTTGATATCGGGGACACCGTGACCGGCATAGTAAACAATCAGCTTCTTGAAATTGCGGTTATCGATATCGTGGCCAAGCCAATCCATGAGTTCCTGCTCGAGAATCATGTGCTTGGTGGCGTCTTCACACAAGTGAACATTGGAAGCGGGAATACCCAGCGTCTTCTTGCAATACTCGGCAAAGACCATAGCGTCGTTCTGGGCAAACGGGACATCGGCCACAAAGCGGTAATGCTCATTGCCGATGATCAGCGCATAGGTGTCGTTGCGGATCAACATGGCGTCAGGAATCTGTGTATCCACGTCAGACGACCGCTGATACATCAGCAGCGGCGAGTTCTGCTTGAGGCAAATCGCCACCGACTCGGTACTCAAGCCATACTCGATGCTATTATCGGTGTTGATATTGCGGGGCAATGCCCTGATTTCGCCAGCATAAGGTTTATAGACCGTCTTTCCATTCTCATCGACGGCAGTAGCAAACACAGCCTTGCCCAGGAGCGCATTCTGGCCAATCTCGATCAGATTAAGATTCTCACACGACAAGAAAGCCTGGTCCTCGACCCTGGTAAGGTTGGGGATACTGACAGAACGGAGCGAAGAGCAGTTGGCAAACGCGATAGTGCCGATGCGCTTGACATTAACGGGAATTGAAATGTTGAACAGGTTGCGGCAATTCAAGAAAGCGCCCCAACCGATTTCCCACACAAACGCATGCTGAAACTCCACTGTGGTCAGGTCCTCGCAGTTGGCAAAGGCACAAGAGCCGATATTGCCCACAGAGTGGCCAAAGACGACCTTCCGCACCGAGAGTTTCTGCTTCACCCACGGAGCGATATTCTTTGACAAGTCGTAGTCGGGCATGCTGACCACCTGCTTCTTGGGATCATTGGCCATGATGAACAGCGTCCTGCCATCAAATGACCACTGGACGTCACCATTGCACTTACCTGACGCGGCATTGGTGTTCTGAGCCATCACCGATGCGACCCAGCTAAGGCTCAGAAATGCAAGCAAAATGATTTTTCTCATGGATTCCAAGACCGTTTAGAACCTGAACTGCAGATACACGCGGCTCGTCTCTTCCTTCATCTCCAGGGTACCGGTCTTGTATTTATCATCGGTAGCCTTGAATTTCAACTTGTTGTCGTTACGGATCTCATAACCCACACCGATGAAGTTCCATGACAGGTTGCCACCAAAGGCCGTATAAAGTCCATGGCCAATGGCATATCCGTCTTTATACTCACCACCATCGATAATCGCCTCCTTGATCCAGGCGAGCTCAGCGTTATAGCCGACGTGGAAATAGAGTTGAAGCCTGATGTTGTCGGCACCCGATTTGTTTAATGACGTGAAGGGGTAGAACGTGAGCGACGGACCGATGTTCATGCCGTAGCTGATGGTCATCTTCTTGTTGTGCCAGGGCAGGCAGCGCACCTGCTCACCCACCTCATATCCCACGGGAGCGGCTTCCTGGTCAAACTGATTGAATTCAGCATCCATCCAGGTGTAATCCAAGCCGATGAAGAGCACATTGCCTATGGGCTTCTTGTGGAAATTGAACGTGTGTCCCCACTGCAGGGCGACACCAAACTTGGGCTCATACTCGGCCGACAGCAATGACGACTTGGAGGGGAACTCGTCGGACGACATCTTGTGGCTCAAGCTGTAAGCCAAATTGAGGTAGGTGTTCTTACCCCAGATGCTGTTACGACGGTCGGCATTATCTTTTTCATACTTGGACATCGACTCCTGGGCGATGATCTCCTCGAGGCTCATCACACGTGTAGTGTCAGGGTTGCTTCTCACCTGCCCATTCATTTCACTACCGTCCACCGCCTGTGCCGATGCGAAACAGGCCATTACAACTGCTGCTGCTAAAATAATACGTTTCATTGTTTTAAAGGTTTATTTGTTATTTGTTAATAATTTCTTGATTTGATTGACCGCGTCCATCACGCCGGCGGGTATGATACCCAGGGCCTCGAACTGCGTGAAATCGTCAAGGAACGTGTCGCGCAGTTCATTGCGGTACTTCGTGTAGATCGCTTGAGCCTGGTCAGTTTCGCCCATAAACAGGAGGGCTGCCGCAAGATTAGCCTGAATAAAGAGCCGCGTGTCGTCGAGTTCCAGACCAGAGCGGGCATAGTCCACAGCACGGGCAAAATCTCTTTTCAAGATAGCGTGATTGGAGAGGTTGCCATAGGTACGCGCCAAGTGGGAAGTGTACTCATCGGGATTCTCCCTTGCCAGCTCGGTATTGATGGCCAATTCCTCCTGGTACAGTTCGCCGGCTTCCTGCCAGCGTTGCCGCTTGTCGTACACATTAGCCAGATTGCGCAACAGCTTGGCCTCTTGGGGCGCAAACAGGGTGTTGTTGCCTGCGGCAAGCTTCCTGTAGGCTTCGAGCGACTCGGCAAACAGGGCCTCGCTCTTTTCCAAGTCGTCATGCTGGTAATACCTGATGGCCTGTTCATACAGTCCACCTGCCAGCTTGGCCAGATAGTAACTGGAAGTGTTCCCGACCAGGTTGCGGTATATGTTGAGCGACTCGTTAAAGGCATTCTCGCCTTCCACGGTCTTGTTGAACGCGAAGTCCTGAACCGACAGGTTGTTGAGGGCGACTGCCAGCATGGGAGCGAACTTTGGCGCGTCGAGCTCTGACAGACGCCGATAGATTTCAATGGCCTCGTTGAGCAGATTACGGCTGTCGTACAGATTTTTGCCCTTGTTGAAGTAATAGGCCGACAGGTTGTTGAGGGCGGCAGCATAGTCGGCGTCATAGGCATCGGTTTCCTTTTTCACTTGACTGTACAAGTCCAGTGACCGTGAGTAAGCCTGCTCACATTCGCCGTCGCGCCCTGTCTCATCAAGAAGCAGCGCCATGTTGTTCCATATCGAAGCCGTAATCGGCAGATAAGTCATCGAATCCTCGGCGAGGAGAGTGTCGTAGGTCTGCAGCGCCTCGCGCAACAGCGTCTCTATCTTGTTGTAGTCATTGCTTATTCTCGAATAATGCACGGCCAGGTTGTTTAACGTCGATGCCACATGGGGAGCGAAAGCCGAAGCATCGTCACGTGCCAGCCCCCTGAACAGAGTCAGAGCTTCTTCAAAGAGCGCTGTGGCCTCACGGCTATAGGTCGGAGAGTCGGAGTAGGACAACGCCATGTTGTTGAGCGTTTTGGCCAACAGGGAGCGTTGCTCCGCGTCAGCATCACCGGCCAAAGTCCTGGCGGCGTTCATCACCCTGCCGCTATAGGGGGCAACCAGTTGCGGAAGTCCCCTCTTGATGAGATAACTCACGGCATCGGCCTGCCACTGCAGATTGGTGGTATCAAGACCGGCACGCTTGTCAATGTAGCACAATGCCGAGTCAGGTTCATTGCCCAGGACAAAGCGGCGATACATGTTAAAACAGTCCCGTGCCACGTCCTCGCGGGTCAACTGCTCGGCCAGCTCGCTTTTTTCAAGCATCTGACGCATCTCCACATTGGCGTCATGATGCCGGTTGAGCTTCCTTATCCGCTCGTCGATATTGCCCTTGCTGCGCAGCAACGAGTCGGCCCGTGTCAACTCACCGGCCAATATCAGTTCACTCACCTGGCGGTTAAACTCATCCATCTGGTCATAATCGATGCGGGAATAGTATTCGGCCATCTCGCTGACCAGTTTCTCGTTGCTTTCCTGCTGATCGTACAGCTGTTGCAGGGCGTTGTGATATTGCTCTTGGGTGATGCGGTTCTGCTCCTTCAGGGCCTCAATCTCGTCTTCACGTTTCTGCAACTGGGCCGTGAGGGTGCGCCGCAGCTTGCGCTCCGAAGCCAATTTGTCCTCCATCTGCTGTGCGGGTGTTTCCATAATCAGGTAGATGGGGGCTGTAGAGTAGTTATAGGTCTTGGGGGCCGCGTCGACATCTACCAGCTGGTAGCCGTTTTTCTTCACCGACAGAATCACAAACTGCTTGGAATTAATCGGGAACGAGAAGGCCCCGCTCTTGTCCTTGACCAGCACACTCGCACGCCCCTTGATCTGTACCGTGGCGCCCGCGAGCCCCTGTCCATGCACGTGCTGGCCATTTATCATGCGTCCACGTGACTTGACGATGCCCGACTGGGTCTGTGCCGTCACGCTCAAGACCATGACCAGGGCAAATGCCATCGACGATATCGTTCTCTTCAACTTCATTATTTGCGTTATTCCGACTTTATTTGTTAGCGATGCCAAGTGAAACGTCCACGACGTTGTAATCATAGCTCTTGACCGGTATTGACAGCTGATTCCATGGCTTGAGGCAGCCATGCAGCAGCCGTGCCTCGTCCTTGTCGGCCTCGGTGCCGTCGTCGCGGTAACCCAGAATCTCGTGCGATGCGATCCAGCGCAGATGCTCGGTCTGGGCAAGCACGTCAAGCACCTTGACGACGTCCCCATCGGGGTCATGCCCCTGCCACTGGTAGGCCGTCTCGTTCACTGCGCGGCTCAAGTGCTTGAGCAAGGTCATCTTGCTGTCGCCCAGCGCACACGAGGCCAGCATCTGCTTGGTGAACTGATGGAAGCAGTTACTCATGTTCTGGCGCTGTACGCGGCGCAGCCTCATGATTCCCGAGTAAGTGGGCGAGAAGCCCTTGAATTCGTCGGTGAGCTGCATCAGCTCGTTGTGCTCCATATTCCAGTCGGGGCGATTGACACCCGTCGCAGCGAGCGTGTTGACATATTTTTCCTTGAACCTGATTGCCTGGCTCTTCAAGTTCTCGCTCACCACGTTATTCCAAGTGTAGATTGAGGAACTCAGGCCAAAGAGCGTAAGTGGCTCGCAACGCTGCTCGTAGCTGTCCACCACAAGCTGGTGCAGGTGTCCTGGCTTGTCGCTCGCGCACTCGGCAGCCCACAGGCGGTTGTAGTGCTCGATAATCTTCATCAGGTGGCCTCCGTCATCATTCCTCACCCTGGCCAGGATGCGGAAGTGCTCCATGTTGTCGCGATACCTGATCGCTAGCCTGAAGATGCGCACCGCCAGCGAGACATTCTCCTCGTCATCGTCGAGAGCAATCACCACATAGTTGAGCTCCTTGATCATCCGCTCAATGTGGTTGTAGAATGTCACGCTGTGGATATCTAAATCATGTAGCGTGATGAGGGTGGGATGAGCCGCCGACTCGTAGCCGTAGGACATCTGTTGGGACACCGACGGCGCATTCACGGCAAAGGGGCCAGCCAGATTTCGGATGTTCTTGTCAATCACATCGCAATGAAACGCCGAGCGCTCGACATTGTCCTTATCGCTGCCTGTCTTGACAAAGGCGCCAAACTCATAGAGGAAGCGCACCGCATCATGCCCCACCTCGCCAAAGCCGACGACAAGGGCATTGAACGCCGACGAGACTGTCGCGTCACGCTCGATGTCAACATAGCTGACCGGCTGCAGGGCGACATCCTCCTTCAACATCTCGACGCTGATGTGTGACGGGTCGATGACCTTAACAATGATGTTGTCCTGATGCTGCTCGTCCTCGATGACGCGGTGCACGCTGTTGTAACGGGCCTTGCAGTAGAACACCGCATTGATGCCCGCTGCCAGGATCGTGCTGTCGCGCTTGAGGTTGCCCACGGCCTGGATATTCTTGTTGTCATCGTCGCTCAGGAAGAACATGTGCACGCTCCCGGTTGTCTTGCGGCCGATGATCCGGGCCAGCTGGTTCAAGTTGAGATGGCGTCGCAGGATATCCGTGCCACGCTGGGCATCCATGCCGTTCAGGGCGACATCGGTAAGATCGGTATAGGTGCTGGTGGTCAGGCAATCCAGATCACGCAGCCGCTCCATGTCGTTGTTGTTGATCGACAAGAAGTTAAAGAGGCGCTCCATACCGTTCTTGACGCCCGTCTTCTCGCCATCGTGATGAGTCCTCACGACAATAAGGCGGTAATCCCTGTTCTCGGGACCATTATGCTCAATGATGCTGCGGGCCAGCAGATAGGAGGCGTCGTTCAGACCCCAGAAGACGTAAGTGTCCCGCTTCTTCCTCATGACATAGGCCTCGAACAGCATCCTGAAGCCCGCGATGATATTGTAACCGAAGTGCTTGATGACAAACAACAAGGTAATGATTGAAGCCAGGAAATGGACCAGCGAGAAGAAAGCCATAAAGATCCAGTTGTCGTGGAACTGCTCGTGAATAGCGTCCACCGAACTCTCGACCAGAAACATCTCAAAGGCGTGCATGATGGCCATGGGCGCATTGGTAACGAGCGACCACCGGCTGTGGCCGATGTAAGTGCCCACGTCGTAGATAACAAAACCGGCCAGCCACACGATGACAAATGCCGTGGTCAGCACTTTGCCCGGGATAACGAATTTCACCCTCTTGTCACAGCTGTTGAGCAGCAGCAAGACCAACAAGAGAAGGATGACAACAAGCACGCCCAGCGCGCCGCTCCATCCTGCCATCGCCAGCAGGTTATCCGTCACATCATACTGCGGACATGAGTACTCAGGGATCCCGGCAAACACATTATCCGGCAAACACATCATTAAGGTTTTTACCATAACGGTATTTATTGTTCGGTTAAAATATTTTAATGTGCAAAATTACATAAAATAAATTGAATTTCACAATTCTCAAGCGGCAAAACAGGTCAACCCAACAAAAAAATGCCGCAAGACACCTAGAGGGTGGCCGCCGGGTTTTAGGCTTCAGGCGATTGCCAACTTAAAAACTTAAAACTTACAACTAACAACTCAAAACTAATAACTAAATTTTTACTATCTTTGCGCCCGTCTAATGAATCACGAGTTGTACATAGCGCGGCGCATGACGCTCAGCAGCGAGCGGCAACAGGTCTCCCCCAGCCTGACTGTTGCACTGGTGGGCATCGTGCTGGCTGTGGTGGTGATGATCCTGTCGGTCGCCGTCGTCATGGGCTTCAAGAACGAGATTGCGGGCAAGATCATGAATCTTGACGCTCACCTGAGGGTGACCAACGCGGCCCTGGGCATCGACGACAACTATGCCACCGTCAACGGGCGCGAGGTGCTCGAGGCCATCGCTGGAGACAGCGCTTTTGCCCCGATGGTGCGGAGCATGAGTCTCGTGGCCGACAAGAGCGCGATCCTCAAGACCGATAACGACTTCATGGGCATCATCATGCGTGGCGTGGACAAGAGATATGACTTTTCCTACCTCCAGAGCAAAATAATCGAGGGCGCCCCGCCAGTAGTGAGCGATACGGCTACAGGAGGCCAGATCGTCATCTCCAAGACCGTCAGCAACCGCTTGCAGCTCCATGCCGGTGACAAGGTGCTTACCTACTTCATCGACAGTACCGTCAAGGTGCGTAACCTGATGGTCAGCGGTGTGTTTGAGACCGATCTGGAGGCATTTGACAACGCCTATATCGTGGGCGGCATCGACATCGTGCAGGGCGTCAACGGCTGGAACGGCGACACGGGTACGCAGGTGGCCGTGAACCTGAAGGACACGCGCGACCTTGACAACCGTGGCTACCAGCTGTACACACTGCTGGCCCAGAACACCGTGCAGCACGAGAGCCAGAACCTGTTTTTTGTCACAAGCACCCATCAGAACAACGTCGCCTTTTTCGCCTGGCTGGACATGCTCGACATGAATGTCGTCATCATCCTCACGCTGATGATGATTGTGGCCGCCTTCACCCTCATCTCGGCCATGCTGATGATCGTGCTGGAGCGCATCCGCATCATCGGCAACTTCAAGGCCATGGGCGCGACCAACGGCACCATCCGCCGCATCTTCATCTACCTGACGGGCAAACTCATCCTCAAGGCCCTCATCATCGGCAACGCCATCGGCATCGGCCTGGCGCTGTTGCAGCAGTATGCCCACATCGTGCGCCTTGACCCGGAATCCTACTACATGCCCTTTGTCCCCATCCACCTGAGCATCCCGGCCCTGCTGATGCTCAACGTGGGCATCATCATCGTGTCCTACCTCACCCTGCTGGGAGCCAGCCACATCATCTCGACCATCAAGCCCACCGCAACAATGCGCTTCGAGTGATTGTGCCGGCAGCACATCATCAACAGATAATAATCAAGTATAAAATAAAGATATGATCAACAAGCAATTAAACATCAAGGAAGAAGCAGCCCGTTGTCTGCTTTGTGAGAATGCGCCGTGTAGCCGTGCTTGCGGCAAGGGTGATGTGGCCAGGGCCATTCGTGCCGTGCGTTTTGGCAACGAGAGTATTGCCCGCCAGTGGATTGCAGGTTGCGACGAGAGCGACCTGGAGAGGGCCGAACAGGCATGCATCCACTACGACCGTCCTATACGCCTCAGGGAAATAGCAAGTCAGCTGCCCGAGGAACCTCATGTTGACTTGCCGAGCCTGGCCATCGACTTCTGCGGCATGCCCTGCGAGAACCCGTTCTTCCTGGCTTCATCATCGATCTGTACCAACTATGAGATGGTGGCACGCGCCTTTGATGCCGGGTGGGCTGGCGTCTTCTACAAGACCATCTGCCTTGATGACATCAACGAGGTGTCGCCACGATTTGACGTCTTACACCGTGAGGGAGACAACGGTGACTTCAACGCATTGCGCAACATGGAGCAATTGAGCGAGAATCCGCCCGAGGTCGATTTTGACATCCTGCATCGCTTGAAACAGAATTATCCGTCAAAAATTGTCGTGGCATCCATTATGGGTTCGACCGAAGAAAAGTGGATCGAACTGGCCAAGAGAGCCGAGGCTGCCGGCGTCGATGCCGTGGAGCTGAACTTCTCGTGCCCGCAGATGCGTGCGACGGGTATGGGCAGCGATGTGGGACAGGATCGCGAGCTGGTGACCTTCTTCACCGCCTATGTCAAGCACGCGGTATCCATCCCCGTCATCCCCAAGATGACACCCAACATCACCATGATGAGTGACCCTGCTATCGGTGCCCATTTCGCTGGAGCCGACGCGATCAGTGCCATCAACACCATCAAGAGCGTCACCATGGATGAACGCGCCCAGGTGTCGGGCTCATGGGCCGTGTCGGGACTTTCGGGACGAGCCGTCAAGCCCATCGCCCTGCGTTTCATCCTTGAGATGGCCATGAACCCCATTCTCAAGAACCTGAGGCTGAGCGGCATCGGCGGCATCGAGACCTGGCAAGACGCGCTCCAGTTCATCCAGCTGGGATGCAGCAATGTGCAGGTATGCACCGCCGTGATGCAGTATGGCTACCGCATCATCGACGACCTCAAGCTGGGCCTTCAGCACTACATGGCCAGCCGTGGCATCAACAAGCTGTCAACCCTGGTGGGAGAGCAGCTGCCCAATTTCACCAAACCCAGCGACCTGGACCGTGACACTGTCGTCTTCCCCATCTTTGGCACCGAGAAGTGCATCGGCTGCGGCCGTTGCTATGTCTCCTGCATGGACGGCGGCCACCAGGCGATCACCTTTGGCGACGACCGCAAGCCCCGCCTCGTGGGCAGCAAGTGTGTGGGCTGCCACCTGTGCCGCCTCGTCTGCCCCACCGGCGCCATCAGCGTCTCAAAGCGCGTCCCCAAGCGCAAGGCAAAATAAGTTCAGAATTTTAGAGTAGCTTTTGCACTTTAAAATCCTGAGGTCTAGAGTTTAGGGTTTAGGGGCTAAAGGGAACACAGGCATCATTCCAAGACAATAACCTGTGAAATTGGAAAGAAAAATTCTCCACTAAGCTCTAAACCTTAAACTCTAAACTTGAGTAATTCATCCCAGCGAATGGAATATGATTCTAATAGTCTGATGGGTATTTGCAGTTCGGTAGCGGTTTTGCGCCAGTCTTTGATGGCGGCACAAACCTCCTCAATAATTTCTGATGCTTCTTGGTGTTCAAGCATATAACTCTCACTTGCAGAGAGTAATGCGTTGATGTTAGACTCTTCTGTATATGAGTTGATGAGCAGGCATTGATGTGACTTTGCTCCAGGATTGATATCGTATGCAGGAGAGAGTGTCCAGCCTTTGGGGGTGAGCAGGAAACCATGATTGCGGAAGTGGTCATCTGTATTGCCAAACATAACGTTGAAGGCTGCTCTGCGATAGAGTTCACGGAGGTTTTGCCGTACATCGGTACACCCACGAAGGATGAAATCAACGATGTCAAGATAACCATTACCAGTGCTACTGCCAGCAATGAATGCGACGGCCCTCTGCTGTTCTATCGAAGCGTTCAGAAAGAAGCAGATCACGGTCTTTTGAAATCTTGATGGTGCGCGTCTTTGCCACGTTGATGCCTGCCTTGGCCGCAAGTTGATGCGAGAAGTGCTCAATAAGTTCAGTATTCTCCAAGTCCTTTTTTGATGGGAACTTGGCCACGTATAGTTTTCCGTCTGTATCAATCACATTGGCCTTAGGACGAGCACCACCAAGTGAAGTTCCGGGGTCAATCAACTGGTCAAGCCAGCGTTGTTCCGGTAATACGTTACGCTCCTCAGCCAACTCGATCTCATGGCAAGCATCGCACAGTTCGTGAAGACGTTCAATTGGGGGAACAAGGTATTTTGCACTCGAATTGAGGTAGTCATCGCCTTCTTCCTCTTTGTAACGTATGCCTCCCATACGTGTAAAGTCCTCGATACCTATGAGATAGTCGTAATCAGTGAGCAGACGTTTCGGTCTACCTTCCTGTTGAGCAGTCAGTCGCTCCCTGCGGTCAAGCAATAAACGTCCCCAGCGATCGGGGAAGGAATCCTTGACGAAACCGAATACATTATCGTTGCCACGAGGATGCTGCAACGAAGGGATATTCATCAGGTCACCGCTCAGCAGAATGCCACCATGCTGTTTCAGCCACTGGCGCGAATACCCAAAGACAAAATGGTCCTTGCCACGAACATGTTGGTAGCCCAAAGTTCCAATCTCCTGCGGTGTTGCAAGGAAGTCAAAATCTGCATAAACTGTTATTCTTTTCATTTTCTCAGTAATTCTGCATCCTGAAGCTGTCTGCCAAGAGCATCATCGGCAGCAAGTAAAGTGATGTCGTTTTCCAGATTAAGTGCAAAGAGTACACGCGCATAGATACCCATAGAAACCGTTGGGTCTCCATGTTCTACTTTTGAGACAGTCAGTCGTGTCACCGTTGCCCTGTCTGCTATGTCCTGCATAGACAAATGCCTACGTTTACGGGCCATCATGATTTGCTCGCCCATGATCTTTAGGTTCTGGCTCAATGCCCTTGGCATCGTTTTACCGAATGTACGCTTTCCCATAATTGTATCTTATTGGGCGCAAAAATAGATAATAATGTTTAATATAACAAACATTTTTTGGTTTTTTAATTAGCTTCTTTTGTTTTTTTCTTTTTGTGTGTTAATTGTGAATTGAATTTTTCTTGTTACATTTCTTCGTCAAGACTAATTTCGACATGGACGAAATATCCAAAGAAGAGAAAGACTATTCTAATTATACTATCCCTCAGTTCAAATTTTGATTCGCCATCAAGAAGTTCCTCCACGAAGCACTTGCTTAGCTATACCTAGCGACCAAGCTGCGAACCTCTGTGAGGTTCTAGCATGGTCTTTCTATTTGAAATCGAGGCTGTGTCATAATTCGATCGCATGAATTAATTTTGTAAAATTTGGCTACGCCGAGCTAAAGGTTCTCAAACAAGGCTCGATTATTGTTTAGCGGACATTGTTTTGCAACAGCTTGGTGCAAGCCTTTGATCTGCTTGGACGCACTCGATGACTGCGACGTGTACCAATGCAGAAAACTAGAGCAGCGACAAAAAGAAGAAGCAGCAAGCCGTGTAATGTATTACACGTGATACTGCTTTTTCGTTGAATGAACTTTTTGTTTTTTAAATGGTTGAATTTCAGTGATTTGAAAAACACGAAATGAAGTGCGATTATTTGCTGGATTCGGTATTTGGCAGTAACTTTGCAATCGATAATATATCCGCATTGTTGAACGATATAACCGGTAACGAAATGAAAGAGTTTCTTCTATTTGCAGCCTTTCTCATTGGTTCTCTCGCGGTTCAGGCGCAGAATGCCGTTGAATTCCATGATGTCACGGCGGCCATCACCGACTCGGTACGCATCGTGCCTAAATTTGCCTTGGGCGACAGCCGTTCCTACCGTGCCACAGTAAAGACCGAAATTAGTGAGTCGAGGTCTGACTCCTCCTCGGTGGATTATCACATGAAAGTGGAATCGGTCGATCTGGATCATTACGGCATGTTCATGACACTTGATAATTTCACTTACGACAAATTATATCACCCCGACTCTGAGCAGTTGGTTGCATTCTTTGGCGCCGAGGGATTTCATTTCTTCTTCAATCGCCATAGCCTGAAGGTGGACAGCATTGATTATTCAAATTTGGTAAAGCCATTAAAGGAATTTCTGATTAAAGTCTCAAGTGGAATCAACCAAGCGCTGGATGAAGATTCTACACAGTTATTCATTGATAATGAATTGGATAGCGGCATCAATGAGATGGCGAGCAAACTATTTGAAGACGTTATTAAAACCTGGGCCGACCAGTATGGCCGCACCTATGCCATGGGCGACTCCCGATGGATTGAAATCGATGAAGACTTTGAAAACATTGAGGTTGAAGATATTGATGCCACCAATGAAGATGAGGAACTGCCCGAAGGCGAGGACGAAGAGATTCCCGATCTGTCTTCAAAAAAGGTTCATCAGGCATTTGCACACATCAACGAGGACGGGACTTTCTTTTACCGAGAAAGAATCTCGTATGAATCAGTTATACTAGAAGGCTGGTTTGAGCTGCAAGAGGCATCATTTGACGCTAATGGTTGGCCAATAGAAATAACAAGCGCAATCACTATGGGAGAGAGCACCATCTCTGTCCACTGGCAACTGATTGATGACAAATGATTTGGCGCAAATTGAAAAACGTTACGATTGATGAATACAATTGAGACACTTTTGAAATGTTGTTTGACATTTGTTGTCATGTTAATCGGGGCATACGCAGCGATGTTTGCCTTTGATTCGCCGTCATGGTTAACCAATCTGAGTATATTGGCTGTTATCATCTTGTTTATTGGTGCGATCCTTTATTTCATTTGGAGAAAGAATTGACCCCACATAGAAAATGAAAGCATCTAAAGAAATAAACATACTGCGCATTGGGACTTATTTCCTGGTATTGGGATTCATTTGTGCCTTATTGGCTCCAATGTTTTATTCAACAACATATAATAGCAGTATCGTGTGCCCGGTTTGTGTCATTCTGATGTGTGCACCTCGATTATTCTACAATAGCAAGACATGGACGAGCGTGCTGCTCTTGATTTGTTGCATCTTGACGTCATTAGTATTGCTGCATTTTTACGTAATACTAATCCTCCTATCTGGCCTTGAACAAACGCATGCCAGCGATTACATTTGTATGGCAGTTCTCACGGCAATCGTATTACTGAATTTCTTCCTGTGCTTCCGCCTCTACAAATTACTATTCAAGACAAAAGAATGAATCAGTATGAAAACATTTTATTATACCTATCACGTCGTCTTGACCTTATTAGGGTGTTTCCTGCTCTTTTTCGTCTGCATCTTTTATATTGGAAACCCCGAACATATCTTTCAAAATGGTGGAAGGCGAGAATTCCTGATAGGGAGAACGATGATCGATCTGGGGTTTGTGGCCATTTATTTGGCGCTCGTGACAGCTGTTTCTTTGCTGATAAGACATTCAACGATTCATTCACGCCTGCGAGTCAAGACATTTTTAGTAGAATTGACTGTTTTCTTGACTGAGATTGCGATCACATTGTATGGATGGTTTGTTACTGTAAACGACTGGCATGACCAATATGTGCATGGAGGACTTTGGGAGTTACAATAATGAAACAGTTCTTCAACATAGTTAGACCTTTGAAAAAATTGTTAGCCTTCAAAGGATCGTCGCCTCAAGAAAAAACTGAAGATTTCTCAGAATCGGATCGTTTTAAGGCATGTGGCGTCTTTAAGACGGCTACAGCCTATAAAGTGGTGACGGAGTACAACCTAGATTATGGTTACTACCGCTCTGCGGAGCCTTTTTTCATTGTCAAAACTGAAATAGAGTTGTTGAAGGCAATTAAAGATGCCCTTGATGCCAGCTGGCACGTTGATGCTTGTACTGATCTTTCTACCAAGGATTACTTGAATCGCTTGAAGGAGCGGTCATTCAAGCATCTATATCACAACTCCACAAGTTGCTTTATTAGATTAAAAGGCAATATATTAGAAATAACAAAATATGAGCTGCATCCCAGTGGTCGTTATCTTCAAGAGTGCCCCGAAAAGGTCAGTCTCTCGATTGATGAAGTGGGTTGGGATGGTGCACTACAGATCATTATGAGCATCCTCAATCAAGAAAACAATTCAAATAGCAGATGAAACTGATTCTCAAAATAGTTCTCACTGAGTTGATACTGTGCTTTATCTACATGCTTGTGGTTAGTGCAGTGAATGGTTGCTTTCCGTTCTTGGTGCGCGGTTATGAACCGGGAGCGACAACAATCTTCGGACTGGCTGTATTATTTGCTGCCCAGTTCGCCAGTTTGATATTATTGGGCTATTTGAAACCTCTGTGGTTAGGAGTCATTCCCGCTGCACTCATAGTATGGTATTGGATAAATGCGATGCCGGGTATGCCTCACCGTTCATGGGCTTTCCTGGCCTTATCGCTGGCGCTTTTTGCAATACACTTTTACGTCAATAGGCTTTTCATCTTATGGCCCACAAGATAATAGCTATATTAAAGTTGTTTATCCTGTCTGTTGTGAATAAAAATGTTTGAAAAAGATGAACAAGGATATTATCATCAAAATAGCCACAGAGGCTAATATTTCCAAATACTTCTCTTTGGAAGAAATTGGTATTGATAATTACGCTTTTCCATATCAATTAGAGTATCTATAACTAATTAACTATCAACACTTTCACTGTTAAACGGTAGAAAAGTGAAGACATAGATTCTATGAGTGATAAAAAAGTCGAAGATTTAACACTTTTAACTTTATGAAACCACAAAAAATACTAAAATGTGCAGAATTTGAGTTGTTATTATGACTTAAAGTGGATGCTTCCTTCGATGGAGATGATAAACTGCGACGGTCTGTCGCAGTTTTACTTTGAACCACCTAACTGGCTTTGGGGTATAAGTTTGAGGACGATGATAATACCATAATTTATATTACGCGCGCGAGAATACGTCAAGAGGGGAATCGCGAACTATTACCAATTCAGTCGTGTTGCTGATGTGAAAGAGAAAGAATGAGCTATCGGATAACAATTTCGGAGCATAAACTGGTGCAAATTTGCTATCTCGGCATCTATTTTATAGTTAAATATACATAAAAACGTATCGTGATTACGGAAATGAACGGTAAATGCGGTATTCATTTCAAAAATTATTTGTATTTTTGTAGCAAAATTACGATAATAGATAAAATATTGCGGTATGATACGAGATTTTTGGGTAAAGAACTACCTTTCCATTCGCGATAAGCAGGAATTAAACTTCGTGGCCAAGGGACCATCTTCGGAACTTGTCACCGAGGTCGCTGATGGCGTGTTCTTGTACAAGTTAGGCATCCTCTATGGTTCAAACGCTTCCGGCAAGTCGAATATGCTGATAGCCATGAACGAGGTGTTCCGTCTATTGGTTATGCCTAAGTCGGATGCAACCGTAGGAATAGGCGGTTGCATACCCTTTGTGCTCACCAAAAATGAGCCAACGGAAATGCACGTATCATTCTATGCCGATGGCACCCGATATGATTATGACGTCAAGTTCAATGGTAAGCACATCCTGAGTGAAGCCTTGTACTATTACCCAAACAAATCAAAATCGCTGTTCTACGAGCGTAGTTTTGTGGGCGAGAATGTGCAGGCCGACATCAAGTTCGGTGCGAGCCTCAAACTGCAAGTCAAGACGCAGGAAAGCATCCGCGAAAACACCTTGAACAACCACAGTGTGCTGTCCGTGTGCCGGAAGGCCGCCTTGAAAGAAGACATTGCTCCATTCAACACGCTTCACGCTTGGATTATGTCCAATTATCACGATGTGGACGGTGATGTGGAAAAGGGACTTGTTGAAATTTTGAAGGATGCTTACAGCAATCCTAAGAAGCGTAAGTTCTATAACACCATGCTCCAGAAAGCAGACTTGAACATTCTGGAATATCGTCCTGTCGTAGAAGACCGCATTGTCCCCAACGATTTCCGCGAGCGTATCCAAAAGGAAAATATCCCAGAGGAGATGAAAGATGTTCTGTTGAAGCCCACAACAGATTCTATCACATTCTTGAACCATTCCAACAATGGCGACTTTGACATTCCACTCAGATGGCAGTCAAAGGGCACTCAGAAATACATCCGCATATTGGATGCCTTGTACGACCTGATAACGAGTCCTCATGTGTACTACCTTGATGAACTGGGCGAGGACCTGCACAACGACTTGTTGTACTACTATCTCAATGTCTTCATCTTCAACTCCGACAAGTC
>ONOU01000019.1 GCA_900319525.1 uncultured Prevotellaceae bacterium | reverse complement strand
AGTTAAATGGTATGAGCCCGGTACAATACCGAGCTCAATACCATAGTGAGTTATAAACGTGTTTAACGTCTAACTTTTTGGGGGCACTTCATAATTCAGTTATGGCTCACCCTCGAGTTGTGGATCAGCACGTTATTTTCATCGAATGTTATTCAATTGTTTTCGTGAAATTCGTTTTAATTCGCGTCATTCGCGTTAGCCCCGCAGGGTTTGGGCCAACTGCTATATCGTTCCCTAAAAGAAATTTCGAGTCCCAAAGCATCCGCCTCAGGACTCGAAACGCACAAACACTGTGCTACAGGGGGGGGGATTATTTCACATAGAAGTCGGTCGAGACGCCAACACCGCCGGCTTTGAGTTTGCCATACTTGCCACTGCCCTGGTACTTCTGGGTCCAGACACGCTCAGTGCAGATCTTGCCGAGTTCATCCTGGGTGATATAGTAGCCGTAGATGTTGCGGCGCTCAGGCACCACGCCCTTCATCACCACATCCCAGTCGTCGCTGGTGATGACCACGTCGATGACCTTGGGGTTTTCGGCCTTGGCGATGGCAAGAGCCTCGGCTTTGAACTTGGCGTGCATCGAGCCGGCCCTGGGCATGTCGCGGTACTGAATGTTCTCGGGCTTGTTGTTGGCCAGAGCGGCATCCACGCGGTTCACCCAGTCTTCGGCCAAGAACGGGAGGAAGCCATGAGCCTCAGGCTTGTCACCAACTTCCTTGGCAAAAGTGCCGATGCCCTTACTGAGCAAAATAATCTTGCGCACGCGGTCAATCGCGGCTTGCACCTCTGCAGCTTCATTAGCCTTCAAGAAGACCCTGGTGCCGCCCAGCACACTCATGAAATAGACATCACCTTTAACCGTTTTGAAGGCCGAATAGGTCGATATGCCGGCAACAACATGATATCGTGGTCTCTCATATTTCATTGTCGCAGACTCGCCATCGAGTTTCTCGCCTTTCACTCCTAAGAGTAAGGAGGGCACAATAGACCACTCTAATTGATTATAGAAGTCGTTGAAGCGTTGTTGCTCGTTCTCTAGGGACTCATTGAGGCGGTAGTCGTCGATTTGGGCCTCTGTCATCGCCGCCATCAATAACTTGTTGCTCTTATAGCGTGCAAACAATGAATCCCTGAGGGCGATTACATTGTCATCTGGCAGTTTGCCAAGCCTTTCACGCGCAAATTCTTTTATCGTGTCTTCGCTAAACTTCGACAATCCCATGATCCAGGGCAGGGGCGGCCGTTGGGTCTCAAGGGCCTTCATTTTGGCATCATTTTTAGCATTTTTGACCTCTTCCTTGGCTTTTTCCTGCACATCGGTCTTCTTCTTGTCAACAACTTGCTCGACCGTTTCTTTGGCTTTCTTCTTGGCCTTGTTGATGAGTCCACCCAGCTGGGCATTAGCCGTTACGGGCGCGCACATTGCCGCCATCGTAACGGCAGCCAGAGCTATGGTTTTGAATGATTTAATGTTCATAATTTCATTGTTAGTTTTATGATTTCACATGTTGGTTAAAGCGAGTTAGCTGTGCGTCACCTATTTAGCGACTTCGCGTGACGTCCAAGAGTGCCGAGGCCCTCTCTACCCACTAACCCCTAAACTCTAAACTCTAGACCGCTCGCGCAGCGAGCACTAGTTACCAGGAGCCAGACAGCAAGTAGTCGATCAAGGAGGTCACATCGCTGATGTTGACGCTGTTGTCCTGATCGCAGTCAGCGGCGCTGACGTTGATGCCGCTGGCGTTTCCGCTCAGCAGGTAATCGATCAGGGCGGTCACGTCACTGATGTTGACGCTACCGTCTCCATCCACGTCGCCGCGTGTCGAGGCCGTCAGGTCAACCCACGTGCTGCCATTGTACTTCTTGGGCAGCCAGTACTTGTTGCGGGCAGTCGTGATCTGGGCTGCGGTCATCGAGTTATTATCATTAATATGGATGGCATACATTACACCCTTATTGCTTGCCGAGCGCGTGGGCAGGCTGTTAACCAAGGTGGTCATGCCAGTACCACTAATCTTGTTGAAATAAATCTCGAGGTGATTAAGAGCAGAGCAACCCGTCACGTCGAGGGACGTTAGTTTGTTGTACGTGCAATCGAGATAGGTCAAGGAAGAGCATCCCGTCACGTAGAGATTGGTCAAATCACAACCATAACATTTCAGATTGGTCAGTAACGTGTTACCGCTGACCCTCAAGGTATTCAGGTACAACGATTGGCTAACATCGAGCGTGGTCAACTTGTTGTTGCGGGCATAGAGTTTCTCGATATTGGCCATTGATTGGACAGCGCTCAGGCTGGTGATGGCGCAGTCCTCACAGTCCAGAAAGGTGATGGCCTTGCAGCTGGCCAGACCAGTGATGCTGGCCAGACTGGCGTTCTCGTAGCAGCGCAGCTCCTTCAGCGCTGTGCAACCTTCCACTTGTAGCGCAGTCAACGCATTTCGATAACAGGTAAGATTGGTCAATGTTGTGTTGCCGCTGACCAACAGGTTCGTTAGCTTGGTCTTGCCAGTAACTGAAAGTGTGGTCAACTTGTTGTTGCGGGCAAAGATCTTCTCGATGTTGGTCATTGAGTTGACGGCGCTCAGGTCGGTAATGGCGCAGTCCTCGCAGTCCAGATAGGTGATGGCAGTGCAGTTTGCAAGGCCTGTGATGCTGGCCAAACTGGCATTCTCGTAGCACTTGAACGTTTTCAGCGCCGTGCATCCCGTTACGTCGAGTGTAGTCAAAATATCGTTATAGCAGTAGAGCCCAGTCAATAACGTGTTGTTTTTACAATAGAGGAGTTTCAAAGTGGATTTGTTAGCCGCACTCAGCGTCGTCAACTTGTTATTGCTGCAATTGAGATACCTGAGAACCGGGAAATAGCTCAAATCCAGTGAGGTCAACTGATTGTCGCTACACAACAAAGCATCCATTTTGGAGAGCCCAGACAATTGACTGAGTGATGTCAAGTTATTATTATTGCAATAGAATGTCGTTAAATTGGTGAAGTACTCGATGCCTTTGAGGTTGGAAATACTCTTGTTTGCAATGTTCAACGATGTGCGGTTGTTGACATCTGTCTGGGTGATATAGCCCTTGGGATAGAGGGAGAGCATATAACTGCGGAAGTTAGCGTCGGGGAAGTTGGTGGCGTTGATGATGGCCACATAGTCGTCGCTGACATAGACATCTTTATTATAGACTCTATTGCCGTTGGAATCAACGACGCTGCTATTATTAGAGTCATAATAGGCTCCGTAGGGCTCCAAGACGGCCTCATTCCCATAGACTTGCCAGGCACAAAAATTAATAACCGGATAACTGGAATTATTAGTGGCCTTGAATCTCACGCTGCTGCCTGCTTTAAATCGGAGAGAAACACGCTTGGCGACACTGTTTCCTCCAGAAGACAATACTGCATTCACATTGTCAAAATACACCTGGTGCCATGTATCAAGTTGGATGCCCGAACCATCGTCCTCATCCTCGAGAGCCGTACTCGTGTCAGACGAGATATTGAAGGTGCCAGGACCTTGAATATAGAGAGCGAAATTATTGGATGTTGCCATCCAGATGCCCTCAGAGTTGACACTGTGGATGTTAACGACATCGGTTGCTTCCGGAGCCCAAAGCGTTGTGCTTTTCCTAATGCGGACACAGGGGCCATCATACCCCGTCAGGTTACATGTGCCACGAAACATGACAATCAGGTCACTGCATTCATTATTTTGAATAGCGCGCCTGGCGCTGCCCGAGGCGCCCTGGGTGTTGATGGTAACATCGTGCATGAACAGGGTGTTGGTACTGGGATCGTAAGACACCCTTCCACTCTTGATGTAGTTGTTCACGATGTTGTTACAGTTGTCGCTGGTGACCATGGTGCCAGCCACATAGAAGCCATATTCGGTGGCTGCTTGCGCCACTGCGGAGAACAATAGCAACGATAGGAGTGTAAATAGGACTTTTTTCATATTCATCGCATTTTAGGTGCCTCTTATGTCCCCCGAATTCGGCATAACATAAATAAGGGTAAATAGAAAGCGCAGGGACTTCGTCTGCCTGTTCGCCAATCAGAGAGGCATCGCCAAACGCCCTTGCACTGCAAACAGTCATCCCCCCCCTACGCTTGGCCTTATGGTCAAGCCCTCGCCCCTTGTCCAAGGGAATGAGCGAACCATGCAACCAACGACGGAGCGTTTCAGGCTGCCTTTGACCTGTGCAAAATTTTGGCGAATTTTCTCTGATTAGGTCAAAAACAAAACGCTCTCGCCTTGTTAAATGAAATGTCTTGCTCAATAATAGGTACTACCCATCACTTTGCGCTGCAAATATATAATAAATATTTAATTTAAGCAATTATTTCTAATTATTTTTAGGGATTAAACGATGCCCCCTGCCGGCGGTTGCGTGCCGGCAGGGGGCGTGGATATGTCTTCGATATGGGGGTTGGGTGTTACCTGTCGCGGCGGCCTTTCTCAAGCTGGCGCTTGAGGGCGTCAACGCAGTTGTCGATAGCCTCTTCAAATGTATCGGCTACCTTGCTGGCAAACAGGTCCTCGTTGCGAGGCACGTTGAGCCGCACAGATGCCTCCTTGTTCATGGCCGTCTCGGGCTTCACTACTTTGAGAACGACCTCGGCATTAGCGATTTCCTCGTTATACTTACCCAGTTTCTCGACTTTCTTGTTGATGAAGTCGTTAAGTTTCTCGGTTGCATCAAAGTGGATGGCATTGATTTTAATTTCCATAATAACCTCCTTTTTTTAGTGCCCGTGGATGGGCGAGTTCATAATTATGTTTTAGTTCACTCAGTGTCACATGGGTGTACACCTGAGTGGCCGCCAGGCTCTCATGGCCCAGCAATTCCTTGACATTGTTCAGTTCAGCCCCATTGTTGAGCAGCACGGTGGCAAATGTGTGCCGCAGCACGTGGGGACTGAGTTTGCCTGTTCCGCCAGCCGTTGCCAGCGAGTCATGGACGACGTGATACACCAGCGAGGGATAGAGGGGTTTACCCTTGGACGTGAGCAGCAGGTTGCCGCACTGGGCCGGCACATCGGCCCGCAGCCGGCGGTAATCGGTCACCCACATGGCCAACTCGTCGCCAAAGGGGACGATGCGGTCCTTGTCACGTTTTCCCCTCACTTTGAGTTCGCGCTTGACGACATCGACGGCAGCATCCTGCAAGCCGATGAGCTCGCTCAGGCGGATGCCCGTCTCGTAGAGCAGCATCACGACGAGGCGGTCACGCACCTGGGTAAAATCGTCCTTGTCGATGTCGGCATCCAGCGCAGCATCGACCGTCTTTTCACGAACGAACTTGGGCAAAGGCTTGGCCAGCTTGGCGAGTTCAACCTGCGCGGCAGGATTGGTTGTCATCCCGCCATGGCGCATCAGGTAGCGGTACAGCGCCCTCAAGGCTTGCAGCTTGTGCCGCAGCGTGCCCGAGCAGTCACCCTGCCCTGAACGGTACATCAGCCACGAGCGGATGTCGCCCTCGGTGACCGATTGCAGGTCCAACGGCCGTCCGCCCGCAGTCATATAGGCCTCCCACTGATCCAGGCTACGGCGGTACAGGTCCACCGTCCTCCAGGACAGGTTGCGTTCGAGGCGCATGTATTGCAGGAAGCGTTCTACTGTTGCGTTCATAGGCGTATTGTGTGGTGCATGACAGGCGGGCCCCGGAATCACGGAGCAGGAAAGCCTGCTTTTTGACGTGCTAAAGTTAGCAACTATTTCTGTGAATTGCAAATTTTAGGCCAAAAAAATGACGGAAACCGATATTTTGATTCGGTTTCCGTCTCTTTATTGTGCTGAAAAACGCGGTGAAGCGTATTACTCCTCACGAGTGCGCAACTGCTGCACGTACTCTGCCTTCATCATCTTCTTGCGGTTGGTGATTGAGGGCTTCTCAAAAGCCTGACGCTTGCGCAGTTCCTTAATGACACCGGTCTTTTCAGTTTTACGTTTGAATTTCTTGAGGGCGCGTTCGATGTTGTCGCCTTCCTTAACGGGAACAATAATCATAATGAGTTTGTTTTTGTTTAAAATTGTTTTATTTGTTTGTTAATTGTTTGGATTCTCTTATCCTGGTTGCGGCTCTACATGGATGACACATCGCTGGCGAGCCACGGGCCTAGCGATGCGATTCGGGTCGATATGTATTGATTATCAATTTCTTACAGTAGGATTTACACCTCCGTTTCATTTTTGAGCGCCGCAAAGTTACACAATCTTTCCTTTTTGGCCAAGGATTTTTCAAGATTTTTCCGCACGAGAGACGCAAGATTTCGCGTCTCTACATAGCGTACAAATTGTGCATCAGCGGTTTGCTCTCATCGAAATGACGATATAAAAGCATTGCATGGAGCAAGTGTTCCATGCAATGCTGTGATAATGAGATGTGCGCGACAGGTCAGTTCTTCTTGCGGTTGCGCACCGAGCGCACTCCAGTGTTGACCGTCTGCGTGCTGGTCTTGGGTTTACGCTCTTTGATCTTGGTTTTCTTCTCTTTAGACTTACTCTTGGTGGACTTGTTCTTGGACGAAGATTTTGCGCCACGCTTGGTGGTACGGGTGACTTTTTCGTCATCTGCCTTACTGTCGTCGGCAGCGACCTCGCCCTCGGCTGCGCCTTCTTCACCTTCCACAAGTTCACCTTCGGCCTCGGCACGGGCTTTTTCTTCAGCCTCGGCACGGGCCTGCAGCACCTCGAGTGGCGGCACCCACAGGTCCTGGTTGAAGCTGCGCAGGCGCTGCTCGATGCTGTCCTGGGCATGCTTGTAGGCCTCGTCCTCGGGGTACATCTGGCGCAAGGACTGGTTGCGCAGGTTCTTGGTCTTGTAGATTTCGCCCGAGTACATGTTCAACTTGAAGAAGTCATCGATGCTGTAACGCGCCAGGTTGTTGTCATCGTCGGTGAAGATATACTGCTGTGCCATGTAGGGTCGGATGTCGTTGAGCTTGACCCAGAACATGGGATACTTCACGGCTTCACCACCATACTCGTCCATGCGGTGAAGTACGGGGCAGAGCGCCTCGACACGAGCCTTCATCTGGTTGCTGCGCGTGTCAAACTCCCACTTCTCGATGATGTAATAGCTGAGCACCTCGTTACTGGGGATATCAGCAGCCTCAAACTCGTAGATCGGGTTCTTCTCGGTACTGCCCTTGGCCTCGGTATAATAGATGTGGAAACGGTCCATCATCTCGCCCACCTTAATCTTGAACTCATCGGTGAACATCTCGCGGCCATCCAGGTACTCGTAGGCCGAGATCTGGTTATTGGCCAGCAGCCTCATGATGATGAAAAACAGGTTCTCACCATCGGCATTGGGCTCCTCGGGATAATAGAGAGCCGGGTTCTTGCCCTTGGTCAAGTCGATCTGCCGGTAGATGACCTTCATCCACTGCAGGTCGGCATCGCTGGGTTCTCTCACCTCGTAGAACGATTGCTGACGATCGGTAATCACTGCGGCGCCCTCCTTCTTGTCCTTCTTGCGCGAGTCGCCAGCGGTGCGTTTTTTCACCTGTGCACCACCCTGCAGGGCCAAGCCGATGAGCAGTAGAGCAGATATCAATCTAAGACTTTTCATATTCTCGTTGTACAATTAGTTTCAATGATGTTAGTTCACAATCACATCGATAGCGGGGATGTCGCGGGTGATGCCGTCGGGGCCGGTAGCCTTGACACGGGTAATGATAAAGCGCTTGCCGTGTTGCAGGCGGCGCAGGGCGGCCTTCTGGCGCTCGGAGAACTGCGAGCCGTTAGACAGCTCGGGGATGGCGTTACCCATCGAGTCAAAGATGACCGTCTCAAACGACACGACCTTGTAGTCGATGTTCAGGATATCGTCGTCGATGGCAGCGTCAAGACCTGGCGCAGCCAGCAGTAATGCCTTGGAGAAGGGCTTGCCACCCTTGTATCGGGCAGGCTGGCCGTTGGCGTCCTTATAGGAAATGAAGGGCAGCGGGTCGGGCAGTTTGCGCACGCGGAAGGTGGTGCTGCCCACATTGGTGCGCTGGCCGTCCATCTCGGCGGTCACCGAGATGACACACTCGGCACCCACCTTGGAGGGATGGGCAATCCAGCCTTCACCACTCTTGGTCAGGGTTCCGTTGGTCATCGAGGCACTGATGCTTCCCTGCGGCACTCCCGGCACAGCGATGCTGATGGGGTTGTTGATACCGGCATACAGGACGTTCATCATCGTGGCACTGATGGTTGCCAGCGGGTCGATGACGGTGTAGCTCGACTTGAAGTCGCGGCGGGTGACGCTGCCATCACGGCCCAGGACCTCGATCCAGCCAGAGTAGTCATAGGTGCCAGCCTTGCTCGTTCCCACCTCATAGAGGCCGTTGTTGTTGCCCAGGCGGCTACCGTTGATATAGACAACGGGGCGCTGGGTGGTGTCGATTGCAGCGAGCACGATCTGGGCGCTGTACTTGGTACCGCGCATGACGATACGTGAGTCGGGCACTACAAAGGCATTGACCAGGTTCACACGCAGGTCGCCCAAGTCCACGTTAGTAATCATCTGGTTGAGCACCTCGCCCTCGGCATAGCGGATATCATTCTGCAACTTGGTGAGCAGGGTGACAGCTGCGATTGTGGGCATGTTGTCAAACATGGTCTCTTCCCACGTCTTTTTCTGGTCCATCTGCACGCCGGCACTCTTGGGCGGCGTGGTCGAGAGAGCGGTTTCCAGATTCTTGCGCTTCTCGGGATCCTCGAGGAACGAGGTCACGAACTGGCGGTACCGGTCGATGCGCGTCCTGAGGGCCTTGCCCTTACCGCCCTGGGCCGAGAGCATGATCACGCTGGCGGCATCCAGGTTATCGCGGTTAACGATGTTGTTGACATCGGCCTCCTCGCCATCGGCAAAGCGCACGATCTGCAACTTGAGCGAGTCGATATAGTCATAGAGCTTGTCGGTCTCCCCCACCACCTGCGTCGCCTTGTCAAGCCACACCTTGCCCTTCTCGGGATTCTTCTCGTTGAAGGCCTGCAGCTGGGCATAGAGGGCTTGGTTACGCGCCGTGATGGTGCGGTTGGAGCGTGTCAAACCGTCCTGCACCTGGCTGAAGCCGTTGAGCACGTCGCTCGAGACATTCAGTGCAAGCATAGCCGTCAAGACGATGTACATGAGGTTAATCATCTTCTCTCGCGGCGACATGCGGTTGACGCTCTTATTTTTAGAGGTTGCCATCTATCTTTTCTTCTCTATTGTTTAAAATAGAATTGTATTGTGTCGATAAATCTTGTGCTTGGTTATACTTCATGAATAATGAAGCGCTACGCGTCAAGCGTTCTCGTCATTGCTGTCGGGGTCAATGCCCGGCATTCCCGGCATGGGACGGTACATGTTGACGGTCATCGCCTTGATCATCTTCTCATAGACGCTGTTGAGCTGCTTCATGTAGCGCGCCATCTTCTCGGTCTCGTCACAGTAGTGGGCACTCTCGGCAGCACTCTTCTCGTACATGTCGCGGATGTCCTTGAGGCCGCGGTTCACGCGGTCGATGTTCTCGAGCTGCGAGGAGATGCTCTTGAGCTGGATCTCATAGATGGTATTCAGGCCACTGATGTTGTGGTTGAGCGCCTGCATCTGATCCACATATCCCGTTGAGCTCTCGGTGATATTCTGGCTATTGTCGGTGATGGCACGGTAGCTGCCCAGCAGGGTCTGGCTAACCTCGTTGAGCGCCGTGGTCGTTGCTTGCAGCTTCTGCATCTGCTCGCTGATGCCCGCCATCTGGCTCAGGTATTGCTGGGTGGCATCGGTCAGCTCGGCCATGCGTGAGAGCTGATCGCTGGCGGCAGCCATCTTGGCAATGCTCTCGCTCAGCGACATCGTGTCTTCCTCGCTCAGGTTCACACCCTGGGGCAGGCCCACAGCACTCTTGGCCTCAGAGACGCTCACATTGATCTCGCCTCCCTCACCATTGCCGCCGCCATTGCCGCCGATGATGATTCCGCCACCGCCGGTGAAGTCGGGACGGTCCTCGGGATCCTGGCTGGCAAGTACAGGGAACACCTCTTCCCAGTG
Source organism: uncultured Prevotellaceae bacterium (assembly GCA_900319525.1). Classification (GTDB taxonomy): domain Bacteria; phylum Bacteroidota; class Bacteroidia; order Bacteroidales; family Muribaculaceae; genus Sodaliphilus. The sequence goes on along the minus strand of ONOU01000019.1, from coordinate 43,557 downwards.
GTACTCCTTCTCGGGCTTGTCAAATGCCGTGAGCACGAACATCAACACCTCGGTACCCATACCGACGCTGAGCAGCAGATTGCCCAACGGCATGTGAAGGATCTTGAACAGTGCACCCAAGATAACGATAGCGGCACCGATACTGTAGGCAAAGTTGAAAAACCGCTGGCCGCTGTCACTCTTCAGGAATCGGCCTGCTTTCTTTTTATATCTCTTGATTTTACCCATTTTTGCTTAACGATGAAAAATTGAGTGTGATGGTTATACTATGAAATCTGTTTGAGGATTAGTCCTTGCAGCAGTTCTTGCGGCGTCCCTTGACGAGGCCCACCTTGGAGCGCACGCAACGGAAGCCGATGTAGCTGCGTTGCTCATTCTGGTACTCCCACATGCGCAGGTCGGACCGCAAGTTGTGCACCACATCCTTCCACGAGCCGCCACGCACGATCTTGCGCGACATCTTGTAGGGGTCCTCTTGGGCCACATAGTAGCGGTACTCGGGGTTGATGTCGTCTGTCATGCGGTCGATGCTCTCGGTATAGGCGGTGGATGTCCACTCGCTCACATTACCCGCCATGTCATACAAGCCGTAGTCATTAGGCTCATAGGTGCCCACGGGCGACGAAATGATATAGCCGTCCTTGACGTAGTTACCCTCATCGGGCTTGAAGTTGGCATAGAAGCAACCCTCGTCCACCGTCAGGGGAAGGTCGCCGTCCCAGGGGTACTTGTTCTTGTTCTTGCCGGCACGGGCGGCAAACTCCCACTCGGCCTCGGTGGGCAGGCGGAAGGGCTCGACATAGATACCCTGGCTGCCCAACGACTTCTTCAGGAACTCGGTGCGCCAGTGGCAGAAGGCATTGGCCTGCTCCCAGCTCACACCCACAACGGGATAGTTATTGTAGTTGCCGTTGGCAAAGTACATGCGCACATAGGGCTCCTGATAAGCGTTCTCAAAGTCATTCACCCAGCAAGTCGTGTCGGGGTAGATATTGACAATGTAAGTGTTGAGGAAGTCATAGTCGCTCTGCAAGGCGCGCGTGATGGTCTGGCGCACGATGCGGCCCTCATCATCGATATAGGCGGTGTCCTTGCTGATGGTGGGGGGCGTCAGGTCCACCTCATGATCGGTATTGTAGTCGCGGCGGGTGGGGTCAAAACGGTGACGGCGCTTAGCGGCCTCGGTCAGGTTATAGACCTCAAAGCGGTAGTTCATCTGTGCGGCGTCAAGTTCCTTGACACCCGTGATGGGATTGATGCGATAGACGCTCTCGATAGCGCGCTCCTCATCCTCGCTGGGGTTCTTCCAGGGGATGTTCTTGCTCCAGTCGAGATGAGGGGTAACGGGATTACCCTCCTTGTCTTCCTCGATCTTGAACTCCTCATTGCCACCATAGGCAGGGTCGGCCAGGCGCTCACGGATGATAGAGTCACGCACCCAGTAAACAAATTGCTTATACTTGGAGTTGCTGACCTCCATCTCGTCCATCCAGAACGCATCCACCGAGATGCCGTGGGCCGTCGAGTCAATACCCCAGATGGAGTCGCGCTCGCCGGGTCCCTCGCGCATCGAGCCCACGTCAACAAGCACCATGCCATAGGGGGTAGTCTCGTTAAACACGGTAGCGCCGACGCCGGTAACCTCACCACCGCCAGTGCCGCCCTTGCGCACCGAGCCACAGGACACGGTCGCCACAGCGACCAACAGTATCAAAAATAGTTTCTTCATATCTTACATTAAGCGTACGCTTTTTTGTTTGTTCTTGTTTTTCTCCTTCGGATCGAGCTTCACATGATAGGAGACAAAGACCTCGTGGCTACCAAAGGTCGCCTTGCTGATGGCCGACACCGGATAGTCGTAGGCGTAGCCGATGAAAGCGTCCTTCAGGTTGACACCGATGAAAGCCGTCACGGCATCCTTCCAGCGATAGCCCGCACCGATACTGAACATGCGGTTGTAGCGCATACGCGCCGCAATCTGGGCTGTCCAGAAGTTCTGCGTGTAAGCAAACATTCCCGAGGGTTGTATTTCAAATAACGTATTATTTATCGGAATATTGCCACCACCCATAAAATAATAGCCGCGGCTCACTTTGAACTCATAGAAGTCAATCGACTCGCGGGAAACCTTCAGCTCAATGCTGGGCGAGGTCAAGTGAGTGACCGAGAGACCCACCCAATACCTGGGATGCGAGTAATAGATACCAGCATTCGCGTCAAAGGCTGTTCCCGAGACGTCCTGCTTGACAATGGCCTCGTCGGGGGTCTGTTCCTGCTCTTGGGTCGTAATAACCTCCCTGCCGCGGAACGTCTGGGAGAACACGCCGGGCTGAATGCCCACGCTGAAGGTGCCCTTGCCGATCTTGCGTTTCCACGCTATCTGCGCGCCGATGCGCGTGTTGGTATAAAGACCAATGCGCTCAAACTCGGCCTTGGCGCCCACGCCCAACTTCTGTCCCAGCAGCTTGTAGGGCATGTCGGCGATAAAGTAGAACGACATGGGAGCATGCTTGAAATCCACCCACTGCATGCGGCTGCCCAGGTTGAGCCTGATGGCACTCAACTCACCGGCCACGGCAGGATTGTAATAGCCCTGCCCCGTCCAGAAGTGGGAAAAGGCGGCATCGGTCTGAGCATGAACGCCAAAGGCCACGGCAACACTAAGCACTGCCGCGGCAACCAGATGACGTATCTCGTGAAACTTCATTCTCATTAACTCATCATTCAAAGAAGAACGTGACAACGACCATGTTGCTGGTTACCTTGTTCACGCTCTGTGTAAAGCGCATTACCTCGGGATTGTCCTCCAAATCAGGCCTGTTGCGGTCCAGCAGATTCTTGAGACCGAAACAGAACTTCACCTCGGGACAGAGCTTGAAGAACGGCATGTAGAAGTCACATCCCATGCCCACGGTGAGCATCAGGTCAGCATTCTTGAGCTTGAGCTGCTCACTGCGGTCCTTGGCCAGGTCATGGGCATACATCACTCCTCCCGTGAAGTAGGGGCGCATGTTGTGATAACGCTTGGCGCTCATCTTCAAGTCGATGGGCACGACAATGTAGGTCGACTTGACATTCTGGCTCTGCTTGTAGTGGGACTGCTCGACCCATGCCTCGTTGCCACGGTGGTTGAGGTAGCGCACCACCTTGTTACCGAAGTAAAGGCCCGGCGACACGCGCAGGTTGAAGTGCTCGGCGATACGGAAGTCGGCCAGCACATTCACACTGAAGCCCGGCGAGTGGGATGGTATATCGGCATACCACTCCTCGCCGTCATCGGTGATGTAGCCATTGTTGGTAATCGCCAGATTCTGGAAATTCATACCCACCGAGAAACCGAAGTGCAGCGGTTTCACGTCGGCATAGGGACGATTAAGAATCATGTCATTGTCCTGGGCTTGTGCCACAGCACAACCCGCCAACAACAGCATCACACACGCAATATGTCTCAGCTTAGCCAGGTCCATTTAACCAATTAACGCAATTTTAAACCCATTATTGCGCAAATTCCAAAAAACTGTATTGATGCAGCCTCTATACATCTTATAAATTATAAAATAGGTCGGTTATAAAATAGGTCGGTTAGGGGCGCAGCAGGCGGTTCACGGGACGGGAGAACAAGCGATTGACCACCCAGGCGATGACCACGCCCAGCGGGATAACCAGCCACGGGAGCAGGTCATAGGGGTCGATGCCCAGCGCGCCAAGTCCCAGGTGCCCCAGCACCGGTGCTATCAGGTAGTTGTAAGCCAGAGCGGTGATTCCCTGCAGCATGAACAGTTCAAAGCACACACTGCCCAGCCACTGCAAGGGCCGTGCCGCCATGAGCCTGCCGATGAATCCCTCACGCTTGTCATACAGGTAGCACACCATGATGAGCAGCGCCTGCGGTACCCACCAGATGACCGTGTCGCTCCAGGGACGGACGCCAGGATAAGAACCGTGCACCATCACTGCCAATGAGAGGACGGCAACCGCCACCAGCTCGGCATCGGTGCCGTTTTCACTCTTGCCGATGACGGGAAAGCGCTTGAGCGCCTGACAAAGGTGCGGCAGGGCCATGCCGATCAGGAAGTCGATCAGGCGCATGGGCGGGAACACATAGAGGGCGGTGCGGCTGTAATCGTCGGTACCGCTCAGGACGATGACCGCGATGAGGGCCAGGACCGACACAATCACCACCTTGTGACGCAGGCGCAGGGGCAGGAACCAGTGTGCCAGCAAGGGGTAACACATGTAGCAGAACAGTAGCGTGCCCAGGAACCACGACACCTTGACATAGGAGTAGTAAATCGGATAGCTGAGTGACCAGCTGTGAAGCAGCGTCGCGTTGAGCGTGAGCGTCAGCGGGTCGATGACCAGCGTGCCCAGCAATGCGGCCGCCACGAGCCACAAGGCCAGCGTGAACCAGTGCAGGGGATAGATGCGCAACATGCGCCGCCACACAAACTGGCGGTAAGCCTTGGCATCCAGCTTGTCAAACCGGTACTTCGATGCGAGCAGGAAGCCACTAGACATGAAGAAGTAGCACACGCCCAGGCTCATCATGTCCAGCTGATCCAGTCCCACGTGATGCAGGATAATCAGCAGGATAAAAAACACGCGCCATCCAGTTATCGCTTTTATCATATTACCGTTAATTGTTAATTATGTTTCGCAAGCAGATAACCTGCTCACTGTTTAATGTTTACACGATTATTGAAACATCCTCTTCACCCGTGCCGAGAGCGGCTTGGTGAACAGGCGGTTGACCAGCCAGGAGAGCGGCAAGAGCAGCAAGAGCACAAACCACGGCAGGCCGTGGTAGATGTCCCAGCCCAGATGCCCCACGGCGGGAGCCACCACAAACCCAAACAGGCGGAATGCCACAAACTGCAGCACAAACACCTCAAAGCTGATGCTGCCCAGCCACTGCAACGGCCGGCACAGCAGCAGGCGCCCCAAGGCACCTTCCTGCCCGTTGAGCCAAGCCATCGCCAGCAGGATGGCACCCTGCGGCAACAGCCACAGCACGTCGTCCTCCCAGGGGCGTGTCCACGTGGTCGCCATGTTCACCGCAATGAACGCGGCCAGGAGCAACAAGGCGCCCGCCTCGATGAGCGTGGCCGTGCGGTAACCCACCCGAGGCCAGCGTGAGCGCAACACCTCACACAGGTGAAGCAGCATGATTCCCACCACCAGGTCCACGACATGTGACATGGGGTTGACAAACACCGCTTCACGCCCGGGAATATCGAGCGGCAACATCACGGTCCCCAAGACAAGGGCCAGAACCATGGCTATCAGCACCTTGTAGCGCAGGCGGCAACGGCCCAGCCACCGTTTCACCGGGGGATAGATGCAATAGCAGAACAGCAGGGCGCTCATGTACCAGGCCACCGGATTGAGCCCGTAGTGGACATCGTGCACGGGAGACCAGGCATGTAACAATAAGGCGCTCAACGCAGTAGCTCCCCAGTCGATGGAAGCCGGATAGAGCGTGCAGCCGATGATGGCCAGCAACGCCAGTCCCAACCAGTGCAACGGGAACAAGCGCAGGGAATGACCGATGACAAAGCGGCCATACTCGCGCGCTCCGACCCGCTCAAACGGGTGCCTCATGGCCAACAGGAAAGCGCTGGACAGGAAGAAAAACGTCACACCCGAGACGGCGACGTTATAGATCCACGCCACATCACAGTGGAAAAGCACCACGGCCACCGCCATGAGTCCACGCCATGAGTTAATTGTTTTTATCATCTGACCATTGCCGCTGGAGGTCCTGTTCTTCACCCTCTTTTGAGCTATTGTGATGCGAAATTACAAACATTTGGCGAAAGAAGGAGAAAAAAACGAAATATTTTGTAATTTTGCACCCGCAAAAAATGACAACCACGTCAATCGACAATAACAATACATCAGCCAGCAGCCGTATGTCCAAATTTATGAAGGACATCGGCGTGTATGCCATCGGTAACATCGGGTCCAAGCTCATCACGTTCCTGATGGTGCCGTTGTACACCTATTTTGTACATGACACCAGTGATTTCGGCTACTATGACGTGTGCCTGACGGTATGCCTGCTGCTGTTGCCGTTTTTCACGCTCCAGCTGCGCGACGGCGCCTTCAGGTTCCTGCTTGACTGCGATGACGAGACACAACGCCGGCGCATCGTTTCCTTTGTCGCCCGCACGATGCTCTCCTCACTGTTCGTCACGCTGCTCGTGGCCGTTGTCCTGGCATTGTTCACCCACATCGATTACCTGGGGTATACCGTCGGGCTGCTCATTGCCATGTCGCTCCAGGAGGTCTATTCCCAGGTCTTCCGCGGCCTGGGCAACAATCGCGCCTTTGTCATGGTGGGCATCCTGTCAGCCCTTGGCATCGGTGTGTTCAGCGTCATCTTTGTTGCCTATATGGGCTGGGGAATCAAGGGAATATTCCTGGCCAACATCATCGCACGCGTGCTGGCACTGCTCCTGGTCGAGGCCAAGGTGCGTCTCATCACCCGCCACACCGGTTGGAACATCAATATCGGCAAAGTGGGATGGGAGATATTGCGTTTCACGCTCCCCTTGCTGCCCGGCTCGCTGTGCTGGTGGCTCACCGGCAGTAGCGACCGCCTGTTCATCAAGCACTTCCTGGGACTTGACGTGAATGGCGTGTATGCCGTGGCCATCCGCTTCACGGGCATCATCAACACGCTGGCCATCATCTTCTACCAGGCTTGGCAAGAGACCGCTATCCTGCAATACCACAGCCCCGACCGCGACCGCTTCTTCTCCAGGATGTTCAACAGCTACATCTTTCTGCTGGGCATCATTCTGGTGGGATATGTGTTCATGCTCAAGGTCAACTACAATTGGCTCGTCGCACCGCAGTATCACGAGAGCCTGAATTACATCTACCCGCTGGGACTGTCGGCGGTGCTGTTTGCCTTGTCGGCATTCTTTGACATGGGCTACCAGTGCGCCAAGGACACGCCACGCACCTTGCCCGCCATTGTGCTGGCGGCAATCGTCAATGTAGTCCTCAACTTCCTGCTCATCAAACCCTTGGGGGTATATGGCGTAATACTCACCCAGTTCATCACCTACATCGTGCTGTTCACCTATCGGTGGCATGACATGCGACACTACTTTGTCTTGAGAAGCAGCCGCCGTTCCCTGGTTCCCGTGGCGGTGATGCTGGTGAGTGCCATTCCATTCTACTATTGTGACGGGGTTGTCATTAACATCGTGTATATGGCACTGGCCATCGGTGCCATCATCGCCGCCTGCAACAAGGAATTGCGGGACCTGATCTTGTCAAAATTCACCAAATAATACCCCGTCACAAAATATTTGTCTCACATCCTCGTTTACATAGTATAAAACGAACAATGTATTCTGTAACCGCTATGAAATCAAGATTACTTATAGTGATGATTGCAGCGGCAACGCTGTTGTCATGCAATACAAGCAAGGACAATACCCTGGCTTACTTCAAGGATCTGGCCGACGCACCCAGCGGCACACTGCCCAATCCACAGGGCAACTATCCCATCCGCATCCAGCCCGATGACGAACTGGTGATCACTGTCACCTCGTCGGTGCCTCAGGCCACCGCAGCCTACAACATGCCCATGGACAACCCCGCCACGCGCAGCAGCATCATGTCGACGACGCAACCGCGCACCCAGACCTACATTGTGGATGAAGCCGGCTACATCATGATGCCGACACTGGGCCGCCTGCACGTGGGAGGCATGACCATCCCCGAAATCCGCAACATGGTTACCGCCAAGGTGAGCGAGGACGTCAAGGACCCCTTTGTCCGCGTCGATATCGTGAACTTTGGCATCGATGTGCTGGGCGAGGTCAAGAATCCGCACCGAGTGGTCACCGGCCAGCAATACTTCACCGTGCTTGACGCACTGGCCGCATGTGGCGACCTCACCGAGTTTGGCAAGCGCGACCGCGTGTATGTCATCCGCACCGAGGACGGCAAGCGCAATTATCACAAACTCAACCTGAACAGTAGCGATGTGTTTAACTCACCCTACTTCTATATGCGCCAGAACGACGTGGTCTATGTCGAGCCCAACGAGATACGCATCGACAACTCCAAGTATAACCAGAACAACGCGTACAAGCTCTCGGTCATATCGACCGTCGTGAGCAGCGTGTCGGTCATCGCATCACTTGTCATCGCATTAGTCAGATAATCAACCATTATGGCAGAGAATACTACGATCAATCATCCCGAGGAGCAGGCCATCGACTTTGGCGCGCTCTATGAAAAATACAAACGTTACTGGTGGCTTTTCTTGTTGTCACTCATCGCCTGTGCCCTGCTGGCCTATTACTATGTGAGGGTCACTAACCGCGTCTATGAAGTCAATGCGGTGGTGCTGGTGGCTCAAGAGGACAACAGCTCGAGCGCCGGAGCCAACCTGCTCAAGAGCATGAAGCTCATGAGTGGTGGCGGCAAGGTAGAGGACGAGATGATTGTCTTCTCGTCGCAAGAGTTATGTACCGAGGTCGCCCGTCGCCTGAAACTCAACCGCCGCTACATCGAGGACAAGGGCTGGTTCAAACCTAATGTTGACCACTACAACAACTCCCCCATCGAGGTCGTTGCCCCCGAGGAGATGTTCGACACGCTGTCGTCGGTATCCTTCAAGATTGACGTCAACAAAGAGGGACTGGCCAACATCAAGGCCAACAGCGGACGCACCAAGCTCATCAACGCCAAGGGTGCCAAACTCCCGGCCACCTACAAGACTTCATACGGCACATTTACCATCAAGACCACCGAAAATTACAAGCCCAAGAAGCCCTGCCACATCACTGCATCGCTCATCGGCTCGCAGTACTGCGGACAGGGCCTAAACAAGAAAATCAAGGTCAAGCTCATCACCAAGAAGGCCAACGGCATCAACCTGAGTATCCTCGAGAATGTCAAAGGCCGCGGACGGGATATCCTGAACACGCTCATCAACCTGTATAACGAGCGTGGACAGCAGGAAAAAGACGAGCAGGCCATCAACACGGCCAAGTTCATCGACGAGCGTCTGGCCCTCATCTACAAGGGCCTGACCAGCAGCGAGGCCGACATCGAAGCCTTCAGACGCCGCAACAACATGATTAACTATGAGTTGCAGATGAAGAGTGAGATGGCCAAACAAGAAATCGCCGACCGCGCCATCATCAAGCTCGAGACCAACAAGCGCCTGCTGGGCATGGTCAAAGACTTTGTCAACGATCCGGCTAACAAGCACAGCTACATCCCCTTTGACGTGGACTCCAGTGCCGCATCGGGCTCCATCAAAGCCTATAACAACCTGCTTGTCAAGCGACAGGAACTCGAGCAGTCGGCCAAGGGCGACAATATGGCACTGAAGCGCATCGACGAGCAGATCGCAAGCATGCACAACAACATCATCAAGGGCGTGAACTCCTCGATCAGAGCCATCGACATGCAACTTGGCCGCGCCCAGAGCCAGACAAACTCGACCAACAGCGCCATGGGCAAGGTGCCCACCGTGGAGCGCGAGGCCCAAGACCTGTACCGCCAGCAGGGCATCCAGAACTCACTCTACACCTTCCTGCTGCAAAAGCGCGAGGAGAACTCGCTGGTGCTGGCAGCCACCACGCCCAAGGGTAAGATTGTGGACCACGCCTATGCCTCGATCACTCCGGTCAAGCCCGCGAAATACAAGATTTATTTCCTAGCATTGATAGCCGGCCTGCTGTTGCCGCTTGTGCTGCTGTTCCTCAAGAACCTGTTCACGACCAAGTTCTCGTCACAGGAAGAACTGCAAAGCATCAGCAAGGCTCCCGTCATCGGCGAGATCTGCCACAACCGCCACCGCTCGCAGCTGGTGGTCAAAGAGGGCAAGTCGTCGTCCATCGTGGAGCTGTTCAGGCTGTTGCGCAACAACATCCAGTTCATGCTGCCCACCCCTAACGACAAGGTCATGCTGGTCACCAGTTCGGTTTCCGGCGAGGGCAAATCGTTTGTCAGCACCAACCTGGCCTCATCGTTCTCGCTGCTGGGTAAGCGTGTGGCACTGGTGGGCATGGACATCCGCAGCCCCAAACTGGCCGAGATGCTCAACATCAACGACGCACCGGGTGTTACCTCCTTCCTAGCCAAGCAGCATGTCACGCTCGATGACGTGATTCAGCACTGTCCCGAGGTGGAGAACCTCGACATCATCGTGGGTGGCGTTATCCCGCCCAACCCGTCAGAACTGTTGCTCACCACCCGTGTGCAGGAGCTCATCGACCAGCTCAAGGAGCGCTATGACTACGTCATCATCGACTCGGCGCCCATCGCCATGGTTAGTGACACCTATTCGCTGGCCCGTTATGCCAACGTGACAGTCTATGTCACCCGCTCGAACTACACCAAGCGCAGCCTTGTGCGCTACATGAACAACGCTATGGCTCGCCGTCAGCTCAACAACGTCGCCGTGGTGCTCAACGACAGCAATCCCAAGATGTCGCAGGGCTACGGCTACGGTTACGGCCAGGACAAGGAGTAGTTTAGTTGTTAGTTGGCATTCGCCTAAAACCTGACGCATAAAAGAGATGCAAGTCACCAAGTCCATACTCATCCAACGCGCCCTATTGGGCGTGTTTTGGGTATTGGGCACCGTTGGCTTCGTCTGTGACGAGTTGGTCACGGATGTAGAATCCCTGCGCACCTATGTCAATTTGGGATGTGACGCCATTCTTGTGCTCTTGGGACTGATGAGCCTGCGGCACCGTGCCGACCTGCTGAGCATTGGGTCGCTGCTGCTCATAGCCATCACCAGCAGCCTTGTATTCAACAGCTTGCCCTTGATGCTCACTATCAACGGCCTGCGCGTTTTCATCGGGGCCATGTTCTGTTACCCGATTTTCAGGTATTTCATGGATGAGCCTAAGCGACGCGAGCGTTTCGTCAAGGCCTTTGACAAGAGCCTTGAAATGTTCCTGTGGTTGCAGATTCCGTGCATCGGCTACCAGTTCGTTGTCTATGGAGCCGGAGACCATGGCGGCGGCTCATTGGGCAACTGGTACTCGGGGACCATCTCGATGATGATTTACCTCATCTCGTTCTACCTGATCAAGAAGCGCATCAACCCTAAGCACTTCATGAGTTCCATCCTCACTAACTACAAGTATGTGCTGTTACTTGCCCCGACATTCCTGAACGAGACCAAGATCAGCTTTGTCCTGCTGGTGCTGTACTTCATCCTGCTGGTGCCCATCGGCAAGCGCATGTTCACCCGTGCCTTGTTTGTCGTGCCAGTGATGTCCTTGCTGTTTGGTGTGGGTTACATGACCTACAAGATGACCTATCAGGGGGAGGTGAGTAACAAATCATCGGCTACGGTTTCGCCCGACGATGTCGACATCTTCAGTGAGGAATACTTGACGGAATATGTGTTAAGCGATGTCGAGAATGCCGAGGAAGGGGTAGAATGGAGCATTGACAACAATGAGAGCGGATTGGCCGATATAGGACGTGTTACCAAATTCCTGCTGCTGCCCATGTTCGAGGAGGACAATCCCGGCCATGTGCCGTTGGGGTTCGGTGTGGGGCACTTCAAGGGGGGCACCAAGATGGACCATTCTGAGTTCTTTGAGCAATATGAATGGTACTTGATGGGTACTATACCCTACCTCATTCACATCTACCTCCAGTTGGGCGTCATCGGTGTGCTGTGGTTCATCGTCTTTCTGGTTTCGTTATTCCATCGTCATCCCGTGGGTTGCTCAGTGCGAGACCTGAACATGCAGGTCTTCCTGGCAATACTGATTGTCATCAATTTCTTCTATATTGAGAACATGCGGGATCCTATTTTCTGCATCGTCCTGTATGGCCTGCTGGCCATGTCATGGTTACCCGACTCGGATTCAGAGGCATCGACCGATTGAGGGAAAGATAGAGTTCCATTTATACTTTAGAAACTTGAGAAATTGAATGGTCAAGTGCGGAGACACTTGAGCAGTTTCTTTAGTCGCCGGTTATTGACGACACACAAGTGGCACAGTCTGGGGTAGCGCAGCAGTCGCTGCAGGATGGCGTAACGATGTGAGAGCTTGAAGCGGCTGTCGTGCAGGACGTCTTTGATCCAAGGTCTGCTGGTGTCGAGCGGATAGATGTAAAAAGCCAATCGATCGAGTTTCATGCATAGCAAGTCCTGTTGCAAGGATTCCAGCCTGCCCCGCTCCCGCAGGTTCTTCTCTACCAGGCAAAAAAATGTCTCCCAGTTATCCATGCTGGAGAGCCTGTTGGTCGCCGACAGAGAGGTGGGCACATAGTAATACTTCATGACCGGTCTGTTGTATAAACCCACACGGTTTACGTTGGCGCTCAGCCGGATGTTCATCAGCACATCCTCGCTGGGCAGGACCTTGTTGCTGGGAGGGAAAATATCATCGGTCCACAACTCGCGACGGCACAGATACTCACCTTGGGCCACCATACAGCGTCGGTCAAACAGGAAATGCAAGTACTGGTCGCTATCGAGCACATCCTCAGTGGGGTGAAGTACTTTGAAAGAATCCTCGCCGGTGACCCTGACCATTGCACCGAAGGCGAAATCCAGATTCAGTGACACGCATTTGTCATACAGGAAAGCGATGGCGCCAGGCAGCAGCTCGTCATCGGCGTCAAGATGGCAAATATAGTCGGCCTTGGCAGCCTTGATGCCACTGCGGCGCGCCTCGGCCAGTCCCCGGTTTTCCTGGTGGACGACCCTGATGCGCCGATCCTCAGCAGCCATTCTGTCTGCAATCTCTCCGCTCCCATCGGTCGAACCGTCATCCACAATCACGATTTCTAAATCGTCAAAGTCTTGTCCCAAAACGCTTGCTACGCTTCGTGACAGGAATGGTGCCGCATTATAGGCGGGGATAAGGACAGATACCGATGGTGACTTCATGAGCTGTATATTTTCGGCAAAGATACGATGTTTTTTTGCGATTGCAATGCCGAAATGGCATCAAATGCAAATTACCATCTCCGAGAATTTGCTGTTTTCGACAATAAACATTACTTTTGCCCATCAGTCTAATTGACAAAATCCTGGAGGGATGACGATGAAACAGATCATAAAATTCAGCAGCATAGTCATGCTCATGTGCACTGCTACTATAGTTGGGCACGCAAAGTCCATCAAGATTGATGTGAAAAAGGTACGTGGTGACTTGGCCATGGAGTTGCGGGACTTGTGTAGCACAGCCACCTATAACGATACTGTAATATTCAATTTCGGGAAAGGCACCTACACCATTGATGCCACCATTGATTGCAGGTGCAATGTAATTATCAAGGGCAAGGGACGCAAGCAGTCCAAGATTGTGTTTAACCAAGGACACTCCCGTAACGGGAAGAAGGCCTACACATCGGACGCCTTTATCAAAATTCAAGGCACGCCGCGCAACACGATCAGCGTCGATATCAGCGATATCTCATTTGGAATCAAAGAGCATGAAGGCATTTGGTGGGAAAACGAAGAACGATTTGCTGTCAAAATATATCATGCTCACCGCGTCAATGTGCATGACGTGGACAGCTACCTTGAGAATGCTTATATCACCAATTTTGACCTTCGGGTGTGCTCCAATGTCTCCTTTTCCAACAACACTTTCACCAACTACAATAACTGCGAGACAGGGGGGTGCTTGTGGCTCAGGGGTGAGATGCACAACATCACTATCAAGAACAACAAATTCTATAAATATGGGAAAGATGAGACGCTGGCCTTCTTTGGTAACGTAATTGACAGCTCCACCGGAAACGTTACCGGATCTGTCACCCGCACAAACATTCTGGTCGAGGGCAATGACTTTTATTATGGAGGCTATCAGAGAAAAGACAAAAACCCAGAGGCAAACTGTAGCATGGTTTTATCATACTTCAGTGAGGAACTAGACGATGATAATCGATGCACAACCCGTAATCTGACACTGCGCAACAATACATTTCACATCAGTGATGTGACCTCGCGCAGCATCTATCTTGGTTTTAACCATGCCGACCGACATAACAATATCCTCATCGAGAATAATCAATTAACTAACACTGCCATCAATCGAGAATACAGATACTATCACCAAGATATTGAGGTGCATGATGCCAGTGCAAGCAATGATACTATCCGTATCATCAATAATAAGGTACAGAACAGCAATACGGTGATTGACCCCTATGGCTCTAGTGCATACGCCTTTCTACGTGTTCATGGAGGCACCTACCTTGCTCAGGCCAACAAAGTCGTCAACCACGCTACCATCAACCCCACGAATGGCAAAGCTGCCGGAATACGTGCCGTTTGGTGTGGAGCCGAAGGCGGCAATATCACCCTGCGCGACAATGTATTTAAGGGGTTGTACTACACAGGATTCTTCAGTTCAAGTAAGGGATGTGACCAAGCCACATTCAATGCCTACAACAATTACTTATCAGGAGACACACGCATCTATTGCAACAACATCAAACGACTTGACATTGATTTCACAGGCAATACCCTGGACAGTGATAATACCAACTTTTTCCTACAGGAATTTGCCGATCGCGGTTCGGTCACATTCAACAATAATCTTGTCACCGTTAAAGATGGTCATGGTGAGCTGATGACTCATTGGGCTAAAGGGTCTACTGATGCCATGCGTTTTGACAGGCTGGAGGTCGTCAACAATGTCCTGAGGGGCGTGAAGGGCGAGAAGGACTTGTTCAAGAACATCACCAACGTCAAGAAACGGACGGTGCGCAACAACACAATCACACGATAACCGCGCATGAAGGTTTTAATCATCAACTGCATATTATCTACGGCCGAGAAGGGTGTCATCACCCCCAAGGAATCCATTCAGGACTGCATGATCAGCACCCTGGCACGCGGATTTATGGAGTTAGGCCACCAGGTCACGTTGCTGGCTTCGCAAGAGTTCAAGCCCACCCGCGATGAGGACACCCCATTTGAAGTCGTTTATTTCAAGTCGCGCTTGCCCAGGGTATTCAAGCCAGACCTGTTACCCTGGCCCAGAGGGATGTACCGATGGCTCAAAAATCACCATGCCGGTTACGACCTGATTGTCGCCAGTGAATCGTTCCAGATCCCCAGCCTGATGGCTGCGAGGGTTTGCGGTCCCAAACTGCTCATCTGGCAGGAAATGGTGCGGCACCAACGGCTGATGTTCAAGCTGCCCTCCAAGTTTTGGTACAATGTGATGGTACCGCTCATGATGCGCGATGTCACCATTGTGCCACGCAGCGAACCTGCCAAGGCATTCATGAGCCGATACAGCAACCACGTGAGCGATACCATTGTGGACCATGGCACCGATGCGTCAGTCCTCTACCCTAGCGAGGAGCATGACCGGGCATTTATTGTCGTTTCCCGTCTGGTGCCCGGCAAGAACATCGACAAGATCATCAATGCCTTTTCCAGGCTCATCTCCCTTGAGGGATATCATGACTATCGACTGGACATCATCGGTGACGGCAATCAGCGCCAGGGGCTCGAGTCACTCGTGGCCCGATTGGGCATCCAAGACAATGTCGTGTTCCACGGTTTTCTCTCCCACGAGCAGCTGGCAGCACCATTGAGGCAATCGCTGGCCCTACTGGTAGCCACCAGCAACGACTTGAACATGCTCACCATCGGTGAAGCCATCTGCAGCGGCACCCCCGTACTCACTAACACTGTCCCCTCGACGGCATCGTTCATCGCCGCCAATGGGCTGGGCGTTGTGCGCGACAACTGGGACGAGAACGACCTGATCCGGATTATCAACAACTATGACAAGATGCATGACGCCTGCGTGCGGGAGGGCCAGGAATTGACCAACGTGGCCTGCGCCCGCAAGATGATACAAATAGCTGGGAAATAAGCCTATGAACCACATTATTACAATAAATCCACCCGTTCCCCGTTAAGTTAATAACGAAGCCGTTATCTACATAAACTTTTAATGATGAGAAAGTTTTTTTTATTAATCCATCTGGCCATGATATGCCAGATGGTCCAAGCCCAATCAGGGCTTAGACCTCGTGGAGACGTGAACTGCGACTGGGAAGTCAACATTGCAGATGCCAATGCTGTGATTGATTCCATCTTTTGTGACGCTAAATATCACGGCATGTTCAGTTATGCTACTGACGTCAATGGTGACCAGGAAATCAGCATCGCCGACGTCAACATGATTATCGCAGCCATCCAGGGCAAGGAATTACCGCCCATGCTTTCCTACTCCGGCACAATGCCTGTGCTCTATATCAATACCGAAGGACACCGCAATATCGACAGCAAGGAGAAAGACAGCTACATCCATGCCGACTGGTGGCTGGATAACAAGGGTCACGAGGATTATGAGTCGTTGGGATCCCCCGACAATCCGCTGGGCATGGTCATCAAGGGGCGAGGCAATTACACCTGGACGCTTGATAAAAAGTCATTCCGCATCAAGCTTGACACCAAAGAGCCGCTGATGGGCATGAAAAGCAATCGGCACTTTTGCCTACTAGCCCATGCCGACGACCACTTGGCAAAGCTAAAAAACACGGTGGGATTTGAGCTGAGCCGCCGCATAGGATTGTCCTACACCCCCGCTCAGGAGCCCGTTGAAGTCGTGCTCAACGGCCAGTATATCGGGTTGTATTTCCTCACCGAGAAACCCCGTGTGGGCAAGCACCGAGTCAACATCGAGGAGCAGCAGGACAACGAGACTGATCCCGAGATAGTGAGTGGCGGATGGATGCTTGAATTAAATTCCTTTGATGGACCGATGATTTATGTCCAAGAGCATTACGACCAGCCCTGGGACTGGGACGATATGCTCTGTTTCAAATCGGTTTCCCCAGAATCCCTTTCCAAACAACAGGAAGACTACATCACACAGTTTCTTACCGACGCCAACGTCGCCATCCAGATCGACGATGTCACAAGCAGGGAGTGGGAAAAATATATCGACATAGACACGCTCGTGAGGTTTTATATCGTGGGTGAAATCACCGACGACCTGGAATATTTTTCGGGAAGCCTTTTCATGTACAAGCACCGTGGCGACTCGACCAAACTCATGTTCGGCCCTGTTTGGGACTTCGGCAATTCCTTTACCCGACCACCTCTCTTCGGCGTTGAAGACCTGTGCTATCACTTCTATGAGCAACCCACTTTCTCAAGGGCCCACTGGATACAAGAGATGTCCAAATTCACCCACTTCCAACAGCGCGTACGCGAGGTTTGGCAGGACTTCTACAATACTGACTTCAATGGGATGCATCTAGATCAGTATATCGATAACTTTGTCGAGTCAATCAAGCCAGCCAACAAAGCAGACGTCAAGAGATGGCCCGATTACGACATTGATTATCAAAAAAACGAATACAAGCGCTATATCCACAGTAAGATTAACTGGCTCAACAGCCAGTGGGGAACTGGTCACAATTTTAATTCCAATGGAGGCGTGAAACGGCCACAAAACGACTAATCCCAAGTGGCATCATGAACAGGCTCACATCCACATTATCACTGTTGGCGTTCATGTTGATTCTGACCAACTGCCATGATGATATGCCGCAACCTGTTGTTGAACCCGACCCACTGCCACCAACTGATACAGTTGGAGAAGCTACTGGTTTTTCGGGCTGCCTACCTGTACTTTACATTAACACCGAAGATGGCCGCACCATTAGCAGCAAAGAAGAATATCTTTATGCCGAATGGTGGCTCGACAACATGGGTGTTGACGATTTTGAGTCTCTGGGGTCGAAGGAAGAGACACTGGGTATGCAAATCAAGGGTCATGGTAATTACTCATGGGAGAACCACCCCAAGAAGTCCTATCGCATCAAGCTCGACGAGAAGCAAGAACTGATGGGCATGAAAAAGAACCGCCACTTTTGCTTGCTGTCCCACTACGACGACTGGCTAGCTAAACTTAAGAACACAATGGGATTTGAACTGAGCCGCCGCATAGGCTTATCTTTCACTCCGGCACAAGAACCTGTCGAAGTCGTGCTTAACGGCAAATATATCGGGTTATATTTCCTGACAGAGAAAATACGCACAGGGAAAAACCGCGTCAACATCGAGGATCAGAGTGAATATGAGACGGATTCCCTATTGATTGCAACTGGCAGCTGGCTACTGGAAATAGACAACCATCCTAGCGATAATCACATCAAACTGCCAGAACATGCGGGCGACTCTATCGTCATCACGTATCATTCGCCCGAGCACTTGTCCCCACTTCAAGAACAATACCTCACCGACTGGATCTCGCGCGTCAATGCTGCTATCTATAACCCAGACAAGACAAGTACTGAATGGGAGCAATACATCGATATCGACACTCTGGCGATGTATTACATCATCGCAGAAATAATGGACGACATTGAGCGCTTCTCGGGAAGCTGTTATATGTTCAAGCGTCAGGGCAACGACACTAAACTGATTTTTGGACCAGTATGGGACTTCGGCAATGCTTTTAATCGCTGGGGATTATTTGAAGATACCAGTTTCAGTTATTTCTTGTATGACCAGCCAACCGTGTTTACTTCACACTGGATTAAGGAAATATCGCGTTTTCCTCATTTCCAGCAAGCGGTGTGTGAACACTGGCGAGCGTTTTACGGCTCAAACTTTAACGGGCTGGATATAGACCGCTTTGCTGATGAGTTTGTTGAATCCATCAAGCCAGCTTATCAGGCCGATGTTGTCCTTTGGCCCAGATATGACATCGATATACAAAAAAGGGATTTCAAGCAATTCATCCACCGCAAAATAGCCTGGCTCCAGTCGCAATGGGGCGATTAGACGGGATATTGACGGCGGGTAGTAGCAGCGATTGACTGCCAATCGTATTTTTCCAGGTCGTAGTGTTGAGGCTCGCTGGGAGCGTCGAGCAGGCGTGAAATTGCGGCACAAAGCGAATCAACGTCCTTGACGGTGAAGTAGTCCTGATCGGGCAGATCGACTTGACGGGTGCCGGGGATGTCACTGCACAGGATGGGCAGGCCGTAGGCCATGGCTTCGAGCAGCACCATGGGGAATCCCTCGTTGACCGACGGCAGGACAAACAGGCGCGCATGGCTATAGAGCTGGCGCAGATCTTCGCCTGTTGTGAATCCCGTGAAAACCACTTTCTTGTTGACATCCAGCTTTTCCAGCAACTGGCGATAGGCGCTATCGTGGTCGCTGGCACCGGCGATGACGACCTGAGTAACTTGCAGCAGACGGTTAGCGCCCTCAACGAGGTATTCCAGTCCTTTCTCGGGCGTGAGGCGTCCCACAGCCAGCAGATAACCGCCGGGCGTGATGCCGTGCTTGTCTAGAAAAGTTGTTGACTCGCTACGGGTCACCGCATCGATGCCGTTGGGGATGAAAACGCTCTTATCGAGGGCTCCGCACTTCTCCATCTGATACTTGTTGACAAAGATGACGCGATTGCTGAAGCGCAAGGACAGTTTCTCGCACTGACGCAACAGCCAGCGGGAGGGAGCATTCCACTTGTCGTGCTCATAGTTGGGGCTGTGATAGGTCAGCACCACAGGCAAGCCCATGAGGCGAATGAGCGGGGCGAACATGCCGGGCCCGATATTGTGGATGTGCACCACGTCAGGGCGGTGAAACAGGATATGAAGTACAGCCAGCAGCGTGTGCCACACGGCTTCAAAACCCTTGATGCGGGTCGAGGGCAGGTCAACGTATTCGATATTGGGAAAGGTATGGGCCGATTGTGCGGTCAAGTAGGCGCGGCGGCGGTAGAGTCGCACTCGCACATCCCGCATGTGGGTATAGAGATGATAGCTATGAACCTCGACACCGCCCTGAATGCCAGGGAAACCACGTGTGCCGATGACCGCTATCGTGTTCATAGTGAATAGTGAATAGTGAACAGTGAACAGTGAATAGTTAATAGTTAACGGCTTTATAACATGTTATGGATATCAGTTAATCATAAGCACATGATTGTTCACTGTTAACTGTTAACTGTTAACTGTTAACTGAATTACATCAATCCCAGCTGAGGTCCTGACCCTTGCGGATGCGCCACTTGTTTTTGAGGACCCACATGATGGGCACCCAGGGACGGCGCACCATGTCGTGGCGCTCGGTAACGATAAAGGTGCAGTTGCGCTTGCAGTTGCGCACCTTCTCCATGGCCTCACGCGCCTTGTCGCTGGCCATGATGTTCTCGAGGGTATCCTCCTTGATGTTGCCGATAATCCACTCCTCGCCGCTGCCGTTGCATGGTGTGACATTACCCCACGGGTCGATAAAGAAGAAGTCGCTCAGGGCACCGCAGGGCGGACGGTACTCGTCGGTGTCGCCACGCAGGCGGCGGTGTATCGAGCGGTTAAAGTAGGCACGGCCATAGTCCTTCAGGCGGTCCTTGAAGTGACGGCGCTTGCTGGTGAGCAAGGCCTTGACAAACAGTTCATGCTGGCGCAGTGCCTCCTCGCTCTCGATCTGGTTGTCCTCCTTGTGGAAGTACCACGAGTTGTGCACGGCGCTGTTGCCCAACTCAACGTCGAGTGCTACACACAAGTCGTACAGATAGAGCAGATCCTTGTAGTTGTCGGGCGAAATGACCACCGAGAAGCCGATGTTCTTGCACTTGGTCTTCTTGAGTTCCAACATCGTGCGCAGGGCATGGTCAAAGCCGTCCTTGATGCCGCGCTTGGCGTCGTTGATCTTGGGCAGGCCCTCAACGCTCACGCGGATGAGGATGTTGGGATATTTATTGGCCAACTCAACGATTTTTTGGGTATTATAACCGTTGGTGCTCAGTTCGAGAAGTCGTGACTTTGGATAGAGGATTTCAAATATCTTGTCGATATCGGGACGCAACGTCGGTTCGCCGCCTGTGATGTTGATGCGCAACCCCGCAGGCAGTTTCTCATAGTAGGAGGCGTCTATTTCTTCGCTTGGGTGAGTCTGGAACTTCCAGATGTTGCACATGTTGCACTGTGCATTGCACCTGAAAGTAGTGATCAGACTGCCCTGGATCACATTCTTCATTGCTATCGTCGATAAACTTTTACAATATTTTAACTACAAGAGTTGTAAAATATTGTGCAAAGGTAACAAAAAAACGTAAGGGAGAGGTCAGAATGCGTAAATATCGTCCAACAATACCCTCAAATGACGCTCCGTGCCAAACCGCTCCATCGCATCACGGGATATTGCCTCATGGTTCCACTCGCGGGTCATCGACATGGTGATGGCGGTGGTCATCGTGTCCTGGTCAAACGCCTGGAACGTGACACCGTTCTCACTATCAATGAGTTCAGGGATTCCGCCCATCTGCGACCCAGCCACAGGAGTTCCCGCACACAACGACTCGACGATGCTCAGCGGATTATTCTCATACCACTGCGAGGGCACCACACTCAAGCGGGCGCCAGCCAGCAAGCGTGCCACCGCCGGAGCGTCGAGCATCCCAAGGAATTCGATATTCTTGCAGGAACCATACTTGCCACGCAATTCATCGGCCAGCGGACCGCCACCGGCTACCTTGAGCCGATAGGGCAAGCGGGAAGCCACATCAAGCAGGTCGGCAACGCCCTTCTCGTGGGACAAGCGCCCCACATAGCAATAGTAGTCCTCGCGCGGTGCGGCGCTATTCAAGCCTTGATACTGCTTGAACTTGACAGGATCGAGAAAATTGTTGAGCACCTTGAGCCGCGAGGGGTCAAATCCGCCTGATTGCATCTGGGTTGCCATGAACTCGCTTGGGCAAACAAACAGATCGGTATTCTTTTCCAGCAGCCTGCGGTTCCATTTCTTGGCCTCCAGCCAGGCCACGGCGCTGGCGGGCAGCGACCCCTTCATGCACCTGTGGGTCAACACGTTGCGTTTTTCCCCTTGAAAGCACAATTCGCAGGGTTTTCCTTCACGCAAGCAATCATACCGCGGGCACAACAGTTTGTAGTCATGCAGGGTCCACACTACGCGAATGCCGCGCTTGTGCGCCAGCTCGCCCACCACGGGCGAAAGGTAGCTGTGGATGTTGTGCAGGTGCACCACATCAGGCTTAAAGTCGTCAAGCACAGCCTCAAATCGGCTACACACATCGCCCATGCCCAGCGTGCGCTTCAACGCCCGCAACTGGTTGCCCACTCCACCGCCAAAGGCCACCTCGCTGGCAAACAGTTCATTGTAGCGGGCCGGCAGGTTATCGGGATACTCCATGGCAAACACCTGGACATCCACCCCATGAGAACGGAGCAGTGCCTCGGTGTTGAGGACGACGACGCAGTCGCCGCCCCGCGGATAATAGAACTTATTGACCAGGAGTACTTTATTCATTAGGCTTTTGGCGCTAGGTGTCAGGTTTAGGTTTTAGGTGTCAGGTTTTAGGTTCTAGCTTTACTATTATTACTTAAAACTTAAAACTAAAAACTTAAAACTAAAATCACACATTAAAGCGGAACACGACGATATCACCGTCCTGCATGACGTAGTCCTTGCCCTCGATGTGCAGCTTGCCAGCCTCCTTGACAGCAGCCTCGCTGCCGTAATGGATGTAGTCGTCATACTTGATGATTTCGGCACGGATAAAGCCACGCTCAAAGTCGGTATGGATCACTCCGGCACACTGCGGAGCCTTGCTGCCACGGCGGTAGGTCCACGCGCGCACCTCCTTGGGACCTGCGGTAAGGAAGGTCTCAAGATTAAGCAGGGAGTAGGCGGCCTTGATGATACGGTTCACACCGCTCTCTTCCAGACCGATTTCCTGGAGGAACATCTGGCGCTCCTCATAGTCGTCGAGCTCGGCAATCTCGCTCTCGGTCTGTGCTGCGACCACCAGGATCTGGGCGTTCTCGTCCTTGACGGCCTCACGCACGGCGTCCACATAGGCGTTGCCGTTCACAGCGCTCTTGTCATCCACGTTGCAGACATAGAGCACCGGTTTGTTGGTGAGCAGGAACAGCTCATGGGCTATCTTTTCCTCGTCCTTGTTGACCAGTTCAACGGTGCGTGCGCTATGGCCCTGCTCCAGGGCTTCCTTGTAACGCTTCAAGACCTCATATTGTGCCTTGGCCTCACGGTCGCCACCGGTCTGGGCCTGCTTCTGGATGCGGTTGATGCGGCTCTCGATGGTCTCCAAGTCGCGCAACTGCAGCTCCAGGTCAATGACTTCCTTGTCACGAACAGGATCAACGGTACCATCGACATGGGTCACGTTCTCGTCATCAAAGCAACGCAACACATGGATGATGGCGTCGGTCTCACGGATGTTTCCCAGGAATTTGTTTCCCAGTCCCTCACCACGGCTCGCACCCTTGACCAGACCCGCAATATCCACGATCTCGACGGTCGTGGGCACGATGCGTGCCGGGTTCACCAGCTTGGCCAGCTCATTGAGGCGCTCATCAGGCACGGTGATCACGCCCACATTGGGCTCGATGGTGCAGAAAGGAAAGTTTGCCGACTGCGCCTTGGCATTCGACAGGCAGTTAAACAGGGTCGATTTGCCCACGTTGGGCAATCCCACTATTCCACATTGTAATGACATATTCTATATCTAGTTTTGAAATTTCAATAAACAGGGCGGATAAATCCGCAGCAAAATTACATTATTTCTCCCATTACTCCAAAATAATGTGATTTCACTTGCCGAGGGCAAAAGGAAGATATCTGTTGAAAAACTTCCTCAGCGGCATAATCACAACGATGCAAGCCAGCGATAGCGGCAGGTAAATATACCAATGGGCAATGTAGCTGTCGTGAATAATGAACGTCTGGATCATTTTGTAGATAAACACCGGGAAAGCTGACATTCCCAGAATCAGCAACGTGTTGCGACCCACACTGTGTACATACTCCGGCATCTCGACCATGCTGAAAAACAGGATTACCGCCAATGTGCCGGCGACAGCGTTAAGATAATACAAAACGATGTTCTTTCCGAAGAGCAATTCATCAATGCCGCAAAGCCCGTTGTAAAGCGATGAAATGACATAGAAAACGGCCAGTGCGACTGTAATCCAGAGCCGATACCTGATCTGCTTGAAGTCAATGCCCTTTATCAGGTATCCAAATGCATAGAACGGCAACGCCATGGCCGCACAACGTATCGAGAAGATATTGGTACCGGCACTCTTAAACGGCAAAACATTCTTGGAGAGGAGAAAATACAACCCCAGACCGACAACAAACGAAATTGCCAGCGACAAGTACTTGTTCTTAAACAGTTTGCTCAAGGCGGCAAATATTGTCCTATCCCAGAACAGGGCAACAAGGAACCACAATGGTCCTAGAGGCAAAAAAGAGATTCGGGTCACATAGTCCTGTCCGAGCAAGATGCCCAGCAATGCAGCCTTGATAATACCGAATCCCGAAATCCCGCGGAACTGTTCAGGGTGCAGATACGGAGAAGTCCAGCCAATAGACAAGTTAATGATTTCAAAGCACAAATAGGGAATAATCAGCTGCTTGAAGCCCCTAGCCACATTCTCGCGCAACGATCGGCCGGCGTTAAAAAACATGCCCGACACTATAAAGAATAAAGGAATGTGAAAACCATAAATCAGCAGATCAGCGACCTTGCAGTAGCCCAGGTGGCCGACAATCATCAGGAAGATGGCCAAGGCCTTTGCATCATCTATATAGTTTAAGCGTTTTTTCTCCACAATTTGAGCCTTTGTTTTGTTTTAGGCTACAAATGTACGCATTTTTCCCTTATCAATGGATAGAACTTGAACAATTACAGGCAATTCAATAATGAGGGCACATGGTTTCACGTCCAAATGCAATCGGTTGCATTGTTTTTTTGGGGTCATTGTACATTATTTATAATAAAAATGGCGCACTTCGTGTTATTTTTGTAGGTGCATAACCCATAGATTACCAATAATAACACAATAACATAAAAAAGAACAACAGTTATGAAGACTAAACCGGATTTGAAATTCAACCAGCTGTGGAACATCAGCTTCGGTTTCTTTGGGGTGCAGATTGCCTACGCACTGCAGAGCGCAAACATCAGCCGCATCTTTGCCACCTTGGGCGCTGACCCCCACAACCTGAGTTACTTCTGGATCTTGCCGCCGTTGATGGGAATGGTGGTACAGCCGCTTGTGGGCTACTTCAGTGACAAGACGTGGCTGGGCCGCTGGGGCCGCCGCATCCCCTATCTGCTGATTGGCGCCATGGCAGCCATCATCGTGATGTGCCTGCTGCCCAACGCCGGCTCATTTGGCTTGACCGTTGCTGGAGCAATGACCTTTGGCCTGATTGCCTTGATGTTCCTCGACACGAGCATCAACATGGCGATGCAGCCCTTCAAGATGATGGTGGGCGACATGGTCAACGAGAAGCAGAAGGCCAAGGCATACTCGATCCAGTCCTTCCTGTGCAACGCAGGCTCGCTGGTGGGCTACATCTTCCCCTTCCTGTTCACCGCCACCGGTATCGCCAACGTGGCTCCCGAAGGCGTAGTGCCCGACAGCGTGAAGTGGTCCTTCTATGTGGGCGCAGCGATCCTCATCCTGTGTGTCATCTACACCATCAGCAACGTGAAGGAATACACTCCTGCCGAGATGGCCGAGTTTAACGCTGCCGCCAATGCCGAGGGTCAAGGCAGCGGGCAGACCGCAGCCACCGATATGAGCCCAGAGCAGCGCAAGCACGCCCTCAGGGTATTCTTTGAGGTTGGTCTGGTTCAGTTCTTCTGCTGGGCCGCATTCATGTACATGTGGACCTATACCAACGGCACTATCGCCGACACCGTGTGGGGCACCACCGATGCTGCTAGCGAGGGCTATCAGCTGGCCGGCAACTGGGTGGGCATCCTGTTTGCCGTGCAGGCCATCGGCAGCGTGCTGTGGGCCGTGGTTCTGCCGCAGTTCAAGAACATCAAGGTGGCTTATGCGCTGAGCCTGATCATCGGCGGTATCGGCTTCGCCATGGTACCCTATATCCACAACCAGTACATGCTGTTTGTACCCTACTTCTTCATCGGCTTCGCCTGGGCCGCCATGCTGGCCATGCCGTTCACAATGGTGACCAACGCCTTTGAGGGCAGCAGCCGCATGGGCACCGCCCTGGGCCTGTTCAACTGCACCATCTGCATCCCGCAGATTGTCGCCGCCGCACTGGGTGGCGTGCTGCTGGCCGCCATGGGCAGCGTGCAGGGTAATATGCTCCTGCTGGCTGGCATCCTGCTCATCGTGGGTGCCGCCTGCGTGTTCATCATCGAGGACAAGAAACGCAAAAACTAAACACTAAACACCATCATATATCATGAAAGTAAGATTCAACATCGAGTACCGCACCGTTTACGGTGAGAACCTTGTACTCAATATCCTGGACAAGGCTGACGCCGAACACGTTGCCAGCCATGTCATGAAGCCCGCGAGCGAGAAGTCGTGGAAATGTGATCTGGACTTGCCTGCCCGAGCCGGCTTCATCGACTACTTCTACAGTGTACAGCGTGATGGCAAGACGCATCGTCAAGAGTGGACAATCATTCCTCACCGTCTGGACCTGAATGCGGCAAAAGCGTCCCGCTATACGACCTACGACCACTGGAACGACATGCCCGATGACAGCTACCTGTACAGCTCGGCCTTTACCGACTGTGTGGCCCTGCGCCGCCAGCAGGCCCTTGCCAAGAGCAAGTTTGCCACCATCGTGCAACTCAAGGTGCGCGCCCCGCAGCTGCGCACGGGCGAAGTGCTGGGAGTCGTGGGCAACGAGCCCACACTGGGAGACTGGGACGAGACCCGCGCCCTCAAGATGACCGAGCACAACCACAACGAGTGGGTCATCTCACTAGACGGTGCTGCCTTCAAGAAAGCATTTGTCGAGTTCAAGTTCATCATCATGGGCAGCAAGGGCGCAGCCCCCATCTGGGAGACCGGCGACAACCGCACCGTGCTCCTGCCCGTGCTCAGGGAGGGCGACCACATCGTCTATGAGCTGCAACAGGCCTACTTCCCGCTCTACCCTGCCAAGCTGGCCGGTACCGTCGTGCCCATCTTCTCGCTTCGCAGCCAGGACAGCTTCGGCGTGGGCGATTTCGGGGACCTGAAACTCATGGTGGATTGGGTGGCCAGCACAGGTCAGCGGGCCTTGCAGGTATTGCCCATCAATGACACCACCATCACCCACACCTGGAGCGACAGCTACCCCTATAACAGCATCAGCATCTATGCCCTGCACCCGCAATACATGGATCTGCGCCAGATGCCCAAGCTCGCCGACAAGAAACAGGCAGCCGAGTTTGAGACACTGCGCAAGGAGCTGAACGCATTGCCCCAGATAGACTACGAGCGCGTGAACGACGCCAAGCGTGAATACACTAAGCTGCTGTTTGAGCAGGAGGGTGCCCAAGTCCTCAAGAGTGACGAGTTCAAGGCCTTTTTCACGGCCAATCAGGATTGGCTGGTGCCCTATGCCGCCTTCTGCCACTATCGTGACCAGTATGGCACCGCCTCCTTCTCCAAGTGGCCAGCCCATCACATTTTCACCGACGAGGAGCGTGCAGCGATGAGCAATCCCCGCACCAGGGCGTTCAAGGACGTCGCCCTGTGGTACTACATCCAGTACTATCTGGATAAGCAGATGCGCGGAGCCCATGAGTATGCCCAGAGCAAGCATGTTATCCTCAAGGGTGACATCCCCATTGGCATCAGCCGCGACAGTGTAGAGGCCTGGGTAGAGCCCAAGTATTTCAACCTCAACGGCCAGGCAGGCGCTCCGCCTGACGCTTTCTCGACCAATGGCCAGAACTGGGGCTTCCCGACCTATAACTGGGACGTGATGCTGGCCGATGGCTGCCAGTGGTGGGTAAAGCGCTTCCGCAAGATGGCGCAATACTTCGACGCCTACCGCATCGACCATGTGCTGGGCTTCTTCCGCATTTGGGAAATCCCCATCAATGCCGTTCATGGCCTGCTGGGCCAATTCTCCCCGTCACTGGGCATGAGTGCCGATGAGATCCGCAGCTACGGTCTCAACTTCCAGGAGAAGCTGATGACCGAACCGTTTATTGCCGACTGGGTGCTGGACCGCATCTTTGGCAAGTTGGCCGACACGGTAAGGGAAAAATATGTCGAGCGCGTGCATGACGACATCTACCGCATGAAGCCGGAATATGACACTCAGCGCAAGGTTGAAGCCGCCTTCCAGGGCAAGGAGAGTGATGAAGACATCTGGCTGCGCGACGGCCTGTATGCCCTCATCAGCGACGTGCTGTTTGTGCGCGACCGCAAGAACCCGGCGTTGTTCCACCCGCGCATCTCGGTACAGTTCGACTTCATCTACGAGGCACTCTACGAGAACGACAAGGCCGCCTTCAACAAGCTCTATAACGAGTACTACTACCACCGCAACAACGACTTCTGGTACCACGAGGCCATGAAGAAGTTGCCCAAGCTGGTAGAAGCCACGCGCATGCTCGTTTGCGCCGAGGATCTAGGCATGGTGCCCGATTGTGTGGCATGGGTCATGAATGAGTTGCGCATCCTGAGCCTGGAAATCCAGTCGATGCCCAAGGACAACCACATCAAGTTCGGTAACCTGAATGCCAACCCCTACCGCAGCGTGGCCACCATCTCTACCCACGACATGCCCACAATGAGGCAGTGGTGGGACGAGGACTGGGACCGCACCCAGGACTATTACAACACCACATTGTGGCACAGCGATGCTGCTCCTCACCCGCTTCCCGGTTGGCTGGCCGATGACATCGTCCGCGCTCATCTGGCCTGCCCGTCGATGCTGTGTCTGCTCTCGTTGCAGGATTGGCTCGCCATCGACGAGAAGATGAGGCTGGAGGACGCCGATGCCGAGCGCATCAACATCCCGGCCAATCCCCGTCACTACTGGCGTTACCGCATGCACATGACCATTGAGCAGTTGATGAGAGCCACTGACTTTAACCGCCATGTGAAGGAAATCATCACTCAAAACGGCCGATAATGAAACATCTGTTATCACTGGTTGCGATAATCATGGCATTACTCGTACCACAATCCATTAACGCTCGCACTGGGGTCAATTATGCCCCTAGCGCGAGCGCTTTTACTGTAGAGACCAACAGTGACGCCCAACAAGTCAAACTGCGCATCTACAATGACGGCCTGGGGGGCAAACCTGTCAAAACCGTCAACATGAAGCACTCCCCTTCCAGCAACACGTTGTGGCAGGCCACCGTCAAGGGGGACCTGAAGGGCAAGTTCTACACTTTTGACGTGAAGTATGGCGGCAAGTTCCGCGGGGAGTGCCCAGGCATCTGGGCCACCGCCGTGGGCGTGAACGGCAAGCGCGGCGCCATCGTTGACATGGACGAGACTAATCCTCATGGCTGGGACAACGACAAGCGTCCCGACATAGCTGCCAATGATCTCATCCTCTACGAGATGCACCACCGCGACTTCTCGATTGACGAGTCAGGCGGTTTTTCCAACAAGGGTAAATTCCTTGCCTTGACCGAACCCCGTGCCATTGAGCATCTAAAGGAGTTGGGCGTGAACGCGGTACATATCCTGCCGTCGTTTGACTATGCCTCGGTCGATGAAACGCGCCTCGACCAGCCGCAGTACAACTGGGGCTACGATCCCTTGAACTACAATGTGCCCGAGGGCGGTTACTCGACAGACCCCTGCAAACCCGAGGTGCGCATCCGCGAGTTCAAGCAGATGGTGCAGGCCCTGCACAAGGCCGGTATCAAGGTTATCCTCGACGTGGTGTATAACCACACCTGGAACATCGACGGCAGCAACTTCCAGCGCACACGTCCCGACTACTTCTACCGCAAGAACGCCGACGGCACCTACAGCAACGGCAGCGGTTGTGGCAACGAGACGGCCAGCGAGCGCGAAGCCATGCGCGAGTTCATGGTCGAGAGCGTGAAGTATTGGGTAGAAGAGTACCATATCGACGGTTTCCGCTTTGACCTGATGGGCGTGCACGACATCGAGACGATGAATGCCATCCGCAAGGCTCTGCCCAATGACATCTTTATCTATGGTGAAGGCTGGAGTGCAGGCAGTTGCGCCTACACTGGAGAACTGGCCATGAAGGCCAACATCGGCCGCATGCCAGGCATCGCCGCCTTCAGCGACGAGATGCGCGATGCATTGCGCGGCCCGTGGGACAGCAACAGCAAGGCCGCCTTCCTGGGCGGTGTCAAGGGCAACGAGGAGAGCATCAAGTTTGGCATCGTGGGCGCCATCCGGCATCACGGCATTGACTATAGCCAAGTCAACTACAGCAAAGCCCCCTATGCGCTGGAGCCCACACAGATGATCGCCTACGTGAGCTGCCACGACGACATGTGTCTGGTGGACCGTCTCAAAGCCAGCATCAAGGACATCACCATGGATGAGCTCATCCGCCTGGACCTGATGGCACAGACCGTGGTCATGACCTCGCAGGGCGTACCGTTCATGCTCAGCGGCGAGGAAATGCTGCGCGACAAGAAGGGTGTGCACAACAGCTTCGAGAGCCCCGACAGCATCAACCATCTGGACTGGGACAACCTGGAGCGTTACCCGCAGGTGATGGAGTATTACAAGAACCTCATCGCCATGCGCAAGGCGCATCCGGCCTTCCACATGGGTAGCGCCGACATGGTGCGCCGCAACCTGGACTTCCTGCCCGGCGGTAACTGCCTCGTGGCCTACCACATCAACGGCCGCAACGTGCCTGGCGAAACCTGGGGCGACATCTATGTTGCCTTTAACGCCCACAAGCGCGCCCGCACCATCGAGATCCCCGCAGGCGAATATACGGTCGTCACCCGCAACATCAAGTGTGACCCCGCCGGCATCACCACGGTTCGTAGCGACGGCAAGGTAACCATCCCGGCCCAGAGCGCCCTCATCCTCCACAACTAACCCCCTGCCGGCAACGTTGAGAGTTTGACGATTATTTCTATTATTGTCCGGGGAAAGTTTAGCAGGCCAGGAGGCCTGCACAAGGCCGCTGGCCTTGTGCAGGTCATTCGACCTGCCCGCCTGACATAGCAAGCCCCCTCGCGTAAGGCCGCCATAAAAGCATTGATTTCAATGTGTTTATGCACCCTTGGCGATTTTTCCCCGGACACCAATAGATTATTTCATAGTGCTCCCGATAATATAAAGGCCGCTTCTAACAATAGATCCGCATTCCATTGACAAAGAATGCGGATCTATTTTAGTTGACAGGGTCAACTGCTATATCGTTTCCTAATTATTTAACGTAGAGAAAAATTAAACAAAATCAATTTTCATTTTAAGACTTGCTTAATTTTTCGAGCGAAGCCCAATCAACGGTTTCAGGTGCCAATTATAACACGTCCTCATTATGACACGTCCTCATCAATTCTACCAGTTGCCTGAAAGCAGGTAGTCGATCAGGTGGGTCACGTCACCGATGTTCACCTGACCATCCTGGTTGCAGTCAGCAGCAGCGGGGCTCATGCGTGTACCACCGAGCAGATAGTCGATCAGGTTGGTCACGTCGGCGATATTCACAGCGCCGTCACCGTTCACGTCGCCACGCACAATGGCAGGCTTCTCGCTGAAATAGCCCGGAGCTTCGGTACCACCGTCGATGCGGGCATAGGTAACATCAACACACTCTGCGACATAGGCCGTGCCCTGACCACCGACCAGGCTGTTGCAATTCAGGAACATGTCTTCAGAGTGTTTAACTGAATCAGTATTCCACAGCGTATCGACATAGATGGTGGTTAATGCCTCACAACCGCTAAACATGCTTTGCATGGTGGTGTCCATTGCCGTATTCAGTTCAGTCAAGTCAAGCTTCGTCAACGCCACACAATCGCTAAACAGGTGAGCCATATTTCTGACGGAGTCGGTATTGAGGTTGCTGGATGCGGTGAACGACTGGAGTGCGGTAGCGGCAAACCAACCATACATGGTGGTGGGTCTTGCCTCGGCAAACGATGCGTCAAATTCCACATGAGTGATCGACGAGCTTGTACCATCACTATACCAGCCTGGATAATCGTCGGCCTCGTTCAAGTCATAGGCCACGCCCTCACGGGCATCCTTCAGGTCGTCACGATAGAACGTTAACGTCGTGTTATCGGGCGTGTACAGGGCATAGGTCTCAATCAGCTCACTCAGGTAACCGGGATTATCCTGTCCACCATCAACATGAGCATAGGTCACATCAAGGCAGTTGCTGTCATAGCGTGTGCCATTGCCACCCACCAGACTGGTACAATTCAGGAACATATTTTCTGAGAGCTGAACAGAAGCCGTATTCCAGTCATGGCCAACGTAAATCGTTGCCAAACTCTCGCAGCCATTGAACATGTCACCCATGTCGGTCACATTAGCCGTGTTGAAGTGTCTCAAATCAAGAGCCGTCAAGCCTGTGCAGCCAGCAAACATGGCACACATGTCGGTCACATTAGCCGTGTTGAAGTGTCTCAAATCAAGAGCCGTCAAGCTAGTGCAGCCAGCAAACATGCCGCTCATGTCGGTCACATTGGCCGTGTTGAAGCTATTCAAGTCGAGTGCTTCCAGTGCGCTGCAGTTATTGAAGATTTCGGCCATGTCGGTCACATTAGCTGTATTGAAGCCGCTCAAGTCAAGATTGGTCAAGGCAGCACATCCGGCAAACAATGAGTTCATGGTTGTCACGTTCTCCGTATTCCAGCCAGTCGTGTTTAGACTCTCCAGACCAGAGCAGCCGTTGAACATGCCGCTCATGTCGGTTACATTCTCCGTGTTAAAGCCGCTCAGGTCAAGGCTATCCAGCAGCTCACAACCGGCAAACATGTTGCTCACAGTCGTTACCTGAGCCGTATTCAATGTGCCAGGATTGAGTATTGCCAGATTCTTGCAGCCGTTGAACATGCCGCTCATGTCGGTTACATTCTCCGTGTTGAAGCCGCTCAGGTCAAGGCTATCCAGCGCCCTCAGGTCAAGGCTATCCAGCGCCTCACAACCGGCAAACATGTTGCTCATGGTCGTTACCTGAGCCGTGTTCAATGTGCCAGGATTGAGCACTGCCAGAGTCTTGCAGCCAGTGAACATTGCGCTCATGTCGGTTACATTAGCAGTGTTAAAGCCGCTCAAGTCAAGGCTATCCAGCGCCTCACAACCGGCAAACATACTGTCCATGTATTGAACCTCCTCGGTGTTGAGGTAATTCATGCCAGCGATAGAATCGAGAAGATTCATTCCGCTGAACCAAGCATGGGTCGATGCCGGGCGAACGGTAGCAAATGACGGATCAAATACCACTACCTGCACTGCTTTATTCGACTCATCGGTAATCCAGCCAGGTTCATCTGTACCAGCATTCAGGCTATAGGATGTACCCTCACGAGAAGCTTTAACACCATCGTTGTAGAACGTCAGTGTCGAGTTATCGGGCGTGTACATTACATAAACCTCGGCCAACGCGCTCAGATATCCAGGATTGTTCGACCCGCCATCGATGTGGGCGTAGGTCACGTCAACATGGTTCTCATCGTAAGCCGTTCCCGCGCTACCCACCAGGCTGGTGCAGCCACTGAACATATCTTCAGAGACGGTTACGGAGTCGGTAGTCCATTCCTCGTCGGCATAGATGGTCGTCAAGCCCGTGCAATCCATGAACATTCGGCTCATGTTTTCCACATGGGGGGCATTGAAGCCCATCAAATCCAGGCTCGTCAATGCGCTGCAACCGTTCAGCATGCCTTCCATGGTGGTCACTTGGTCGGTGTTCAGCAAGTTCAGGTCAAGGCCCGTCAAGCTTGAGCAGCCTGCAAACATGTTACTCATATCGGTTACGGCCTCGGTATTCAAGCCGTTCAGGTCAACTCTGGTCAAGGCGCTGCAGCCGTTGAGCAGACCAGCCATGGTGGTTACCTGAGCCGTATTCAAGGAACTCAAGTCAAGACTTGCCAGACTAGTGCAACCAGCAAACATGTTACTCATATCGGTCACGGCCTCGGTGTTCACGCCGCTCAGGTTAACGCTGGTCAGAGCGGTGCAACCGTTAAACAGGCCTGCCATGGTGGTTACCTGGGCCGTGTTCCATGTGCTCAGGTCAAGACTCGTCAGGTTGGTACATCCGGCAAACATGTTTGACATATCGGTCATGGCGCTGGTGTTCAAGCCGCTCAGGTCAAGGCTGCTCAAAGCGGTGCAGCCGTCAAACAGGCCTACCATGTTAGCCACGTGGGCCGTTCTGAACGGGGTCAGGTCAAGACTTGCCAGATTGGTACAACCGGCAAACATGTATTCCATGTCGGTCAGGCTGGAAGCATCGAAGCTGCTCAAATCCAGGCTCGTCAAGGCAGAGCAGTTATTAAACATGTAGGACATGTCGGTCACATGGGCGGTATTCATGGCCAGCAGGTCCACATTGGTCAACGCGGCACAGCCCCTGAACATGGCACGCATGTTGGCAACGGATCCTGTATTCAGGTGATTGATGCCCGTGATCGTATTGAGAACAGCCATCTGGTCAAACCAGCCGTAAGTCGTTGTGGGATAGGCCTCGGCAAATGACGCGTCAAACACCACTTGTCTCACGGCCCTGCTCGTCTCGTCGTTGAGCCATTCGGGAGCATTGGTGCCCGTATTCAGGTTATAGACTTTGCCGGTGCGTGAAGCACGATTCTTATCGAAGTAGAACGTCAGTGTCCCGCTAGCGGCAACATATACGGCATAAGCCTCTTTAAACTCACACATGTAGCCGGGGTTGCCTGTACCGCCGTCGATGTGAGCGTATGCCTTGTCGGTGTGAGTTGCATCATAGGTCGTTCCCATGCTTCCCATCAGGTTGGTACAGTTGCGGAACATAAAGACAGAGCTGGTCACGGCATCTGTTATCCAGCTTGTGCCGACATAGATGGTCTTCAAACTGGAACAACCAAAAAACATACCTGACATGTTTTTCACCTTAGTGGTATTGAAGCTGCTCAGGTCCAGCGTCTGCAAGCTGGAGCAGCTGGAGAACATGGCATTCATGTCGGTGACAATCTTGGTGTTGAAGCTGCTCAGGTTCACGCTAGTCAACGCCTTGCAGCCATCAAACATATTCTGCATGGAAGTCAACTTGGCCGTGTTGAAGCTGCTCAGGTCAAGGGTCTGCAGGCTGTTGCAACCGTTGAACAGGTTTTTCATGTCAGTCACATTGGCCGTGTTGAGCCCGCTCAGGTTGACGCTCGTCAACTTCTTGCAGCCGTAGAACATGTTGGTCATGTCGGTCACATTGGCCGTATTGAGCCCGCTCAGGTCCAGAGTCGTCAAGCTGGCGCAATCCCTGAACATGTAGCCCATGTTGGTCACGTTGGCGGTGTTAAGGTTGCCCAGGGTCAGGGTCATCAAGCTAGAGCAGCCCTGGAACATGGCACGCGTATAGGTCACGTTTGTCATGTCAAAGTTGCTCACGTCAAGGCGTTTCAGGCTGGCGCAACCATAGAACATGGCACCGGTGTTAATGACTTGGGATGTATTGAAATTGCTCACGTCAAGGCTGGTCAGGCTGGCGCAACCATTGAACATGTCGCTCATGTATTTCACATTAGCGGTATTGAAGCCTCCCAGATTAAGGGTCTCCAAGCTGGAGCAGTCCTGGAAGAAGTATCTCATGTCCAGGATTTTAGCGGTATTGAAGTTGCTCAAGTCAAGACTTTTCAGGCTGGAGCAGCCCTTGAACAGCCCATACATATCTTCTACCTTAGCCGTATTAAAACCGTGCAGGTCAAGGCTTGTCAGATTCTGGCAGCCAGTGAACATGGAGGCCATATCGGTCACATTGGCCGTGCTGAAGCTGCTCAAGTTAAGCGTTTCCAAGCTGTTGCATTCATTGAACATGGCGCGCATGGTCATCACAATAGCGGTATTGAAACGGCTCAGGTCGAGGGCCTTTAAACTCTTGCAGCCTTCAAACATGCTTTCCATAAATTTCACATTGGTGGTCCTGAAAGAGGACACGTCTAGGCTCTGCAACTTCTCACAACCATGGAACATGAACGACATGTTTGTCACCATAGCGGTATTGAAGTTGCTCACGTCAAGGCTGGTCAGGCTGGCGCAATCGTTAAACATGTTGTGCATGTACCTCGCATTGGCAGTGTTGAAGCCGCGCACATCCAGGCTCGTCAGACTCCTGCAGCCATCAAACATGCTCTGCAGGCTGGTCACCTTAGCGGTATTGAAACTGCTCACGTCAAGGTCTTTCAAGCTGGAACAGTTATAGAACATGAACCTCACGTCGGTCACGCTAGACGTGTTCAGGCCACTCACATTGGCTGTCACCAGGCTGGTGCATCCATAGAACAGGCCATACATGTTGGTCACTTGTTCAGTGTTAAAGCCAGTAAGGTCAACACTGGTTAAGGACGAACAGCCATTAAACATGCCCTGCATGTTAGTGACACTAGAAGTGTTCAGGTTCTCGATGCCGGTAATGGTTTGAACATTGCTCATCTTGAAGAACCAGCTCTTGGTAGAGGTGGGTCGCGCATCGGCAAACGAGGCGTCAAAGACCACCTGCTTGACTGAAGCGTAAATACTGCTCCAGGCAGGATCAACCGAACCTGTGTTCAGTGCATAGGTTTTTCCTGAGCGAGAGCTGCGCAGGTCATCATAGTAAAATGTCAACGTCCCATCGGTAGATGTGAAGTTTGCATAAGCTTCAACAGCTTCGGCAGACAACGACGTGACCATCAAGAGCAGCAGCATCAGACAGCTGGCCTTGAAAATCCTAACATGTTTAAAAATAACCATTGAACATATAATTTTTGAAGTATTTCTAGGTTTTTTCGGTTACCATTCGTTTTTCGTCGCAAATATACTAATAATCATTTCAATAGCGCAAAATAAAAACTGACTATTTTTAAAAACTATTGTTTTTATACCACTATTTCTGGCGACTAAAACATGATTCATTAAGATTCAACATTCTGTACTGATACGGCCTGCGACTTGCTGATGCTGTAGCAGGCCACGAGGACCGAAACGAGGATAGCGAGAGCAATCGGTACGTTGAGGAAGTAACCGCGGGCCACATCAATCCGGTCATGCTCCAGCAGATGGACTCCGTAGTTAAAGTTCAGCATCGCCGTGAGCAGGGTGAAAGCGCACATGAAGGCCAACACCAGTCGCCACAGCGTCCCCCACCAGCCGTAGCCAAACAGCTGCTTGTAGGTGACAAAGACCAGCGCCCCTGTGAAAATCACTACAACCCATCCCAGCGCCGTGATATCATACAGCATATTCATCATCAGGAGCATGGCCGTGCTGAAGACCTGTATAAAGAACCCCTGCGGCAGGGTGTGGCGAGCATTGCGCGGGGCGAAACGGAAGATGTAATGGACCGGGATGATCAGGAACGACAGCAGTATCAGCGTGAGCACGTCAGGATGGGTATTGAGCCACTGTAGCACCCGGCTCAAGTACTCGCCGGGGGGCGGGAATATGCCCCACAGATGCTGGTTCAGCCAGTTGAACGCCCCGATGACATAGTCCATCTTCTCGCCATTTCTATATACCATACCATTGACCGCTCCGGTCAAGAAATCGACAATCACACCCAGCACGCCGATGAGCACCAGCATCTTGACGGGCGGGAAACTCACCTGACGCTTGCCGTTGATGTAGTCGCTGATCACATAGCCCGGACGCAGGAACAACTGCAGCAGCGTGAAGGGTAACGAGCGTGAGTGCATGCCCCAGACCTCGGCGATGCTGCCCCACACACTGTGCCACGTGATGCGTCCCAGGCCGCACTTCTGCGAACAATAGGGACAGAAGTTACCCTCAAACTCATTCCCGCAGTTGATGCAATGGTGCACCCCCTGCCGCTCGACTCTATAACTGAACGGATCGAGTTGCCACTGCCGGTATCGCTTGTATAATGTCTTACAATCCATCACAAATCCTGCTGTCATCCTATCTTAATGTTTGCTCACGCTCAGCAAAGGTAATAAATTCGTAACAATCCAACAACATTTGGTTAACAAAAAATGATATTGGCTGGCTGGTGACGCCAGCGAGGGGCGCCTCGCCATGAGACGTCCCTCGCCATTTAATTGATAATCAATTTTTTGTCTTTCTTGTCTTCCCATTAAGGGGTGAGGGCATTGCGTTAGTTGTTGTGGGTGTTTTTTGGTCGTTTGTGCTTTTTGACATGGTGGGCCCTGGTCGCCCCTAGCGGGGCTCTTTACAGGTAACGGATTATTTAAAAACAACATCTTCGCGTCTTGGCGTCTTCGCGTGGGGCGATGGGGGCGCGGATGCCAACTAAGGACTAAGGACTAGAAAGGTGGTGCAAGCCGAACGCAATGGAAGCTTGCTTTCAATTGCTGAGGCGCAGCCCACCTTGCACGAGCAAAGCGAGTGAAACTTTTTTGTCTTTTTCTTTTATTTTAATCAAATCTTTACTAAATTTGCGACAAATAACATTATTAACCGAATAAAACCTATCAATTATGAAAAAAGCACTACTTTTCAGACTTGCCGTCCTGGTGGCGGCCATGATGTGTGCCCTCGGCGCCGCTGCTGCCGAGGCCTATGCCAACTACACGTCCTCGAACACGACGCTGACGTTCTACTGCGACAACTACCGCAGCAGCCGCACGGGCACGACCTACGACCTGAACACGGGCACCACCCATCCCGGCTGGTACACTGACGGCACCAATGCCAATGTGACCAAGGTGGTCTTTAACTCCTCGTTTGCCGATGCCCGCCCGACGACCACCTATTATTGGTTTTACAAAATGGAGAAACTTCAGTCCATCACGGGCATGAGTTACCTGAACACCAGTGAGGTGACCTATATGCTTAATATGTTTTATTACTGTTCAAATTTAACGAGCGTTGATGTGAGCCACCTCAACACGTCCAAGGTGATAAGTATGTACGGCATGTTCGGTTTCTGCAAGAACCTGACGAGCCTTGACCTAAGCAACTGGAACACGTCCACGGTAAACAGTATGGGTTACATGTTCTGTTTCTGCAGAAATCTGCAAACCATTTATGTGGGCAGTGGCTGGAGCACCGATGCCGTGACGAATTCCGGTTCTATGTTCACTATGTGCACCAGCCTAGTGGGTGGCCAGGGCACGACCTATGATGCCAATCATATCGATGCCACCTACGCCCACATCGACGGCGGCACGAGCAACCCGGGCTACTTCACCGCAGCGACTGAGGCCTATGCCTGCTACACGCCGTCGAACAAGACGCTGACGTTCTACTACGACACCCAGCGCGCTTCCCGCACGGGCACGACCTACGACCTGAACACGGATAACCTTCCCGAATGGGTCAATGATCACAATGCCATAGTGCTAAAGGTGGTCTTTGACCGGTTATTCGCCAATGCACGCCCGACGAGCACCTGCGGTTGGTTCCTTGATATGCAATATCTTCAAACAATCACGGACATGAATTACCTGAACACCAGCGAGGTGACCGATATGTCAAGTATGTTTGCTCTTTGTCCAAAATTGACAAGTCTTGACTTGAGCAGCTTCAATACGTCCAAGGTGATTGATGTGACTGGCATGTTCAATGGCTGCAATGGACTAACAAGTCTTGACTTGAGCAGCTTCAACACATCCAAGGTGACCTATATGACATTTATGTTCGCTGACTGCACCAATCTGCGAACCATCTATGTGGGCGATGGCTGGAGCACAGCAGCTGTGGGCTTGTATTCCGATGATATGTTCAATGGTTGCACCAGCCTTGTGGGCGGCATGGGCACGACCTATGATGAAAATCATGTGGACAAGGCCTATGCCCACATCGACGGCGGCCCGAGCAACCCGGGCTACTTCACCAGAGACCCCAATTCCCCTGAGGCATACGCCTGCTACACGCCGTCGAACACGACGTTGACGTTCTACTACGACAACCAGCGCAGCAGCCGCACGGGCACGACCTACGACTTGAACACGGGCACCAACATTACCGGCTGGGAATCGGACGGCACCAATGCCAGCGTGACCAAGGTGGTCTTTGACCCCTCGTTCGCTGGCGCCCGCCCGACGACCACCTACGATTGGTTTTATGGCATGCAGAATCTTGAATCCATCACGGGCATGAGTTACCTGAACACCAGCGAGGTGACCAATATGGGTTGGATGTTTTCGAATTGTAAAAAACTTACGAGCCTAGATGTAAGCCACTTCAACACGTCCAAGGTGATATATATGAATCACATGTTCTCTGTCTGCACAGGCTTAACGAGCCTTGATTTGAGCAGTTTCAACACGTCCAACGTGACCATAATGATGAGTAGCATGTTCTATTACTGCTACAATCTGCGGACCATTTATGCGGGCAGTGGCTGGAGCACTGCAGCCGTGACCAACTCAAATGATATGTTCAAGAACTGCACCAGCCTGGTGGGCGGCCAGGGCACGACCTATGATGCCAACCATATTGACAAGGCCTATGCCCACATCGACGGCGGCACGAGCAACCCGGGCTACTTCACCGCGAAGAACGCTGGCCTGCGTGGCGACGTGAACAGCGACGGCAGCGTCAACATCAGCGATGTGACGGCCCTGATCGACTACCTGCTTAGCGGCAACGCATCGGGCATCAACCTGAGTGGTGCCGACTGCAACCAGGACAGCAGCGTCAACATCAGCGACGTCACCGCCCTGATCGACTACCTGCTCTCCGGCCATTGGTAATGCTCGCGTTGCTCGCAGTTTAAAGTTTAGAGTTTAGAGAGGCTTCCGCGTTCCTGGCAACAGGGGCGCGGATGCTTTCGTTTCATTCATAGACTTTAAAAACTTCGCGTCTTAGCGTCTTGGCGTGGGGCGATGGGGGCGCGGATGCCATTGTATTTGTTGTATTTATTTCTTTTTTGGGGGCGTGCGGACAAAACGGACGAAACGAAAACTAAGCGCCGGGGCCATATAGACCTCGGCGCTCGTTGTTGTTATGTCATACTCCTCCGCCCTTGCGGGCACCTCCCCTAGCTTAGGGGAGGAGTTGTGGAGGTTACTCGTCGTCGCGACGGTCGTCACGGCGGGGACGGCGCGGGCCGTTGGGACGGGGACCGCGGTTGCCACCCTGGCCACCAGGACGGGGACCATTGGGGCGAGGACCACGGTTGCCACCGTTGCCATTGCCACCCTGACGGGGACCACGGTTGCCACCCTGGCGACGCTCGTCATAGCCCTCGGGCTTGTCCTGCAGGGCGCGCATCGACAGGCGGAACTTGCCGGTCTTCTTGTCAATCTCGATGAGCTTGACAGTGACCTCGTCGCCCTCGTGCAGGCCGCTGGCCTCCATGTTCTCGAGGCGGTCCCAGCTGATCTCGCTGATGTGCAGCAGACCGTCACGGCCAGCCATGAACTCAACGAAGGCACCGAACTCGAGGATGCTGACCACCTTACCGGTGTAGACCTGACCCTCCTCGGGGACAGCGGTAATGGCCTTGATGCGGGCCACTGCAGCCTCGATGCTCTCCTTGTTGGCAGCAGCGATCTCGACGATTCCCTTGCCGTCAACCTCCTCGATGCTGATGGTAGTACCAGTCTCTTCCTGCAAGCCTTGAATAACCTCACCACCCTTACCGATAACGGCACCGATGAATTCCTTGTCGATAACCATGGTAACGATGCGGGGAACGTGGGGCTTATAGTCCTCACGGGGAGCGGGAATGGCCTCGTTGATGAGGTTGAGGATGTGGAGACGGCCTTCCTTGGCCTGGTGCAGAGCCTGCTCGAGGATCTCGTAGGGCAGACCGTCGCACTTGATATCCATCTGAGTGGCGGTGATACCGTCAACGGTACCCGTCACCTTGAAGTCCATGTCGCCCAGGTGGTCCTCATCGCCCAGGATGTCGCTCAGCACGGCGTGCTTCACGTTACCCTCGTCGGTGATCAGACCCATAGCGATACCGGCAACGGGCTTTTTGAGCTTGATACCGGCGTCGAGCAGTGCCATGCAGCCGGCGCACACGGTAGCCATCGACGACGAACCGTTACTGCTCAGGATGTCGCTCACGACGCGGATGCAGTAGGGGTTGTCCTCGGGGATCATGCGCTTGAGGGCGCGGTGTGCCAGATTGCCGTGGCCGATCTCGCGGCGGCTCACGCCACGGGGTGCGCGGGCCTCACCGGTCGAGAAGGCGGGGAAGTTATAGTGCAGCAGGAAGCGCTCGTTCTCGTGACGCAGCACGTCGTCGATGAGCTTCTCGTCGTCCTTGGTACCCAGGGTTACGGTAGCCAGGGCCTGGGTCTCGCCACGCTTGAACAGGGCCGAGCCGTGGGGATAAGGCAGGTAGTCGGGCTCGCACAGGATGGGACGGATCTCGTTGGTCTTGCGGCCATCCAGGCGGATGTGCTCGTCGAGGATGCAACGGCGAACGGCGTCGCGCTGCACTTCCTCATAGTAGCGCTTGATCATCGGTTCCTTCTCCTCGCGCTCCTCCTCGGGGATGGTCTCCATGAAGTCGTCATAGGCCTTCTGGAAGGTCTCGTTGCGCCACTGCTTGTCGGCCTTGCCAGCCTTGGCTACAGCATAGCACTTGGGGTAGATCTCCTTGCGCACGCGCTCGTGGAGTTCCTCGTCGTCGGTCTCGTGGCAGTACTCGCGCTTGGCGACGCCCAGCTCGCGGGCCCACTCCTTCTGGATCAGGCACATGGGCTTGATAGCCTCATGGGCGGCCTTCAAGGCAGCAATCAGGTCATCCTCGCTCACTTCATCCATCTCGCCCTCGACCATCATAATATTATCGTAAGTCGCACCTACCATCAATTCCATGTCAGCTTTCTCAATCTGCTCAAACGTCGGGTCGATGACGAATTGGCCGTCGATGCGTGCTACACGCACCTCGGCAATGGGCTCTTCAAAGGGCACATCGCTCACTGCGATGGCTGCCGATGCGGCAAGACCTGCCAGGGCATCGGGGGCATCAACACCGTCGCTCGAGAACATCAGGATGTGAACGATAGTGTTGGCATGATAGTTAGAGGGGAACAGGGGCCTCAACACGCGATCGACCAGGCGGGCGGTCAGGATCTCGTAGTCGCTGGCGCGGCCCTCGCGGCGGGTAAAGCCACCGGGGAAGCGGCCATAGGCCGAGAATTTCTCCTTATATTCAACAGTAAGGGGCATGAAGTCCACGCCCTCGTCGGCCTCCTTGGCCGAACATACGGTGGCTAACAACATGGTGTTGTTGAGCCTCAATTCAACAGCTCCATCGGCTTGCTCAGCAAGCTTTCCAGTCTGCAGAGTGATCTCACGTCCGTCACTCAGTACGATGGTTTTTGTAGTAGGTGTCATAAAAAATTACTATAGATAATGTAAAAAAATCGCGCAAAGGTACAAACATTTTTCCACATAACCGCCATCTTACCCTTGTTTTAATGATTATTCACTACCTAAAGAGCAAA
The DNA here is from genome assembly GCA_900319525.1 of uncultured Prevotellaceae bacterium. GTDB lineage: Bacteria > Bacteroidota > Bacteroidia > Bacteroidales > Muribaculaceae > Sodaliphilus. Next base: position 253 of record ONOU01000019.1, on the reverse strand, counting down.
AACAGCCATTCAGCGACTTCAACTCACGCGCAGCCGCGAAGTCGCTAAACTTTTTGTTATCAATCTCTTACAACGATTGACAGGAGTTAATTCCGGCAATTCATTCAACAGGGTGCGCCATCATGTGATGACACACCCCGCGATTTATGGTTTCCCTTAATTCCGCAACACTATAATTTAACTTTATTTATAAGTTCCTGAGCAACAAAAAGTTGCCCAGGATTTTGCCATGTCAGAATTTTCACTTATCTTA
>ONOU01000018.1 GCA_900319525.1 uncultured Prevotellaceae bacterium | reverse complement strand
TGAATTCAATCCTGAGCAGGAGGTTTTCCTAACCTCGGAGAACTTCACCGAGGTTGAGCCAATTGAGATAGAAGGCCACTCATGCAGCCGTTATGCCTATGTGAAGGAGAATGGTGACACGATGTGCTATGTGGTAGAGGGCATCGGTTTTGACAGCCGCAACATGGGCGACCTGCTGACGCCGTTCACCCGTGAGCCCGACCCCGATGCCGACTATCAGGAGTACTGCGGCCTGAGCCACGTGGTCAAGGACGGTAAGATCATCTACAAGGGCATGCGCTACAACCCGGCCCTGTTTGAGGACCCCGGTGACGTGAATGGCGATGGAGAGATCAACATAGCCGATGCAAACAGCGTAATCGATATTGTCATCTTGGGCGGCAATGCAGGCCACACCCGCGCACCCGCTGCCGACTCCAACCATGATGGCGAGGTCAACATTGGCGACATCAACACCATCATCGACATCATCCTGAATAAAAAATAAGGGTGCGACTTATCCGCATTCTTCTTCGACCTCACACCCTTAGTTTTTTAGATCTGAAGACAAGAAGGACAAGAAAGACAATGTGCTGGCTTTCAATTAAGTAAGTATCATTGTCCTTCTTGTCTTTCTTGTCTTCCCATGAGAAATGTATCTCAGATGTTTGTTGACCGTAAATGCATAATCCTTAATACTAAAACCTTAGCGCCTTCGCGCCCTAGCGTGTTGCCCAAGATCGCGGATGCCCCCCCTAAACTCTAAACTCTAGACCCTAGACCTCTCGCGCAGCGAGCCATATCCGATTTGTTAAATTTGTGGAATTTGTGGAGAGTTTTGAGGCGTTGTGGTGGTGTTGTCGGGAAAATGTCAGTATCTTTGTACTTCAATCCATTAAGCAAAGAAACAAACGTCACAAGATATGGCTAGAAAAAGCGGATTTCAAACGTTGAAACAGGAACGTCGTGAATACCACGACAGGGTCATCAACTTCTTTAATGAGCAGGGCGAGGCTTCGTTCAACTACAAGCAGGTGTCGGCAGCTGTTGGCGCCAACACGCCCAAGCGTCGCACCATCATTGTCGAGATTCTGGAGCAGCTGGCCGTCGACGGCTTCCTGGCTCAAGTGGGGCCGGGCAGCTACAAGGCGGTGAACCGCTCGTCGGTAGCCGAGGGCGTCTTCATTCGCCGCGGCAACGGCAAGAACAGCGTCGATATCGCGGGCGATGACGGCCTGCCCATTATGGTGGCCGAGCGCAACTCGATGCATGCCCTGAACGGGGACCGGGTGCTGGTACACATCAGCGCTGCCCGCCATGGCATGGAGCCCGAGGCCGAGGTGGTCAAGATCATCGAGCGCAAGGACCAGGTGTTTGTGGGCACGCTGCAAGTGATGAAATATTTTGCCCAGCTGGCCACCGACAGCAAGTTCCTGGCCACCGACATTTTCATCCCGCTCGACAAGCTTGCCGGCGGGAGGACGGGCGACAAGGTGGTCGTGAAGATCGTCGATTGGCCCGAGGATGCCAACACGCCCATCGGCGAGGTGGTCGATGTGCTGGGTGTCGCTGGCGAGAACAATGCCGAGATCCACGCCATCCTGGCCGAGTTTGGCCTGCCCTACAAGTACCCTGAGAACGTGACCCAGGCTGCCGAGGCGCTTGATGCCGGCATCACCCCCGAGGAGGTGGCCCGCCGCCGCGACATGCGTGACGTGACCACATTCACGATCGATCCCGCCGATGCCAAGGACTTTGACGATGCCCTGTCGATCCAGAAGCTGAAGAACGGCAACTGGGAGGTGGGTGTCCACATCGCCGACGTGAGCCACTATGTCACGCCGGGCTCGATTATCGACAAGGAGGCCTATGAGCGCGCCACATCGGTCTATCTGGTGGACCGCACAATACCCATGCTGCCCGAGAAGTTGTGTAACAACATCTGCTCGCTGCGCCCCAACGAGGACAAACTCACCCACTCGGTAGTCATGGAGATGGATGCCGAGGCACGGGTGAAGAAATACAAGATCTGCCACACGGTGACCTGCAGCAACAGGCGATTCTCCTATGAGGAGGCACAGCATATCCTGGAGACGGGAAAGGGGGACCTGGCCGACGAACTCGCCGTGCTCAACGAGATGGCCAAGCAGCTGCGCAAGCGCCGCTTTGAGGAGGGGGGATCGGTGTCGTTCAACCGTGAAGAGATAAAATTTGACATCGACGAGAACGGCAAGCCCACCGCCGTGCATGTCCATGAGGCCCAGGATGCCAACAAACTCATCGAGGAGTTCATGCTGCTGGCCAACTGCAAGGTGGCCGAGCACATCGGCAAAGTGGCCAAGAACCGCACGCCCAAGGCCTTTGTCTATCGTGTGCACGACCAGCCCGACCTGGACAAGCTGCAGAACTTTGCCGACATCGCTGCCCACTTTGGCTACAAGGTGCGCACCAAGGGGTCGGGCCGCGATATCAACAAGTCCATCAACAAGATGCTGGAGCAGGCCAAGGGCAAGCCCGAGGAGGAGATGCTGGCTATCCTGGCCATCCGCTCGATGGCTAAGGCCATCTACAGCGCCACCAACATCGGCCACTATGGCCTCGCGTTTGACTACTACACCCACTTCACCTCGCCCATTCGCCGCTATCCTGACCTGACGGTGCACCGCCTGCTGGACAAGTATGCCGCGGGCGAGAAGAGCGTTGACCCTGTCAAGCTGGAGGACCAGTGCAAGCACATGAGTGCCCAGGAGCAGCTCGCTGCCAATGCCGAGCGTGCCTCGATCAAGTACAAGGAGGTCGAGTTCATGGGACAGCGCCTGGGTGGCGTGTTCACCGGCCACATCTCGGGAGTGACCGAGTGGGGGCTGTATGTCGAGCTCGATGAGACCCATTGCGAGGGCCTGGTGGGCATCCGTGGACTGGACGACGACTTCTATGAGTTTGACGAGAAGAACTATTGCATCCGTGGCCGGCGCCGTGGTCGGGTATATAGCCTGGGAGATCCCATTACCATCCAGGTAGCCCGTGCCGACCTGATCAAGAAACAGCTCGATTTCGTCCTGGTGGACGATCAGAATCCCGCTGGTAGCCACCGCATCGACCGCGAGCCCATCACCGAGCAGAACAGCCGCAGCACCAGCGGCAAGATTTCGCGTGACGAGCGCCGCCGTGCCCAGTACGAGGGCAGCAGCGCCTCACGTCGCCAGCAGCGCGGCAACCGTGGCAACAGCACGCGCCGCCAGGCCAAGGAGGCCCGTGGCGCCAAGGCCGGAAAGACCAAGAAGGCGGCCAGCCGTGCAGGCCGCTCAGGAAAACCCCGTCGCCGATGATGAGTGCCGCACCGCAACATAGGGTGAAACTCGAGACGCTGGGTTGTAAACTCAACTTCTCGGAAACCGCTACCATGCAGTCGTTGCTTGCCGAGCAGGGCATCGTGCCCGCCGCTCCCGGCGAGGTGCCCGACGTGTGTGTGGTGAACACGTGCAGCGTGACGGCACTGGCCGACAGCAAGTGCCGACAGCACATTCGCCACCTCATCCGCCAGTACCCTGACGCGCTGATGGTGGTCACTGGCTGCTATGCCCAGCTCAAGGGCAAGGAAATTGCCGAGATTGAGGGCGTGGACATCGTGCTGGGCAGCGAGCACAAGGCCGATATCGCGCGTTATGTCATGCAGTGGTTTGACAATCGCGAGCGGCAGCTGGCTGTGACGCCATCGCTCGACATCCGCACCTTCTCTCCCTCGTGTGACCGTGGCGACCGCACCCGCTACTGGCTCAAGGTGCAGGACGGTTGTGACTACTGGTGCAGCTATTGCACCATTCCCGCCGCACGCGGGCGCAGCCGCAGCGGTACCATTGCCCAGCTCACGGCCCAGGCCCGTGAGGTCGCGGCCGAGGGGGGGAAAGAAATCGTCATCACGGGCGTGAACATCGGTGACTTTGGCAAGAACACGGGCGAGAATTTCCTCGACCTGCTCAAGGCGCTGGATGACATCGAGGGCATTGAACGCTATCGTATCTCGTCGATCGAGCCAGATCTGTTGACCGATGAGATCATCGACTGGTGTGCCAGCTCACGCGCTTTCATGCCGCACTTCCACATCCCGCTGCAGAGTGGCAGCGACCCCATCCTGAAGCTCATGCGCCGCCACTATGAGCGTCAGCTCTTTGCCGACAAGGTGCAGCGGTGCCGCGAGCTCATGCCCGACTGCTTTATTGGCGTTGACGTCATGGTGGGTACGCGTGGCGAGACGCCCGAGCTGTTTGAGGACAGTTACAACTTCATCAAGTCGCTCGACGTGCAGCACCTGCACGTGTTCCCCTACAGTGAGCGCCCCGGCACGATGGCATTGCGCATCCCTTATATCGTGAGCCAGCAGGACAAGCAGGAACGTGCCGCGCGCATGATTGCCCTGAGCGACGAGAAACAGGCCGACTTCACGCGCCGCTACCTGGGCACCGTCAGGCCCGTGCTGCTTGAGCATGGCCGCGGCCGCGGCAAGATGCACGGCTTCACCGACAATTACATCCGCGTGAACGTCGACCCCGACATGAGCCTGGCCAACCAGATTGTGAACGTGAAATTACTGACCCTGAACGATGACCTGAGCGTCAACGCCGAGGTTGTAAATGAGTAAGGATATACAATGAAACAAGTTGCTGTCATCATATTGAACTGGAACGGGGCTCAACTCCTGCAACGCTACTTGCCCACTGTACTTGAGGGCACCGATGCCGCCATTGCCGACGTCATCGTCGCCGACAACGGCAGCACTGACGACAGCCTGCAGGTGCTGCAAGAGGAGTTCCCCGAGGTCAAGTTGTTGAAGTTTGACCGGAACTACGGGTTTGCCGGGGGGTACAATATGGCTATTGCCCAAACGATGTATCCCTACACGGTACTCCTCAACAGTGATGTACGCACACCCCGCGGTTGGCTCAACCCACTGCTCGACAGCATGGCGAGGAACCCACAGCTGGGTGCTGTGATGCCCAAGTTGCTCAAGGACCGCGACGATGGCAAGCAGACGTTTGAATATGCCGGCGCGGCGGGCGGTTACATCGATTGCCATGGTTACCCCTATTGCCGCGGGCGCATCTTTGAGTATGTCGAGGACGACCACGGCCAGTATGACGGCGAGGCCAAGAGCGTCTTCTGGGCAAGTGGGGCATGCCTGATGGTGCGCAGCCAGTTGTATCAGGACGTGGGCGGGCTGGACAAGGACTTCTTTGCCCACATGGAGGAGATTGACCTATGCTGGCGCATCCGCCTTGCGGGCTATGACCTGGCCATGGTGCCGTCGAGTCATGTGTACCACCTGGGCGGCGGTAGCCTGGCCTATGGCAACCCGCGCAAGACCTATCTGAACTTCCGCAACAACCTCTTGCTGCTGTACAAGAACCTGCCGCGTCAGGAAGGGAAGCGGCTGCTGCTCGTGCGCCGGTTGATGGATACGATGGCCTTTGGCATGGCGGTGGCCAAGTTCCACTTTGGAGACGCATGGGCTATCATCCGTGCCCACCGCGATTTCAGGAAGATGCGGTCGCACTACACCACTCAACCCACGGTCAACCTCCTGAAGCAGTTGCCCGAGGAACGCGTTAACATCATCACCGCCCACTACCTGCACGGCGTGAAACACTTCCCCGACCTGAAAATCAAATATCATAGATGACCAGACAAAAGATGGTCAATAATATAGAAATATTAAGATAGTAATAGAGCCATGAGGAAATTAGGATTTGGATTGATGCGCCTGCCACTGGTCAACCCCGACGACCAGACAAGTATCGATATTGAGCAATTCAAGGCGATGGTCGATGAGTATATGGAGCACGGTTTCACCTATTTTGACACCGCCTATCCCTATCACGGCGGCGCCAGTGAGACGGCATTACGCGAGGCTGTCGTCAAGCGCTACCCGCGCGAGGCGTTCACCGTCACCAGCAAGATGCCCGTGTGGGCCATCAAGGAGGAGGCCGACTTGGAGCGCATCTTCAATGAGCAGCTGGAGAAGTGCGGTGTGGACTACTTTGACTACTATTGGCTGCATGCACTCAACCACGAGCGTGTGCGGGCACTGAAAGATATCGACGGCTGGAGCTTTATCGCCCGCAAGAAGGCCGAGGGGCGCATCCGCCACATCGGTTTCTCGTTCCACGACGACTCGGCGCTGCTGGCCCAGATCCTGGAAGAACACCCCGAGGTCGAGTACGTCCAGTTACAGATCAACTATCTGGACTGGGACAGCCCCGCCATCGAGTCTCGCACGTGCTACGAGCTGTGTGTCAAGCACGGCAAGCCCGTCATCGTCATGGAGCCTGTCAAGGGCGGCTCACTGGCCCGTGTCCCCGAGGCCATCGACCGCCTCTTCAAGCAATACAATCCCGAGGCCAGCCCAGCCTCGTGGGCCATCCGCTTTTGCGCCTCGCTGCCTGGCGTGATGACCGTGTTGAGCGGCATGAGCAACATGGAGCAGCTGCAGGACAACATGTCCTACATGCAGGACTTCCAACCCCTCAACGACGAGGAGCAGGCCATCATAGCCCAGGCCACCCAGATCATCAGCGACAGCATTGCCGTGCCCTGCACCGCCTGCCACTACTGCACCGACGGCTGCCCGCAGCAGATTGCCATTCCCGAGTACTTCAACGTCTATAACACCTTGCAGCAGTTCCCCGGCCAGACCAACTCCAAACTCTACTACGACCTGGTGTCCAAGAACCACGGCAAGGCCAGCGAGTGTATCGAGTGCGGCCAGTGCGAGGCACAGTGCCCGCAGCACATCAACATCATCGACAGCCTCAAACTCGTCGCCCAAGCCTTCGAGCAATCCTGATGTCAACTCTTCTGCAGCCAGTAGTGAAATAGTTGATCTTCGATGTAGTAGCTACCTTCGTTTGAGGTCACGAGGCCATACTCTATGAGTTTGCGAATGGCAGCTTGTATACTGCTGGCTGATTGTTGGTTGTGTTGCTTGATGAATTGTCCCGAGGTGATACTTTGTGCGCGTCCTTCGTCGGCAATGGCATAAAGTAATTCTTCTTGTGGCAAGGTGTAATTATTTAATTTGAATAATTACTGGCCCTGATTAAAGTTTTGCAGTGATTCTTGGAAAAGCATCATGAAAAAACACGATATTTCTAATTAGGCGCAATGTGTGATTTACAAAATATTGTTATTAACGTATTAAATTGTAATAGCTTAACAAATGGACAAGAAATTCTTTTACTATTCTTTTTACACTACTACATGTGTGAGAGTCTTAGTTCTGATGCTGTTCTCAATGCTGACGGCACAATTTGCCAAATCTTCATGTTTTGTGACCTTTAATGATGGTCGTTTATATGTCTTCCCCGATGCATGTATCCAGTCCCAAATTGAAGATGACAGTTCTATATCATTTGTCGCTCACGACGGAACTATTTATACTTATTCTCTGGAGGATATCTCCAACATTGATGATCAGCTTACCAAAGCATTGCCCGTTTTCACGTCCTATAAGTTCAAAAATAAATATAACTACCAAGTGTACACCGATGCAACTGGGACTATTACAGACAATGCAATTAACATCGAGGTCGCTGGTATCGGTAAGCGTTTAACGGCGTCGTTTACAATTTCTGATGAGAATGCTCGAGCATATGTTGACGGAAAGGAGCAGGTAAATAGTGAGAGTAGGCTGCGCTTTGATAATAGCCGATCCTATGTCGTGGGATACCCTGGCGATCTCATTCTCACCGAGGTGGAGCAGGGACAATACGCAATGATGCCATTTGGTCACACTTATAGTGTAATTGTCGATTTCTTGACAGATCGCAGCATAGTGGTTCCCCGCATCGATATCAACACGGTGGGAGGTGTGAACATTACCAGTAAGGAGGTCTATGTCGATGCAGAGATTATCATTGATGGTGCGGGCGTGTTCCCCTCGATGAAAGACTCAGTGCAAATTCGTGGCCGTGGCAATGATTCATGGTCAAGGAACCCTAATTCTAAGAATCCCTATCGCTTGAAGTTTGCCAGCAAGGTGAAACCCTTCGGCCTCCCAAAGGGGAAGAGTTGGGTGTTGTTGGCCAACAAAAGAAAAGGTTCAATGCTGACCAATGCCATCGGTATGAAAGCAGCCAGCTTGATCGGCTGTGCATCTGCCAATCATATTATTCCAGTTGACCTGTTTATAAATGGCCAGTATAAAGGTAGCTATAATTTTACCGAGAAGGTGGGTTTTGCTGGCAATAGTGTTGATCTTGATGATGAGACAAGTGCAGCACTGCTGGAACTGGATCAATATTACGATGAAGCTGCTACCCAAAAGTTTAAATCAACACCATACAGCATCCCTGTAAATATTAAACATCCAGAGTTCGGTGTAGATAGTACGTTTTTATCTTTGAATGTAATACGAAACAGGTTTAATGGATTTGTTGCAGATGTTTATGATGGGAAGGATTATTCTAAACATGTTGATATGGATTTTCTAGCACGTTTCATGATGGTCAATGAATTGATCCGTAACCTAGAAATGTTGCACCCCAAGAGCATTTTTTGCTATAATGAGAATCTTCTTGATCCTGATAGCGAATTCATATTTGGTCCCGTTTGGGACTTAGATTGGGCGTTTGGATACGATGGAGTGAATTCCACTTCCTATTTCAATAAAAGCATAACACTTGATTATTTTAATGCACAATTAACGCAACAACCATTTTTTGCAGCATTGCGATCTGGAGCAGATATGGGGCATCGGTTTTATAACTTGTGGAAAAAATTTAGAAGTGAAGACCTTGATGAACTTTGTGAGTTCTGCCAGGATTATTATCAATATGTCCGACCTTCTTTTGCAAGGAATAAAGAAGCAAATTTAGATGACACTGATTATGAGATTCAAGCAATACAGGCGGTTAATTGGCTCAGGCAGCGTGCTGATTATATTTTTAATAAGGTGAGATTAGAGGTCGTACTGTTGGGTGATGCGAATAATGACGGTCAGGTTAACATCGCTGACGTTACCGACCTGATTGATTATCTGTTGAACCAGGATGCCACCAGTATCAATCTGGAAGCTGCCGATATTGACGGCGATTGCAATATCAACATCAACGACGTGACTAATCTGATTGACATGTTGCTCTCCAGTAATTTGACATCCAATTAGACATCAAATCACAAAAAATGGGTTAAAACTATTGACAAAGGCCCCTAGATGTTGTATTTTTGCAGCATATTGCGGTGTTATGCGCTTTTGAGCCCCAAGAATCCCGCAATTAACAACGAGAAACTAGAAACAGAATTATGGCAAAAGAAGAAAAGAAAACTCAGGCCGTCGAGAACAAGGCTGGCGGCCGAATCAGCTATCCGCTGGGAAAGATCAATTTCATCCTCATGGGCATCTGCCTGCTGTTGATTATCATTGGCTTTTGGCTGATGACAGGTGACGCCAATGTGGGCGACAAGTTCAACAACAACATCTTTGAAGCCAGCCGCATCACCACTGGCCCCATCATCGCGTTCTTGGGCTTTGTGCTCATGGCTTTTGCCATCATCTATCGCAAGAAGGACAATAAACCCGCCGACAACACCGATAACACTGATAACGAATAAAATAGCATGAGTTGGTTCGAAGCCTTGATTCTGGGCATTGTCCAGGGTCTGACCGAGTATCTCCCTGTGAGCAGCAGTGGCCATCTAGCCATTGGCAGTTATCTGTTCGGTATTGATGGTGCCGACAACCTGACGTTCACCGTACTGGTGCACGTGGCCACGGTGTTGAGCACGTTCGTTATCCTGTGGAGCGAGATTGACTGGATCCTGAAGGGACTGTTCAAGTTCAAGATGAACGACGAGACCAAGTATTTTCTCAACATCCTGGTGTCGATGATTCCCATCGGCATCGTGGGCTTCTGTTTCAAGGACAAGGTCGAGGAAATCTTTGGCAGCGGACTGCTCATCGTGGGCTGCATGCTGTTGCTGACGGCAGCACTGCTCATCTTCTCCTACTATGCCAAGCCGCGCCAAAAGGAGAAAATCTCGTGGCGTGACGCCCTGGTCATCGGCATTGCACAGGCATGTGCTGTGATGCCCGGCCTGTCGCGCTCGGGCAGCACCATCGCAACGGGCCTGCTGCTGGGCAACAAAAAGGAGTCGCTGGCGCAGTTCTCGTTCCTGATGGTGATTCCGCCCATCTTGGGCGAGGCACTGCTCGACGTACTCAAGGTCGTCAAGGGTGAAGAGGCCTTTGGCGGCATCGGCACGTTGCCGCTGGTGGTGGGCTTCCTGGCCGCTTTCCTGGCCGGATGCCTGGCCTGCAAATGGATGATCAGCATCGTCAAGAAGGGCAAGCTGGTGTACTTCGGCGTGTATTGCATCATCGCCGGCCTGTTCGCCATCGCCCTCTCGCAGTTCATGCCCGCCCCCGCCATGTAAATAATAGATATTAGATAACAAATATCAGATGGCGGATGCCAAATAGATAAAACTTAGCGTCTTCGCGTCTTAGCGTGAGGCCAAATGCACAAAAAATAAATGCTAAACCCGATAGAAGGCGAAATATTCTGCATCGACAAGCCGTTGAGGATGACCTCCTTTGCCGCGGTCAAGAAGGTGCGTGCCGTGCTGCGCACCCACCTCAAGACCCGTCAGGTCAAGGTGGGCCATGCCGGCACACTCGATCCGCTGGCTACTGGCGTGCTGCTGCTGTGCACAGGCCATGCCACCAAGCGCATCGACGAGCTGCAGGCAGGCGTCAAGGAGTATATTGCCGACTTGCGCCTGGGAGCTACCACGCCCAGCTATGACCTGGAGACCGAGGTCGATGCCACCTACCCGTGGCAGCACATCGACCGTGAGCTCATCGACCGCGTGCTGCATGAGCAGTTCACTGGCAGCATCGAGCAAGTGCCCCCCTCGTTCTCGGCCTGTAAGATCGACGGCAAGCCCGCCTACAAGCTGGCCCGCAAGGGGCAAGACGTGGAAATCAGGCCCAAAACGCTGGTCATCGACGAGATCGAGGTGCTGCAGTGCGGACTGCCCCAGGAACCCACGCTGCAGATTCGTGTGGTGTGCAGCAAGGGTACCTACATCCGTGCCTTGGCACGTGACATCGGCGTGGCACTGGGCAGCGGTGCCCACTTGACGGCACTGCGTCGCACGCGCGTGGGCAACGTGACAGTGGACAAGTGCCTCACGCTGGAGGGCTTGGTCGAGAAACTTGACAACGAGACTTATGTCTCGCCCGAGCAAGCTGCTGCCGAGCGACTGGAGCGTGAGCGCATCGAGAACCGTGAGCGCGCCGCCCGTCAAAAGGCTGAGCGGGCCGAGCGCAAACTGGCCAAACAGTCGTGTGCCGCTCCTCCCAAGCGCACGTCGCAAATTAAGTGAAAGGGCCGTTTACAGGGCAACTAACAACTAGATACTACAAACTAACAACTAAGATATATATGAAACTGTCAGAATTCAATACCCGGATGCCCGAGGAGCTGATTGCCTCATATCCTGCTCCCGTGCGTGACGAGTCACGCTTGATGGTTCTGCACAAGCGCAGTAACCAGATTGAGCACCGCATCTTCAAGGAAATTCTTGAGTACTTCAATCCGCATGACCTGTTTGTGTTCAACGACACCCAGGTTTTCCCCGCTAAACTCTTTGGCAACAAGGAGAAGACGGGCGCCCGCATCGAGGTGTTCCTGCTGCGCGAACTCAACCCCAACAACAAGTTGTGGGATGTGCTGGTCGAGCCTGCCCGCAAGATCCGCATCGGCAACAAGCTGTACTTTGGCCTGGACGACTCGATGGTAGCCGAGGTCATTGATAACACTACCTCACGTGGACGCACGCTGCGTTTCCTCTATGACGGCGACCATGACCAGTTCAAGAAGGACCTGTACAACCTGGGCAACACGCCCTTGCCTTACTATATTCAGCGTGATGCCGAGCCCGAGGACGCCGAGCGTTACCAGACCATCTTTGCAAGTAAGGAAGGCGCCGTTGTGGCTCCCGCTGCTGGCCTGCACTTCTCGCGCGAGCTGATGCGACGCATGGAGATTCGTGACATCGACTGTGATTTCATCACGATGCACATCAGCCTGGGCAGCTACCGCGACATCGACGTCGAGGACTTGTCCAAGCACCGCATGGACAGCGAGGAGATGGATGTGAGCGTCGAGCTGGCCGAGAAGGTCAACACCCTGCGCGATGGTGGCAACAAGGTTTGCGCCATCGGCACGTCGGTACTGCGCGCGTTTGAGACCTGCGTGGGCATGAATGGCCACATCAAGCCTTATGGCGGCTGGAGCAACAAGTTCTTGTTCCCGCCCTACGAGTGCACGACGTGTGACGCACTGGTCACCAACTTCCACATGCCTTACTCGATCATGCTCATGGCCCAGGCTTCATTTGGCGGATATGAGCAGACGATGAATGCTTATCAGGTGGCTATCGAGGAGAAGTACCGCTTTGGTGCCTACGGTGACGCCATGCTCATCCTCAACGACTAAGCAGAACACATTACTGGAAATCCAACCGCCCAGGTTATTGAGTCTCATGTCAATAGCCTGGGCGGTAGATTTTATGTATGAACCGGCATTACTTCTTGGTGAAGTAGGATGCCATGAGCCTCTTGACTCGTGGCGACAGGGCGATGATGGTGAACATGGTGCACAGGGCCATCAATGCAAAGGCCAGGTCCATGATGCTGACCATGACCTTGAGCGGAATCATCGCGGCGACAACAATCATGGCCAGGTAGTAATAGTTATACCACTTGACGTTGTGGGCGCCAAACAGGTAGTTGGTGCACTTTTGGCCATAGTAGCTGTAAGAGAACATGGTAGAGAAGGCGAAGAAGAAGACGATTGTCATCAGCAGCAGGTGACCGATGCCGGGCAGCAGCTGTCCCCAGGCGCCCAGGGCGACGTAGAGGCCCTTGGGGTCGGTCAGGCCCACGTAGTTGCCTGCAATGATGATTGGAATCGATGTCAAGGTGCACACCAGTCCTGAATCGATGGCCGGCCCCAGCATAGCAATCAGACCCTCGCGAATGGGGTCGGTATTCTTGCTGGCGCCGTGCATCATCGAGGCGGTACCCACACCGGCCTCGTTGACAAACGCGGCGCGACGCGCACCTGTCAAGGCGACATAGGCAAAGGCGCCGAAGCCTGCACGCATGTCGAAGGCGCCCTCAAATATCTGGCCGAACACGCCGGGAATTTCCTTATAGTTCATCGCCATGATGACGAGGACCATGATGAGGTAGAGGACCACCATCACCGGCACGATGCGTGAGGCGAACAGGGCAATGCGCTTGATGCCGCCCAGGATGACGGCTCCCACGATGGCAACCATGATCACGCCCATAATGAAGCGCAGCATTAAGGTGTTCTCAATGCCCATGGGAGTGGTGAACACGGTGGTTACCGACTCGACCAGCTGGTTGGCTTGCATGAAGCACAGCGTGCCCACGAGACCAAAGATGGAAAAGGCTACGGCCAGGGGTTTCCATTTCTCGCCCAGGCCCTTGGTGATGATGTACATGGGGCCGCCCTGCACCTCGCCAGCGCTGTCACGTCCCTTATACATGATCGAGAGCGAGCCCTCAAAGAACTTTGTGCTCATGCCCACCAGGGCACTCACCCACATCCAGAAGACCGTGCCGGGACCGCCTATCGACAGGGCAATGGCCACGCCGGCAATATTGCCCATGCCCACGGTAGCGGCGATGGCACTCAGCAGGGCCTGCACCGAGCTGATCTGGCCTGATTGCTTGCCCTGGTCGCTGGCCTGCTTGTCACGCAGGGCGCGCAGGGCCCACGGCAGGCGCCTGATCGATACCGCTCCCGAAAACAGGAACAGGAACAATCCGCCACCTATCAGCAGAAAAAACTCAGGGTAACCGCACACGGCGTCGCTGGCGGTCACAATCCAGTCACTCAAGGCACTCAGTATGTTCTCCATATCTTTCTTTCGATTTTAGATAATCCTTGGGGCAAAGGTACGGCATTTTTCTGATTCCACCCCCAACACCCACCCGAAAATTGGCCTCCTCATCACCCATGTCAGGAAGCTGTGAATGGTTGCTTCTTGACAAGGACAACCACCACCTCCATCCAGTTCATGTAGCGCACCTCCATGCAGTGTGCCCCCAGTGCCAGCCACCCCGTGCCCGCCGTCCAGTACACGGCGATGCCACCGCCGTCCCCCCGCGCGACCAGGTTCCCTGTGCCATGGCTGTGCCACGGCCCTCCCCCATGCGCGTCGTGTCCCGTGGGCGGCGGCTCCGCCGCCGTAAAGTCCCCCCATAGCCCCGTCGAGGTATTGCAAGCCAAAGGCTTGTAAAAATCCTGAAAACTCCGAAACTGCTGCCCTATATAAACCAAAAACGAGGCTGCTCACGCAGTCTCGTCTCTGGCGCTTCTTCTTGGACTTGAACCAAGGACCCCCTGATTAACAGTCAGATGCTCTAACCAACTGAGCTAAAGAAGCAATCCTCTCTTATTTCTATTATGTCGCGCTTCTTCTTGGACTTGAACCAAGGACCCCCTGATTAACAGTCAGATGCTCTAACCAACTGAGCTAAAGAAGCGTTTTCTGTACTTTTGCGGCGTACCCTGCCGAAAAATGCGGTGCAAAGATAGTGCCAATTATTGAACTGTGCAATAAAAAAATGAAAAAACTTGAAAAAATTGACCATATAGAGCTTTTTTAGGGCAAGAAATCGGCCGATATTCAAGGAATAATAGTATTTTCGCACTCTAAATATAATGGAACAGGAATGAAAAAGACGCTCAAATATCTTGCATGGGCTTGTGTGGCGATGACGCTTGCCGTGCCACTGGCACAGGCTGACAATGACAAGCAGGTCAACGACGATGCTGCCGTGGCGCGCAGCCTGGATATCTTCAACTCCCTGTACAAGGAGTTGAACACGTTCTATGTCGATACTATCGATGCCCAGAAGGCCATCGAGAATGCCATCAATGCGATGCTCGACGACATCGACCCCTACACCGAATACATCCCCGCCAAGGAGACCGACGAGTTCATGACGCTGAGCACTGGCGAGTATGGCGGCATCGGCAGCTATCTCATGGAGCGCACCGTCGATGGCAAGAAGTGCGTCTATATCAGCGGCCCCTACGAGGGCAGCCCAGCGGCGAGGGCGGGACTGCGCAGTGGCGACCGCATCATCATGATTGACGGCGACAGCACTGCAGGGTGGGAGAGCGCCCAGGTGAGCAAGCGACTCAAAGGGCAGGCCAACACCCACTTGACAGTGACCGTTGTCCGCCCCTACGACGAGGATAGCATCAAGACGTTCTCGTTCAACCGCGAGACCATCAGCGTCAATCCTGTGCCCTACTATGGCGTGACGCGCGACAACATTGGCTACATCGACCTGACGACCTTTAACGAGAAGTCGGCACAACAGGTGCGTGACGCCCTCATCGAGCTCAAGAAGGACCCGCGTGTCAAGAACATCGTGCTGGACTTGCGTAGCAACGGCGGCGGCATCGTCGAGGGTGCCATCCAGATTGTGGGCTACTTTGTCCCCAAGGGCACACAGGTGCTTGTGATGCGTGGACGCGACAAGTCGAGCGAGCGCACCTACAAGACAACCGTCGATCCCATCGATACCGAGATTCCCCTGGCAGTGCTCATCGACGGCGGTTCGGCGAGTGCCAGCGAAATCACCGCGGGTGCTTTGCAGGACCTGGACCGTGCGGTCATCATCGGCTCACGCTCGTTTGGCAAGGGACTTGTGCAGTCCACCCGCACCTTGCCCTATGACGGCATGCTCAAGGTGACCATCGCCAAGTACTACATCCCCAGCGGACGCCTCATTCAGGAAGTGGACTACGGCAACCGCAACGACGACGGCACATTCAAGAAAACCACTACCGACAGCACCGCACGCGTCTTCTACACTGCCCGTGGACGTGAGGTGCGTGAGGGTGGCGGCATCATGCCTGATGTCAAGGTCGAGCCGCGCGAGTTGAAGCGTATCGTCTATAACATCATGCGTGACCACTGGGACTTTGACTTTGCGACCAAATATGTCGCTGAGCATGCCCAGGAGATTCCCGCTCCTGCCGATTTCCAGGTTACCGACGCGATGTTCAACGAGTTCAAGGCCTTTATCAATCCCGATAAGTTTGAGTACGACAAGGTGTGTGAGCAGCAGCTGGCCACCCTGCGAAAGACCGCTACTGCCGAGGGCTACATGAACGACTCGACAGCAGCCCAGTTCGACCGTCTGGAAGCTATGCTCAAGCATGACCTCGACCACGACCTGGACATGCACCGGCGTGACATCTCCTACCTCATCGGTCAGGAAATCATGGACCGCCTCTATTACCAGCGAGGCCAGGTCCAGCACAGCATCAAGGACGACGAATACCTCGATGCCGCCAAGAAAATGTTTGACAACCCTGGCGAATACGCCCGCATCCTCAACATCAAGACCCCCAAAAACAAGAAGACCACCAAAAAGAAAAAGTAACCAGTGGAAATAAGAGAACTGTGTGAACTATTTAGTGGCAAGGGCCGCACAGCTGCGGTAAAGAAACTGCTGGCTGGCAGTGGCAACGCTGTGATTGACGGACTGGCCGGCTCCAGCGCGGCAATGCTGATTGCCAAGCTGCCTCGACGGGATTGCCCCTACCTGGTCGTTGTCAACGACCTGGACGAGGCGGGCTACATGTACAATGACCTGTGCCAACTGGCCGACGACAAGCAGGCGCTTATCTTTCCGTCGGGCTACAAGCGTGACATCAAGTACGGCCAGGTGGACGCCCCTAACGAGATCTTGCGCACCGAGGTGCTCAACCGCTGGTATGACGACCCCAGTGTGCGCTGGGTGGTGACCTATCCCGAGGCACTGGCCGAGCGTGTGCGCCGCCGCGAGGACGTGCAGGCGAGCACTGTGCAGCTGCGCACGGGTGGTACTGCCGACTTGACCGAGGTGACCGCAAGGCTGCGCGAGTTGGGCTTCATGGCGACCGACTACGTCTATGAGCCGGGGCAGTTCAGTGTGCGCGGTTCGATTCTGGACGTGTTCTCCTATAGCAACGAGTTGCCCTACCGCATCGACTTCTGGGGCGACGACATCGACTCGATACGCACCTTCAATGTCGAGACGCAGCTCAGTGAGGAGCACCTGGACCAGGTGAGCATCCTCAACAACCATTCATCGGGCGGCGGCCGTGAGGACAACGTGTCGCTGCTGGACTATGTGGGCGACGATACCATCGTGCTGTACCGCAGTGAGCAATGGCTGACGGCGCGCATCCATGAGATTGCCCAGGAAGACATGTCGGCCAGCGCATTGATTGCCGATGAGGGCGACACCCAGGCGACCAGCAAGGTCGTCGATGCCGACCTGTTTGTCAAGCGCCTGAACGCATTGCGGCGCATATCCCTGGTCAATGGCGAGGCTGCCGTCCCGCGCGGTGTCAAGCGCCTGACGCTGCACTGCAAGCCGCAGGGCATCTACCACAAGAATTTTGACCTTATCGGGCAGTCGTTTACCGATTTCCTGTCTAAGGGCTACAAACTGGTCATCCTGAGCGACAGCGCCAAGCAGATTGAGCGCCTGCACAACATCTTTGAGGACCGCGGCGACGCCATCCGCTTCGAGCCGGTCTTGCGGACCCTGCACGAGGGCTTTGTTGACGATGACCTGAAGCTGTGCGTCTTTACCGACCATCAGATCTTTGACCGGTTCCACAAGTATAACCTCAAGAGCGACCGTGCCCGCTCGGGCAAGCTCGCCCTCTCGCTCAAGGAGCTGAACCAGATCGAGAAGGGCGACTATATCGTGCATGAGGACCTGGGCGTGGGCAAGTTTGGCGGCTTGATCCGCACATCGATGAACGGCACGCCCCAGGAGATGATCAAACTCACCTACCTGAATGGCGATGAGGCCTATGTCTCCATCCACTCGCTGCACAAACTCTCGAAGTACCGCAGCAAGGAGGGTGAGGCACCGCGCCTGAACCGCTTGGGCAGCAACGCCTGGGCCAAAATCAAGTCGCGCACCAAGAGCCGCCTCAAGGACATCGCCCGCGAGCTCATCCGCCTGTATGCCGCCCGCCGCGAGCAGCAGGGCTTTGCCTACTCGCCCGACGGCTACCTGCAGCAGGAGTTGGAGGCCTCGTTCATCTACGAGGACACGCCCGACCAGTTGACTGCAACCCAGGCCGTCAAGGCCGATATGGAAAGCACCAAGCCGATGGACCGCCTCATCTGTGGCGATGTGGGCTTCGGCAAGACCGAGATTGCCGTGCGTGCCGCCTTCAAGGCAGCCACCGACGGCAAGCAGACCGCAGTGCTCGTGCCCACCACGGTGCTGGCCTTCCAGCATTACCGCACCTTCAAGGAGCGCTTGGCCGACTTCCCCGTGAGGGTCGATTACCTGAGCCGAGCCCGCAAGCCCAAGGAGGTCAAGCAGCTGCTGGCCGACCTCAAGGAGGGCAAGATAGACATCCTCATCGGCACCCACAAGCTCATTGGCAAGACGGTGCAGTTCCATGACCTGGGGCTGCTCGTGGTGGACGAGGAGCAGAAGTTTGGTGTCGCTGTCAAGGACAAACTCAAGCAGATGAAACTCAACGTCGATACCTTGACGATGAGTGCTACGCCCATTCCGCGCACGTTGCAGTTCTCGCTGATGGGTGCCCGCGACCTGAGCACGTTGACCACGCCGCCGGCCAACCGTTACCCCATCCTCACCACGGTGGGCACGCTCAACGACGACATCGTGGCCGAGGCCATCAACTTTGAGCTCTCGCGCAACGGCCAGGTCTTCTTTGTCAACCACCGCATCGAGCAACTGGAGCAGCTCGAGAACATGATTCATCGCGTGGTGCCCGATGCACGCGTGGTGGTGGGTCATGGCCAGATGCCCCCCGAAAAGTTGGAGCAGGTGATCATCGACTTTGGCAACCACGACTATGACGTGCTGCTCTCGACCACCATCATCGAGAACGGCATCGACATGCCCAACGTCAATACCATCATCATCAACAATGCCGACCGCTATGGTTTGAGCGACCTGCACCAGCTGCGCGGCCGCGTTGGCCGCAGCAGCCGCAAGGCCTTCTGCTACCTGCTCGTGCCGCCCGGCAAGCCGTTGGCCACCGACGCGCGTCGCCGCTTGCAAGCCATCGAGAGCTTCAGTGACCTGGGCTCGGGCATCCAGATTGCCATGCAGGACTTGGACATTCGCGGTGCGGGCAACCTGCTGGGAGCCGAGCAGAGCGGTTTTATCGCCGATCTGGGCTACGAGACTTACCAGCGTGTCCTCAAGGAGGCCGTGACCGAGTTGCGCACCGAGGAGTTCGCGTCCACGTTCGCCGCCACTGGCGGTGACTACGATGACAAGGAAGGTGACAGCACCGAGTTTGTCACCGACTGCGTTGTGGATACCGACCTGGAGCTGATGTTCCCCGCCAGCTATGTGCCGCAGGAGAACGAGCGCATCACGCTCTATCGCGAGCTGGACAACATGGAGACCGACGACCAGGTTGAGGCCTTTGAGGAGCGGATGGTGGACCGTTTCGGCAAGATTCCCGAGATGGCCTCCGAGCTCATCCGCATCGTCCCGCTGAGGCGCACGGCGCGCCGCCTGGGCATCGAGAAACTCGTCATCCGCCAGACGCGCATGCACCTGTTCATGGTGGGTGAGGAGAATGTCGCTTACTACCAGTCACCAGCCTTCGGCCGCCTGCTCAACTATGTGCAGCAGAATCCCAAACGCTGCAACCTGAGCCAGAAGAACGGCCGCCGCAGCATCATTATCTCTAACATCACAAGCGTGAGCAGCGCCCTAACGGTACTGCGCACCATTACCCATCTAGACAGCCTCTAGCCCTGCTTTTTTCACCCTTATCAATTTTATCCTTTTTTCCTCTTTATATATATATAAGAGAAAAAAACAGAAAACCCCATAGAACGGGTTCTTCTCACTCTGTAACTCAATCGCCCTTTCGCCCGGCAAATAATATTTTAAAATATAGTTTGCTCAATCTCCTGCCCGTTAGCACGGTTATGATAGAGAGTCACATAGAAACAAGCCGCAGGGTGATTGCCTGCGGCTTGTCGTATTAAGGGAATGTGTTTTGTCTGTCGGCTTAGTCGCTGCACTTGGCGCACAGGAACTCGCGGTTCAAGCGGGCGATGTTGCTAAGCTTGATGTTCTTGGGGCACTCGGCGGCACAGGCACCGGTGTTGGTGCAGTTACCGAAGCCCAGCTCGTCCATCTTGGCCAGCATGGCTTTTACGCGGCGCTTGGCCTCGGCGCGACCCTGGGGCAGCAGTGCGAACTGGCTCACCTTGGCGCTGAGGAACAGCATGGCCGAACCGTTCTTGCAGGCAGCTACACAGGCACCGCAACCGATGCAGGTAGCGCTGTCCATGGCCTCGTCGGCAGCATCCTTGCTGATGGGGATAGCGTTAGCATCCTGGGCACCGCCCGTCTGGAAGCTCACGTAGCCGCCAGCCTGCTGGATCTGGTCAAAGGCGTTGCGGTTCACCATCAAGTCCTTGATTACAGGGAAAGCGGCACTGCGCCAGGGCTCCACGGTGATGGTGTCACCGTCGTGGAAGCGGCGCATGTACAGCTGGCAGGTGGTAGCACCCGTGGCGGGGCCGTGGGGGTGACCGTTCACATAGAGCGAGCACATGCCGCAGATGCCCTCGCGGCAGTCGTGGTCAAAGGTTACGGGCTCCTCACCCTTCTCGATGAGTTGCTCGTTGAGGATATCCATCATCTCGAGGAACGAGGTGTCGGTGGGAATGTCGCGCATCTCGTAGGTCTCAAAATGGCCTTCGGCATGAGCGTTGGCCTGACGCCAAACCTTAAGTTTGAAGCTTATACTTGTATCCATTGTATTCGATGAATTTTAATGTGGTTGATTATGACTTGTAGTTACGCGTCTGGACCTTGATGGCCTCGTAGTGGAGCGGCTCCTTGATGAGCGTGGGAGCGGTCTCATCGTTGCCGTTGTACTTCCAGCAAGCGACATAGAAGAAGTTCTCGTCGTCGCGCTTGGCCTCGCCTTCCTCGGTCTGATGCTCCTCGCGGAAGTGGCCACCGCAGCTCTCGTGGCGGTTCAGTGCATCATAGGCGATCAACTCACCCATGGTGATGAAGTCACGCAGGCGGAATGCCTTGTCCAACTCGATGTTCATGCCCTCTTGGGTGCCGGGGATGAACAGGTTGGTCTCAAACTCCTTGCGCAGCTCTTTGAGCTTCTTGAGAGCGGTCTCAAGGCTCTCCTTGGTACGGGCCATGCCCACATAGTCCCACATCACGTTGCCCAGCTCCTTGTGGATGCTGTCCACCGAGCGCTTGCCGTGGATGCTCATCAGATGGTCAAGGTCGGCCTGCACGCGCTTCTCGGCCTCGTCAAACTCCTTGCTGTCGGTCGAGAAGTGGGGCACGGTGATCTGGTCGCTCAGGTAGTTTTGGATGGTGTAGGGCAACACGAAGTAACCGTCGGCCAGACCCTGCATCAGCGCCGAAGCACCGAGGCGGTTAGCGCCGTGGTCACTGAAGTTGCACTCGCCGATGGCGAACAGACCCTTGATGCTGGTCTGCAACTCATAGTCAACCCAGATGCCGCCCATGGTGTAGTGGATGGCGGGATAAATCATCATGGGATTGTAGTATTTCACACCGTTGATCTCGTTGGCGAGCTCGCCAGGATTAACGTCGGTGATCTCCTCATACATGTCGAACAGGTTGCCGTAGCGCTGACGGATCACGTCGATGCCCAGGCGGTTGATGGCCTCGCTGAAGTCGAGGAACACGGCCTTGCCGGTGTTGTTCACGCCGTAGCCCTTGTCGCAGCGCTCCTTGGCAGCGCGGCTGGCAACGTCGCGGGGAACGAGGTTACCGAAGGCCGGATAGCGGCGCTCCAGGTAGTAGTCACGGTCTTCCTCGGCGATGTCGCTACCCTTGATCTGGCCGGCTTGCAGCTTCTTGGCGTCCTCAATGTTCTTGGGCACCCAGATGCGGCCATCGTTACGCAGCGACTCACTCATCAGCGTCAGCTTGGACTGCTTGTCACCGTGCACGGGGATGCAGGTGGGGTGAATCTGAACGTAGGCGGGGTTAGCGAAGTAAGCACCGTGGCGGTAGCAAGCCATAGCAGCCGAGCAGTTGCAGCCCATGGCGTTGGTGCTCAGGAAGTAGGTGTTGCCATAACCACCGGTGGCGATAACCACAGCGTGAGCGGCAAAGCGCTCGAGTTTGCCGGTAACCAGGTTCTTGGCGATGATGCCGCGGGCACGGCCGTCGATGATGACCACGTCGTGCATTTCATAGCGGTTGTAGCTCTTTACTTTGCCGGCAT
Organism: uncultured Prevotellaceae bacterium; assembly: GCA_900319525.1. GTDB lineage: Bacteria > Bacteroidota > Bacteroidia > Bacteroidales > Muribaculaceae > Sodaliphilus. The sequence goes on along the minus strand of ONOU01000018.1, from coordinate 21,473 downwards.
GGATCATGCGGTTGAGGCTCGAGTAGGCACCGAGCAGCAGCTGCTGGCCGGTCTGACCCTTGGCGTAGAACGTGCGGCTCACCTGAGCGCCACCAAACGAGCGGTTGGCCAGCAGGCCGCCATACTCGCGGGCGAAGGGAACACCCTGTGCCACGCACTGGTCGATGATATTGTTCGACACCTCGGCCAGGCGGTAAACGTTGGCCTCGCGGGCACGGTAGTCACCACCCTTGACGGTGTCATAGAACAGGCGGTAAACCGAGTCACCGTCGTTCTGGTAGTTCTTGGCTGCGTTGATACCACCCTGTGCGGCGATCGAGTGAGCGCGGCGGGGTGAATCCTGGATGCAGAAGTTCAATACGTTGAATCCCATCTCGCCCAGCGTGGCTGCTGCCGACGCACCTGCCAGACCGGTACCCACGACGATGATGTCGAGGCGACGCTTGTTGGCGGGATTGACGAGTTTCTGATGAGCCTTATAGTTAGTCCACTTCTCAGCGATGGGTCCCTCGGGAATCTTGGAATCGATGGGCTGAGCGTTGATCTTAGTTTCTTCCATTTGTGTTACAAATTTTAAAGGGTTAATACTCAGCGATTAGAGGGCAAAGAACCAAGTAAAGTAGCAAGCCTCTACAGCAAACAGGATAAACACGATGCTTGCCCACCACTTGGAGATGCACTGCCAGCGGGGAATCCACTTGTCATTGGCAGTACCCAGGGTCTGGAAAGCGCTCCAGAAACCGTGGCTGATGTGGAACCACAGGGCGGCAAAGCCGATGAGGTAAACGGGGAGCACCCACAGATGGCTGAAGGTAGCCTGCAGGTAGAACTTGCCGTTCATCACATGCTCACCCATGAGTTCGGGCAGCTGCATCTTGGCCCAGAACTGCACGAGGTGCAGAATCAGGAAGCAGCACACGATGAGGCCGAGGACGAGCATGTTTTGTGATGCCCACTCGACGTCCTTGGGCTTGGTAGTCACAGCATAGCGGTTGTTACCGCGAGCCTTGCGGTTCTGCAACGTGAGGATGAAGGCAAAGATGATGTGAATGGCGAAACCGCCTGCTAGGATAAGCGTGCCCAGAACGGCATACCAGTTGGCGCCGAGGAACTCACAAATCTTGTCATAGGCCTCAAACGAGATGAGGGCTACGGCATTCATCAGCGCGTGGAATGTGACAAATAGGACAAGGAAGAGGCCGGTTACCGACATCACCACCTTTCGTCCTACAGATGAATTAGTTAACCACATAAAATTGTTGATTTTTTAGTTATTAATTGAGTTGATAATTATTGACTTGCTCAAACATCCCGCAAAGATAGGAAAAAAAAATCATTTTCACGGCCTTGGGTCAGCTAAAAATGCAAGCATCTCATTTTTCGGATTGTTGAGGGGTGAACGCATGCCTGCTGCGGGTGACCAGCCACACGCCGGTAAAGATGAGGGCGCCTGCTACAAGGTGCATCCACTGCGGGGCAGCAATGCCCATGATCATGCTGGCCACCACGGTTACAAAGGGCTGGACATAGTTATAGACGCTGACGGTGGTGGGCATGAGCCGCCGCTGCGCCCACACGACGAGCAGGAAGGTGAAGAAGGTGGCTGCAGCAACGATATAGACGATCTCGCTGGCTGTGCGTGCGCCCATGGCGGGCCAGTCGATCTGGGCAATGTGGGGTGCCACCCAGGGCATGATGATCAAGCTGGCGAAGGTAAATGTCCACTTGTTGAAGGTGAAAGCGTCATACTTGCGGATGACTCCCGAGAAATAGGTCAGGTAAAAGGCATAGCCCACCTGGGAGACGAGAATGAGCAGGTCACCGCGAAAGTCGGTGGGATGGCCACTGGCTCCCTGTGTGGTGCGGGTGATGAGCAGAATGGCGCCCGTGAAGCCCATGATGATGCCCAGGGCGCGGCGCGGGGTAATGCGCTCGTGCAGGATGATGGCCGAGAGGATGAGCGTGAAAATGGGCATCGTGGTCAACTCGATAGTCGCGTTGATGGGCGAGGTGAGGCTCAGCCCCACGATATACCCGCCCTGGGCCATGACAAAGCCAAAGAAGCTGGCCCCCACAATCTTCAACAGGTCGCGCCGCTCGACGCGCTGTTGCGGGATAAAGATGGACCCGATCCAGAAGAGGAGGGCCGCACCGCATATCCTGAAGGCAACCAGCTGGGGCCCGGTGATGCCGCCATTGGTGAGCACATCTTTAGAAAAAGTGGCCATCAGCCCAAACAGCACCATCGCCAGCAGCATGGCAGCATGAGCCCTGAGATTCTCGTTCTGCTTCATTGTCGTGTGAGTTGACTGTAAAGTGTGAAATGATGACTGCCGGCAAGCGGGATGCCTGCCAGCAGTCATTATAGTTGAGGCATCGACAGGATTACTTCATGAACTTGGAGTAATCGGTCTTGCGCATGTCGCCCTCGTGCAGCAGGGTGCTGTGGAACGACAGGGCGATGTCGGGGTGCATCATCACGTGGCCCTTCTTGGCGAGGTTGAGGTACTCACGCAGCAAGGGGCGGTAAACGGGATGAGCGGCGTGCTCGATGATTTCGTGAGCGCTCTGTACGGGATCCTTGCCGCGCAGGTCGGCGATACCCTGGTCGGTGATGATGATATCTACCGAGTGCGGGTTGTGGTCGGGATAGGAAACCATGGGCACGATGGTGCTGATGCAGTCGTCCTTCTTGATCGACGGGCACAGGAAGATGCTGGTGTAGGCATTGCGGGTGAAGTCGCCCGAGCCGCCAACGCCGTTCATCAGGCGCGTGCCGCTCACGTGGGTCGAGTTGATGTGGCCATAGATGTCGGCCTCGATGGCGGTGTTCATCGTGATGACGCCCAGACGGCGAACAACCTCGGGGTTGTTACTGATCTCGCTGGGACGCATGAGCACCTTGCCGTGCAGGGCCTCGCCCTTCTCAAAGAACTCGGTCATGGCACCGCTGGAGAAGGTCATCGAGCAGGTGCTGGCAAACTTGCACTTGCCGCTCTCGAGCAACTCGAGCACGCTGTCTTGAATCACCTCGGTGTACATCTCAAAGGGAGGAATGTCGGCGCTCTTGTCCAGGGCGTCGAGCACGGCGTTGGCGATGTTGCCCACACCACTCTGCAGGGGCAGGAATTCCTTGGGGATGCGGCCGGCCTTGAGCTCTGCCACCAGGAAGGCGCACACGTTGTGGCCGATGGCGGCGGTCACCTCATCAACAGGGGTGAAGGATCCCTCCTTGCTGATGGGCAGTGAGGTCTTGACAACGCCCAGCACCTTCTTGGGGTCAACATGGGCGGTGGGAGTACCCACGCGGTCGTGAGGCGTGTAGATGGGAATCTCGCGGCGGTAAGGCGGGTCGAGAGGCATGTAAACGTCATGCATGCCGCGGATGGTCTCGGGAATCTGATCGTTGACCTCGACAATCACCTTGTCGGCCATCTGGAGCCAAGTGGCGGTGTTGCCCATCGAGGTGCCCAGCACGATATCACCCTCATCGGTGATGCTCTGAGCCTCGATAATGGCAACGTCCATCTTGCCATAGAAGCCATAGCGGAACTCCTGAGCCAACTCGCTCAAGTGGCGGTCGTTATAGTGGATGGCATTAGCGTTGATTGCCTTGCGCATATCGGGATGCGACTGATAAGGGGTGCGGAAGTTCAGCGCATCGGCACGGGTCAGTTCACCATCGATGTGGTCGCTGGTCGATGCTCCGCTGAAGAGGTTGATCTTGAACTCGCGTCCTGCTTCGTGCTCACGCTTGGCGCGCTCGGCAATAGCGACGGGCACTGCTTGAGGACAACCGGGCGAAGTGAAGCCCGAAACACCCACTGTGAAGCCATTTTGTACAAATTCGGCGGCTTCCTCGGCCGAAAGAATCGGATAAATCATGTTTATGTGTTACTTATATAAAGAGTTGTATAGTTGTTAGTTCTTAGTTGTTAGTTTTTAGAGAGAAACCTAAAACCTAAAATCTGGCCTTAATGGCTGCGGTGGCCTCTTCATAACCTGGTTTCTCGAGCAGGGCGAACATGTTCTTCTTGTAAGCCTCGACGCCAGGTTGGTCAAACGGGTTCACGCCCAGCATGTAGCCGCTCACGCCACAGGCCTTCTCAAAGAAGTAGATCAGCTGCCCCAGGTAGCGCTCGTTCACTGTGGGAATGGTGATGAGCAGGTTGGGCACGCCGCCGTCAACATGTGCTAGGCGCGTTCCCAGCTCAGCCATCTTGTTAACGTAGTCCACGTTCTTGCCGGCCAGGTAGTTGAGTCCGTCCAGGTCTGCTTCGTCACTGGGAATGAGCACCTCATGCTGCTGGTCGCCCACGCTGAGCACCGTCTCAAAGAGGGTGCGCTCGCCGTCCTGTATCATCTGGCCCATGCTGTGCAGGTCGGTTGTGAAATCGACGCTGGCGGGGAAGATGCCCTTGTGGCCCTTGCCCTCACTCTCGCCGTAGAGCTGTTTCCACCACTCGGCCAGGAAGTGCAGGCGTGGGGTGAAGTTGGCCAGAATCTCAATCTTTTTGCCGTTCTGATAGAGGGCGTTGCGGGCGATGGCATAGTTGAGTACCTGCTCGTCGCCATCTTTCTCCATCTCCACAGCACCAGCCACGAGGGCGCGGATGTCAAACCCTGCCACGGCAATGGGCAGCAGGCCCACCGGGGTGAGCACCGAGAAACGGCCGCCCACGTCATCGGGGATGACATAGGTGGCATAGCCCTCTTGGGTGGCCAGGTTGCGCAGGGCGCCGCGGCGTGCGTCGGTCACGGCAACGATGTTGCGCTGGGCAAACTGCTTGCCCTCCTGTTTCTCAAGCATGTCCTTGAAGATGCGGAAGGCGATGCCCGGCTCGGTCGTGGTGCCCGACTTGGAAATCACGATGATGCCAAACTTGTGTCCGCGCACCAGATCCATCAGGTCATAGAGGTAATCCTCACCGATGTTGCTGCCGGCAAACAGCACCTTGGGGCCGTTGCCGCTCTTGTAGGCGGCGAAGTGGTCGCTCAGGGCCTCGATAATGGCCTTCGCACCCAGATAGCTGCCGCCGATGCCGATGGTGATGACATACTCGCACTCCTGGCGCAGGATGCCTGCAGTCTGTTCCAGAGCCTGCAACTGCTGCTCGTCGATGCTGCTGGGCAGGTGCAGCCAGCCCAGGAAGTCGTTGCCCAGTCCCGTACCGCTCTCCAGCGTCTGCTTGGCGGCAAGAGCCTCGTTGTGCAACGCCTGCACGTCCAACCCCTCAAGGGCATATTTGCTGATAACTTGAATCGAATTGTCCATAATGTTTGGTTATCTGTTATGTTGTTTTGTTTTTGTTTTTCTCTAGACCCTAAACTAATTATGAGTTGCCCGCAACTCAAATTTCTTTGGTAAAGGCCCTGCGGCGCTTGTGCTGGTCACGCTCAAAGTATTCCCACTGCTTGAGTACCTTGGAGTTGAGTTCAAGCTCGCGGTTGCTCTCGGCATACTTGTAGCCATACTCGTTGAAGCAGGGGATGAGGTCGGTGAACAGCAGGGAATTGACGCCCTTGTTTTGGAACTCGGGCTTGACGGCAATGAGCATCAGGTCCACCACGTCGTTGTGCTTGAAGGCATGCAGCAGCGGTTTCCAGCCCATGGGGAACAGACGGCCACGGTTCTTGATCAGCGCCTTGGCCATCGAGGGGATGGAGATACCCACAGCGATGAGTTCGCGTGTGTCCTTCTCGATTGCCATGGCCAGGTCGTTCAGCGGCAGGAATGGCAGGTACATCTTGATGTAGTGGTTGATCTGCTTGTCAGACAGCGGCGAGTAGCCGAATATCTCGTCATAGGCCACATTGATCAGCTTGAAAATGGCGTCACCATAGTCGGCCACGAGTTGCTTGCGACTGGTATATTTGATGGTCGTGAGGTTGTAGCGCTGGGCCACAAGGTTAGAGATGCGGACCATCTTCTCGGGAATCTCCTTGGGGATGGTGATCAGCATCTCGATCCAGTCGGCATCCTTGACAAATCCCAGTCGCTCCATGTGCTTGGGATAATAGGGATAGTTGTAGATGCCACCGCTGGTGCCCACACGGTCAAATCCCTCGATGAGCATGCCCTCGGGATCCATGTCGGTAAAGCTGAGCGGGCCGGTGAGGTGTTCCATTCCCTTGCTCTTGCCCCAACGGGTAACGGCATCGATCAGGGCATCAACCACCTCGGCATCGTCGATGAAGTCGATGTAGCTGAAACGAGCCTCTTTCTTATTGCTGCGCTCGTTCACCACATGGTTGATGATGCCGGCAACGCGGCCCACGATCTTGCCGTCGCGGTAGGCCAGATAGTACACCGCCTCACAGAAGTCAAATGCGGGGTTCTTGTCGGGCCTCAAGGTGTTGACCTCATCGGTCACCAGTGGCGGCACGAAGTACTCACTGTCGCGGTATAGCGTGTCGATGGGGAAGTGTACAAACTTAAGCAGATTGCGCTTAGTGGGTTGGATTTCTCTGATTTCTACTGCCATTTTCTCAGTATTATGTTGTTATTCCTAAAGCCTAATCACCCCGCATACACGACGTTGTTCAACCACCACAACAGGGCGAGCAGCCCTGCCAGGATGATGTTCAACTTGAAAAAGAACCAAAAGTAATAACGTCGCTCAGGAGTCATGATTGTCATTGTTAGTTGGCGTTCTTGGCACGGTCGTGTACCAGGTCGTAGGTGATGTTGCCGCTGCCGGTCTTGATGAGCAAGTTATTGTCGCCGTTAAGGCTGATGCCCGTGGCAGCGCCGTTCTTGCCGCCATAAATGGTGAAGTACTTGCGGCTGCTCTTGTTGAATCCCACTACCGAACCCTTGGTATCCAGGAAGACGAGATAACGGTCGTTCTCGAGTTTTACCTTGATTTCCTTCATGTTGATGATGGGCTTGTCATACTGGGTGGGCTTCATCTTCACTTCCTCGCCCTCCTTGATCTTGTCCATGTTCTCAGCATTGTCGTGGGCCCACTTGGCGTCGGCGTTCTCCTCGCCAGCGAGGGCTTTTTCTTCTTCCTCCTTGGCCAGAGCCTCTTCCTCGGCGTCAATTTCTTCTTGGGTGGCTACCTTGATGGCTCCGATGCTGGCGGCCTCCTGGCGCAGGAAGGTGCGCTCGCTGCTGTTGGTATTCTCGAGCGGGCCGCGGCTATAGACATACTGGCGTCCGTCGGTGCGGGAGCGGATCTGGCCGTCATAGGTCAAGGTCGTCAGTTTCTTCGAGTCGATGTCATACAGGGCCAGCGTCACGCGGCCGTTGTTGCCCTCGCCGGCACCTTTCAGGTGGTTCAGGAATGCGAAATAGAGGCACGACTTGCCATCGACAGTCACCGCGCGAGGCACGTTCATGCCGTCGGCAATGAGCGACGAGTTGTCCATGATGATGCTGCGGCCGTCATAGTACTTGGTCTGACCTAACTCGGTCTTCCACTGAGCACCGTCACGGGTCAGCTGATAAACTTTGATGAAGGGGCGGTCGGTATCGTCCTTGTAGGTCACACCCACGATGCGCTCGGGAGTGTCAGGGTCGGTGCTGGCAAAGCGCACGGCACAGCCCGTATAGGCCTTGTCGTCGGTGAAGGCATTGCGGCTCAATTCGGCATTAAGCACGGCCATCGGGTCCTGGCTGCCCTCAGCGATGAGGGCGGCACTGTCGGCTCGGGCCTCCAGGCGGTCATTCTCCTGGCTGTTGCAGTGCTTCAACAGCGACAGCAGGGCGATGGCCAACACTGCCAGCACGATGCCGATGATCAGGTTGCGGTCATAGTGCGAACGGCTGCCTCCGCCATCGTTGTCGTCATCGTCCTCCTCGGGCTCGACCTCGGGCTGTTTCCAGGCATTGGCCTGACGTTGCTGGGCCTGGCGCTGGGCGGCTTGTCGCTGCTCGTTATAGGTCATGGGGCGGGGGCTGCCCTGACCCTTGGTGGTCTGGCGCGAAGCCACATTTATCGCATTATCCACAGCCTTGCCGCAATGGGGGCAAAACACCGATGTTGACGGCATGGGCTCGTGGCAGTAGCTGCACGTGACCTCATTACTCATGCGATAGCCGCAGTGGTTACAAAAAACTGAACCCTCGGGCACCTCGTGTCCGCAATGTTGACATCTTATCATCTTGTTCTCTATATGGTTTGGTTAAACTTCGTTTAATTTCAAACTACAAAGGTACAACTTTAGATAAAACAACCGTTTATTTTCATCAAAAAAATGGGGCTGTGTCATAATTTAACAGCCCAATTATAACCGCCCTGCGGGTGGGAACCTTTAGCTCGGCGAAGCTAAATTATTCAGGTTATAATTAAAATTGACATAAATATAAATGATTTGCCAATTTTAATTTTAAAATTTGATGAATTTCCCGTGCGTTAGCATGGTAATATAACCGGGTCGCAATTGTGACACAACCACTCAATGAGAAGGACCATGCAAGACCGTCAAGGCTAGCGCATGAGGGCAGTAGCGGTTTTGGCGGCCAGGCGGGCATTGTTGAGCACCAGCTGGATGTTGCTGGCCAGGCTGTCACCGCCAGTGAGGTCCTTAACCTTGGCGAGCAGGAACGGTGTCGTCTCCTTGCCCTTGATGCCCAACTTGTTGGCCTCGGCGATGGCCTCATCAATGGCCTTGTTAATGACGTCGGCAGGCATGGAATACTCCTCGGGGATGGGGTTGGTGACGAGCATGCCGCCCTTCAGACCCATGTCGAGTTTGGCCTTGAAAGCCGCGGCGAGTTCCTCGGGGGTGTCGATGCGGTAATCGACCTTAAAACCGCTATGGCGCGTGTAGAAGGCGGGCAGTTCCTCGGTACCGTAGCCAATGACAGGCACACCCTTGGTCTCGAGGTACTCCAGTGTGAGCCCCAAGTCGAGGATGGACTTTGCTCCGGCACAGATGACCATCACAGGGGTCATGGCCAGCTCTTCGAGGTCGGCGCTGATGTCCATCGTGGTTTCGGCGCCGCGATGCACACCGCCGATGCCGCCTGTTGCAAACACCTTGATGCCTGCCATTGCGGCGATGATCATTGTCGTGGTCACGGTTGTGGCTCCGTCCTCGCCGCGGGCGATGAGCACGGGCAGGTCGCGCCGCGAAGCCTTGGTCACGGCCTGGCCTTTGCGCCCCAGGTATTCGATTTCGTCGGGCGTGCAACCCGCCTTGAGTTTGCCGCCGATGATGGCGATGGTGGCAGGAACGGCTCCGCCATCACGGATGGTCTGCTCGACCTTCAAGGCTGTTTCCACGTTCTGCGGATAGGGCATACCGTGAGAGATGATGGTGGACTCGAGGGCTACTACGGGACGTCCCTCGTCAAGTGCCTGCTGCACTTCGGGTGAAATGGAAAGGTATTGGTTCATATTGTTTTAGTTAGTTGTTAGTTTTTTTGTTGTAGGTTTTTTAGTTGAGGTATTTCCTGATGTCGGGATTGACGGTCTGTGGGGAGAGTAGGGTGGCGTGAGCCGCCTTCAGACCCGTCATGGCACACTCGGGAAACGGGGTGTTCATGATCTGGGCATGGGCAACACCTGCGATGAAGGCATCGCCGGCACCCGTGGTGTTGATGACACGCGAGGGGATGGCCTTGAATTGCTCATGCTGCAGGCCGTCACTGCAATACACGCCATCGCTGCCCAGCGTGATAAACACTTCATGTATTCCCATAGCCGTGAGGTGCTTGGCAGATTCCTGAGCCGAAGTGCAACCTGTAACGGCCTGGGCTTCCTGCAGGTTGAGCTTGAGCGTGTGCAGGCGATGGCTTTGACTTTGCTGTAAAGCCTTGATAATGCGGGGAGCCTTGGCGGTGCTCACAGTATCGACCATGAGGGGACTGGTACAGTGGTCGATGAGGTACTGCAGCGCCTCGGTGGAGATATTGGTGTCGGCCATGACAAGGGCCGAGCTGTTGATGACATCGATGCGGGCATCCAGAAATTGAGGCGTGATGCGGGAGACGATGTCGGTATCGGCCACTGCGGCAATCATGTCGCCTGTCTGATCGTTGACACACAGGTACAGTCCGTTGCGCATGCCCTCGCAGCGCTGGCTCAGCGACAGGTCTAACCCGATGGCTTGGCATTCGTTCCAGCACATTTCGCCGAAGGTCTCGCCGCCAAAGGCGCTCACAAACTTTACCTCGTGGCCCATCAGCCGTAGGTTATGGGCAATGTTGCGAGCCACGCCTCCGCAGCCCAGGGTTACCTGCCCTGGTACCGAATCGGCTGGGACAAACGGCGCAGTCAATGCCGCCGAGATATCCATGTTCACACCTCCGATAACAGTAATATATCCACTCATGTGATTTGATCTATAGATGATATCGCAAAAGTTATTTCCATGCAAAGATAAAAATTGCTGGGTGTTCCGCATGGCTGTTTTAGCCGATTTTTTGATGTTTTGTGTCTTTTTTGCCTTGGGATTAGGCGTTATGTGCGAACTTTTGTACCTTTGCAGGTTAGAAAGAAATGAACGAACTAAAAAAACTATAATATGATGACCGATAATGACAAACTGATGGCTGAGCAGGAAAAGCCGTTATACATTGTCACTGGCTCGACCGATAGTATGGGCAGTGTGATCACCCGCAAGCTCGCTGAGCAGGGCAAGGCTGTGTTGCTGGCAAGCCGTGATATCAAGAAGGCCGAGAGTTATGCCGCACAATTGCGCACCGTAACCCGCAATAAGGACATTACCTGCTTGCAACTCGACTTGAATTCCTTTGCGCTGGTCAATGACTTTGTTCATCGCCTCAAGGCGCTCAACCGCCCTGTCGCCGCATTAATCAATAATGCCGGCTTGCTGCCTCGCCGCAGCGAGATTTCTGAGGATGGCTTTGAGCACTCGGTGCAGGTCAATTACCTGAGCACGGTGTTGCTGTCGATGCAGGTCTATCCGCTCATAGAGGAGGGTGGCCACATCATCCTGTCCACGAGCGTTTCGCGCCGCTTTGTGTCGTTGCCCTATGAGTTTCCTGCTGTCTCCCATTTCACACCTTGGGGAGCCTACGCCCAGAGCAAGCTGGCGCTCACGTTATTCTCGATTTACATGTCGAGCGTGATGAAGACGCGCCGCGTGTCGGTCAACTGCGTCAATCCCGGCCTGCTCAAGAGCGGTGCCCTGGCCATGTCGCGCTGGATGGACCGCGTGCCCGACTATCTGAGCCGCAATATCCCCAGTCCCGAGGCTGGCGTGGTGCCCACGCTGCGGGCCCTGGAGAGCAAGGACACGGGCTACCTGTTCTCGGGAACCGACAAGCAAGTGAAGACTTCAACCATGCTCAAGAACCGTGAGATGTTTATCCGCGTGTGCAACGACACCATGCGCATCTTGAAAGAACATTTAGATAAATAAATGAAAATGAGTGGATTTTATTTGAGTCCACTTTTTTATACAACATATACGTAATGAAAATTTTGGGCGAGAATGACCGCTTGCCATTGGGCAGCACGGTCGCCACAATTGGCATGTTTGACGGTGTCCACCTGGGGCACGTCACCCTCGTCGATTTTCTCAAGCAACAAGCGCTGCAGCAGAGCAAACAGTCGCTTGTCATCACATTCCTGCATCACCCGCGCCAAGTGCTGCGCCCCGATGAGCCCTTCCGGCTGATCATGCCGCTTGACCAGCGCCTGAAACAGATCGAGGCCCTCGGCCCCGACCTGCTGCTGGCAATAGATTTCACCACCGATCTTGCAAAGCTGGACTCGTCGCAGTTTATCGAGCTGCTGCGTGACCGCTACGGTGTCTCGATGCTGGTGACAGGCTATAACCACCGTTTTGGTCACAATAGGGGGGAAACCTTCAAGGACTATTGCCGTCATGGCGAGCAGTTGGGGGTCAAGGTGGTCAGGGCACCCGAGTATTTGGGTCCCTACGCGCCCGTGAGCTCCACCATTGTGCGTGGTTTGATTGCGGCAGGCAGGGTAGTGGACGCCATGCACTGCATGGGCCGTCCGCACGTGATTAGGGGTAAGGTTGTACATGGTTTCCATAATGGACGTGGTCTGGGTTTCCCCACGGCCAATGTGGGAGAGATGGATCCGCAGATATTGTTGCCGCACAATGGCGCGTACGCGGTGCTGGCCCATGTCGGTGGGCAGGTGCTGCAAGGCATGGCCAACATAGGCCGCCGGCCTACGCTTGACAATGGCGACCAATTGAGCATCGAGGTCAACCTGTTTGACTTTGAAGACGACATTTACGGCGAGGAAATCAGCCTGGAGTTCATCAGTTTCCTGCGCTTGGAATTCAAGATGTGTGGGCTTGAGGAACTCAAGCGGCAGCTCTCCCTGGATCGCGACAATGCCAAGCGCATCCTCAACGAATACTTAGCCAATCATTAATGAAAGGATTATCAGACAGTTATCATCAAAACTAAGAACTAGAATATATGGACATTTACAATTTGTGTGAACACAATTCGCTTGTGGGACAATTCATGAGTGAAATCCGTGACAAGAATCTGCAGCAGGAACGTCTGCGTTTTCGCACTAACATTCAACGCCTAGGTCAAATCATGGCCTATGAGATTTCAAAAAAGCTCAGCTACAACACTGTTGGCATCGAGACTCCGCTGGGCGTGAAGCAGTGTAACGTGCTGGGCGAACGCGTGGTGCTTGCCACCATCCTGCGCGCTGGTTTGCCTTTCCATGAAGGATTCCTGAGCTACTTTGACGGGGCTGACAACGCCTTTGTGTCGGCCTACAGGAAGTACTTCCCCAAGACCGATGACTTTGTCGTTCACATCGAGTATATCGCCAGCCCGCGCCTTGATGACAAGACGCTTGTCATCGTTGACCCGATGCTTGCCACTGGCTCATCGATGGAACTGGCTTATCAGGCGCTGGTAACCAAGGGCCATCCCGCCCACATCCATGTGGCAAGCGTTGTGGCTACGCCCAAGGCCATCGAAGTCGTACGCCAGCACCTGCCCAACGAGAAGACCACGTTGTGGACCTGTGATATCGATGACGAGCTCAACGAGCACAGCTACATCGTTCCCGGCCTGGGCGACTGCGGCGACCTGCTCTACGGCGAGAAAGAGTAAATTCTGCGGCTAGACCCTCTAGATTTAATTAGACAATAATAATATGGTACGTAAATATGATTATCTCATCATCGGCTCGGGTGTAGCCGGCATGAGTTTTGCCCTCAAGGTGGCAAAGACGGGGACCGTGGCCCTCGTCTGCAAGTCCAAGATGGAGGAGGCCAATACCGATCTGGCTCAGGGCGGTGTGGCAACAGTGACCAACCTGGAGGTGGACAATTTTGACAAGCACATCCATGACACGATGGTGGCCGGTGACTGGCTCAGTGATCCTGAGGCAGTGAAAAAAGTTGTCACCGAGGCTCCCTCGCAGATTCAGGAACTGCTGGGCTGGGGCGTAGACTTTGACAAGAACGAGAAGGGCGAGTTTGACCTGCACCGTGAGGGCGGTCACAGCGAGTTCCGCATCCTGCATCATGCCGACAACACGGGTCATGAAATACAGGTGTCGCTCATCGAGACGGTCAAGAACAATCCCAATATCGACGTGTATGAGGACCACTTTGCCGTGGAAATCCTCACCCAGCACCACCTGGGCAAAATCGTGACGCGCCGCACGCCTGGCATCGAGTGCTATGGCGCCTACGTCCTCAATCAGGAGGCGGGCGAGGTGGACACGTTCTTGTCAAGAGTGACGTTGATGGCAACAGGTGGCGTGGGTTGTGTTTATCACACCACGACCAACCCGCTGGTGGCAACTGGTGACGGTATCGCCATGGTATATCGTGCCAAGGGCACGGTTCAGGATATGGAATTCGTCCAGTTCCATCCCACTGCGCTGTATCACCCCGGTGACCGTCCTGCCTTCCTCATTACCGAGGCCATGCGCGGCTACGGCGGCGTGTTGCGCAATCTGGGTGGCGAGGAATTCATGCAGAAGTATGACCCGCGCCTGTCGCTGGCTCCGCGCGATGTGGTGGCCCGCGCCATCGACAACGAGATGAAACAGCGTGGCGAGGATCATGTTTACCTCGACGTGACGCACAAGGACCCCGAGGAGACCAAGCACCACTTCCCCAACATCTACAAGCATTGCCTGGATCTGGGTATCGACATCACTAAGGACTATATTCCCGTGGTGCCTGCAGCACATTACATGTGTGGCGGCATCAAGGTGGACTTGAATGCCTGCTCGAGCATCAAGCGGCTGTATGCCGTGGGTGAGTGCTCTTGCACGGGTCTGCATGGCGGCAACCGCCTGGCCAGCAACTCGCTCATCGAGGCTGTCGTGTATGCCGACGCCGCTGCCAAGCATGCCATCGAGCACCGTAACGAGTATTCCTATCGAGAGGATATCCCCGCCTGGGACGATGCCGGTACAATCCATCCCGAGGAGATGGTGCTCATCAGCCAGAGCGAAAAAGAGGTGGGAGAAATTATGGCTAACTATGTGGGCATCGTGCGCAGCAACCTGCGACTCGACCGTGCCTGGAACCGTCTGGACATCCTCTATGAGGAGACCGAGAAACTGTTCAAGACCAGCAAGGTGTCGCGCCGCATCTGCGAGTTGCGCAACATCATCAACGTGGCCTATCTCATCACCCGCCAGGCCAAGGACCGCAAGGAATCCCGCGGCCTGCACTACACCATCGACTATCCCCCTCAACCCAAGAGCGAGGATGACCTGAAACTGTAATCCAGTAAACGGCATTAAGCAGCCACGCCAGCGGGATTTGAGGTCTCGCTGGCGTGGCTGTTTTATTAACGATTGCCGGTATCGGCTAGGGGATTTCCTCGTACTCGGCGTCGGTGACTTGTTCCTCGATAATGGTGCGGGTGTCGCCCGTCGAGGTGGTTTCCTCGACGACAGTGCCGCTCACTTCCTCAAAGTCGGCATACTCGCCCTCACCGCTGGTGAAAATCTTGCGCTCGCCGGTCTCGGTGTATTCTTCCTCCTCTTCCTCGTAGCGCTCACGGCGTGGCCGCTCGTGCTGCTGGCGTCCGCGAAATGTCTCGTTGACACGGCGTTTCATGTTCTGCATGTAGAGCCAACCACGCAACAGGGGTATTCCCACCATGAGGAATAGGACAAATAGTATGAATAGTAAGAAACTCATTTATTTTTCTCTTTTAATGATGGATAGCAGCACGTAGAGCGCTATTGCGACGGCCAGGCCGGGTAGCCCCAGCACGATAACCGCTGCCACGGTGGCTACAATCTGCAAATATTGTGCCCAATTCTCTCGCAGGGACGACAGGTTGTGCATCTTCAACGAGAACATGCGCAGCGGGGACACCATCAGCAGCGACAGCAGCACGATGAGCAGTATCACAACCCAGGTGGGGCAAGTGTGCTGGGCATACCAGTCGGTGAAGCCGATCCAGAAGATGGCATTGGCGGGAATGGGCAGGCCGGTGAAGGTCGTGGCCTGGTTGGTGTCGATGTTGAAACGCGCCAGCCGCAATGCTCCGAACACGGGCAGCAGCAACGCGCAGAATTCCCACGGGTAATAGTCCTGATTAGCCATCATGCTATACAGGATCAATGCCGGCGCGAGGCCGAAACTCACCAGGTCGGCCAGCGAGTCCAATTCCTTGCCGATGGCACTGACGGCATGCAGCAGGCGTGCCACCAGCCCGTCAAAGAAATCGGCCACAGCCGACAGGGCAATAAAAAGGAATGCCATGCGGTAGGTGGTTACAGTGCATGACGGAGTCAGCGCCATGATGCAGGCAATGGAGCCAAACAGCAGGTTCAACGAGGTGATGGCATTAGGGATATTGTTTCGTATTGCGTTCATTGCTGATTCTCCTCCTTAGTTTTGTTATTGAGCCGGGCTACCAGGGTCTCGCCGCCCCAGGTGCGGTCGCCCAACTTGACCAGAATCTTGGTGTCGAGGGGCAGGAAGATGTCCACCCTGGAACCGAACTTGATGAAGCCGATAAAGTCGTTGACATCGACCGTCTCGCCCTGCTCGACGTAGGTGACGATGCGGCGTGCGATGGCACCGGCAATCTGGCGGACAAGGATTTCCTCACCCGTTTGGGTGCGGATAACAACGGTTGATCGCTCGTTGTCGCTGCTCGACTTGGGCAGATTGGCAGCGAGGAAACGTCCCGAGTGGTGCTTGTAGTAAGTGATTTCGCCCTTGGCGGGAACCCAGTTGGCATGCACATTAAAGACGGTCATGAACACCGACAACTGGATGCAGTTGCGGTGCAGGTACTCGTCCTCATAGACCTCCTCGAGCGCCACGACAGTGCCATCGACACTCGACACGATGGCCGTGCCGTCACTGTTGTCCCCCTTGAAGTGCCGGCGTGGTAGCCTGAAGAAGTTGAGCACCAGCAGGAACAATATGGCCATCAGTGCTATCAGCACCCATGCCACAGGCTTGTAGTCAAAGAACCTGTAGGCCAGTGCGCCACTCGCCACTATGATCAGGAACAACACGATCAGTATGTTCTCGCCCTCGTGATGGATTTTAACTTTCATCGTTGCGGTTTCAATTCTATTAACCTGCAAAGATAATAATAAGTTTTTAGTTTTTAGTTTTTAGAATTTAGTTTTTTGCCCCGATGCGTGAAATGTTGCCAATAATGACCTAAAAAACGGCAAGGTTGCAGAAAAATGGGGTGCGTCATTGATGGCTGTATCTTTGCAAAGTCATCGGGAACGTGGCCGGTGAGAGTTGAACTGATAATATCATTTTAATAAGGAATGAATATGGAAACGACAATGACTGTTTACAATGTGATTATCCTTGACAAGAGCGGCTCGATGAGCAGCATCGCCCGTCAGGCTATCGATGGCGTGAACGAGACCATCGGCTCGATCAAGAGTGCCCAGGAAAAGAACCCCGGCCAGCGGCACATCGTCACGCTGGTGGCCTTCTGTGGCTGTGAGGTGAAGACCATCTATGACAATCTCCCTGTGAGCAAGGTGAGACCCCTCACCGACAAGGATTACCGCCCGTGTTGCATGACACCGCTGTATGATGCCGTGGGCACAACCATTAGCCGTGTGCATGCCCTCAAGAGCCTGGATATCGACTCGCTGGCGCTGGTGACCATCATCACCGATGGCTATGAGAATGCCTCGCATGAGTACAGCCTTTCGGCCATCAGAGCTCTCATCGAGAGCTACAAGGAGCAGGGCTGGCAATTTACCTACATCGGTGCTGACCACGATGTGGCGCAGGTGGCATTCTCGCTGAACATCCAGCACCACCTGACGTTTGACAAGACATCGGGCGGAACTGCCGTCATGTTTAAGAAGCAGCGCCTTGCCCGTGACAGGTGGATGGACAAGATGGCCGGTGTCATGGCGTCCCCCTGCATGAGTGTGGAGGAGCGCAACGAGCGCATCAAGAGTGCCAACAAGGAAGATTTCTTTGACGAATAATAAACAATTGATGATGATGACAAACCGAATTATTTTCAAGAATCCTTTTGATTGGGAAGATCCCACATGTGACCCTATTCCTATACTGGTTCACGTGTGGCAGGTCGATGTTGATGGCCGAGTGGTCAAGATCATGTCAACGAATCGGACGTTAGCACGACTAAAGGCTCGGCTGCATTACCCCAAGGCCAAGCGCATTAGGGTGGTGGGTAAAGTCTATTAGACGTTGATTTAAACCATGCCCTTACTGGCATGGTTTTTGCCGTATTTACTAAATTATAGACGAATCTTAATTCCCGTTATCATTATGGAACAGACTATCCCTCAGGACCTCAAGTACGGTATCATCTACCTCTATAGCGACCGCCGCTTTTCTTCAGGCTTGCATGATGCCGAGGCCATAGTTAATAAGTTTGTCCATCCCATGCAGGTCGAGTGGATCGACGAGCCTGGACGTGAAGGCCTGTTGCTGATTGCCCGACGATTCAATGTGGGTAATATCGGCAGGTATGCCACTGTGCGCTTGACATTAGACCGCATGAATCGCTCTGGCGGGTGGTTTGAGGCCATACGCCGCTTTGCCGATGAATTGATGGGCGTCACCGACACGGGCGATGGTGACATCGTGATTGATGAATCCGACTTTGGATATCACTACCCTGAGAATTCGTCTGTGTTTGGCGCTGCCACCGAGACGGCACCCCAGGATCACACACGCGTTGAGCCTTCTCGTGTGGCAAGGCAGTGGAAGAAGTTCACTAAGCGCTTGCGTGACGTGGTGGCCGAGGATGCCATGTGTAACCCTTCTCTGCCATCTGTAACGACTACCAACAAGAGCGAGAAACCCAGTAAAGACCTGCTGCAGGCCGAAGAAGATCTTGAACTCAAAAGGCTGGAGAAGGAGCGCAAGCAGGCATTGGAATGCATCAGGCGCGACATCGTCAACTACATCGCCCACTATCATGATGACCCCAAGGAACTGATGGCTGAACTGTTGCGTGGTAAGATTGTCGTGGGGCACCCTGGCCGCATCCTGGTTAACGGTGACATGAAGATCATCTTGCCCGATTATGATGAGATGGAAATCGAGATGCCGGCCATGTGCCGCACGCTGTACATCCTGTTCATGAAACAGCGTTTGCAGGGTAGAGGCATCGTCCTCAAGAACATGGATGAGTACCACGACGAGATTCTCAATATCTACAGCCTGGTCAAGCCCGGTGCCAACGAGAAACGGGTAGCTAATACAGTCGATAATTTGTGCAATCCGTTGAGTGATTCGCTCAACCAGATGATTTCCAGACTCAATCGCCGCATCAAGAATGTCATCACCGACAAGGAGCTTGCCAAGATTTACACCATCACAGGCAAGAAAGGCGAGCCTTATAGCATCGGCTTGCCTCCCGAATACCTGGAACTGCCCCGTGCCGTCACCACCTGAAGCCGTTATCGGCTTCAGGTTTACTATTACCGGAACCGGTATTGCACAAACGCCTCGATGGCCTCGTAGGTGGCCAGGCCCAGCTGCTGGTAGCGCTCGGCCAGGTTGCGGTTGCGTTCGATCGAGCGTTGCCACGGCAGCTCGCCGTCGGCGCTGGAACGGAAGGGCGCGTCGTGGATTTGGGAATGGAACTGCAAGATGGCGTCGCGCTTGACGGCAAACTCCTCGGGGCTCATGGGTACGGCCATCTCGACATGATCGACCTCCCATTGACCCCATTGGCCACGGTACATCCACACGCGGCAATCGCGCATGAACTCCTCGTCCTTGAGGTTGTCCAGGGCGTGCATGACTGCCCCGCTGGCGCGCACGTGTGTGCCGTGGGGATCCACCAGATCGTTGTCAAAGAAGATCTGGTGCGGCTTGATGCGCGTGATCAGGTTCTGGATCACCGTGACGTCATCATCGGTGAGCTTGCCCTGGCCGCGCGGGTCGTTGATGTAGAACGGCATGCGCAGGTCATACTGCTTCTCCATGGGAACACCCATCAAGCGGCAAGCCATCATAGCTTCACTGAGCATGATAGAGCCCTTAAAGTAGCGCATGTCCTTGTTGTCCTCCTCGGTGGACGAGGCATTGCTCGTCAGGCGGGCGATGGTCTTCTCGATAAACTTGAAGCTGGAGCCCTCAAAGCGCTTGGTCAGGCGGTCGGCCAGCAGCACGCTGCGCATCAGGTCCTCGTCGCTCACGGCGACATCGGCATCGGTCTGGATGGCGATGTGAACGTCGTGGCCTTGCTGCACCAGGCGCTGCACCGTGCCACCCATCGACACGATGGCATCGTCGGGGTGGGGGCTGAAGATGAGCACCCGCTTGGGGTAGGGGGTCTCACGCTCGGGACGATAGGTGTCGTCAGCATTGGGTTTGCCGCCAGGCCAGCCCGTGATGGTGTGTTGCAAGTCGTTGAATATCTTGATGTTGACATTGTAGGCCGAGTCATAGAGCGCCACCAGTTCGCTCAGGCCATAGTCGTTATAGTCCTCGTTGGTGAGTTTGAGGATGGGCTTACCCGTCTGTTCACACAGCCACACGATGGCGCGGCGAATCAGGTGGTCGCTCCACTCACATGAGGTCACTTTCCACGGGTAGCTGATGCGCGTCAACCGGGAGGCCGCATCCAGGTCGGCATAGATCTTCACGTCGTCATGCACTTGCAGGAATGAGGCCGGCACGAGGTCGGTCATCTTGCCCTCGATGGTATTGAACAGGGGCTCGGCCGAGTCCTCATCCCATGCCACGCAGATGATGCGGTTGGCGTTCAAGAGGTTGCCTATGCCCAGGGTGATGGCCGTCTTGGGGGCAGCATCGCTCTGGAGCACCTCGGCGACACGCGCACGCGAATCACTGCCCAGCAGCATCAGACGGCAGACGCTGCTGCTGGCCGAACCGGGTTCGTTATAGGCGATGGAGCCGTCATTGTTCAGGTCACAGATCACCAGATCCAGCCCGCCGGCATCACTGATCTCGCGCTCATAGGCCTTGCACTGGCTATGCACGTTCTCGATAGTGCCCAGGTCGTTGATGCTGTGGATGTTGTTGGGCTCGATATCGACCTTGGCATACAGTAGGGAATGGATCAGGTCGTGCAGACGCAGGGAATTGTCGCCCACCAGTTCACTAAGGTTGAAGGCCACCACGCTGGCAAAGCTCACCTTGTCGGCAAAATAGAGTTTGACCAGCTCGTCATATACCTTGAATACATAACGTCCGATGCCAAAACCGATGACGCAGCGCCCTTTCTCCTCAACGCACTCGTTGATGACGCGGGCCACGTCGAGGGCCGCCTCGCGGGCGCCTTGGTCTGCGCTCTCACTGATGATTGTGGGCACTTTCTCGTAGCGCGTGAGCGACGCGAGTTCTATCTCATTTTCAGGATGATAGTATCGGCTAGACACCTGAAAAAACTTGATGTTGGTCTTCAAATCTGTCTTCATCTTTTTTACCTTAATTCATTTCACCAAGCAAAGTTAAACATTTTTTCACAATCACCAATAGGATTTTGCCACAACTTTCACATTCCCCCCCCAATTACCGTATCAATTCCCCCCACCCGCGACCTCTCCCGTGGGCACCGGCTTGGTGTGACTTCAAGCGAGGCGACCTCTCCCGCGGGCGGCAGCATGGTGCGACTTCAAGTGGCGCGACCAGTCCCGTGGGCGGCAGCATGGTGTGACTTCAAGCGAGGCGACCTCTCCCGTGGGCGGCAGCATGGTGCGACTTCAAGTGGCGCGACCTGTCCCGTGGGCGGCGGCTCCGCCGCCGTGAAGCCCCCGCACCGCCGTCAAGGCATTTTTAAAATGAAGTTGTCACTATAGTCTACAGGTTGTCTTGGTTGTCTGACATCTTAGCGGGCTATGAGACCTGCGAGCCTCGCTCGCAATTCTGCTTTTTGACATGGACAACCGCCCCATCATTGATTACCTTTGCCCCACAACCGCAGCAACGCCGTCCCCCGCGCGGCCAGGTCCCCCGTGCCGTGGCACAGCCACGGCCCTCGCGCGCGACCTGTCCCGTGGGCGGCGGCTCCGCCGCCGTCAACCACAATAACAATTAAACTAAATCAATAACGCCATGAACATCAACTATTTCCGTCA
>ONOU01000021.1 GCA_900319525.1 uncultured Prevotellaceae bacterium | reverse complement strand
TTGATAGAAGTCTCGTGCTGCCTGGTAAGTGGCCTCGATAAATTGGTTGTGGCTGATCAAAACCTCGTTATCTTTAGCGTAAACGGGGATGATGCAGTCTTTCATAAGCTCACTCCTTGTTGTCGGTTGGGAGTTAGCCTCAATGAAAGGGGAGCGGGTATCTTCGGTAATGATTTCAGCGTCGATAATGGTCTCCCCGATGTTGGTTGTTTGCTCCGTCTCGACTACCATTGGGAGGTAGGATGGCGGAATGATTGTTGTTTGTTCCATTTCTTGTCGTTGTTAAATGGTTAATAACATCATGGTGGACCCCGGAGCTTTTCCAGGATCTTCACCAGTTTCTTTGAATTCTTGAGTATCGTCGCAATAGTTTCGCATACGATCACAATACCGTCAATAGCGTTTCCTGCTTTCGATTTCTTTGCAGCTACACTCGTGACGGTTCATCTTGTTTCTTCTCTTCTTCTTTCTCGTTCTTCTTGTCACGGCCCCAATTGTGGATCTTTTCTGCGATATCGACCACAGAACTCAATGCGAATAAGGCCATGACGAGTTTTGGTAAATTGTTCATTGTCTTTTCTCTGTTTGTTTGTAAATGTTAGTTTAAATTGTTAATAAAAAATGTTGTCTAATTCTCTTACATATAAGGGTTTAATGTAAGAATGAGAAGGGGGGCGTTTTTCGATAAGATTATTAAAAATCGTGTTGTTTGAACTTGCTGAAAAATGATACTTTTTTATATTTGTATGAGCGTTAATGAGGGGAGAGGAATCTAATTTAGAACCCCAAAATATATCGATGTGGCTTTAATCAGTCGTGTTTCTATTAAGCAGAAAACTGTTCATCGCCTGAACTGTGACTTAAGGTTGAGGAAAAGCTTGCAGCACATATTGTATAGGCCGAGTGAACGCGAGATGTTTCCACGAAGCTGTTCATGGAGGTCATTGTGCAGGGTGAGGATGATTCCAAGATTGGGACCCTCGAGACTCCGATACCATACAGAGTTGATGGAGAGAATGTATTACTTCCATGACAAGATGACGTACCTGTGCATTCGCTCCAGTGGTGTGCCGTTATATTACGCACTGGGTGACCTAGTTGGGGTATGTCCAGGTCGCATAACAAAGGATTGGTCAAAAAAGCATCCAGCCTCCGTGAGTGGGTTGTATTATTATACGTATCGCAAATAATTTTCAAATTTTACTTTTCAAAATTTGTTGATTAATGGTTAATGCTTAATTTTGCGAACTCATAATGTGACACATATATATTGATTCTATTTTAAAGGATATGGCAGGAACAAAAAATAAGCCAGTAATGCTACGTGCTTTCAAGATTGAGAACTCAATTATCAGTGAGCCTCACTCCAGCATACTGTCTTTCTTGGTGCAAGTTTTAACCGATGAGTCTAAGGCTGGCGATCGCACACTTCAGCTAAACGAACAGGACGAAGACTGTGACTTGTTATCCAATTTTGAATGGCGCCATAATAACAGCATTCTTTTTGGCATGATGATGCGTATCATCCCTGCTGAGAATGGAGGCTTGATTGCATCTGATTTATTTGAGCATAACAAAATAGCGATAACAGATGTTGATTCAGGTGATTCAGATCAAAAGCAATATAAGGATCATTTTTATTTTGCTTTAAATAATGAGATTCTTGTGACAAATTTGTCTGGCAACATAAACATTACTCGCCTCCAGACTTATTTGAATTGGCTGCTTGTAGATGTGCGTGGCGAAAGGTTATTCCAGTTCACAGAGTTGACCAAGGTTCCAGAAGGCGTTGAGTTTTCAAGCATAAAGCAGATTGAGATTCATGGCGGCGGAAGTGTCTTACCAGCCCCAGTCACTTCGCAAGAGTCAACTACCTTTACGAGATCTATCAGTAATCTAACAGCTGAAGTGTTATCTCAAATTGTCAATGATACTGATAGCCTTGAAGATATACAAAACAGTCAGGTTATTGAGGCGAAGTTGTTACTCCGTATCAAGAGAAAGCCCAAAGAGATGGCACAAGAAGAGTATCAGCGAGTAATGGGCGCCATTGCGACTAATATTGGTAACGACGATGGTATTGTGGTAAGGACTAAAGATGGCAATAGATATACAGGTGAAGACATCAAAGTCAAAAAAGAGATTAAGGTTGAGCGGACGACGGGCAACCGTATTGTAGAGGAACAGTTAAAACAAGAGATGGAAGCGTTTTTAACTGAATTGAGAGATCAAACGAATGACTAAATTAATTATCCGGCTGATTATAGCTGTCATCATATCGTTGATATTAGCAGCTATAGGCGTAAAAGGCAATGCCGTAGTGGTGCAAACGCTTTTTACTGTGCTAGGTATTGTGTTTTCCATTGCGATGAGTCTGTTGGTTTCATTCGGCCTTTCTGAGATACTGAATAAAGGAATGCGCCAAAAACTGCGTTCCTCAATTTGTCGAACCAGGAACTGTCTCCTTTTGGATTTCTTCGTATCGGCTCTGTTTCTTGTTGTTTCTTTGTTGTGGGATTCTTGCCACCTTGTATATGAAAAAGGTTGGTTACGTATTGACATCATGCTTCTTGCTGTATGCGTGATTGCAATATCGCTTCTGTATGAGATTTTTAATTTTCGTAAGATCCATAACCTTCACACAGATATTGAAGATGCAATAGTGAAAGAAAAGATTGCTTCTAAATCATGAGTTTTCGTGTTATGGAGTGATTGCTCGCATAGGCAGTCAATTCGAATATAATCCACGAGTTTTTTTTAAGGCCGATATACATCGCTGCAGGTCGGCCTTTCCTCGCAAACAATAGCAGGAAGGATGATTGTTGTATAAGCCTATTTTACAGGATGAATAATCCAGGTAGTGGTTCTAAGGGACATTTTGCAGTATTTCTGTTTTTGGCACTCATTGCTGTCCACGATTTTTAGTGGACTGCAATGCTGAAAACATATAATGTCGCTATTTGAATACATCAATTTTTACACTTAAAGTTAACCAGTTGTTGAGCTATAAGTCCCCCAAAAAATCGAGTTACAGTTCACTTTTTCATTTCAAACCTGCCGAATCATACTAAAAATACCCATCTACGGCAGAATATAGTATATTATATTTTGCCGAATTGATACTTTTTGCTATCTTTGCGGCAGAATATAATCACAAAACCATATAGACTATGAGCGCAATCATCGGAAGAAAACAGGAAATGGAAGAGCTCGAAAGGCTCTACAGGAGTGACCGACCTGAATTTGTGGCCGTGTATGGCAGACGGCGTGTGGGTAAAACTTTTCTTATCAAACAGGCACTGAAGGACCGTATCACTTTCCAGCATACAGGTGTTTCGCCCATTGACCAGGATGACGAGAAAAGCAGAATGAAGACCCAGTTGGAGAGCTTCTATTATTCCATGCTGAATCATGGACTTGAGGGGTTCAAGATGCCCAAGTCCTGGATGGAAGCGTTCTACCAGTTGGAACAACTGCTTGCAGGCTTGGATGACGGCAAACGCCAGGTAGTGTTCATCGACGAAATGCCATGGATGGACACTCCGCGTTCCGGCTTCCTTCCCGCTTTTGAGAACTTCTGGAACGGATGGTGCTCTGGTCGTGACAACATGATGCTCATTGTCTGCGGCAGTGCCACCTCCTGGATTCTTGGGAACCTGTCCCGGAGCCGTGGGGGGCTTTACGGGCGTTTGACAGATGAAATCAAACTGATGCCCTTCACGCTGAAAGAATGTGAGGAGTATTTTGAGGGTGAGGGTGTAGAACTGTCCCGTTACGATATCGTACAGAGCCACATGGTGTTTGGTGGCATACCGTACTATCTCAGTTTCTTCAGGAAAGGAGAGAGTTTTGAGAAGAACACCGACCGGATTCTTTTCGGGCGCAATCCAAGGCTGAAAGACGAGTTCAACCGCTTGTTTAATGCCATCTTTGGTAATCCCGAGGATTGCAAAAAGATTATCCGCCTGCTTGCGACTCGTCATAACGGTTTCACACGGGAAGAGATTGCTAAATCCACCGGGGTACCACTCGGTGGAGGGCTTTCAGATACACTTGCGGCCTTGGCTGAAAGCGACTTCATTTTACGTTATATGCCCTACCGCCAATCCAAAGTCGAGCACTATAAACTCATTGATAACTTCTGTCTTTTCTGGCTGAAATATGTAGAACCCAACCTGACTGATGTGGATTTCATGACCGACAATATCACTTCTGATGTGATGAGGTCCTGGAAGGGTGTGGCTTTTGAGGAGGTCTGCTGGCAACATAGCACTCAGATCAAACGCGCTCTTGAAATTGGCGGCGTCAAATCATCCCTGTCTGCTTGGAGCGTTAAAGGTGATGAAGAAAATGAGGGAGCCCAGATAGACCTTCTTATCAACAGGGCCGACAACGTGGTAAACCTTTGTGAAATGAAGTTCTCCGGTGGTGAATACATGATCAGCAAGGACGAAGAGAGCAAACTTCGAAACAGAATTGAAGTCCTGAAAAAGACTTTGTCCCCCAAACAGACCGTTCATCTCACCATGATCACGACTTATGGTGTTGCATACGGTAAACATAGCGGCATCGTCCAAAAGCAAGTGGTTATGGACGATCTTTTCGAGTGAGTAAACAATATCTCACTTTTTTCAATTATCACGAGTAACTCTATCACCCTCATTTACGGCAGAATATAATATATTATATTTTGCCGAATCGATGCTTTTTGTGCTCTTGCGGCAGATTATAAGGCTATAATATGTCCAACCTGCACGTATTTTTGTATTCGTTGGACTGTTTTCATTCGTTTTTATCAGATGATCTTAGGTTAATAATCTGATTAATTTTCCCATCATATCCCGTTGGAAGTAAACCTGACTCGAGACGGTTTGTGGCTGCTTCAATATCTGTATTCAAGACACATTTATAAAAACCAGAGCCGGGAATATGGAAAGAAGAAAACCGAGTCAGATTTCTTTTTATGATTTTGCTCACTATATCAAAGAAATGCATTAACTTTGCAATTATGAAACATATCAAGATACGAAATTTGGGCCCAATCAAAGAGGCTGATATTGAATTGAAGCGAATCAATGTAATCATTGGTCCGCAGAGTTCAGGTAAAAGTTGTGTCCTGAAAACCGCTTGTTATTGTACCTGGGTAGAGAAGCGTATTGAACTGACTCAGTCAGCAGATTTCTTTGCGAAAGACGGTAACTTCACAAAGGAATTTGAGCGTTTTCACAAGTTGAAAGGATATATCAAACCTGATACCTTTATCAGCTATGAGTCTGAATTCATGTCTTTTTCATTTGATAATGCTTTAAACAAATTCAATTTTAAGTGGAAAGAAGGCAGATGGGACTACCATCGCTCCAAAGTGACATATATCCCCGCCGAGCGCAATCTTGTTGCAGCTATTCCAAACTGGTTCCAAGTCAAATTTGCTGATGACAATATTCGTGACTTTATGGCAGATTGGGAATCTGCCCGTCAAGCGACGAAAGAAGATTTAGAGGTTTTAAATCTTGGAGTGTCATACAGATATGATGCTGCTACAAAGTCTGATAAAGTTCAGGTATCCGAAGGCGTTACACTTGACTTTACCAATACATCAAGTGGTTTACAGTCAGTCATTCCGTTGTTTATACACCTTAGTCATATCACTAACATTAGGCACTCAAGGATAGAGAGTTTTGCAAATTTACAAGAACAAGGAGTTTTGTTAGCGAAATTGGATGAGGAGGATAAGAAAGATGTCTTTACGAACTATGTCCATACTCATCATTGTGATATCTTTTTGGAAGAGCCTGAAGCTAATCTTTTTCCTCCGACCCAGGCAAACCTTGTGGAATGGCTGTTGACTAAGACTGAGGGCAAACATCCCAATAGTCTTTTTATTGCTACTCATAGTCCATATATTTTAAATGCCTTTATTGAGAAGCAAGAGATTGATATGACTCTGTTGTACACCAAAACTACTGATGATGGTTTTATGACAGTAAAGAGCGCCATAGAAGAAGATATTCAGGCTATATATGACTTTGGTGTAGATGCATTCTTTAACATAGAGACCTTAGGCTGATATGAAAATGAAAGACTGGCATGTAGTCCCAGAATGCTACATTGACACAAGCCTTACTGAATTTCTGCTAAATTCATCTGGTGTAAACCATAAAAAAGGCTGTAATGAAGTAGCTAGAAGCATGAAGGAGACAAATCTAAAGGATCAGTTCTCTATCGGCATCATTGATAACGACAAGCGCAAGCCCTCGTATGTGAATGAGTTTATAGAAATTGCTAATACAAAGCATATCTCACTACTTAAACACAGGGATCGTCCTCACTACTTGGTCATGGTAAGCCCAGCTATGGACCGTTTCATATTGGATTGCTCAGCTGAATTAGGCGTTCATCTTGAAGAGTATGGTCTTCCTACTAGATTGGAAGAGTTTATAAAAGTCACAAAAGATGTCAAAGCCAAGAAAGATCCTCGTTTTAAATCCCTTTTTGGAGCATTGATCAAAGCGGAAGAGATGAATAAGCTTTACTCCGCATTAAATTATCTGAACGAGAATCAATATAGATCTGATACAGCGGAACTACAAAAGATATTTGAAAACAAGTGATACATATAGCGTTTTCTACTAGTAAAATAAGCATGTTTCAACGTGCTTATTTTTTATTTACCCTTTATTCACCCGAATGACAATTTCAAAAATGAAACTGAAATTCGGCCCAAAAACCTCTTTAAAAATCAGCGAAAACAGAGCTTTTTTATTGAATTTCGCTGAGTTTTCAAATCAAAAAATGCGCTTTTATTTTTCTGAGAACGTGGTAAATTAGGTTGTTCCAGAAAAATAAAAGATATTTTGCTTATGAATCTCGACGGTGTTTTGGCTTGAATTCCTAGCATATAATCATCATATCAGGTATTAAAGAGGGAAAAAGAAAACAGGCTTATATCCACCTCTTCGGTGGGTATATAACCTGTAATCCTCCTTGACTCTCTATACAGAAATCAGGTCGCACGAGTGGCAATTTGAAAACTGCTAGATTCTAACGTCAAGATGTGATCAAAAGCGCATCAACTCTTCGCTGAGGGCTATGATCACGGTATGATATATAGTCATGGCCCAAATAAAGCCGCCTCCTTTTATGTAATATGGGCGGTCCATGAATGGGCCATTTTTTATATTCTTGTATATAAGGGATTTATGCCACTCTTGGACGGCATCTTTTAGTACCCTTTAAGTCAAATAACATCTTCCCCAAAAATCACTGAAATGGACATCGTACAAGTGTCTATAAATCAATGCACTGTACTACAATCCACTACAGTTCACTACAGTTCACTACAAGCTATGGTCACCCGAATTTGCGGCTGTAATTTTGCCAGTGCTAAGGGCGAACGAGCATCTTAAACAATGCACGTGAAACCATAGCAGAAGTGTTACAGCCGAGTTGAAGCATTTCACAATATACATTATTAATCAACAACAAAAAATTGAAGAAATGAAGAATTCTATTTATCCGGCTCCTGAGAGCCACAGTGTAAACGAGACTGAGCAGAACATTAACGCTCAGGAAACAACAAACTCAAACAACGAAGTTATGAAAGAGAAGAATGCTGTACAGGTATCGACTCCGAATGACATCCCTACTGCTCTGGATGCAAATGAGCAGGCCACCACAGCGGGCAGTCCTGTGGATAAAATCGCTAACCAGGCCAGTGTTATTCCCATCGGTCTTGACCCACGCAGAATCTACACATGGGACGAGCTCTCTTCTCATGGATTCAAGAAAGCCGGCCTGAGAAATAACCGCGAAGTCAACGACAAGGTTGTTAAGAAAAAAATGATGTCCATCAAGCGTAGCAATGGTATCATTAGTCCGATCTTGGTCGTATCCGCAAGAGCCTGTTTAGAGCAAGGTCTTGAGGTCGTGGACGAGAACGGCAATCAACTTTCACTCGACGATCCCGATATAGACAGTTATCTCGTCATCATCGATGGTCAACACCGAGATGACGCAGTTACGCGCCTCAATCTGGAACGCAAGCCCGATGAGCGTCCTTACGACCTTCCTGTTATCTTTCCTCAGATCGAGCGCCCCAAAGTCCTCACCATGTTAGGGGAGTCCAACATCTCGACTCGCCCTTGGAAGGGTACTGATTACCTGGTATCCCTCCTGAATAGCAGCAACCTTCCTGGGGTCAACAAGGAAGTAACCGAGACTCTTGAGCTCGTAAAAAAATACACCACAGAGGGTTGCTCTGAAATCGCAGCTTGGGGCTATGCCACCGGAACATACAAACGTCAACCCACGGCTAACCGCCTCTATAAGGCACAGAGTGATGTTGAGACTAGAAATAGACTCACCGAGGGAAGCAACAAGTATGGTCGCGAAATCTACGAGACACTCAAGACTGCAGGAGTCGATTCCAGGATGATCGGCTCAAAGGAGGTATCTAAGTATCTTATTGAAAAGATGCATAGCCTTTTAGCTGATGGTACAACGACCTTGGAGGATGCCGCTAATGTCATCACAAAGTTTATCGGCTCCCTCACACAAGGCGAGGTTACAGCTATTAATCAGTCAGCTGGTAAGACTGAGGATGTGGACGGCGTTCCTCATAAGTTCTCTCGCTATGACGTGGCTCGTTCAAAAATCCACCAACTCTTTGAGGAATACCAAAGCAAAGAGTAATCTCTAATTATCCCGCTCTGCGGCGTATCTGCGGAGCGGGATTTTTCTTCTGCTCAATCTTGTGTTATATCGTTAATTTAAACATATTATTTCACAATGCATTCTCATCAACAACCGATAAAGCTTATCGAAACCGGAGGAAAACCGATGATGCATTTTCTTAATTGCAGCATTGACTTTCCCCAGAGCAATGGGCTATATTTTGTCTCTTCAGGTTGTGGGTCAGGCAAAACGACAATCATAGCAGAAATCGCCCAGAGATATAGAAGTGACGGTGTTCTGATTGTTGTCCCCACTATAGATGCGGCTGAAGACTTGAGGTCCCAACTCCAACCGATAGGCACCTATATTCTTCATAGCGGCGAGTTATCTAGTGACAGACTTCTCAACTACCGTAACGACCCAGAATCATTACGTAATTTTGAAGTCTTGGTTATCACATCAGCACGGTTTCAGTTAGATCCTATACCTTTATTTACCGCTTACCGTAACGGTTGTAGAGGATTGATACTCGTGGATGAATTGATAAATTTCTATCCAGAACAGCCTGTGGACCCGATAGAGCTGAAGAACGTATTAACCTACATTGATGAGCAGCCTGGGATAAATGGGAAACTAATCGATCCAGACAACAAGTTATACCAACACATTTATCAGGATATGGTCTTGATGGAAGCAGCTTACAAATGTAGTGGGTTGAATCTGATGAAACTGGGTAATAAACTTGAGAAATACAAGCTGAATTATCTGTTTTCTCAAATTCGACAGAACAACAGCTTTAAATGGGCTAAAGTAAACTTGGATTCACTCAAGGACGATTCGCGTGTTGTTCTTTTTGACGGAACAATCGATTGTTTGGCCAGTAGCACCGATTCAAGAATTCTTCCTGTTACTGGTTCAAAATACAGTAGTGATATCACCTTCACTGAATTTCCGCTTCCATTCACTAGAAAGAGCCTAACAGGATGGAACAAAAACGAGGTATCTAAGTATCTCAATGGCCTGGTGGAAATAGTAAAAAAAGAATCTGAACAAGGTCGCGTTCTCATTATTACCTGGATGAGCTTGTATCTCCAGCGGACAAGCATTGATGAACTGGAAGCAGACAAGAAGCCGGAAAGCGATTTTTGTAAGTTGTTGAGCGATTATCTTGCTTCTGATGCTGGAATAAATCAAGATAAATTCAGCGTTATCTATCGTGGGAGTGGCCATGACAGGGGATCAAATGAATTCAGAGATTATTCTACGGTCATTTTTTTCGGGGAATGGAATATCCCTGAGAATATTGTCAATGACATCAATCACATGTTCGGGCTCAATTGCGACTATGAGCAGTATATGGAATCACTGCTTATTCAGACTATATGCCGGTTAAGGATCAGGCAGCACAAAGGATTACCTATCAGAGTGTACTATACTGATGATTTGAGAAAGGACAGAATTTATAAAGTTCAAGAATATTTCAGATCAAACTCACTGTCAACATGTACTATCAGTGGAGTGCCGAAACCAATCGTCGCTAAGAAAAAGCCAGAAAAGAAATACATCATGGATTTGGTCGCTCTTTATTCATACGACAGCAAGATTAGAGATGCTATAGAAAGTAACTTACCCTATAACATCACTATCTCGCTTGATGAATTATATAATATCATACCAAGGGACAGAAAAGCAAAATCGCGCTACGATAACTTGATAAGATTTCTTTCTCTTTATCAAATAAGTTTAACTATCTCATAGATTATTTGATTTTTAGTTATTTTGATAGTTAACTAACTGAACCAAAAATATTTACCTATCTATATAGGGATATAAAAAAGTAAAAAAATATGGTCATTAGTTGTACTTTAAATATTCAATAAATTATGGTTAAGAACAATATAGTAGTTAGCTTTTTTTCTAACATTAAAGCAGTGAAGTACCCAAATCATGTGCCGTTGATGGAGCTCTTGAGAAAAATCGGGGGATGTGATAAATCAATTAAAAGAATAGTTGATGTTATTGCTAAAGAACAAGACAAGTCCACACGGAACAAATTGAAAGAAAAACTCTTACCGGTGTTCTGCCCGAATGGAACTTTTCAAAAGAGAGAGGATCAAGCTTTAATCGACATGTCCGGGGTCGTTTGTTTCGATCTTGATGATGTGAAGGATCTACAAGGTGAGAAAAACAGACTAAAAGCATTTCCTTGTGTGTTGTCCATCTTCAGATCACCATCTCAAAATGGACTAAAGGTATTAGTGCTTCATGACCTCATCGACCCTATGCGATTCCATGATATGTACTCCTATCTGGGTGAGCGATTGGGTCTCACAAGACGGACGGATCTGATTTTTGATACCAGTTGCGGACATGTATCCAGAGCATGTTTCATGAGCGTGGACAAGGATATTTATATCAATGATAGCGCTATCGCTTATCATGTGGACATAGATGCACTTCCACAATCAATAAGTAAGCCTGTAGCGAAACAGGGCAATAAAAAGGACTATTCGGGATGCGCCACAGTGCTTACCGATAGCGCAGAGATTCGGAAACGGATTCTTGAAGAACATGAATTGTTTGAAAAGTATTATTCAATGCAGAAAGGGAACCGGAACTGCAACCTTTTCATCTTGGCCTCGTTCTTCAAGGATAGCGGCATTCCTGAACAATTTGCTGAAGATTATCTGGTAATATACTATCAAGACAGAGCTAATGGATTTACCGCAGAAGAGATAAAAAGAACAGTACAATCAGCATACAACACAAGGAATTTAGCAGAGCAAGGTTAAGCATTAGCTATAAGTAACCTAGCTATTATTAAAAAACATACAACTCATAGGGCCGGTGGGATCTTTAGGGTCATCGGCCTTAATATTTCCAGAACAAAATTTTGCACTTAGAATCCCTTTCCTGCCTTATTCTTGAAATAGGATTTTTGCGCTTTATAGCCTGCTCAAATCTTATAAGTGTAGAGTAAAGAATAATCGGTCACTATTTGACCTTTTTTCTTAAATCAGAAAAAATCGAAAAACGAAATTGATTATGTTTTATGAATTGCTTTTACCCTTATTCAGCGTTGATTCGGAAAATGCGGAGACATTAGAACCTAAAAACTCAAGGAAGGAGATATCTGCCTTACCCTCTCAAACAGGTTCATTTGAAGATGACATTAGAAGTCTTGAAGAAAAATACGGACCACTAGAACGTGGACGTGAAATCAATTTGACTTTGCAGGAGATTTTAATTATCTGTCCAAGGACTCGAAAAAGGACAGATGCTTATAGAAAACTGATATCGGAACTAGATAAAAGATTCGGTACAAGGCTAATAATTTCAAGCAGGAAAGGAAGGAAAAAATGAACAATACTACTGGCGGCTTAAAACGGAATTATTCTCATAAACAAGATATCGAAGAGAGATTATTTGCCCTAGACATTGATGCATTGAGGCAAGAGAGCGAAGAGTTCAAGTATGCATGGGATAATAATGGCTACTGTAAGCTCACAATGAAACTGCCTGAGTTATTTGAGCTTTGTCCTCGAAAGTATCCCAAAACAGAATCCTATAATAGATTTGTTAAATTCCTAGAATCAAGAGGAATAGAGCTTACAATCACAAGCCGGAAAAAGAGAATCAAATGAGATCATGGGGATGATGAATCACAACATCATCCCTATAACATTTACCTCGCGAATAGCGATTTTCGAGGTAATGAAACGTAATAAACAATAATAACATGGAAAAAATTTATGATAGCCTTGAAGGTTATATTTACAGAATTCAGTTTAATTGCCCTGGTGATAAACATGATGGAGAGTATTACTATGGATGTACCCTTAACTTACGTAAAAGAAAGAATAAATTTAATTGTATGACGCACCCTTATTGTGGTGCAAAATTTGAGGAGCTTAGGCAAAAACACGGATCTAGTTGTTTCTTGTTTGAGTTAGTTGAGGTAATAACAGAGTTCAACATTACTAAAAAAGACATGATAAAAAGGCTAGAAGCACGTGAAGGCTTTTGGATTTTAAAAACTGACAGCGTAGAAAAAGGGTTGAACAGCAATTATGGCGGTGGCGGTAGGCTTGGGATGGCCATGCCTAACGAAGTAAAAGAAAAGATTTCTCAAACAATGACTGGAATAAAACGCGGAGAAGAAACCAAACAAAAGATGAGTAACGCCAAGAAAAAAAGGATCAGAGCTATCATGAGTGATGGTTCCGAACAAGAATACCCTTCGATAGGAGCTGCGGCGAGTGCAAATAATCTAAGCATATCAGCTGTCTCTATGGCTTATAGACTCAACCGAACTTGCAGGTCCGGAGTCACATTTGTACGAGCCTAACGAAATCTCCAGGAGCGATATCAAGCTTCTGGGGATTGTTGTTATCATCTTATCTAGCACCTTTTATTGTAAAAACATCAGGATAAAGTTTGTTGAGCCCTAGCCTGAAATCTTGAGGTGCGCTGTCTGCATAGGTTCTAATCATTGATATATCATCAGGAAACTTCGGGCCTTCAAAGAATTCACGAACTCTTTCATATTTGCCTTTAGCTCTTACAGTTGAATACATAATAACATAAGCTAGTTCATTTAACTTATCTGGATTCCATGGAATTTTTTCCAAGTCGCCTTCCGGCCGACATGCTCCTGTAAGCCTGTAAGTCAATAGTTGTTTAATATTATCATTATTATCTATGCAACTCGAAAAGACCAGAAATTGAATGAACTCCTTAAACACACTATCTCCTTGTTTTGTAATACCTGAATTTAACGAAGGCAGCAACTCGTGTGGTTTATAATTGGCATAATCGATTTCTGACATAAAAATCACAAGATCCTCGAAAGCTACTTTTGGCTTTTTCTTGGTAATTATGTTCTTGATGTCATCAATTTTTGATTCATCGTTAGATATGGTGTCTTGAATAGTTTTATACTTATCATAAGCCTTCTCCAGTTCAGGATATTGGCTAACAAGCCCTAAGATTTTATTATATATTTTCCGCTCTTTAGGATAGGCTATTCTTTTGAGTTCCTCGAGCATTCCAACCCAGTGATCTAATACAAATAAGGCTTGCTCTTCCGTATTAGATTCCTCCAAGGTAAATATGCCAAAATCAAATTCCTCAAATGGGTTCTGAGATGCAAAGAAATCTTGCAAATCTGCAATTTCATCAAGCGGACTAAATAATTCTCTATCAGGATTCAACCTTTGGTTGCCCAACTCCATTGCCTTGTTGATAAAATCCATTACATATGCCAATTCAATCAATTCAGATGTTTCTCTATAATATGAGTTTATTGTATTGGCAAATAAAGTCACATCACCAGAAGTTATTGACTTATACAGGGTGATTTTAATATCGTTAGGGCAGTCTGTTTTCTGTATCATCGCCTCCAACCTCAAGGCTGGGAATTTATGCAATTCTTGATACACAAGATTCCAGTTAGGAATACGAATTAACTTGCCAAGGGTCTCATCATTGAATATATGTCCAATAACAGGACGGTTGTAAACAGCGTATTGAATAGCTGTGGCTAAAACAGACGAAATTGAGACAAATGGAATCATTATATTAATAGAAGATAGTGCCATATTGATAAGATTAAGGATTGGATTCCCATCATATATCTCATTCTTAAAACTCTCTATTTTTTTAAGCACATGATTCCCCAATTGCTTTTCTTTACAATAGTCGGTTAAGGCATTTAGAAAAGCAATTTTATATATGTCCATGAAACTTTGACATGATTCCGGTTGTTTGCTATCTTCCTCATCAAAATACTCTTCATATTGATGCCACCATTCGATAATATCGTCTTCAGAATCGAGAGTCTCGCCTTCTATTTGTTCTTTATAATCTAGATATGCCTTATCAAGTTTCGATTTAAACTCTTCTATCATCGAGTCATCAAAACTTATCTCATCATGCCAAGTCTCGATTTGTGCTAAAGACGTATTTACAGCTTCTTCAAGGCCTTTAATGTAACTATTTCTATCAAAATGCGGTGTGGGTATTGAATCCGAAACAACGACTTTTGAGGATGTTGCCACAAATTCCTCAACCGGACGTTCATTTGTAATGGCAGTTGTCAGTTCGTTTGGTTTATTCGACGATGAATTTACAAGTTGATCAGCAGTATCGTCGTCGTCGACGTCGCTATACAGGTCGGATTCGATTCGGTTGATTTCATCTTCTACAGTGAGCTGAGCATAGACTCGTTTAATCATCTCATCGTTGGCATGACCTGTCATCCTGCACAACCGTTCTGGACTAACGCCCTTCCTGATCATGTTAGTTATAAACGTGCATCTAGCATCGTGGCTGGATAAAGTCTTATATAACGGTTTCCTTACTTCTTTTTGAGTGGAATCAATCTTGACGATCTCTCTATCTAATCCAGCTTTCTTAGCTATCCGACGAATTGCTTCATTATATGTATTATTGCCTTTACCTTTCGTCTTTTCTTCAAACTCCTTCGGGTCAACAAGCTTATGGTTCTTGATTTTGTCCATCAACATTGTAACCTTGGGAGTTATGGGAATAATCGCATTGATGTTCTCCTTCGTTGTAGAAACAACGATATACTTATATTTCTTTCCTTGCTTGACCTTGTAGTTCCCGGTGAGCAGTTTGGCCAAGTCTGAAACACGCTGACCACACTCAAGATGAAGCAAGAATACATCACGGTACTCCTCTTCAACTGGGGTTAGACCAGAACAATTCTCTATTGCTGCAACTTCATTATCTAGCAGAGGAATATGCCCCATTTGGTCTTCTCTACGAGGATCATCAACTTTAATCCAAACGACTGGGCTGGGTGCTTTTTCTTGGGGGACGAGCACTTTATTGATCAGCAAGGCGATGATGGAACCACAACGGTTCAGTTGACCTACTCCGAAGTTTCTCATGTTATCATCGTATTTACTCTTGTTCATCTTGTCTATGAGATACTCCTTATACATATTTAAACCTCTCTGGCTAAATATCTGCATGGTTTTATCCTTCTCTCGCAAGGTGTCTACAAAACGGCCAAACTCACTCAGAAGCGATTCGCTTTGACGTTTTGTGCTGTCCTTGATAGATGGCTTAACGTAGCTATGGTAATATTCCAGAGCATCAGCTGCAATATAAACGAGGTTGATTTTCTTTTTAGCCATATCCCTATTGATGAATTTTTTAAGTGTTTCTGCTATGTCATCGACATTATTGTTGCAAATATACTCAATAAATTCAGAAAAATAGCCTCTCAACTTGTTTAATTGATTGTTAGCAATTGTGTTGTTGCGATTATCCTGTTTACTCTGGACATTCGATACCACAGCAAGCTGTCTCTCCTGATCCCACTGGCTAGAATAAACCCTTACCTTGGTACTAATCTTATATCGTTTCCCATCGATACATGTAGCAAGAAATATTAGGGTGGGACGGGACGATTTTGGGGCACGTAAATGGAATCTCAACGTGCTCTCTCGATAGAATATTTGACGTTTTTTGCTCATAATTTTGGTACAAAAAGAGGGGACACACTACTGTTTATAGTAAGTTTTTGAGGCGTTTTTGTACCCTATTTTTGTCCCATTTGAGCCATTTTAATGGCAAATCCATGGAAGCAAGCTCGAAAACCATCCACAATAACACACTAAATATCAGTTATTTATAACACCAAAAAGTTGGCACGGTTATTGCAGATATAGATGTGAACTCATAATTTTTGGAGGTTTTTTAGGGTTAAACATGATTGTCAGCATCGCTCGGGAGAGTCGTGCTGATTTTTTTTGTATTGCCGCTATGCGGTGTTGTGGGTTGCGGGAGTTGGTTTTTCTGTGTAATTTTGCGGAAATTATCACGATGATTGATGCTATGACCGAGAAAGAGAAAATGTTGGCCGGACTGCCCTACTCTGCTGTGGATGAGCAGCTGTTGCGGGAGTTGAATGCGTGTAAGGATGTCATCCGCCGCTATAATGAGCTGCTGCCGTCGATGATGGCTGAGCGCACGGCGTTGCTCTTGGAGCTGCTGGGACATGTGGGGGATGAGAAACTGCTGATCAACCAGCCGTTCTACTGTGACTATGGGAAACACATCAGCGTGGGCAAACGATTTTTTGCCAACTTCAACTTCACGGTGCTTGACGAGGCGCGTGTGACCATCGGCGACGACTGCTTTATCGGTCCCAACGTGGGCATCTACACGGCCTGCCACAGCACCGATCCGGTGGAGCGCAACACGCGCCGCGAGTGGGCGCTTCCTGTAACCATCGGCGACAATGTGTGGATCGGGGGCTCAGTAACCATCCTGGCAGGAGTGACAATAGGCGATAATGTGACCATCGGCGCCGGCTCGGTGGTGACGCGCGACATTCCGTCAAACTGCGTGGCCGTGGGTAACCCTTGCCGCGTGATTAAGCACCTGTAAGTCTTTGCTGGACGCAGCAGTAAGATAACGGGCGGCTTGATGTGGCCCCACTTGACGCAACAAATGCCGTTACGGTCTTGGGTGACCATAACGGCTTGATGCGTTGTAGAGTCGCGGGGCGTGCCCGCGTCGTCCCTTACAGCGGGGATTTACTTGTAAACGGTGTCGCTGACAGTGAGGCTGTAACGACCCTTAGCGCGACGACGGGCAAGAACCTTGCGGCCGTCGGCAGTGCGCATGCGACTGCGGAAGCCATGCTTGTTGGCTTTCTTACGGTTCGAGGGTTGGAATGTTCTTTTCATTTCTTATCTCTTTTTTTAGTTGTTCCGAATTTTTTTCGCAAAATGCGGTGCAAAATTAGTCCTTTTTTTCAAATTACACAAATCCAAATGCATTTTTGCAGAAAAGTTTTTGTTTTTTTTCTCAAAATCACTACTTTTGCACCCACATTAGACTGATTACAAACAATATTCACATAAAATAATAGTACAACAACTACAATTATGATTAACGCTCAAGACATCAAGAACGGAACGTGCATCCGCTTGGACGGCGATCTGTATTTCTGCATCGAATTCCTTCATGTAAAGCCCGGTAAGGGTAACACCTTCATGCGCACCAAGTTGAAAAACGTCGTTGACGGCCGCGTGCTGGAACGTCGCTTCAACATCGGTGAGAAGCTTGAGGACGTGCGTGTGGAGCGACGCCCCTATCAGTACCTGTACATGGATGGTCAGGACGCTATGTTCATGAACAACGAGACTTTTGAGCAGATT
Organism: uncultured Prevotellaceae bacterium; assembly: GCA_900319525.1. Lineage (GTDB taxonomy): Bacteria > Bacteroidota > Bacteroidia > Bacteroidales > Muribaculaceae > Sodaliphilus. The sequence goes on along the minus strand of ONOU01000021.1, from coordinate 57,013 downwards.
CCCATCAGCAAGGACCTGATCACTGGCGCCGACTACATGAAGGAAGGCGACATCGTTGAGGTTGTCAGCGACGCATCGACCGAGACCGTCCTGTTTGCCGAGATGCCCATCAAGACCCAGCTGAAGATCACCTACACCGAGCCCGGAGTGAAAGGCGACACCGCCACCAACACCCTCAAGCCCGCCACCGTCGAGACCGGTGCCACCGTTCGCGTGCCGCTGTTCATCGACACCGACGAGATCATCGAGGTGGACACCCGCGACGGCAGCTATCAGGGCCGCGTGAGGTAATCCCCCACACATAACAGCAACCTAACCCTAACAAGGGACGCCTCTCATCACCGTGCTGGCGTCCCTTGGCTTATAAAATGCGGTAGTTCTCTTTTTGTAAAAAACCGAACGAAGTGTTACAAAAATGTAAGGCAAGTGGAGTTTTTTCATTAACTTTGCAGATGAGTTGAATTAGACAACCAGAAAACGATGTCATTAGAGGCGGGTTTATACTTGATTCCCACTCAGTTGAGTGACGTGACACTAGACCGGGTGCTGCCGGCGCACAACATTGCCGTTGTACGCCAGATACGGCACTTTGTCGTCGAGAGCGTGCGGTCGGCACGACGTTTCCTCAAGAAATGCGACCGGGATATCGACATTGATGCCCTCACGTTCAACGAGCTCAACGAGCACACCGACCTGAGCGACACCGCAGCCATCGAGGCCATGCTGACCCCCATCAGCCGTGGCGAGCCTGTGGGCGTCATCAGTGACGCAGGATGCCCCGCCGTCGCCGATCCAGGCGCCGACCTCGTCGCCATCGCCCAACGCAAGGGATACAAGGTGTTTCCGCTGGTGGGGCCATCCAGCATCCTCATGAGCCTGATGGCGTCAGGGTTCAATGGCCAGAGTTTCGCTTTCCTGGGATACCTGCCCGTTGACGGTCAGGCCCGTCAATCCAAGCTCAAGGAGATGACACGCCGCATCGAGCGTGAACGCCAGACTCAGATTTTTATCGAAGCCCCCTACCGCAACAACCAGCTCATTGCCGACCTGGCGAGCCATTTGCCGGCAGCCATGCGCCTGTGTGTAGCGAGCGACATTACCGGCGAGAGCCAGTCCATCATCACGCGCACCATCGGGCAATGGCGGCAGGCCCAATACAATTACCACAAGATTCCCACCATTTTTCTATTGTTCCAATAATCACTCATGCCTGGTCACAAATATAAAGGATTCACCAACTCGGGACGCCCGTTGAAGATCGCATTTGACGTCAACGGCGACGACACGCCCCATGAGGTACCCACCGCCGAGGAGCGACCTATCGTTCCACGGCACATGAGCACAGGCAAGGGGTTGTGCTTCATCAGCTTCGGGAGCGGCAGCAGCGGGAACTGCGCCTACCTGGGGACACCGCGTGGCGGCATCCTCATCGATGCGGGCATCCGTGAACCCGTCAAGTACCACCGCAAGAAGAAAAATCCCGAGCACCAAGACGTGCTCACGCTCGACCAGGCGTTTGCCGTGCTGGAGCGTAACGGCGTGAGCCCCTCAATGATCAAGGGCGTATTGCTCACCCATGCCCACCAGGACCACATGCGGTGCCTGTATCCAGCCGTGAGCCGCTGCAATTGCAGCGTGTACTGCACCATGGGAGTGATGAGCCAGATGCTGCAGCGATGCCGCATCTCGGGGCGCATTACCGACCATCACGTGCCCATCTTCAAGGAAATACCGTTCCGCGTGCTGGACATGGAAATCACCGCCTTTGAAACCAGCCATGATGTCAAGAGCGTGGGATTCAGCATCGAGTATGAGGGAGAGCGCTTTGTCGTAGCGACCGACATGGGCATCATCACTGACCGCGCGGCCCACTACATGAGTCGTGCCCATCACCTGATGATCGAGTGCAACTACGACCTGACCATGCTCGAGAAAGGAAGGTACCCCCAGATGCTCAAGGACCGCGTCAAGGGCGAGAGGGGGCATCTGGACAATGAGGTTGCCGCACAATTTGTTTCACAACATTACCATGAGGACCTGCAGCATGTGTTCCTGTGCCACCTGAGCAAGGACAATAATACCGAAGAGATTGCCTTGACGGCCATGCGCCAAGCCCTGGAAGGGAGAGGCCTTAGCGTCGGCGATGCCTCCAATGCCGCCGACCAGCGCGAGCGCGATGTCCAGATCTGTGCGTTGCCGCGCTATAGTGCCTCCGAGTGGTACGTCTTGGCTTGACGTTATAGCCCCTATATTTCCTGTTGTAATACTTCTTGGACGTCTTCACTGCGGGCGCTTTGCTGGCCGTTGAATGTGCTGCCGAAGCCTGTTGCAGGGGCTCAGCTTTAGGCGCTTCGTCAGCAAAACTCTTGTAGCCGCCGTTATTCTCCTGCAACTGCTTGAATTCCTTGGTCAAGAAGGGCTCCAACTGGTCATACTCAATCAGGACATCGATGGGATCGCTGGAGATAGAGCCGTGCTTGAAGCCAAAAACGATGCCCTTCCTGCTGCAGCGCACCTCGGCAGGCACATTGAGCGCGTGCTGCAACTGGTTGCTGTCGCCCCGCCCCTTATTCAACGCGTCGATTTTCTTGTTGAGTACCTTGAGCAACTTTGCCTCCTTGTCCACATCGGCAACGAGAATGTCGATGCGCGACAGCACACGCTGCTGCATGCGGTCATAGTGGATATAGCTATTGCTCTCTATCGTTGATGAGCCGTTATATTCGACCTTGTCGATCTCCATCACCAGCAGGCGCTGTGACGTCATGTAAGGATAGACCATCACCTGGGTGACGTTGCCATAGACGGGATAGACACGCGGCGCCTTGACCAGCTTGCGGTAATCGTCGCCGACGGGTTTGTTAAACGAGGGCGTGTTCAGGAAGACGTAGCGGGCATCCTTCATCGACGACTGTACATTGCCAAAGGCTTTCCTGATGAGTTCCTTGTTGAGATCAGTCAAGTCATCGTTACCGTTCACCTTCTTGGGCCAGCGCACCTTCACGTGCTTGGTGCTGGTGTAGTAGGAGCTCTCATCACCCTGGATTGCCGGCGTGTTGGAGATATAGTAATAGGTGTTGTGCTGCAACTTGTCAAACACGTCGGCCTGTGAAGCCGATGTCACGGTATCGGCCATGGCGATCACCTCGGTTGAGTCGCGCTGGTCAAACAGGTTCTGGCTCCTGCCGCTTGCCTCGATGCGTCGTGACATGTACCATCCAGCCGCCATCAGGTCGATGATGGTGAGCAGCATGATGACAATGATGAGGTTCTTTTTAGTCATATATCTATTTTGGGTTTGTGTTCACGCAGCATGGGCTGCATGACACCGCTTTAGGTAGTTAACTGATGTACTTTGTCGCTCACGCGCTGCATGAGCCAGCGCGGCGTTGATGTTGCTCCGCAAATGCCTATCCGCTCCTTGCCCAGCAGCCACGCGGGATCAATGTCGCCCTCACAGCTGATGAGGTGAGAATCAGGGTTGGCATCCAGGCACTCGGCAAACAGGATGCGCCCGTTGCTGCTCTTGGCGCCGCTGACAAACAAGATGAGTTCATGCTGGCGCGCAAATTCGCGTATCTGGGGAATGCGGTTGGCCACCGAGCGGCAGATGGTATCGAAACTGCGGAAGGTAACGCCGGGCTCCACACGCCGCTTGATTTCCTCAACGATGTGCTGGAACTCCTGCACGCTCTTCGTCGTCTGGGAATAGAGATAGATGTCACGCGAGTAGTCGATCTTGTCGATTTCACCGATATTCTCGATCACAGTGGCCTGCCCCTGGGTCTGCCCCACCAGGCCCAGCACCTCGGCATGGCCTCGCTTGCCGTAAATGACGATCTGGGGCCTGGACTTGCCTGCCCCTGTATCGCTGTTGAACGTGGCATGGATGCGCTGCTGCAGCTTGAGCACTACCGGGCATGTGGCATCGATGATGTCGATGTGGTTGCGGCGTGCGGTCCCGTAGGTCTCGGGAGGCTCGCCGTGCGCCCGCAGCAGCACCTTCACGTCATGCAGCTGCTCCAGCTGGCCGTGGGTGATGGTTTCCAGGCCTCGACTGGCCAGGCGATCCACCTCGGCGGTATTGTGCACGATGTCACCCAGGCAGTAGAGATGCCCGGTCTCATCGAGTTCCTCCTCTGCCTTGCGGATGGCCGTCGTCACCCCGAAGCAGAACCCCGATCCGTTATCTATCTCAATGATTGCCACGACCCTTCTTTGTTATGATGCCCAAGCCATTACTGCCTGGCGCGTTCAAGATACAGGTTATAGAGCCACTCGTTCTGCTCTTCCAGCGTCAAGTAGGAATTATCGAGCACGACAGCGTCATCGGCCTGGCGCAGGGGGCTCTCCTTGCGGGTGCTGTCGATGCGGTCACGCTCGGTGACGTTAGCCAGCACCTCGTCAAATGTCGTGGTCGTGTCACCCTTAGCCCGCAGTTCGTCAAAGCGACGCTGGGCACGCACCTGGGCACTCGCGGTGGCAAACACCTTCATCTCGGCATCAGGGAAAACGACCGTGCCGATGTCGCGACCGTCCATCACCACGCCCTTATCCTTGCCCATGGCCTGCTGCTGCTTGACCATCGCCTTGCGCACAAAGCCGATGGCGGCGATGATGCTCACCACGTTGCTCACGCGCATCGAGCGGATGTAGCGCTCCACGTTCTTGCCGTTGAGCACGGTAACGCTCTTGCCGTCCTTGGCGGGACGGAAGGTGATGGCGACGTCGCCGCGCTTCAAGTGCTCCTTGAGGGCGTGCTCGTCCACCTTGCCGCGCCTGATGAGCTTGTTGCGCAGGGCAAACAGCGTCACGGCACGGTACATTGCGCCCGTGTCCACATAGGCATAGCCAATGCGCCTTGCCAGCGCCTTGGCCATAGTGCTCTTGCCCGTCGACGAGTGTCCGTCAATGGCAATGGTAATCTTTTTCAGCGTCATTGTCTCTTCTTTAATGTTGATTAACTGCCACAAAGGTATATAAAAAAAACGACATACGGACAATTAACCTGTCGCATGTCGATTTTTCGTAAAATCAAGGCTCATAGGAGCCAGAATAGTCATTTTTTGCAACAAGGAAGACAGCTGTTATCTGACGACCTTGGTGAACACTGGGGACTTGCCTTTCTCGACGGTTACATAGACCTGAATCTCGCTGGTGAGTTGCGAGTCGCTGGGGTTGACATCTTGTCGCATGTCCTGAGCTGTAAACAGGTATTCGGTGCCATCAACGATAGTGCGCGATGCGACGGTTGTTGCCTTGGCATTGAGCATCCGATAGCCGTTGACGGCGGCGTCAAAGATGGCGTCTTCGTCGGCACTCACGGGGTGCTGCTCAGGAAAATCGGCAGGCTTGAAGAAGCTACCCTCAATCAGGCCGATGGACTTCAGGAACAATTCTACCTCTCCGGGAACGGCATCGATGCGAGCGGCGCGCACACCATAGCCGGGCATCACCTTGGCATTGGGCTGCTTAGCTTCCAGATCTTTCACGCTCGACTCCAGTCCACCACTGCCGAAGGTGCAGAACGGCACCACCCACTTGTCACTCAGGTCAATTTTCTCGAGCAAGGAGGCAACAGGGGGAGCATAAGTGCCGAACCAGATGGGATAGCCGATGAAAATCCAGTCATAATCGGCAATATTGGATTTCAAGGGCTTGATCTCGGGCAGGATGCCTTTCTCACGGTCAGCCTTGCAGCGGTCAATCGTTGCCTGGAACGCCGTGTCATAGGGCTCCACAAGGGCGATTTCCTCGATATCGGCATTCAGGCGTGTGGCGATTTCCTGCGCCACGGTCCGGGTGTTCGACGTCTGTGAGTAATACAATACCAGCACCTTAGGTGTCTCTTTATTAGGCGCCTCTTTCTTAGGCGTGCACGACACAACGGCCATCAAGGCAACAGCAATGCATAAAATGATTCTCAAGATTTTCATAAAGACAGTTTTTAGATATTGTTATTGAATTTGGTAATCACAGCAGGCGGCCGTGGTCGTTGTAGCTGTAGTAGCGGCCACCGCGGCACACGACGATATGGTCCACCAGCTGGATGTCCATGACCTTGCAGGCCTGGTGGACGCGCTCGGTGAGGCGGTCGTCCTGCACGCTGGGGTTGGGATTGTCGCTGGGGTGGTTATGCGCCAGGATGATGCCCGACGACAGGCGCTCGATGGCAGGTCGCAGGATCATCTTGATGTCGGCCACGGTCATGGCCGTTCCGCCGCTGCTGATGCGCACGCACTCCTCGACCTGCTTGGCATGGTTGAGCAACACGACCATGATTTCCTCGTGGTCAAGATCGCTCATGCGTGATTTCAAGTAATTGTAGGCGGCATCACTGCTTGTGATTTTATAGCGCTCCTGGAATTCCTCCTGCTGGTAGCGGCGAGCCAGTTCCAGGGCTGCAAGAATCTCGATGGCCTTAACCTCGCCGATACCATGATAGTTCTTCACCAGGTTGTTGATGCCCTTGCGTGCAATCAGGTAGAGTTTGTCATCATTGTCACGCAGGATGCGCTGGCACAAGTCAACGACCGACTCGCCAGGCGTGCCCACCCTGAGCAGGATGGCAAGCAGCTCGGCCGTGGACAGGCTGCCGAAGCCATGCTTCTTGGCCTTCTCGCGCGGGCGGTCTTCCTCGGGCACCGTCTCCTTGATGTTACGGCTCACCGCCAACTTGCTATTGTCTTTCTCCTCCATAATCGACTGACTTAACTACCTGAATCACCTAAAGCCTAAAACCTAACGCCTATTTCCCCTTGCGCATGGCGACTTCCTCGTCGATATCACGTCCGTGCTTGAGCAGGATTTTCCACACGTAGGCCTTGATGAAGCCCCAGCCGTAGCTGCACAATTGAGTGAAACTCGACGCCACGGCCAGGCAGGCGATTTTCAGGCTGCGGGTCTCGATCAGGGCAGCCACCCACAGCATCGCCGCATACAGCAGGATGGGCAGGATGAACCACCACTTCCACAACGAGAGAAGCAATAGGGCCACACAGCCGATCAGGAACACGGCAGGCAGGCAGTGCACTGCCTTGAGGCTGTCGGGGTAGAGCAGTTTGAGAGTGATGCGTGACATGCCGAACACGTAGGTCTGCCGTGCGAATTTGCTCAAACTCGTGCGGCGCTTGTGATAGACAAATGCGGGGCGTATCAAGCGGATGTCAAAGCCCGCTTGCCGCACGCGGGTGCTCATGTCGATGTCCTCACTGAACATCTCGCGGAAGCCGCCCACCTTCTCATACACCTCGCGGCTATAACCCATGTTGAACGAGCGGGGCACGAACTTCTCCATCTGCACCTTGCCGCCACGGATGCCGCCAGTGGTCAGGAACGACGTCATCGAGAAGGAAATGGCCTTCTGCACATCGGTGAAATCATCGCTCGCGGCATCGGGACCGCCAAAACACGGCACAAAGTCATTGGCCAGTTCCTTGCCCAGCGTCTTGAAGTAGTCAGGCGGGATGACGCAGTCGCTGTCAAAGAAGACGAAATACCGGCCCGTGGCATGCTCCAGGCCATAGTTGCGGGCGATGGAACGGCCCTCGTTGCTCTTGTAGAAGTAACGCAGGTCCAGTTCACTGCTGTAGCGCAGGGCAATGTCCTCACACGGCTCGGTCGAACCGTCCTCGACCAGAATAATCTCAAAATCCTTGTCGGTCTGTCGGGTGAGGCTCATCAACAAGTCCTCCACCTCGTCACGCCGGTTATACACCGGCACTATCACTGAAAAATAAGGCATCGTAATACCAGGTTACATGAATTATCCCACAAAATTACTCATTATTTCCCATTCAGCAACAGTTTCCCGACAATTATTGCAGGGCATTACCCTGCACTACAGCAACGTGGCAGCAAGCAAAACGAGGCATGTCACTGTAGTGCAAGCCACCGGCTTGCAAGCTACAAGCTACCGTTGTGGCTCTATAGAGGCAATCTGCTTTGCCAAGTCATTGAGTTGCATGCATTGTGCCCTGGTGATTGTCTTGCGTTCGCTATGGTAAGGCCATGGCGCGATAAATAGCAGTTGCCCTTTGGCGCAGGCGTCAAATTGTTGCCCACCAGGCTTCCACATGGGGGAAAAACCATTCTCAAGCAGGACAATTTCCTTAACTCCAACCTCAAAGGCGGCCCTCATCACTGCCTTCTCGCAGGGGCTGATGCTGGCCGACACCAGCACGGCTCCATCACGTGCTATATTCAGGTAACGGTTCACCTCTCTTGCGATGGCCTCATCGGTATTGATAGAACGAGAGCACTGCACAACAACCTTGAATGGATATTCAAGCAGGAAACGGTTTCCTGCCACGGCGACTTGAGTGTCACCAATGGCGCACTCCCGCTGAACGGTGAAGTAGTCAGGATTGCAGCGCTTCGTCCACAGGCGGCGCGGATTATCGTGCACATAGTTCAGCATTGTTTCCAGTTGCCCTTTCTTCATCAGGATGCGGTCATGGTATCCTTCCTCCCACAAGACGCGTCCCAACACCTCTCTAGACGCCGCATTGCACCCTGCTTTAAAACCGTTCACTACCGTGCCCAAGTGATAAGGCACCTGCTTGGTGACAAAGAGCACGCCATGCAAGTGATCTGGCATCAACTGGACATCCATGGTCCTCACGTCGGGGTAATGGACAGAGATAGCGTTCCAGCAGTCCAATACACGCTGCCCCAACACAGTTGGACAAACCCATGGCGCCGGGTGTGTTGCGTCAGGGCCGCACAACTCACCCAGGACAGGCCTGCGGCCATCCACGGCAAGTGTAATCATATAGATACAGCGACTATAATAATCATGCCAAGCATTGCGGCGCTTCATCGACCGTTTCACCTCATGCCCGTCGTGATGTTGCTGCCACCATTGCCTACACTGTTCATCACGTTTATTTCTCATGCCACAAAGTTAAAATACCCCACCAATTAGCCAGCTGATTCCGACTATGTTTTTAATCGCTTTAATATCAGGTTGTTTGGGAATTGTGTTGGCGCTTGAAGCGTTGCATGATGATGACAGCGACCACAAAGGCCAGGAAGTCGCTTGCCGGCAGCGAGGCCCACACGCCGTCGAGCCCCCACATCGAGGAGAACAGCATCAGCATGGGCAGCAGGAACAGCAGCTGGCGCGAGAGCGACATGAAGATGCTGATGCGCACCTTGCCGATGGTCTGGAAAAAGTTGGTCACCACGGCCTGATAGCCGATGACGGGGAAGACGAGCATATTGATGCGAATGCCGCGAATGGAGATGGCGATGAGGCCTTCATCATCGGTAAACAGGCGTGTACACGGCCCCGGCAGCAACTCGCCGACCACCCAGCCGACGGTCATGGCAATCACCGATGCCGTAATGGTGAGGCGCAGGACGCTCTTCACGCGGTCCATGTTGCGTGCGCCATAGTTATAGCCAGCAATGGGCTGGAAGCCTTGACAGATGCCCATAATGACCATGAAAAAGATGAAGCCCAACCGGTTGGCGATGCTGTAGGCGCCCACGGCAAGATCACCGCCATAGGTCATCAGGGCGTTGTTCATGAAGATGGCCACAACGCAGCCCGTGAGCTGCATCGAGAACGGGGAGATACCAATGCTCACGATGTCCTTGACAATGGCACGGGCTGGCCTGAGGAAACGCCACTCCAGATGCAGCAGCTCCTTTTGCCTCGAGAACTGCCACAACTGCCAGCACAGCACGATGAGCTGCGCCAGGACAGTCGCTATCGCGGCGCCCTTGATGCCCATGTTCAGGGGCCAGATGAAGATAGGGTCAAGGATGGTGTTCAACGCCACAGTGACTATTGTCGCGATCATCGCGGCGCGCGGCTTGCTCGCTGAGCGCAGGGCCGCATTCAGGCCCAAATACAGGTGAGTGATAACGTTACCCACCAGCAGGATGAACATGTAGTCATGAGCATGGGGCAAGGTCTGCTCGCTGGCACCAAAGAAGGTGAGGATGGGGTCCAGAAAGATGATCGACACGATGCCCACCAGCAGACCCATGATAATGTTCAAGGCAACCATGTTGCCTAACACATGATTGGCTTTTTCATACTGGCGCTGCCCCAGTCGCAGCGACATCAGTGTGGCACCGCCCACACCCACTGCCGCGCCAAAGGCCGCACCGATGTTCATCAGCGGGAACGATATACCCAATGCCGCCAGCGCCATCGAGCCCACACCGTGGCCGATGAAGATGCTGTCCACCATGTTGTAGAGTGATGACGCCGTCATGGCGACTACACCCGGCAACGCATATTGCCATAGCAACCGGCCCACTGGCTGGGTTCCTAACGCCAATGTCGCTTCCTTATTATCCTTCATTATACTGTATGCTGAAAAAATTGCCGCAAAGGTACTTATTTTTCCTCAATCAGCATAATTTTCACAGGGTGCTCCTGGGGTGCGGCATCCCACTTCCCGTCACTCGTCCAGGCCAAAGCACTGCTTGATGGCCGTGCGGATGGCAGCAGCGTTCTCGCTGCCACCCTTGAGGATATTGAGCACGCCGCGGATATAGTCGTCCTTGCTTTTGAAGCCGCACAGCGTGGCCACGTTGCTGTCGTTGAGCATCTGTTTCTGGTTATAGACCCTGAGGATGCTCGCATAGTCGCCATCGTCCTCATAGACATGGAACTCGCGGCACAACTGATCGTACAGCCCACGCGGGTTGATCTCGCTCACCAGTTCCACCATGTGGTTCTCCAGGGCGTTGATGCTGGTGAACTTCATGTCGATGCGCAGTTCCACATCGTGCTTGACGCGGTGGCGCACATGCATGAGGGCCTGCTGCTTGAGCTCACGGGTAAACATTTCGATGACGCGCTTCTTGACCTTGGGGAAGACGATGTTCTCGTTACGGCGCTTGTGACGCGCCACGGCTCGGATGACCCCTTCAAGCATGAGGATGTTCTCGATTTCGGCCACATTGGGGACAAGGATATTCTTCTTGCGCAGGTATTCGACCTCCTCATCGCTGCGGCGGTCACGGTCCACGATGCCGCGGCTGTCGAGCTGATGGAAGCTCTGCAGGTCACCAAATGTGCGCACCGTCTCGATCACCTTGTTGCAGCTGCCCAGCGGCTTGATGGTGTATTCCGGGAAAATGAGGGGATACAGCCTCGCGTCGATGCTGTGCTTTTCATCACCCTCGATAAAGAGGACTGGCTTGCGGCTGCCCAACAGGTCAAACAGCGCCGTGTCAAGATTGCGGCTCGATGTCATCACCTCATAGTCCCACGCCATTGCCTCGGGGTCAAACTCCCTCACCCACACGCACTGGTTGTCGATGCGCGAGCTGGCAAAGCCCACGTCGTGGGTATTGTAGATGAACGTGCAGTCGGGGCGCAGCTGTTCCAGCACATTCCACAGCGTGCGCATGATGCTGCTATGGATAAACGTCTCGGGGTCATCGACCAGGATGGCGGCATCAGGCATGGCATACAGCACGGCTCCAATGTAGTAGAGCACAGACTTCTCGCCATCGCTCAGGCGCAGTAACGGATACTTGTCCTCATAGCCCTCGCTCGTGAACATCAGCTTGCCGTTCTCGCGCAGCACCTTGTTCTTGGGGAACACTTCCTGCCACTTCTTGACGGTGATGTCGAGTTTGGTCTTGGGGAACTCCATCTGCTCACCCATGAGCTGGTGCGCCTTGAAGTTCATCAAGTCACGGAACTCGTCATTGAGCATGACGTAAAAGAGTTTATCAAACTCGGTCTCGGCCAGATTCTTGACCTGCGGGTTAGCAGCGTTCATGCGGTTGAACAGGTCATCGATCGAGCCGGGTAGCGGATTGGTGCTGGCAGGCGTGGGGAAGAGCGCCTTCAGGGCCGAGATGCGATAAGCCTTATCACCCAGTTCATCAACCAGGGCCGAGCAAAAGCGGCTCTTACCGGCGCCGTTGGTGCCGATAATGGTAATCTGTTTGGAATCGAGCAACACATCGGGTTGCATGCCGTCAATCCTCTTGGGTAGTCTAATGTCCATATCCTCCTATATTGTAGCTCTGATTATTGGAGGGTAAAATTAGGGTTTTATTTTTATTAAGACAAGTATTTGGCCATCAAAGTGACGAAAAAAGGCTTTTTTCATCTTTTTGTTATTAGCTCAATGTATTTTTATTGGTAATTTTGCCGACGTTATGATGGACTATGTAAACGCATTTGTGTCGATGCTTAACGGCATGGCACCCTATCTGCTGCTGGGTTTTGTCATCGCGGGACTGCTGCACGCCTTTGTCCCGTCCTCGATTTATAGCCGCTATCTGGCAGGAACGGGATTTCGCTCGGTATTCACCGCAGCGCTATTCGGCATACCGTTGCCGCTGTGCTCATGCGGTGTATTGCCCACGGCTGTGGCCCTGCGCCGCAGCGGAGCCTCACGTGCCGCCTCCACATCGTTTCTCATCGCCACGCCCCAGACGGGCGTGGACAGCATCGCCGCCACCTACTCGATGATGGGCTTGCCCTTTGCCATCCTGCGGCCTGTTGCGGCGCTGGTCACCTCACAGCTGGGCGGCCTTGCCGTCGGCCACTGGGAGCGCAAGGGCGCTCTCGACAGCGTGCACGACGAGGCCAACTACGAGTTCAGCGAGGTACCCGAGGGGCTGTGGAACAAGATCAAGGAGACTTTCAAGTATGGCTTCTTTGACATGATGCAGAGCATCGGGCGCTGGCTGCTCATCGGCCTTGTGGTGGCCACATTGATCACCGTGTTGCTGCCCGACGACTTCTTCTCGACCTATGCGCGCTGGCCCATGCTCAACATGTTCATCATCGTGCTGGTGGCCGTGCCGATGTATGTGTGCGCCACCGGTTCCATCCCCATTGCCGCGGCCCTCATGCTCAAGGGCATGACACCCGGCTGCGCGCTGGTGCTGCTCATGGCCGGACCTGCCGCCAACCTGGCCTCGATGTTTGTCGTGAACAACGCCTTCGGCCGCAAGGCCACGGTGATCTATCTGCTGTCCATCATCGGCGGAGCGATAGGCTTCGGCGTGCTGGTGGATTATCTGCCGGGGATGAGAGAGATGTTCACCAGTGCCCCACCCTCTCACATCATGCACCACCACATGGCCACCTCGTGGTTCACTACCGCATGCGGCATCCTGCTGCTTGGCATGATTGTTGTGGCACTGGGAGCGAAATACTGGAAATCTTACCAAATCAAACGTAATAAAACAAGCGCAATGAAAGAATTCAAAGTCAAGGGCATGATGTGTGCCCACTGCAAAGCGAATGTGGAAAAAGGGCTTGCCGCTCTTCCCGGAGTGGAAAAAGTCACCGTAGATCTGGCCAAGGGCACCGCCCTGGTCGAGGGTTCCATCCCTGATCAGCTCATCATCGACTGCATCGAGGACCTGGGCTACCAGTACGAGCCCTAATTCCTCATTAATTCTTGATGGCGGTGTAGATCGTGCACACGCCCAGGGTGAGACGGCGGCACTTGGTGTCGCTCAAGCCCGCGTTGCGCATCAGCCGGAGCATGTCGTCACCTTGAGGAACGGCAGCGATGCTTTGCGGCAGGTAGCGGTAGGCGCTCTTGTCGCCGCTCTTGAGTGAGCCAACCCACGGGATAATATGCAGGGTATAGAGGTCGTAGAACCAACGTATCAGGCGATTGGTGGGCGTGGACAATTCCAGCACGCAGAGCATGCCTCCTGGCTTGAGCACACGCGCCATCTCTTGATAGCCTTGTTGCAGGTGCTCAAAGTTGCGCACCCCAAACGCTACCGTCACCGCATCAAACGTCTCGTCCTGCATGGGCAATGCCATGCAGTCTGCCTGCTGGAAGGAAATGGCATCAGCCAGGCCGCGGGATTTGACTTTACGACAGGCCTCATCCAGCATACCTTGCGACAAGTCGATGCCGGTAATGTGCTGGGGATGCAGCGAGTCGCTCAGCTGGATGGCAAAGTCGCCCGTACCGGTAGCCACATCGAGGATGCGTTGGGGCTTGAGGCGTTCCAGCCGCTTGACGGCCAGCCGTCGCCACCAGATATCGATGCCCAGCGTCATCGCGCGGTTCATGAAGTCATAGGCCGGCGCAATCGAGTCAAACATCTGACGCACCTGCTCGGTCTTGGCCGACGTGTTGTCGGCGTAGGGGGTCACTTGCTCGACCCTGTTGCCGTTGTCAACGCTCATGCCTGATCACCCTCGGGTTGCTTATAGTCGTCGCGCCCCTCTCGGCGCTCGGCATTGTAGAGTTTATTCTCTTCCTGGAAGCGCTCATAGGCCTCGACGATGCGCTGCACGAGCTGGTGGCGCACGATATCCTTTTTCTCAAATTCCACCTTGCCGATACCCTTCACGCCATCGAGCACGCGCAGGGCGTGGATCAGACCGCTGGTGACACTACGCGGCAGGTCGATCTGGGTCGTGTCGCCCGTGACTATCATCTTTGAGCCCATACCCAGGCGGGTGAGGAACATCTTGATCTGGTGGGTTGTCGTGTTCTGGGCCTCGTCGAGCACGATGACGGCATCGTTGAGCGTGCGGCCGCGCATGAAGGCCAACGGCGCGATCTGGATGACGTTATTCTCCATGTATTCCTTGAGTTTGGCCTGCGGAATCATGTCCTCGAGCGCGTCATAGAGCGGCTGCAGGTAGGGATCGATCTTGTCCTTCATGTCGCCGGGCAGGAAACCCAGTTTCTCGCCAGCCTCGACGGCAGGACGCGAGAGAATGATCTTGCGTATCTCGCGGTTCTTCAACGCCCTGACGGCAAGCGCCACAGCCAGATAGGTCTTACCCGTTCCAGCGGGGCCCAGGGCAAATGTCAGGTCATTGTGCATGAAGGTCTTGACCAGCAACTGCTGATTAGGCGTGCGCCCGCTGATGGGCTTGCCGTTCACGCCATAGACGATAACGTCGTCCATCTTCAACTGCTTGGGCGGAGCACCCTTGATGGTGTCGATGATGACGTCCTCGGGCAGCGTGTTGTAGGTAGCACAGTAGTCGGCCAATTGGTGAATCTTTTGTTCAAAGTCGGCCGTCTCGGCATCGTCACCGATCACAGTGATGACGCTGCCACGCGCTGCCATGCGCAGTTTTGGGAACAAGTTGCGGATGAGTTGTATGTTACTGTTGTTCACCCCGTAGAAGGTCACGGGATCCACGTTGTCAATGATAATGTGCCGTTCAATCATTCAATATCCTAATATATTCTACCCACAAAATTACACAATAAATCCCACCCCACAAAAATAAGGACAGGATTTTATCATAAATCGGCACAAAGGGCACACGCTACATCTTGCGCAGGATCCACGGCAGGGGCTCCAAGATCTTCATTTTCACTTTCTTGTCGATGTCTCGCAACAGGGCCGCGGCCTCATGATGGTCATCAAAGCCCTGCAAAACGACATAGTACAACTTATCAGGGCCGCCAAACAATACATAGCTGGGGAAGCCGCACTCCCCGCGCAACCGATCGCAGTAGCTTTTGGCATTGATGCGCTGGGTGAATGAGGCAACAACAACGTTATAGGGCTTGGCCACAACAGTCGTGTCGATGGCCACATTGGCGTTCACATAGAGCATCCTCACGCTATCGCCATTGATAACATGGGTGTAGCGCTGGCGCTCGGCCTCTATCTTGGCATAGGTCTCGGCCCCGATGCCGGTCTTGCGGCGCTCGACAGCCTTCTCATAGGCCTCCCTGTAATTCTGCTCATTGCTGTGGCATGACGTCAGCACGATGGCAATCAGCGCCATCAATAAAAATAATGACTGTTTCATTGATTTATTTTACTTACTTAAGTTTCGCAAGCACACAACCTGCCCACTGTCTAAAACTTAAAACTTAAAACTAACAACTCATTTACCTAATTCTATTACCTGTGCATGAGTGATATTTCCCTGATCGAGCGTGAGTGTTACCAGCGTGCGCACCACTTGCCAGCCTTGCACACCCGCAGCGCCCGGATTGACAACAAGGCAACCCAGGGAGCGGTCGGGCATCACCTTGAGGATGTGGCTATGGCCGCACACAAACAGCTTGGGCCGCGACAACTCCAGACGCTGGCGTATTCCTGGCGCATACTTGCCCGGATAGCCACCGATGTGGGTCATCACCACCTTCACGCCCTCGACCTCAAAGATTTCCATTTCCTTGAAACGGCGCCTCAAGCTTGCCCCGTCCACATTGCCACACACTGCCCTAAAGACAGGCGCGATGCCCTCGAGGCGGTCGGCCAACTGGTCGCTGCCGATGTCCCCAGCGTGCCACACCTCGTCGCAGTCAGCAAAGTGCTGCGCATAGCGGTCGTCCCACCAGGCGTGCGTGTCACTGATCAAGCCAATCTTCTTCATTTCTCTACTATTGCTTGGTTAACCATTTCTAAAACGCAGATCACGCCAGTTTATTGCTATTAGCACCCCGGGAAAAATCGCCATCCTTCGTCAACACACTGTAAAAAAGCTGACGACAAATAGAGATCCCCCCAAGACATAATACATAATTATTGTCCGGGGAAAGTTTAGCAGGTCGAATGACCTGCCCGCCTCTAAGTTCTAAGCCGAGGCTGTTGCAAAAAACAAAATAGATATTTATTATAATTTTATTTATAATTTTGATAAATTTCTCGCGCGCAGCGCGATCTCATATTTGCTGTCGGAGTTTTGCAACAGCCTCATCTAAACTTATCGGCAAATGTTAAATAACTTTAATTCTGTAAATTTTTATGAATATCTGGAGGCTCAAATATGACTTAATTGTTAATTTTGTGAAATCATTGAACAAACACCACGAGATTGATGGGGAAAACATGTATACATATTGGAGAAGAAATCCGTCTTGAATTGGAAAAGCAGGGGCACAGCGTGCAGTGGCTTTCCAATCAATTGGGCTGTAACCGCACTAACATCTACAACATCTTCTTGCGCGAAAACATCAGCACCGACCTGCTGATGAGAACCTGTTTCGCGTTGAAGAAAGACTTCTTTGCCCTGTACTCTGCCAAGCTGACCGACGAGTTGTCCAACGAGTAACAGGACACACCAGCAGCACCATCACTGTTTAAACCGATTTCACAAAAAAATCCCCGCCTCCTGTTAACCCAGGGACGGGGAGCAAGCTGTTTAGAAGTTAAACTATTACTTAAAGTCTAGCGGGGTACGCCCGACGATAAGCCAAAATCCAGTGCGCCTGGCAAGCCTTATCACTTGCCAAACTGCTCAAAGAAGAGCGTGTAGGTCGTCTTGTCCACCAACTCCTCAGGCCCGAAGAACTGAATTGGACCCGGATAGATATAGCAGGTCTCAAGAGCCCACTGCTCACGGTTCTCGACAAAGTGCTTGAACGGCGCACCCTCGAGATCAACCAGAGCCTTGCGGATAACAGGTTTATCCTTGCCTGAACGGCGCTCCATGTTCATCATCATGGTGATGGGCACGCCACAGGCTACCCAATCCTGTGCCTTGCGGCCCAGGTGGGTAATGGCCGACATATAACCGGTAGCTCCCACATAGATCAGGTGAGATGCGTTGTAGCCCAGCGAGTAGCAGTAGTCGGCATCAAAGTTTGACGGGAAGGAACAGCGTCCCTCGTAACCGAAGAAGTGGTGCTGCGTCTTGAACTTGATACGCTCAATCTCGCCCGACTCGGCGCGCAATTCCAGGACATGAGCCACCATGCGGCTGAGCAGGCGCTCGCTCTCGATCTGGGACACCATCACGTTGCCGTGCTCGTCACGGTCGAGCGTGAGCTGGCGAGCCACATCATCGGGAAGGAAATCATAAACGGCCAGATTCTCCTCGCTCAGGTGCTCGCGCACAAAGTTGCTTTGTGCCTCGTCACGCAGGCTGGAAATCTCAGGGTACTTGGTCATCATCTCGTTAAGCTCGCCGATGAGCTTCTTCATCGTGGGAACAAACTCGACAATGCCCTCAGGAACCAGGACAGTACCGTAGTCCATACCCATGTCGTGACGCTTAACGACGATATCGGCAATCTCGTCGGCGATGTCACGCAGGCTCATATTGCGGGCCTCGACCTCCTCACTGATGATACAGTAGTTGGGACGGGTCTGCAAGGCGCATTCCAGAGCGATGTGTGACGCCGAGCGTCCCATCAGCTTCATGAAGTGCCAGTATTTCTTGGCAGAGTTACAGTCTCGAGCCACGTTGCCGATGAGCTCACTATAGACCTTGGTCGCGGTATCAAAACCGAAGGAAATCTCGATGTGCTCATTCTTGAGGTCGCCGTCGATGGTCTTGGGAACACCGATCACCTGAACGCCGGCATCATGGGCCTTATAGTACTCGGCCAGCACGGCTGCATTGGTGTTGCTGTCGTCACCACCGATAATTACCAGAGCCTTGATTTTGAGCTCGCGCAGGATCTGCAAGCCGGATTCAAACTGCTCGGGGGTCTCCAGCTTGGTGCGTCCCGACCCGATGAGGTCAAAGCCGCCCGTATTGCGGTATTGCTCAATGAGGTCACCCGTGAGCTCGATGTAATGGTGCTTAACCAGTCCGTTGGGGCCACCCAGGAAACCATACAGGCGATCATACTTGTTCAGCGCCTTGATTCCGTCATAGAGGCCGCAGATCACGTTGTGGCCACCGGGGGCCTGACCGCCACTGAGGATGACGCCCACGTTGAAGGGCTTCTCGGGCGGCATCGCCGAGTCGTCGCGCTCGAAGGTCAGTTCGGGCATTCCGTAAGTGCACGGGAACAGGGATTTGATAGCCTCTTGGTCAGCCACAGACTGTGTGGGTTCACCCTCGACGGCACGCACGGGGCACCGGAGCGTAGCAGGCAACTTGGGCCGATAAGTCAGCCTCATGTGCTCAAGATAACTCTTATTATCAGTCATTGTTGTAGTATTTGGTTTGTATAAACGATTTGACAATCTTTTTTACTCATTTCACGGCCACAAAAGTACTGCAAATTTGTCACGCAGTCACCATAAAACGATAACAAATTTTCGATTTATTCAGCCCAATTTAGAATTTTTGACACTTTCGGCCCAAAAAATGATGATTTCTTACCCATCAGCATCGACAACCGATAATCTATAACCGACGTGCAGCGGCGGCAGCACCCGTCGCCGCCCTCGGGCTCCAATCAGCCTCACTGCGCCCTCCACCCAGGTGAATTGACCATTTTTTCAAGCCTAATGCTTGGTGCGTTGGCAAAAACTTAGTATCTTCGCAAGTTAAAAGTAAACAACAGATCACGACAACCATTAAATATAGTCACTAGCGTATGAAAGGAATCGTACTGGCAGGAGGCTCTGGCACACGGCTTTATCCCGTGACCAAGTGCATCTCCAAGCAACTGATACCCATCTATGACAAGCCCATGGTGTATTATCCCATCTCGGTGCTGATGCTGGCTGGCATCCGCGAGATTCTGATTATCTCCACGCCTCAAGACTTGCCATTATTCCGCAGGCTGCTTGGTGACGGCAGTGACATCGGCGTGCACTTTGAGTATGCCGAGCAACCCCGCCCCGAGGGGCTCGCCCAGGCCTTCATCATCGGCGAACAGTTCATCGGCAATGACAGCGTATGCCTGGTTTTGGGCGACAACATCTTCTATGGCCAGAGTTTCACACAGATGCTGCTCAACGCCGTGGAGCGCACCGAGCGCGACAACGTCTGCACGTTGTGGGCCTATGCCGTGAAAGACCCCAACCGCTTTGGTGTGGTGGCCTTTGACGAGCACGGCAACGCAACCAGCCTGGAAGAGAAGCCAGAGCACCCCAAGAGCAACTATGCCGTGACGGGGCTCTACTTCTACCCCAACGATGTGGTACAGATTGCCAAAAGCATCAAGCCCAGCGCCCGCGGCGAACTCGAGATCACCACTGTGAACCAGAATTTCCTCGCTCAGGACCGCGTCTATGTCCAGACGCTGGGACGAGGCTTCGCCTGGCTTGACACGGGCACCAGCGAGTCGATGGCCGACGCATCCAACTTCATCGGCACCATCGTCAACATGCAGGGTGTGCAGGTGGCAGCCCTCGAGGAAATCGCCTATCGCAAGGGATGGATCGACGCCACCCAGCTGCTGGCCCTGGCCGAGCCCATGAAGAAGAACCACTACGGTCAGTACCTGATTAAATTGGCCCAGCGGCATGGATAAGGACGGCCTGAAAATACCGCGCCTCATCACGTTGCCCAAGATCAATGATCCTCGCGGCAACCTCACCTTCATCGAGAGCGGCAAGCACGTGCCCTTCACGGTGCAGCGCAACTATTGGATATATGATGTGCCTAGCGGCATGTGGCGTGACGGTCATGCCTTCAAGCGGCAAGAGGAATTCCTGATTGCCCTGAGCGGCAGCTTTGACGTGGTGGTGAACACCGGGCGGCAGGAGCAGACGTTCCACTTGTCACGCCCCCAGATAGGCCTCTACGTCCCCAACATGACGTGGCGCCACATCAACAACTTCTCTACCAACTCGGTAGCGCTGGTACTCTCCAGCACCCTTTATGACGAAAATGACTATATCACCGATATTGAATATTTCCAGCATTTAATCAATTCCAATCACAATGAGTAGTATTGACAAACTAAAAATTCACAACATGTCAAATATCAATGACTGTAGATTAATCACCCTGAACCGCCACCATCATGCCAATGGCAACTTAACGGCCATCAACAATGGCGTGGAGTTGCCCTTTGAGCTGCAACGCACATTTTATATATATGACGTGCCAGGCGGGGCCGAGCGAGGGGGACACAGCCACTACACGTGCCATGAGTTCATCATAGCCATCAGCGGCAGCTTTGACGTGACCATCGACGATGGCACCAACCAGCACACCTACACCCTCAACCGTCCCAATCAGGGGCTGCTTGTGGTGCCCGGCATCTGGCGCACGCTTCAGAACTTTTCGTCAGGCTCGGTATGTCTGGCACTGGCCTCACACCACTTTGACGAGGAGGACTATGTGAGAGACTATCAGGAGTTCATGGGCTTGAAACATAGCATGAAGAGCAAACCATAACAACCCGACCGAACATGAAGAAGTACCCATTTCTTGATTTGGCGCTCACCAATGCGCCCTATATGGACGAACTCAAGGCCGCCGCTACCGGTGTGATTGAGAGCGGACGATACCTGCACGGGCAGCAAACAGAGCTGTTGGAACAGGAAATTGCCCAATTGTGCAAGACGGAGTATTGCGTCAGCGTGAGCAATGGTCTGGATGCCTTGAGGCTCATCTTGCGGGCATACAAGGAAATGGGCATCCTGCACAATGGCGATGAAGTCATTGCGCCTGCCAACACCTACATTGCCAGTGTGCTGGCCATCAGCGACAATGGGCTAGTGCCCGTGCTGTGCGACATCAGCGAGGAGACGATGAACATGGATACGGCTCTGCTGCAAGGACTCATCACCCCGCGCACGCGCGCCGTCATGCCGGTTCACCTCTACGGCACGCCATGCTGGGACAATGAGCTCACCAGGGTGGCACGCAGCCACAACCTGCTCATCATCGAGGACAACGCACAAGCCATCGGCGCCATCAGCGACATCGCCGGACTCAACGGCACATTCGTCACTGGCGGCCTGGGCGATGCTGCCGGCATCAGTTTCTATCCCACCAAGAACCTGGGAGCGCTGGGTGACGGCGGTGCCATTACCACCAACGACGCCTCACTGGCCGCAACAGTCAGAGCGCTGGCCAACTATGGCTCAGACCGCCGATACCACAACATCTATCAGGGCTACAACTGCCGCCTTGACGAGATTCAAGCGGCCATGTTACGGGTCAAATTGAGGCATCTGGACCGTGAAAACGATGAACGGGCCGCTGTCGCACGCACCTATCGCGACAGCATCAGCAATCCCCGCGTGACCACACCGAGCATCTTTGACGGCATCAAGCAGACGTGGCACCAGTATGTAATTCGTGTCGAGGGACGCGACGCCTTCCGTGCTCTGCTGGATAAATACGGCATTGGCACCGACATCCACTATGCCGTTCCTCCTCACCGCCAGCCTTGCTACCACAGCCTCAGCCATGCCGAACTGCCCGTGACCGAGCGTCTGGCCAGCGAGATCGTTTCCCTGCCCATCGCCCACCCCATCTCGCCTGATGACGCACGTGTTATAGCAGGGGTCATCAACAGTTATTGATTCCACTTTTTTCTGATGAGGAACAGGGGTATCACTCGGTTTGTCCTACTGAGTTTATTGGCACTGCTACCCGCCCTGCTGGTGGTGGGCCTATACCTCATTAAAGACCCCTTTAATGTCCTGTCCAGCTACGATGGCGAGGCACCCGCACCGGCCGACACCGTGCAACTCACCGTCAATGCAGGCTACATCTCGACCGAGGCCTTCAATTACTTTTACCCCACACGTCATTTTGACTCCTTCATCTTTGGCTCATCATTATCAGGTTATTACCGCATCCAGGACTGGATAACCCATTTGCCCCCAGGTGTGAGCGCATTCCACTACAACGCCTCGCGCGAGACCCTGCATGGCATCCTCAACAAGCTGACTTACCTGTCTCATCGCGGCGTGAGCATCAAGCATGCCCTCATCGTCATGGAGGATGAGATGCTCAAGCGGCAGCCTCTCGATGGAGACATCCTGTACGTGCAACACCCGTCCACGGCGCCCAACGTGTCGTGGTGGAAATTCCACCAACTGTACTTCAACGCCTTCAGGCACCCCGAACTGATGGCCTATACCTTATATCCCAATGCGTTCACGACACAGCTCGTGCTTGACAAGGGATATGCCACCACCGATATACCAGACCGCATCGAATCCCTCAACGAGAGTTATTACGCATGGGCCGACTCCCTGATCGCGACCAATCCCGACGCCTTCTTCACCCCTGCCCACATGGCCCGCTACTCCCAGCCAATGAGGATGATGCCCTGTCCCGACAAGATCACCCCCGCTGTAGAGACGCTGCTGACCGAAATTGCCAGGATGCTGAAACAGCAAGGCACCGACTACCAGATCATCATCCCGCCACACTATGCATGGGAGGCCATCAGCGACCATGACCTGTATGAGATGGAGCGGATATTCGGGAGGGAACGTGTACACGACTACAGCCACGACCCTGACATGGGCAGCGACTTGCATTATTACTATGATGACGGGCATCTCATCGCACAACAATGCGCGCGCTTGATGGACAGCGCTTATCACCACTCGACAAATCTGCCTCCAGAATCATTCCTGAAGTAGGGACAAGGTGTGTCATAATTGGCATCTGAAACCATCGATCGAGCTGCGCTCGGCCGTTAGGCCGATTAGATCATGATGCGGAATTATGACACAGCGCCATTCTTCATTTATTAAATCAGGAAAGGATCATTTGCCCTTCAGAAGTTCCCATGAGCGGCGCTGCGCCTTCTTCAGGCTGGCGGGGTCATTGGCATCGATGCCATACTTCTCGGCAGGCGGAATCACCACCTCGGTCCCGGGGCGCACATTATTGGGATTGGAAATGATATCCTTGTTCTCCTCGTAGATATATACCCAGAACCAGGGGCTGCCATAATACTTCTCGGACAGCGTGACGAGCACGACCTGGGCCGTCACGGTATCGGTAATCACTTGGGGTTCCTCGACCGCAGCTTCAATTGAGTCACTATTGGCCACAACGGCGGCCTGCTGGCTGTCGCTCGGCCCTCCGCATCGGGTAAACACATAGCCCAGGACGCCCACGGCTACCAGCGCAGCGATGAGCCAAGGCCACAGGTGACGCCTTTCATTGAGCGATTGCTGACGCGAAATCTGTTCCTTGGTGGGTGTGAAGATATTGCGGGGAGCAGGTCGATAGAAATGGTCTTCCTCGTCGGGTTCGGGTTCAGGCTCGGGCACGGGCTTTGCAGCGACGGCTTCGGGCTCGGGTGTTGAGGGGCCATCGATAGGGATTCCCATGAGCGGACCCAGCCGCGCGGGCTTTTCGGGTGCCGCCTCGGGTTCGGGTGCCGCCTCGGGTTCCGGTGCCGGCTCGTGCTCAACAGGCACACCAAATGCGGCAAGTGCTTTTTGACCCACTGGCTCTTCGATCACTGTCGGGCGAACCTGATCGGGAACAGGCTGCGGTTCAACTTCGGTTGTGGACGGGGCATCGAGGTTATCGGCCGAGTCATCATTCTGATTGGGCGCGGCAGCAAGCTGTTCAACGCCACTGGGCTCCTCCTGTGCCGCTGGCACCTCTACAGTGTCTTCGGGAAGGATTGAAGGATAACGTTCATCGATTTCGGCAAGTTTTTCATCGCTCACCTCATCGTGGAGGTAAACCGTCTCAAATTGTTCAAACGGCTGATTAACGGCCGCCGCTAACGCTTTGGTGGGAGTGAATGTAATCCTGCTATAGCCTTTCACCTCAATGCTTTTGCCGCTTTGGACACTCACGCTCTTGCGAGGCTTCACCTCGGTCACCTTAAAGGTTCCTATACCCTTAATCTTCACGCTCTCGCCCTCGATGAGTGCCTGGGAAATAGTGGCGAACAGTTCGCGCAGGAAAAGTTCACAAACGCGTTTGGTGGTCGAGGTGGACTCGGCCATCAACTGAGTAAGTTCCACTAATGTAATCTTTGCATTCATCGGTTATTCCCTTCCTTTTTTACCTTGAGATTATTTAAGTTTTGCCTTTAACACATGACTCATCTTGAACGTGAGCACCACACGGGGAGGAATCAGCATTCGACGACCGTTTCCGGGATTAATCATGACGCGCTCGTTGCGTTTCTTGGGTTCAAAGGTGCCGAAACTGGGCACTACTATTGTGTCCATCTCGCCACATCTTGTACGCATTACACCGGCCAGAGCATCAAGCAGTTTGCTCACATCCTCGTTTGTGCGGCCCAGCTTTGTGGCAACAGTACTAACCAACTTCTTGTTATCCATATCTCGGCGTTCTTTTTATTTCGATGTGCAAAATTAGTGATTATTTTTGTCATTTGGCTTTTTTCATTTAATTTTGTCCTCAAATACAATCGATAATCACAAAATAGCATTATGAGAAAAATCGTTATTCTTGACGGATACGCCGGCAATCCCGGTGACCTATCGTGGGAACCCATGAAGGCACTTGCTCCCTGTGACATCTATGACTTTGGCACTGCCGACACTGTGGTCGAGCGTTGCCGTGACGCTGAGATGGTCTTGACCAACAAGGTCCCCATTGATGCAGCCACCATCGCCCAGCTGCCCGAGCTCAAGTACATTGGTGTCATGGCCACCGGATTTAACGTCGTCGACGTTGCCGAAGCCAGCCGGCGCGGCATCATCGTGACCAACGTGCCTGCCTACAGCACCGACAGTGTCGCACAGCTCACTATCGCCCACTTGCTGAACATCTGCTGGCAGCCCCAGCACTACACCGACGAGGCTCGCGACCTCAAGTGGACCAACTGCGGCAGCTACGCTTACTTCAACACGCCCCTGATCGAGTTGGCAGGCAAGCAGATGGGTATCGTGGGCCTGGGCAACATCGGCAGCGCTGTGGCACGCATGGCACTGGCGATGAACATGCGCGTGATGGCCTATACCAGCAAGAGCCAGGAACAGTTGCCCGACGGCATCATCAAGGCCGACAGCCTGGAGCACCTGCTGCGCACCAGCGACGTCCTGACCATGCACTGCCCGCTCAATGCCGACACCACGGGAATGATCAACGCCGATGGGCTGGCGATGATGAAGCAGGGCTCCATCGTGCTCAACATGGCCCGCGGCGCACTGATTGTAGAGCAAGACCTGGCCGACGCACTGAATAGCGGCCACCTGTATGCCGCCGCCGTGGACTGCACCTCGGTAGAGCCGCCCGCCGCCGACCATCCCCTGCTCACCGCGCGCAACTGCTACCTCACGCCCCACATCGGATGGACCAGCTTTGAGGCCCGCACGCGCCTGATGGATGTCATCACCAGTAACGTCGCCGCCTACCTCAACGGCACTCCCGTCAACGTTGTCAACAACAAATAAAACCAAAGAACATCATGAACGAAAAAGATATCATCAACGAAGCGCTGGCATGGGCCGAAGGCACCCACTGCGCCATCACCGTGTGTGACCTGGAAGGAAAAGTGATTTTCATGAACGAGCGCTCACGCGCGACGTTTGACAAGGATGGACGCACCATGCTCGGGCAGAATCTCATGCCTTGCCACAGCGAGAAGTCGCAAGAGAAAATCCGCCACATGATTGCCACCGATACCGTCAACTGCTACACTATCGACAAGCAGGGCGTCAAGAAAATGATCTACCAGACGCCATGGCGGCGGGACGGAAAAGTCTGCGGCATGGTCGAGATCTCAATGGTTATCCCGCAGGAGATGCCCCACTACGTGCGCAAGTGAACGTAAAAGGGAATCATTGCCAAAAAAGTTTTTGTCGTTTATAATTTAAATTCATCGATAATGAAAAAAGGGATATTGATAGCGCTGGTAGCAATCCTGTGCCTCGCAATCGCCGGTGACGCCTGCACATCGGCCATCGTGAGCGGCAAGCTCACGGCCAACGGCAGGCCGCTGCTGTGGAAGAACCGCGACACCAACGACCTGAACAACCGCGTGGAGCGAATCAAGGGCCACGACGGGCTGATGGAGTTTGTGGCCTTATTTGACGCACGGGACTTGAACGATACTGCGGCATGGATGGGCTTTAACGAGGCCGGCTTTGCCATCATGAACACCGCCTCCTACAACCTGAATGGGAACGATGGCGTGAAGAACATGGACCGCGAGGGAGAGCTCATGCGCTATGCGCTGGAACGCTGCAAGACGGTGGACGATTTTGAAGGACTGTTGAAGACGCTGCCCAAGCCGCTGGGAGTCGAGGCCAACTTCGGCGTCATTGATGCCGCCGGCAACGGGGCCTACTTTGAGACGGGCAATTACAAGTATGTAAAATTTGACCTCGCCGACGCTCAAGACGGCATTCTGATGCGCACCAACTATTCCTATAGCGGCGTGAAAGACAAGGGGATGGGATACGTGCGCGAGAAGAATGAGAAGGCATTGCTGGCTCCTCACGTCGCAGCCCAGGACATCACTCCCGCCGTGTTTACCGAGGAGCTGTCACGCACCTTCTACAACTCGCAGCTGGGCAAGGACTTCACTCGCAGTGGCGACTCGTGGATTGTGGATCAGGACTTCATTCCCCGACGCATTTCCACGGCCAGCGTCGTCATCGAGGGTGTCATTCCCGGAGAGAGTCCGTTGCTCACAACGATGTGGATTGCCTTAGGTTATCCACCCTGTGCCGAGGTTTATGCCGTGTGGACAGGTGAAGACGGTGTAGCTCCCGAGCTGACTGGGACCACTGCCGACAACCACTCGGTACAGTGCGACCGCGTCAACAAGCGCAAAGCCGAAGTTTTTCCTGTTGAGCGTGGCAATGGCAAGCAGTACCTTAACCTGTCCAAACTCTACAACAACGAGGGTACCGGCTACTGCCAAACCTTGAAGCTGAAAAACATCCAAGCCTACAAGCGCGGCTATGAGGAGCTGGCTCGTCGCCGTGCCCTTCTCAACAAGAGCAAGAAAAACAAGAAGAAATAATGACCATCGGGCAATGCAGTGTCACTTCGGGCACCTACATGAGGCACTTGTGCTCCATGTTCGTTGCCGACAACTGGCTGTGGATGGCACTGCCCATTGCGTTGTGTGGCATATTTGCCATCTGGGTAGACGTGCGTTTCATTATCGTCGCGATGATGGTACTGTTTATCGTGCTACCCATGGTTTTGGCACTGCTCTATTTCTACTACGGCCTGTCACCCGAGGCCAGATGGTCTATCATGGAGAAAACGGCAACTCTCGACCACGACGGCATCACGCTCACCTTTAGCGACGAGCGCATGAAAAAGCACGCCATCCCATGGGATGACGTGCTCCATATTATTGAAAAGGATGATGTGGTAATGTTGATGCTGAAGGGCAAACGATACACCTGCCTGATGCTTCCCGCATCAGCTGTAAATCCAGATGTCGCTCAAACTCTCAGGGAGTTCATCCCGCAGGCTCATTAACGTGTCATAGTTATCGCTACGAGCCACATATACACACATGAATTCCTTATACTTCATTATCTTCATATAGGGCACCAGCGAGGGATTGGCGCTCTTGAACGCATCCAGCTCCTGCTGGTTGCGCAATGTCGCAATCACCATGTAGTAGTGTCCTGACTCGTTGCCAACGCTGGCAATCGTGGGCTGAGCAGCGACAGGAGTAATTTCCCCGGTCGTCACGCCCTGTTCTACCGACACGCCCAATTGCTGAGCATGGGGAGCCGTTATCGTGGGCGTCATGCTTGCAATGTCCTGATGGTTGCGGTTGACGATAATAGGCGTTGACAAGATTACACCCAAACCGATCAGCACAGCAATCGAGGCGGCGGCACGCACAGCCTTGCGCACAAACAGATTGCGCTCTTGAGGAACAATGGCGGCAGGCATTTCCTCGGCCATGGCGGCATCACGCTCAAGCGTTGCCACATCCTTGATGGCCATGTCGTCGAGACCATAGAACTGATCGCTACCGTTGCCATGATAGAAGGGCACAAACTCAATGAAACGTCCCTCGTTGCGGCGGAAGTAGCCCAGACGTCCCATCGAGACCTCGCTATCCATCGCCAACTGCTGGCGGAAGGTGGTCACACTGTCGGCGATGTATTTCATTGCCTCGTTATAATCCATGCCTTCACGACGCATCATCGAGTGGGCCAGCAGGCCATCGCTGTGACTCACACTTGCATTAAAACCTATGGAGCGGCGAGGACGCGACATCACTCCAGCCTCGGCATCATAGCTCGAAGCGTCATAGTTGGCGATGAATGCGCCCCACCCCGGGACGATTACACAATCATAGCGTGTAATCAAGTATTCTATATGATCAATAATTGAAATCATCATACAAAAGTACACATTTTTCAATCTGCGACAAAATTCTGAGAGGTTTATCTCAGCAAAAAGTTATTAACACCCGCAAGTCAGGCCCTACAGGCTTCATTCGGCTGGCCGCCTCGCTCAACGGTCAAAAATGCGCCGATATGCCTCGGCCTTCTTCTCCAGAGCCAGTGGATAGGCCCGCGAAGTTGAAGGCATACGCCACAAGGTGAAGTGATGATCCCGAACCTCACATTCGACGGGAATTCCTATCGCCGGCAGCTCCACACCTGCCTGAGCAGCAATCACTCCGGTAGCTTTCTCGCCGGTAGTGACAACCCGGGTAATTGTCGGGTGCGCATCAAGTAACACGGCAAGGTCTATCGGTTCCACGATTTCAAGAAACTTGTCACTGGCATTGCCTTTCAGGCGGCGCACGGCCATGCCCGTGTCCCACAGGGCGATTTTTTCTCTCCCGAGCAGGGCCTTGATGGCATCAAGGTCAAAACGCCCCGCCTCGCGGTCCCACAAGGCATCACGGTCATCCATAAAGATAAGACCCATGACGCGCCAGAAGTCGTTGGTCCGATTAGGATAATAGAAGGCCATGGACCAGCGGTGTTCCTGGGGCGGGAATGTGCCCAGAAAAAGATATTTTGCATCCTTAGGGACAAAGGGCTGCCACGGATGACGTTCAATAGCGGGTTGTAACGTGTTCATGCATGCAAAGGAACTGAAAAAATGCTTACGCAATGATGTTTTTCCACAAAAAAAGTGGTGTTATCGCAATTTTTATTAACTTTGCAAGTTAGAAAATTATAAACACTAAATAAATAGAGATATGAAAATCCGCAACCTACTTTTGCTCGCTGCCACGGCATTGCTTTTTGCCGCATGCACAACCGAGAAGACCGTGCCCTATCTAACAAACATCGATGATATCCCTGCCCCCGCACTGGCATCCCTCACTGCCCATGCAGGTGACTTCACCACCAAGCCTGGTGACATGTTGCAGATCAACGTGTCGGCGTCCAACAACGATGCTGTCAGGCCTTTTAACAAGATCCAGTACATTCCCAGACTGGGCGAGGGTAGTGGAATGTACAACACAATGGGCGACCGCTCTACCATGTTCTATCTGGTCGATGACGATGGCAATATCAATTTCCCTGTTCTGGGCAAGCTGCACGTCTCGGGAATGACACGCAATAAGATCGAGGAGTACATCGCCTCGCTGATCTATCCTCGTTACCTCAACGAGCTCCCCAACATTGAATGCCGCCTGCAGAACTTCCGCGTGTATTGCCTGGGCGAGTTTAGCGGGAAGGGCGTCATCGAAGCCGAGAACGGACGCCTCAACCTTCTTGAGGCAATCGCCCAAGCCGGAGACCTGACCCTGCAAGCACGCCGCGACAACATCCTGCTCATTCGCACCGATGCCAACGGCCAGCGAACAATTAAGCGTTTCAATATTCAGGACGCCAACATCATGACCATGCCTGAATTTGAGCTGCAGCAGAACGACATACTGTACGCTCAGCCCACGGTTTATAGAGCCCGTTCGGCATGGAGCATGCCTCCCATCTACACAACCGCAATCGGCATGCTCGGCACCGCCATGTCGCTCATCACATTCATCACCGTGATGGCTAAAAAATAAGCATCAAAACAACCCACCAATACCGGTAGCGGCCCGTTGATCAACGGGCCGCTTTTGTTTGCTGTCAAAATGGCAGTTTTACCCCATTGGCACAAGTGTTGATACCATGTGAAATGAAGTCTTTACAGACCATCAAAAAGCAATGAAAGGAGAAACAACTATATGAATTTCAACAATTTTACTATCAAAGCACAAGAGGTTGTCCAGAAGGCCGTGCAACTGACACGCGCCAGCGGAAACCAAGCCGTGGAGCCCGAGCATCTGCTCAAGGCCATCATCACCGAGGGCGATGCTGTGGTGCGCTTCATCTTCCAGAAGCTGGATATCAATCCAGCTAATGTGAGCCGTCCTCTTGAAGAGGCGCTGCAACGCTTGCCTCGAGTGAGCGGTGGCGAGCCCTACCTGAGCAACGACGCCAGCAAGGTGCTGGAGAAGGCCAACGACATTGCCAGCAAGGGCGGAGACCAGTATGTCACGGTCGAGGCCATGCTGATGGCACTGTTTGAGGTCAAATCGACTGCATCCAGCATCCTCAAGGATGCCGGCATGACTCATGACGACCTCAAGGCCGCCATCGAGGAGCTGCGCAAAGGCAAGAATGCGACCTCGCAGAGTGCCGAGGAGCAATATAACGCCTTGAGCAAATATGCCATCAACCTCAACGAGCGAGCCCGCCAAGGCAAGCTGGACCCCGTCATCGGACGCGATGACGAGATACGCCGTGTACTCCAGATCCTGAGCCGCCGCACCAAGAACAACCCCATCCTCATCGGTGAACCGGGCACGGGCAAGACAGCCATCGTCGAGGGACTGGCGCAGCGTATTGTGCGCGGCGACGTGCCCGAGAACTTGAAGCGCAAGCAGGTCTATTCGCTCGACATGGGAGCGCTGATTGCCGGAGCCAAGTATCAGGGCGAGTTTGAGGAACGACTCAAGTCGGTCATCAACGAGATCACACAGGCCAATGGCGAGATCATCCTCTTCATCGACGAGATCCACACCCTGGTGGGCGCAGGCAAGAGCAGCGGAGCCATGGATGCCGCCAACATCCTCAAGCCCGCACTGGCTCGTGGCGACCTGCGCAGCATCGGTGCCACCACGCTCGACGAGTACCAGAAGTACTTCGAGAAAGATAAGGCCCTCGAGCGCCGTTTCCAGATCGTCATGGTCGATGAGCCTGATGAGGAGAGCGCGATAGCCATCCTGCGTGGCTTGAAGGAGCGCTACGAGAACCACCACAAGGTGCGCATCAAGGACGACGCCATCATTGCCGCCGTGCAGCTCAGCCAGCGCTACATCAGCGACCGCTTCCTGCCCGACAAGGCGATCGACCTGGTTGATGAGGCAGCAGCCAAACTGCGCATCGAGATGGACAGCGTGCCCCAGGGCCTGGACGAGATTTCCCGCAAAATCTCGCAACTGGAGATTGAGCGGGCGGCCATCAGGCGCGACGGCGACGAGGCGCGCATCGCTGACCTCGACAAGCAGATTGCCGAACTCAAGGACCGCGAGAGCGACTACAATGCGAAGTGGAAAAGCGAGAAAGAGCTCATCAACCACATCCAGCAGAACAAAATCGACATCGAGCAACTCAACTTTGAAGCCGAACGCGCCGAGCGCAATGGCGACTATGGCCGCGTGGCCGAAATCCGCTACTCGCTCATTAAGCAAAAGCAGGACGAGAATGCCCGGTTCCAGGAGCAACTGCGTGACATGCAGGGCGACAAGGCGCTCATCAAGGAGGAAGTTGACAGCGACGACATTGCCGACGTAGTTTCGCGCTGGACAGGCATCCCGGTAAACAAGATGCTGCAGAGCGAGAAGGAGAAACTCCTGCACCTCGAGGAAGAGCTGCACAAGCGGGTTGTTGGCCAAGATGATGCCATCAAGGCCATCAGCGACGCCGTCAGACGCAGCCGTGCAGGCCTTAACGACCCGCGTCGCCCCATCGGCTCATTTATCTTCCTGGGTACGACCGGCGTGGGCAAGACCGAACTGGCCAAGGCATTGGCCGACTATATGTTCAACGACGAGAATATGATGACGCGCATCGACATGAGCGAGTATCAGGAGAAATTCTCGGTCACCAGGCTCATCGGGTCGCCTCCCGGCTATGTGGGGTATGATGAGGGCGGTCAGTTGACCGAGGCCGTGCGCCGCAAGCCTTATTCCGTTGTCTTGTTCGACGAAATCGAGAAGGCTAACCCCGATGTATTTAACGTCTTGCTGCAAGTGCTCGACGACGGCCGCTTGACCGACAACAAGGGTCGCACCGTCAACTTCAAGAACACCATCATCATCATGACCAGCAACTTGGGCTCGAGCCTCATTCGCGAGCGCTTCGAGCACCTGACCGACAGCAACCGCGACCAGGTCATCGGCCAGACCCGTGACGATGTGATGGAAATGTTGAAGAAGACCATCCGTCCCGAGTTCCTCAACCGCATCGACGAGATCATCATGTTCACGCCGCTCGACGAGGAGCAGATACGCCAGATTGTTACCATGCAACTCACCGGCATCAAGAAGATGCTTGCCAAGAACGGCATTACTCTTGAGGTCACCGATGCCGCCATCGCATTGCTGGGCAAGGCGGGCTATGATCCCGAATTCGGCGCCCGTCCCGTCAAGCGGGCAATCCAGTCGATGGTGCTCAACCAGTTGAGCAAGGACATCATTGCCGCCAGGGTCAACCGTGACAGGCCCATCATCATCGATGCCTCCGACGGCCAGCTGGTGTTCAAGAACTAATCCGCACGATAAGCATCAACAGCATGTGGGCAGCAGTCAACCGAGACCGCTGCCCACATTTATATTATTATCCTTATAACTTTGCTGTCAATAGCCGGGAGGCTAGAACCCCAGGAACTCAGGCGTCATCCCATCAAGGGGGAGGCCCTTTAGATCCTTCTCGCTCAAGATCATGTCCTGACGGTCGATGCGCCAGTCGATGCCCAGGGCGGGGTCGTCAAAGCGCAAAGTCGCCTCGCTGTGCGGAGCATACAGGTTATCCACCTTGTACTGGAACTGTGCAGCATCGCCAAGCACGGCAAACCCGTGGGCAAAGCCACGCGGGATAAACATCTGCCGCCCATTCTCGGCGCTCAACTCTACGGCCAGATGGCGTCCCCACGTGGGACTGCCATGACGCAGGTCAACCACCACATCCAGGATCCGGCCTTGAGAGACGCGCACCAGCTTGGCCTGACTGTCTGCTCCACGCTGGAAGTGCAGACCACGCACCACGCCGTGGGTCGAGAACGACTCATTGTCCTGCACAAAGTTCACATGTCCCACATGTGCGTCAAACTCATGCTGCTTGAACACCTCGCTGAAGTAGCCGCGCTGGTCACCAAACCGCTTGGGCTCGATAATCCATACGCCCTTGATTTCTTGTTCGATAAAATCCATGTCCCGTCAATGTTGGTCAATTAACGTGCAAAGTTAACCATTTTTGACCACCGATGCAACATTATTCAAGAAATTAAACTACTTTTGCCGACCGAAAACCAATCGACATACTGCCTGATATATGAAGAAGACAGCACGCAACATCATCCTGTTTGACGACAATGAGGTGCGCAGGCAACTCATGCCGTTCACCTACACCCGCCCCACGGCCATGCTGCGCGTGGGCATCACCACCATCGGCGAGAAGTGGCAAGACTTGCTCGGCGAGGCCAATTACAGCTACCTCACCGTCCCCTACCTCAAGAAGAAATTCCCGCTGCACGTGCGCCGCAGCAGCAATCTGATGGTGGCTGGCCACGTTATACCCACGCCCGAGCTGGCCCAGCAGGTGCTGTCGTTGCAGCTGGGCGAAGCCCTCATGGTAGGTGAGGAGCTCATCGCCTTCAACGGAACGGCCCACGACTTTGACACACGTCACTATACCAACGTGCAGTTCCCCCAAGAAATTCCTCTCATCGTCAAGCACCTGTATGACATCTTCATGTTTAATGGTATGGTCCTGGAACAGGACTTCAATCGCTTGACGGCTGGGCGCCAGTCACAGCCCGTACCGGCCTCCAACACCGTCATCGGTGACACCTCACGCATCTTCATCGAGCCAGGGGCCTATGTCGAGGGCGCCATGCTCAACACCCACGAGGGACCCATCTACATTGGCCCCAACGTCGAGGTCATGGAGGGAGCCTGCATTCGTGGAGGCTTTGCGGCATGCCATGATGCCAAGGTGCGCATCGGCGCCAAGGTCTATGGCGCGACCACGCTGGGACCTCACTGCAAAATCGGCGGCGAGGTCGAGAACACCGTCTTCATCGGCTACAGTAACAAGGCCCATGAGGGCTTCCTGGGTGATGCCGTTATCGGTGAGTGGTGCAACATCGGTGGCGGAACCACGGCCAGCAACCTCAAGAACGACTATGGCGAAATCAAGCTGTGGAACTACGCCAGCAAGCGCTTCGAGCGCACAGGGCTGCAGTTTTGCGGACTCTTCATGGGCGACCACAGCAAGATCGGCGTCAACGGCATGATCAACACAGCCACTGTGCTGGGCGTTGGCGTCAACATCCATGGGGCGGGATTTCCCCGCAACTTCGTCGCCTCCTTCCAGGAAGGCAGCGCTGCCGCAGGCTTCAAGAACGTGCCCCTTGAGACATTCTACACCATCGCCGAGCGCGTGATGAAACGCCGCAACATCCCCCTCACCGACATCGACCGCGACATCTACAAGGCCATCTACAACATCAGCGACCGCTACAAGTAACCAGCAAGCCACACTACTCGTCCTCAAATAATCTTGGGAGCGCCTTTGGTCTATCAGATATTTCAACTGATCGGCCTTTGGCGATTTTTGGCATGGTGTTTGCACTGCCAAAATGTCACTTTTAACGATTTTTTGATGTCAGTTCACAAAAAAACTTCGTAAATTTGCGGCCCCAATAATAGTACATTGTAAATAAATGGAAGAAAACAAGATACAAAACAACCTACAAGAGCAACCCAACATAGAGCAGCAACCCACTATCAAGCCCGATATTCTGGACTATGACGACGTGAGGAAACTGGTGCCCTTCTTTGACGGGAAACCCAAACTGGTCAAGTGGCTGTTCCACCTGTTCGACATGGACGACGCCAACTGGATTCACGGCCACAACTGCCACACGCCGGGCGTCCCCTTCTGCACTGGTGTACTCAAGGACCTGAACGCCACCATCACCTATGACAACGGCGAGGTGCTCGACAACCTGCCCGAGGGTGCATTCATTACCGTGACAAACCACCCCTTTGGCGCCGTTGATGGCGTGATGATGATTCACATCATCGGCACCCACAGGCCTGACTACAAGTTCATGGTCAACATGATACTGAGCAAGATTGGCGGCATGATGCCCAACTTCATCACCGTCGATGCCCTGGCCAGCGACGACCCCGCCAAGAAAGCCGTGTCGATGCAGGGCATCAGCGACACGCTCAAGCACGTCAAGGCCGGCCACCCGATGGGATTCTTCCCTGCCGGTGCCGTGAGCAAGCTCACGTGGAAGCTGCGCGTCGAGGACCGCGAGTGGCAGCCCGTGATCATGCGCCTGATCATGAAGCTCAAGGTGCCTGTCATTCCCATCTACATCCACGGCCACAATAGCTGGATTTCCCTGCTACTGGGCGCAATCAGCTGGAAATTGAGAACATTGAGGCTGCCTTCCGAGATGTTCCGCCGCAAGAGCTACGACTTCCGCGTCAGCGTGCATGATCCCATCATGCCCGAGCAGTACGCAAAGTACAAGACGCCCGAGGAATTGGGCGTATTCCTGAAGAACGAAACTTACAAAATGAAGAAATGGCAACAAAAATAACCGACAACGACATCCGCGCATTGAAGCTGCGCTTCGGCATCGTGGGCGAGTCACCTGCCCTGATTGGCGCCATTCGCCGTGCCATGCTCGTGGCTCCCATCGACCTGAGCGTGCTCATCATCGGCGAGAGCGGCTCGGGCAAGGAGTCGTTCCCCAAGATCATCCACGAGAGCAGCCCGCGCAAGCACAAGAAGTATATCGCCGTCAACTGCGGTGCCATCCCCGAGGGCACCATCGACAGCGAACTGTTTGGCCACGTTAAGGGCTCATTCACCGGTGCTATCGCCGACCACAAGGGCTACTTTGAGGAGGCTGACGGTGGTGTCATCTTCCTGGACGAGGTGGCCGAGATGCCCATGAGCACCCAGGCGCGCCTGCTGCGCGTGCTCGAGAACGGCGAGTACCTGCGTGTGGGCGACAGCACGGTGCGCAAGACCAACATCCGCGTCGTGGCCGCCACCAACAAGGACATGATGCAGGCCGTCAAGGACGGCAAGTTCCGCGAGGACCTGTACTACCGCCTGTCCACGGTGCAGATCAACGTGCCGCCCCTGCGCGAGCGCGGCGACGACATCGTGCTGCTGTCCAGGCTGTTCCTGCGCAACTTCATCAACGAGAACCGCACCAGCGAGGTCACGCTCACCGACGATGCCCAGCAGATGCTCAAGGCATTCCACTGGCCGGGCAACGTGCGCCAGTTGAAGAGTGTCATCGAGCAGGTCGCCCTCTTTGAGAGCGGCAACACGGTCGATGCCGGCACCCTGCGCCAGTACATGCCCACCAACCGCGAGACGGCCCTGACGGTGCAGTCGCAGCCAAACTTTGACTACAACGCCGAGCGCGAACAGCTATTCACCCTCATCCTGTCGATGCGGGCCGAGATCGAGTCCCTGAAAAAGCGCATCGACGGCATGGGAACCACTTCACACGTCTCATCGACGGTGCATGAACTCAAACGCGAGCCCAACCCGTTGCTGGAACTGGGCAACACATCCAGTGAGATGAACATCTCGTCGCCCTACCGCAACATGCAGCACGAGGCACAAGACCTGGGCCGCGTCGATGAGGTGGCTCCGCTCGACATCGAGGGCGAGACGGTGAAAACCCTCGACGAGACCGAGCGCGAGACCATCGAGAACGCCCTCAGGCGCAATAACGGCCGCCGCAAACTCACGGCCCAAGAGTTGAACATCTCGGAGCGTACCCTGTACCGCAAAATCAAGCAATATAACCTGGAACGGCAGTGAAACGGCTTTTCATCACACTGGCAATTGTCCTCGCTGCCCTGGGGTGGCAGGCGTGCATCCCGCGATACACGCTCAACGGGGCGTCTATCGACTACAACGTCTATAAGACGATCTCCTTTGGCGAGTTCCCCATCCGCGCCGCGCTGGTCTATCCGCCGCTGCAGTCGATGTTTGAGAACCGCATGACCGACATGATTGCCCAGCAGACGCGCCTGCGCGTAATTGACGGCAACAATGCCGACCTGCGCATGGAGGGAGAAATCACCAACTACCAGCTATCGCCACAGGCCGTCGGCGAGGATGCCTACGCCAGCCAGACGCGCCTGACGATCACCGTTAAGGTCAAGTACATCAACAACAAGAACCAGAGCCTGTCCAAGGACCTGTCCTTCAGCGCCTACCGTGACTTCTCCAGCAGCGAGCTGCTGGTTGACGTGCAGGATGAGCTCTGCAACCAGATATGCAAGGACCTGAGTGACCTCATCTTCAATGCCACGCTGGGCGACTGGTAACATTGGCACACTATTTGTTAACTAAGGCAACAACATGACAACCTGGATTGAGGATATCAAACAACTGGCTGACGGCAGCGACCGCGAGGTGTCGCGGCAGTGGCTGGAACAGGCCGAGCACGATGCCCCCTATAGCATCATGCCCGCATTGCTATACCTGCGCCACAATGGCGTGAAGGGCAATGAGGACGTGCTGTCCAGGCTTGCCATCGCTCATCCCGACCGCCGTGCTCTGGCCCTCCAGCTGGGCGAGGACGCCGGCCTGCTGGCCGAATTCCAAACGCCCGAGGCGCTGCCCGAAACGCCCGACACGGTCACCACCATCGACCGTTTCCTGGACAACTATGGCAAGACCAGCCCTTGCGAGGTCGAGGCCATTGACCGCGCCATCTTCAATCCACAGCCCGACTATGCTGACGTGCTAGCGGCCCAGGAGAAGGAGGAGGGCGGCATGAACCTCAATGGCGCCGATGCCCAGGACGACATTATCAATAAGTTTATCGCCGAGCAGATGCAGCTGGGAGAGCAAGCCGCGCAGGTGCCCATCACCGCACCCGTCGGCGAGGAAGAGAAAGCCGAAATCGCCAGCGAGAGCATCGACAATCCCACCGAAAACGATGGTTCTATGCTCAGTGAAAGTTTGGCTAAAATGTACATCGCCAGACACAAATATTCACAGGCTCTTGAAATTATTGAGCGATTAAGTTTGAAATATCCAGAAAAAAGTATTTACTTTGCAGACCAAATTCGGTTTTTGGCCAAATTGGTCTTAAATGAGACACTAAACGACAAAAAATAAGAAAAAATGTACACTATTTTTGCAATTCTGATCGTGATCGCATCGATTCTGTTGGTCGGTGTCATCCTTATTCAAAAATCTAAAGGTGGCGGCCTTGCTGCCAACGTGAACAACTATAACCAGTTCATGGGCGTTCGCAAGACCACCGATTTTGTTGAGAAGGCCACTTGGGGTCTGTCCATTTTCATCTGCGCGCTGAGCATCGCTTCGGCATTTGTGACCGCTCCCAGCATCGTTGAGGGCGCTCCCCAAATCAAGAAGTTACCCACCAGCGAGACCCAGGCTCCTAACTTCGGTACCCAGGCCGAGCAGACTGCTCCTGCCGCTGCCGCCGATGCCAAGAAGGCAACCACCAGCACCACGGTAAACGTGCCTGCCAAGAGTGACGCTCCCGCCAAGGAAGAGAAGGCCAAGTAAACAACAATCGCATTTCAAGACAACCCAACTTATTAAAGGATGCGGTATGTCGTATCCGCACCACAGCGGACGATGACATACCGCATCTTTTTTTTCACACCATCGACATGAAGATGACATTATTATCCATAGCACTGGTCGCCATGATGGCGGCATGCGGCAGCACCGGGACAAGCACGGCAAGCGAGGCAGCCGTCAACGATAGCGTTACAGCCATGGCTGGCCGTTCCCCCTTTGACAGCAGCAAGGCGATGGAGTTGACGCGACAGCAATGCGAATTTGGCCCACGAGTGCCAGGTACCCCGGCCCACGCCAAGTGTGCCGACTGGCTCATGTCAACCCTGCAGGCCTCATGCGACACCGTCATCATGCAGACGGGCACCGTACAGACCGCTACCGAGGGCAGCCTAGGTATTAAGAACATCATCGGCATCATCAATCCCGAGGCCAGCCAGCGATTGTTGCTGCTTGCCCACTGGGACTGCCGTCCCTGGGCCGATAACGATCCCGATGCCGCCAACCACCGCAAGCCCGTCATGGGTGCCAACGATGGTGCCAGCGGTGTGGGCGTGTTGCTGCAGCTGGCCAGTCAGCTCAAAGCCGACAAGACCACCCTGGGCATCGATATCGTGCTGGTCGATGCCGAGGACATGGGCGTGGACGACAACGAGGAGTCGTGGGCATTGGGAACCCAATATTGGGCTAGCCATCCCCACGTCCAGGGTTACAAGCCCGTGTTTGGCATCCTGCTCGACATGGTGGGCGCCAGCGACGCCACCTTCACCCGCGAGTACTACTCGACACAATATGCGAGAGGCTTCGTTGACCTGGTGTGGAATAATACCGCCGGCAGCCACTTCATTAACGCACAGGGCGGAGCCGTGACCGACGACCACATCTTTGTCAATCGCGCCGGCATTCCTTGTGTTGACATCATTGACATGCGCAGCGACAGCCCCACGGGCTTCTGCCCCGAGTGGCACACCGTGCATGACACCATGGATGCCATCGACCCCGCCACCCTGGGCGAGGTGGGCCAGACCCTGCTCAACGTCATCGCCGCCCTCGAACAGTAGTCCATAATCGTGGACCGAGAGATTCAATCATTTGATATTCCCGGTTCACATTTTTTATAACTCATATCAACTGATTTGGACAAGAAGAAATCTGGAATACTGATACCCGCGATTGCGCTGATATGCTTCACGATTATCGGCGGCGTAGCCCTTCGCATCCTGGTCACCGACTGGGATACCGAGAGCAGAACCCGCATCATCATGCTCATCGCAGTCGTGCTGCTGATGGCTCACGGATGGTACCGTGCCCTCGTTCACATCAGGCCGGGAAGATCGGTCGATGAAGTGGAGGAAGTGGAGGAAGATGTGGAGCAGGCCCAGTCAGTAAAGGCGGTAATCGGTGCCTTCTTCAACCCGATGAAAATGAGATTCCGCACCTCGCTGAGCATCTTCATCCTTGTTCTTACCTACTTGTTTGCCACGCCCCTCATGTTCTGGGGGCTGTTGGTTCTACTGATCGCAATTAAGGGCTACTTGCTGTACCAGTTAATCAGATACCACAAGGCTATCAAGGAATTAGCGCAACTCTCGGCCGAGCAAACTGCCGATGAGGTCGAATTTGACGAAGATAAGGTGAGCCACTACATGGAATTGCTCAAGTCCTTTGCTCGTGACACCATCCATATCTCGTTTGCTAACAACTGTAACGCCCCATTGCCAGCCGGTTGCTCCAAATATGGCGGACGGCCTGATGTGGCCGATGATTTCCAGTGGCCACACGACAACAGTGGCCGCCCCCTGTCATTGCTGCTGCAAATCGATTGCGCTGACCTCGCACCCCTCG
The DNA here is from genome assembly GCA_900319525.1 of uncultured Prevotellaceae bacterium. Taxonomy (GTDB): domain Bacteria; phylum Bacteroidota; class Bacteroidia; order Bacteroidales; family Muribaculaceae; genus Sodaliphilus. Next base: position 15,874 of record ONOU01000021.1, on the reverse strand, counting down.
ACCACGAGGGCATATTGCCCGCAAGCGGACACCTGTATTTCTTCTACGAACTCAGCCAGATGGATTGGGACGGCACGGATAACGATGTCCGAGTTCTCTATAACGGCCTGCCTTCATCACAACTGCAACTCCTTGATTTCCCGGAGGATCTTGCCGATGAATACCAGTTGAAGGAATGGCCCTTGCAATTCACCCATGGCACAAGCATCCCGACGATCGATGAACTGAGTCAATTGACGGATGAACCATTCAACGAGGAAGATGAGGATGAGCGCTATGAGGCATTTGACAGATTGTGGAACCAATCCTTGACAAGAAGCATCGGCAGCATGCTCGGTTTCGCCTTTCTCATTCAAGATCCTATCGTCGATGACCTGTCAAGTGAGGTACTCCTGCTGCAACTCGACTCCAATGGCGAGTATTGGCGGGAGGATGACGAGACGCCCCACGATCTGCTATTCGGCGACGACGGCTGCATCTACTTCTACATCAAGCGTGAAGATCTGCAGGCAAGACGCTTTGACAGCATAAAATTTGCCATGCAAAGCTATTAACCCGCCACACTGGGCGAAGTCGGCCAGACCCTGCTCTACGTCATCGCCACCCTCGAGCAGTAAGTCTAAAATCAGTTGTCTGACAGCAGCCGGTCGATCAGGGCTGTCACGTCGGCAATGTTGATGATACCATTCTCGGCCACATCGGCACAGATGGGGCAAACCTCAGTAGTTTCACTGTCCAGCAGATAGTCTATCAACCTGGTGACATCGGCGATGTTGACCTTACCGTCATGGTTCACGTCGCCCACGTCATAGGTGTGCCCGCCATATTGCTCCAGGATGTACTTGATACCGGCAAGAGCATCAATCTTGCCGTTGCCAAAGTGGGTCGCATTCGGTCCGCTGGTCACCCACTCATCCCTGATGGCAGTCTCTTTCATGATCTGTTTCACCTCACTCAGGCTGAGCTGTTTTCCACACTCGGTAGCTGCCTGCATCCACAGGGCTACAATACCGGCAACCATGGGGGTGCACATCGACGTTCCTGACATCTTGCCGTAGAGGTAATCACCCTGATTGACCACCACATCGTCGGTGCTGCTGCGGTTCACATAGTGATTAAATGCCGAGATGATTTCCTCACCGGGAGCACTGATCCACGGGTGTATTGCACCCAGGGGTCCCATTCCCTCGACGGCATAGCACGAGAAAGCAGAGATGTCGCCCACGCTATTGCTCTCGGGTGTCGCACGCGACACGTAGGAGCCTACCGAGATCACCTCGGGATAGCAGGCATTGGGGGCCACGCTCATGTCATCGCTACCCACGGTCCAGGTGTGGCCCTCGGTAGTCAGATGATTGTCAAAATAGGTGAATGTGCCGCACGACCACATGTCGATAATATCCGAACTGCCGCCGATGGGATATACTTCAACGGCCAGCGTGTGGATGGGGCTCATCAGACCATATTGAGTCATCAACAGCACCTGCTTACACCCGTTGGCGGTCATATAATCAAAATAGATCCTCACGTTGGGCGTTTTGCCGTTATAGGCAGTGAAGTAGTCGGGCAGTTCCAAGGTCTTGTTACCACCCGAGCTCTCGTAGTTGAACGAGTCAACCACCTCGCCTGTCTCGTTGTTCAGCACATAGATGGTCACACCGATGCCCTGTGCGTCGCGGGCACGGGTAAAAGCGTCAGCAATATACTCGTTGCGGTAGTAGAGCCAGCCGGCATCATAGGCCTCCTGGGATGAGCAGACGATGGTCCCCAGTGGAGCCTCGGCACTTGCATGGCCCGACACATATACACCACCTGGGGCACCTCCACTGTGGCCCGCATTGTTGCCGGTGGCAAACACACAGATGCGGTCAGGATGGTCCTCACCGAAGATCTGCGACACAATCTCTCCCTGTGCTCCGCCACCGTCACGGTTATAGACATAGTCGGTATAACTGTTGCTCACCACGACCGGCTTGCCCACGCTGTCGGCATAATTGCAGATGCGCTTGAAGGCATTGGCGATGCGGGTGGCAGTCATGCCGTTGATGCCACACAGGTACAACTCAGAGCCGGGAGCCATGCCGCCGTAGGTGGCACTGGCGTGGTCATCGGTCACGGTGATAGAGGTATCACCGACAATCACGCTGGAGCCGCCGGCAATGGCGCTGGTGTGCGATCCGTGGTCGGTATTGGTCACATTATCCTGGGGCAGCGGCCCGATCCCGTAATAATAGACGGCCTTGGAACCATTAAAGACATATGCGCGCTTGATGCGGCTGTTGCCATCCTTGTCCTGGAAGGCGATGTGGCCATAGTCGATGCCGCGGTCAATCACGCCCACGATGACCCCGCTGCCATCATACCCTGCCGTCAATCCGGCCTGGACAGCGGCCTCACTACAGGCCAGCACATCACCGGCATTGGTCACACGGCGCGCCTCGTCGGTTGCCGGTTGCATCACCGATGCCACCTCGATTCTTTTCACTCCGGCGGCCGCAGCAATCTCGTTTATCTTTTCAACGGGGATGAGTGCGGTCATCAAGCCGTCGTCAAATTGTTCCTCGATGATGACGCCATGATCAACAAGCGATAAGGCATCACCTTCACTGTCCACCCACACAAAGGCCGAGATATAGGCCTCGCCGTCAATCACCTCGGGGGCGGCATAGCGGCGCTCGACCTCCCTGAGCAAGCGCGGCTGGCCTGACAATTTCACGCTCCACCCGGGTTCTTGGTCATAGTTGATGTTCCCAGCCATTTCGTCGAGAAACATTTGGGTCGTTATCGACAGTTTCTCGGTGTAGGCCGACTGATTGGGCACATCGGCGACAAGCTGGGCATTCGCCACAACAACACTCACCGTCACTTGCAGCAACAGCGCCAGTACATAATGGATTTTCCTAGTCATCGGTTTTGGATTAAATAAGTCAATAATGGTCTGTATTGAATAGCAATAATCAAGATGCTAAATAATACGGCAAAGGTAGTAATCCATTTCATAATAGCCAACTATCTCAATCCTTTTTATTCACCACCAGCTGTTTTCACACCTTTTTTATTGTCAACAGGCACACATTGTCATCCAAAACCATTACCTTTGCAACAGACTAAACAACTTTTAATACACAATCTATCCAAACAATGAAGAAAGAAAGGATTTTACTCATGAGCAGTGCATTGATTGCAGCGTCGGCTGTGACGACGCAGGCTCGCATCAACTATCCCGACACCCGTCGTGTGGACACAGTGGACACCTACTTCGGCACCCAAGTGCCTGATCCCTATCGCTGGCTCGAGGACGACCGCAGCGCCGAGACCGAGGCCTGGGTCAATGCCCAGAACAAGGTGACACAGAACTATTTGTCCAAAATTCCCTTCCGCAAGGACGTGAAAAAGCGCATTACCGAGCTCGCCAACTACGAGAAAATGGGTGCGCCGTTCAAGGTAAAGGACAAATTCTACTTCTTCAAGAACAACGGCTTGCAGAACCAGAGCGTGCTCTATGAGTACAGCGCCGACGGCAACCACAAGATGGTACTCGACCCCAACACGCTGAGCGATGACGGCACCGTGGCCCTGCAGCAGTTGAACTTCTCCAACGACGGCCGCTATCTGGCCTACATCATCACCCGCAGCGGCAGTGACTGGAACGAAATCTTTGTCAAGGACCTCAAGGAGAACCGCGTGCTCGACGATCACATCGTGTGGGCCAAGTTCACCGACGCCCAGTGGCTGGGTGACGGCTTCTTCTACAGCGGCTATGACGCCCCCGAGGATGCCAAATCGTCCAAGAACGAGTTCCAGAAGGTGTTTTACCACAAGCTGGGCACTCCCCAAAGCGAGGACTATATCGAGTATCAGGACAAGGGTGAGCCCCTGCATTTCCACCAGGTGAGCGTGAGCGACGACGAGCGCTACGTCATCCTGTGGAAGAGCGACGCCGAGGGCAACGACATCTATGTCAAGGACCTGAAGGACCGCAACCCGCACTACGTGCAGCTCATCGGCGGCATGAAGTATGAGCGCGGCATCGTCGGCATTGACAACGGCAAATTCTATGTAATGACCAACGAGAATGCCCCCAAGGGCAAAATCGTCACCTACGATGCCGAGACCCTGTCTCCCACAAGCTGTGCTGAGTTCATTCCCGAGCAGGAATCGGTGCTCACCAGTGCTGTCATGGCCGACCACAAGTTCATCCTCACCTACGACAAGGATGCGTCGAGCCACCCCTACCTCTATGACAAGAACGGCAAGCTCATCCGCGAGATTGAGTTGCCCACCTACGGCTCGGTAGGTTTCTCCTGCAAGAATACCGCCAAGGAAGTGTTCTACAGCTTCACCAGCTACACCTTCCCCGGTGCCATCTACAAGTATGACCTCGAGACGGGCAAGAGCGACCTCTTCTTCCAGCCCAAGGTGAACCTCAAGAGCAACGACTATGTGACCGAGCAGGTGTTCTTCAACAGCAAGGACGGAGCCCGCATCCCCATGTTCCTCGTTTACAAGAAGGGCCTCAAGCGCGACGGCCAGCGTCCCACCTTCCTGTATGGCTACGGTGGCTTCAACGTGAGCCTCAACCCCGCCTTCACCTACACCCGCACCCTGTTTGCCATGCTCGACTGCGGCGGCATCTGCGCCTATGTGAACCTGCGCGGTGGTGGCGAGTATGGCGAGGAGTGGCACCAGGCCGGCACCAAGATGAACAAGCAGAACGTGTTTGACGACTTCATCGCCGCTGCCGAGTGGCTCATCGACAACAAGTACACCAATCCCAAGAAGCTCGCCTGCAACGGTGCCAGCAACGGCGGCCTGCTCGTCGGCGCCGTGGTCAACCAGCGTCCTGACCTGTTTGCCGCTGCCGTGCCCCAGGTGGGCGTGATGGACATGCTGCGTTACCACCAGTTCACCATCGGCTGGAACTGGGCACCCGACTATGGCCGCAGCGATGACAGCCCCGAGATGTTCCGCTACCTGCGCGACTACTCCCCGCTGCACACAATCAAGAACGATGGCACCCCCTACCCCGCCATCCTGGTGACCACCGGTGACCACGACGACCGTGTGGTTCCTGCCCACAGCTTCAAGTATGCCGCCGAGCTGCAGCACTGCAACACTGGCGACCAGCCCAAGCTCATCCGCATCGACAGCAAGGCAGGCCACGGCCACAGCAAGCCCATCAGCAAGATCATCGACGAGTACACCGACATCCAGTCCTTCATCATGTACAACCTGGGCGTCAAGTACAAGTACAAAAAGTAAACCCCTCTATCCAATCAACAAGGCGGGCCCGCACGGCCCGCCTTGTTTTTCCTCTAGCCATTCTAGATAATCTAGAACATCTAGTGATTCTAGATAATCTAGAAAAAAGCAGTATCTTTGTGGGCATGAAAGGCGATACCATTATCATCAAGGGGGCGAGGGAAAACAACCTCAAGGAGGTCTCGCTCGAGATTCCCAAGCATCAGATCACTGTGTTCACGGGCGTTTCCGGCTCTGGCAAGAGTTCGCTCGTGCTCGACACCATCGCGGCCAAGTCGCGGCGGGAATTGAACGACACGTTCCCGTCGTTTGTGCAGCAATACCTGCCCAAGTATGGCCGTCCCCACGTCGATGCCATTGAGAACCTGCCCATCGCCATCGTCATCGACCAGAAGAAGCCTGCCCAGAACTCCCGCTCGACCGTAGCGACCTACACCGACATCGCCGCGCTGCTCAGGCTGCTGTTTTCGCGTGTGGGCCAGCCATTTGTGGGCTATGCCGAGTCGTTCAGCTTCAATCACCCCGAGGGCAGCTGTCCCCGATGTTCGGGTCTGGGCGAGATACGCGAGCTCGACATCCACAAGCTGGTCGATTTTAACAAGAGCCTCAACGACGAGGACACAATCCACTATATCGCCTTTGGCAAGGGCGGCTGGCGCTGGATCCGCTACGCCCACAGCGGCCTGTTTGACCTGGACAAGAAGATCAAGGACTACAGTCCCGAGGAGCTTGACCTGTTCCTCAACAGCCCGCAGATCCGCCTCAAGAATCCTCCCGCCAACTGGCCCAAATCGGCCAAGTACGAGGGTATCATCCCGCGCATGTACCGCAGCATCATCAACAGCGAGGAGGGACTGCTGCACGCTGCTGTCCTGAACCCGATGCTCAACATGGGCGTCTGCCCCGACTGCCACGGCACCCGCCTGAGTCCGCGCGTGCTCTCGTGCAAGATCGAGGGCATCAACATCGCCGACGCCTGCGCCATGTCCATCACCCGCCTCAACCAGTGGGTCAAGGCACTTACCGCTCCCCTGGCAGTCGATATCAAGCAGGCCATCAGTGCCCGATTGACCGCACTCGAGGAAATCGGCTTGGGCTACCTGAGCCTGGATCGTGCTGTAGGCACCCTGTCGGGCGGCGAGGCACAGCGCTGCAAGATTGCCAAGTACATCAACTCGTCGCTGGCCGATGTGCTCTACATCCTGGACGAGCCCAGCACGGGCCTCCACGACCATGACATCGAGAAGATGAAACACTCGGTGCGCCGCCTGCGCGATGCGGGCAACACCGTCCTGCTCGTTGAGCACCACCGCGAGATGATCGGCCTGGCCGACCACATCGTCGATCTGGGTCCCGGCCCTGGCAGCGAGGGTGGCCGCATCATCTTTGAGGGCGACTACCAGCAATTGCTGCACAGCGGCACCAGCACGGGACAAATGCTCAGCCAGCATGGCGACTTCAAGGCCCGGCCGCGCGCAGTCAAGGACACCTTTGCCCTGCGTCACGCCACGTTACACAACCTCAAGGACATCTCCATAGACCTGCCCATGGGCGTGCTGGCCGCAGTGGCGGGGGTCGCCGGTTCGGGCAAGAGCTCGCTGATGGAGTGCTTCCGCCGCGAGCATGGCGATGTGGTCTATATCAGCCAGAAGAACATCGGCGTGAGCCTGCGTTCCACGCCGGCTACCTATATGGACGTCGCTCCCGACATACGCAAGCGCTTTGCACGGGCCCACAAAATCAAGGAGCAGTACTTTGCCTTCAACAGCAAGGGAGGATGCCCGGTGTGCGGCGGCAAGGGTGTCGTCATCGCCGAGATGGCCTTCATGGACAATATCGAGACGACGTGCGAGGCCTGCCATGGCCTGCGCTACAGTCCAGAGGCCCTGAAATACACCCTCGACGGCATGAACATTGCCCAAGTGATGGACATGTCGGTGCGCCGCGCCAGCGAGTTCTTCAAGGGAACCAGCATCGAGGAGAAGCTGAAGCCCATGATGGATGTCGGCCTGCACTACCTGCACCTGAACCAGGCATTGAGCACCCTCTCGGGCGGCGAGTTGCAGCGCTTGAAGATGGCCTCTTGCCTCAAGCAATACACCATGCCCCTCGACCAGGGCGGCCAGCGAGGCGTCTTTGTGATTGACGAGCCCACCGACGGCCTGCACCTCAAGGACGTGCGGCACCTCATCGACCTGTTCGAGCAGATGGTAGATATGGGCAACACGGTCTATGTGATCGAGCACAACACCGACGTCATCAAGGCGGCCGACCATGTTATCGAACTCGGTCCCGGTGCCGGCGACCTGGGCGGCACCATCATCTACCAGGGCACCCCACGCGGCATGCTCCAGTGTCCCGACTCGGTCACGGCCCGCTACCTGTGACCTGCGTTTCAAGCGACTGATTAAAAAGCGATTTCTGAACAACGATCTTAAAGTCATGACGAAATACTCAATGAGATTAAGCTTAGTGATAAGAATAACGATGGTGCTCATGCTGTGCACCACATTTGCGCAGTGCGGGAAATCAGATGAGCCCCGCATCACGACCGATGTGCTGCCCACGGCACCACAGTATGCCGAGCCATCACAGTGGTATGTCACCGACCGTCATGGCGTTGCCGACATTTTTTACATCACCTCGACCGAGACGGGGGACTATACACTGCCTAACGGCACAACCTGCCACTATGCCGACACCTACAACGACAGCACGCGCCAGCCCATCCTGGGCGAGATGCAAGGCGTTGACCAGCTCATCGGCGGCTCGCTCAACTACTACTCGCCATACTACCGCCAGTGCTCGATGCAGACGTTTACCAGCGACAGCACCATGCAGTCCCGTCTGCCCGTCGCCCGTGACGACGTGAAGCGCGCCTTCAAGTACTACCTTGACCACCTGAACGGCGGCAGGCCCTTTGTGCTGGCAGGCTACAGCCAGGGCGCGATGATCATGCTCGACCTGTTACGTGAAATGAATGATGCGACATACAGCCGCATGATTGCCGCCTATGCCATCGGCATCACCATCTCACAAGAGGAACTCCGGCGCAACTCCCACATTGTCGCTGCGCGGGGGGCCGATGACACTGGCGTTACCATCTGCTACAACTCGGTTCGCGACATCACCTGTGCAATGCCTGGCTGGAGCTATAGCGCTGTGGCCATCAACCCCGTGAACTGGCGCACCGATGCCACACCCGCAACCTTGATTACCGAGCCGTCGCCCGCGATTCCTCTCGACAAGCAGAACAAGGACACCCTCACCGTCACCCTGGACCCGGCTTCGGGAATGCTGCTCGTTGACGGTTACACGGGCACCGACTACATCGTGCCCCTCATCGGCAAGGAGGGCAACTACCACTCTCGAGAGATATGGCTCTACCGTGACCACCTGCGCGACAACATTGCCCGCCGCAGCGCTAAGTTTCTCCATTATTGATAAAAAAACACGGGCTTGCATTGCGTGTAAGAAAAAATTAGTACCTTTGCAGCCCGATTTAATAACAACATATACTAACAGTGGAATTTGGGCTGCTTGCAACCACTTGAAAAAATGCTAAAACGCGATCATCAACAGCGAGTCTGTTGATCTTCCTTTAGCATTCATTTTCCACAAAAATGAATGTTTTTTTATAATGAAAAGTAAGAACAATTATTTATTTACATCCGAGAGTGTGTCCGAGGGGCACCCCGACAAGGTCGCTGACCAGATCAGCGACGCGATCCTTGACAAGTTCCTCGCCTTTGACCCGCAGGCCCACGTGGCATGTGAGACGCTCGTGACCACGGGACAGGTCATCATTGCCGGTGAGGTGACCACCAACGTCTATATCGACCTGCAGCGCACAGCGCGCGAGATGATCGAGAAGATCGGCTACACAAAGAGTGAATACCAGTTTGACGCCAACTCGTGCGGCATCCTCAACAGCGTGCACGAGCAGAGCGGCGACATCGCCCAGGGTGTTAACCGTGCCGAAGACAATGACCAGGACCAGGGTGCCGGCGACCAGGGCATGATGTTTGGCTACGCCTGCAACGAGACGCCCGACTACATGCCGCTGACGCTTGACCTGGCTCACGCATTGATGCGTGAACTAGCTGACATCCGCCACAAACACTTGGATCTGATGCCCTACCTGCGCCCCGACAGCAAGGCACAGGTGACTGTCGAGTATGACAGCAACACACACCACCCTGTGCACATCGACACCATTGTCGTGAGCACACAACACGATGATGACGTGGACCAGAAGCGCATCCTCAAGGATGTGCGCGAGATTCTCATTCCCAAGACACTTGAGCGTTACAGCAGCGACATCAAGGCCTTGTTTGACAGCGAGACCAAGCTCTACGTGAACCCGACGGGAAAATTCGTCATCGGTGGACCTCACGGCGACACGGGCCTCACGGGCCGCAAGATTATCGTGGACACCTACGGTGGCCGCGGTGCCCATGGCGGTGGCGCCTTCAGCGGCAAGGACCCCAGCAAGGTGGACCGCAGTGCCGCCTACGCCTGCCGGCACATTGCCAAGAACGTCGTGGCCGCCGGCATTGCCGATGAAGCGCTCGTCCAGGTGGCTTACGCCATCGGCCGTGCCAATCCCGTAAGCTTCAACATCAACACCTATGGCACCAGCCATGTGGAGATGAGCGATCCCGAGATTGCCGCCGTCATCGATGGCATGCACGAGTTTGACATGCGCCCCAAGGCCATCATCGAGCGGCTGAACTTGTTGCGCCCCATCTACACCGAGGCCGCAGCCTACGGGCACATGGGCCGCAAGTGCGAGAAGGTGACCAAGAGATTTGAGTCACTCTACAACGAGACCTGCGAGGTCGAGGTAGAACTCTTCCCCTGGGAAAAACTCGACATGGTCGATTCCCTGAAAGCCAAATTCAACCTCAAGTAACCGCGAACTGGAGCTTCTAGACTCCCTAGAGGAACTAGATATACTAGAGCTTCTAGCTGACGAAGCGGGCCGCCCATTTTGAGCGACCCGCTTCGTTTTTTTGATAGAGACTTGGCTAAGCGCGGTTTACTTGGCCTTCATGGCCTCCTTGATCTTGGTCTCGAGTTCCTCGGCCAGCTCGGGGTTGTCGGCCACCATCTGCTTGGCGGCGTCACGGCCCTGGCCCAGCTTGGTGCCCTCATAGGAGAACCATGCACCACTCTTCTTGACGATGCCGAACTCAACGCCCAGGTCGATGATCTCACCCACCTTGCTGATGCCTTCACCAAAGCGGATTTCAAACTCGGTCTTGCGGAAGGGAGGAGCCACCTTGTTCTTCACGACTTTTACCCTCGTGAGGCTACCGGTCACCTGGTCTCCGTCCTTGATCTGTCCCACGCGGCGGATGTCAAGACGCACGCTGCTGTAGAACTTCAAGGCGTTACCGCCGGTCGTGGTCTCGGGATTACCGAACATCACGCCCAGCTTCTCGCGCAACTGGTTGATAAAGATGCAGCACGTGTTAGTGCGGCTGATGGTGGCAGTGAGCTTGCGCAAGGCCTGGCTCATCAAGCGCGCCTGCAAGCCCATCTTGCTCTCGCCCATCTCGCCCTCGATCTCGGCCTTGGGAGTCAAGGCTGCGACACTGTCGATGACGATGATGTCGATGGCACTGCTGCGGATGAGCTGGTCGGCAATCTCAAGGGCCTGCTCGCCGTTGTCGGGCTGGCTGATCCACAGGTTGTTCACGTCCACACCCAGCGACTCGGCATAGAAGCGGTCAAAGGCGTGCTCGGCATCGATGATGGCGGCGATACCGCCCATCTTCTGTGCCTCGGCGATGGCGTGGATGGCCAGCGTGGTCTTACCCGATGACTCGGGGCCGTAGATCTCGATGATACGGCCTCGGGGATAGCCCCCCACTCCCAAAGCGTTGTCCAGGCCGATGGATCCCGTGGGGATGACCTCGATGTCCTCGATATGGTCGTCACCCAACTTCATGATCGACCCCGATCCAAAAGTCTTGCCTATCTTGTCCATGGCCACCTGCAGGGCCTTGAGTTTCTCGGGCGAAACCTCCTTGCGCTGCGGCTGGCTGGTCGTTTCTTCCTGATTGAAAATTTCTTCTGGCATAATTCTGATTTATTGATTGGTTTGGAATTTTTTTACAAGCGAATAGCCTACAAAATTACACAAAAAAATCATTACATGAGGCAATTGTCCCAAGAAAATGAAGAATTTAAAAAAATGGGACATAAATATGCTCACGATTAAGAAAATAATTGTACCTTTGTCCAATTTAAGTGATGTGAATACAATTCATTATTAACCATTTAATAAACTTTCATTGCAATGAGGAAATTCTTTACTTTATTAACCATGTGTCTGATGGCAGTGGCTGCACAGGCTGTTGACATCGTGTTTGACGCAACTGTTGACGTGGGTACCGGCAGTTCCACCGCAGGCGAGTTCACGATTGTTAAGGATGGTATCACCATTCACGTGGAGCAGGGTGTGGCCAACGGTCAGCACTACCGTTTCTACAAGAACAAGAAAGTGACCGTCACCTCCGAGATCGGCCCGATGACGACCATCGTGTTTGATTGCCTGGGTGAGAATGATGGACAGTATGGCCCTGCCGGCTTTACCTCCGTGCCTGATTTGTATAGCTACAGAGACCATCTGGGCACCTGGACCAACGGCGGTGCGACCGAGGTTGTGTTTACCGCTACCAACTTCCAGGTGCGTGCCACCAAGGTCACCGTCACCGTGGGTGGCGAGGTCGGTCTGCTGGCCCCCAACATCACTCCTGCCAGCGGCACCTACTACGAGGATGTTCAGGTAAAGATGACCTGCGGCACTCCCGATGCCAAGATCTATTACACCACCGATGGCACTAACCCCACCACCAGCTCGACGCTTTTCAATGGTGCATTCACCATCCCCTTCGAGCTTGGCAAGACCGTTACCGTCAAGGCCATTTCGGCCAAGGATGGTGACGTGAGCGACGTGAAGACCGCTACCTACAAATTTGAGGATGCTCCCCAGTTTGGTTTCGGCAACATGTCTGACACTCCCGACAACACCAACGTCACCTTCACCTATGACGCTACTGTCATCTGGCAAAGCGGCAACTATCTGTACGCATTTGACGAAACGGGATTCGGCCTCGTTTACGGCAGCACTGGACAGAGTTATCAAATTGGCGACATCATCCCCGCTGGTTTTGGCGGCAAGAAGACCACTTACAAGGGCGAGCCTGAATTGACTAACCCCACTAATTTCAAGCCAGCTCAAACTTTCGTTAAGCTCACTCCCGAAACGATCACTCCTCTCGATTGCAATCACGAGCACTGGGCACACTATGTATTGCTTAAGGACGTGATGATCAGTGAAGACGGTAAGACCATCACCGACAAGAACGGCAATACCTGTGAGATGTACAATAACACCTTTAACATCCCCCTGCCTGAGAACTTGAACGAATCGCATGACATCTATGCCGTAGTTGGTGTATTCAACAACTATCAGATTCTGCCCATGTCATTCGACAAGGAACCTGAGCGCATTCCTCCCGTTGATGTTGCAAGCATCGAGGAATTGTATGAACTCAACCGTGGCGCTTGGGGTCACTTCACCACTCCGCTGAGAACCATCTATCAGAATGGTCCCTCGCTGTACGTCATTGACAACGAAGACACTTACAGTCTGGTTTACGGCACCGTTGCTTACAACGGTTTCCAGAATGGCGACATCGTCAACGACGCTGTTGCCAGCTGGACCCTGTATGGCGGCAACAAGCAGATGACTCCTAACGGCTCAACCTTTGTTAAGGCTGGTCATGGTGACGCTATCGAGCCTCAGATCCTTGCCATCGAGGAGATCATGACCGACATGGTCCACTGGTACATTGGCATCGAAAATGTTACCCTCGTTGCTCCTACCGAGGAGGGCGGCCACATCATGATCAATGACGGAACTGGCGAAATCACCCTGTTCGACAAGTTCAACATCATGGAGGGTGTGAACACCAACAACGTGAACTATGTAGAAGGATTCGTCTCGGTTTACAACGACGTTCTCGAGTTCTTCCCCATCCTCGTCAAGGGTGGATATCCCAAGGGCGACGTGAACGGTGACGGCGAGGTGAACATTGCCGACGTCAATTGCGTAATCGACGTAATCCTGGGTGCAAGAAGCGCCGATGATTTTGAGGGTCGCGCCGACGTTAACGAGGACACTGAGGTCAACATCGCCGACGTCAATGCCGTTATCGACATCATCTTAGGCAAATAATCCCAACGCCATGCATGCAGCAGATCAAACCATCATATCTCATAATATGAGCCACGCCAACAACAGTTCTGGCAGGAATGGCGGGAAGATTGATGCTGCACGATAGCAACTGCTTATCGGGGTCCACACACTGCGTGGATCCCGATTTTTCTCACCTAATTAAAGTATCATACCTTTTCACGACTTTATCAATATGAAAAAGATTTTCTTCACTCTGTTATTCTTTCTCGCCACCACGATGATGGCTTGGCCATTGTGTCAAGTACCATTCAACACCAGCGGCAAATACGGCAATGTGGCGGCTGCCGAATACGATACCGCAAATGTTGTGCTGGTGCAGAATATCGCGGAATCTCTAGCGCTGCCCAATGGCACACCGGTCCGGTTTGCCAATCCCGTATATGTAACCCTGCAGCGAGGCACCTACCTGTGGTTCAAGGATGAAACGGGCGCATTGTTGTGCCGTGGCGACGTTGGACAACGTTATTATTCATATTGCATCATTCCATCGGGATTTGGTGGAATCATCACCACTGACGGTTGCATGCCACAGTTGACCGAGCCTACTGGCTTCAACAAATATACGGGTGTCAGCCGCTTCCAGCCCGAAGAGGTAACAGCCAGCCAGGTTGGTCCCGACCTGATCTCACACTGGGTGGCACTCCATCATGTCCAATTGATCCAGCTCAGCAATTTGGTCTATCAATTGACCGATGACTGCGGAGGACAGTGCATCTTAAATTATGGCATATTGAATAGTGGAGAACGTCCTGAAGAGGAAGACGCCTATTACAATATTCAAGGTATTGTTTTCGCCCATCCCGATGATTCAGGAGAATGCATCTATGAGCTATTACCTGTATCTGTCACAATTGATTACGCCGTGATCACGCCCAACCAGGTGGGACCCGAAACCGTCGGCAAATACGTTGCCATTAGACAGGTCATGCATTATTACCCAATGGATGGCACGATTGAAGACCTGGAAGGTGAAACCTGCTACGCTTACTTGGATAATAATCCAGTACTGCCAGCCGTCTTGTGCTGGAGCTATGACGTCTATGGACAGGTTGAATACCGCGATAATTGGTATGTATCTGGCTATTGCTTGAGAGAGATAGAAGTAAGCCTAAACTCGAATCATAATGACACGGCCGACATCAAGCGCATCAATACGCTATACCGTCTCCATGATTCCGGAACCATCATTGGCGACTATTTCGACCTGACGGGACGCTTTGTTGCGCCACTCACGGCGGTTTACCAATATAGCTTGCCCCGTGGCAAGGGACTGTATGTATGCGATATTGATGGTAAATTTGGGTTGGTCGAGGGGGAGTTCACCGGCTCATTCAACAATGGAGACCTCATCCTTGGGGCTAAAGTAAAGCCATATAATGCCTACGGCATCAACTTGATGATTCCTGTCGATCAAACCTCATTTGAGTATGCAGGGCACACCCAACCCGTTATGCCCCGCACCTTATCAATTAAGGACCTCAACAAGAACAAGGTGCACCAGTACCTGCGTTTTGAGCACGTCAATCTGTCTCCCCAAAGCCCTGACGGCACTATGCGCGACAACACCGGCACACTGCAACTCAACAACTCATTTGGCATTGAGATCACCAAGAGCAGCACCACCGCAAGGCCCGATGCAAGACCCCATATCGTTGAGGATCCCCTCATCATGATCAACAGACTGATTGACATCATCCTCACCGGTGAAATCGAGTCCCAATGGGTCGAGGGAGACGGTTCCTATGATGTCGAGGGATTCCTCACGGCCGACAGCGAGGGCGACTTGATGCTCTATCCCACCAGGGTTGTTCACAACGACGGCTATTACATCATTTCGGGGGACTACAATGGTGACGGTGAATTGAACATCGCCGACGTCAACGGCCTGGTCGGCCTCATCCTCGACGACTGACGGCCAGGGGCAAAACTCCCACCGAATAACACCTTCCACCACAAATGCAGGGGATATGCCATCATCAGCTCCGCAATCATGGATTGGCCTAATGGCCGATACGTAACACGGCAAACCAATGATGGCACATCCCCTTATTGTAATTCATTACTGTCCGGGGAAAATCAAGAGATGTGTTTCAATAGACTGATTGACAACACGTTGAATGTGGTTTCTGGATAAAAGGCTTACCCGTAGCCTGTTGTAGCCACCGCGGCCGCATCTGAAGCCCGTTAGGGCTGGTCAGGTTATAGGCAGGGGTGAAGCGTAGCGCAACCCCTGTTAATGAGTTTTCTGTTATTCATTAGCCCCGCTAGGGGCGACAGGTTTGTATATCAATGATTTCCTGCCGCCCCTAGCGGGGCTTGGTGATGTGTCTTGGCTATTGC
>ONOU01000047.1 GCA_900319525.1 uncultured Prevotellaceae bacterium | reverse complement strand
CAAAGATAAATTCAAATCGTCGCACCCAAAAATCCGACTTAACTAACTGAATTTCAATAATTTCAAAGAACTTTTATGATTTTTTAGTGGACACTAATGTTTTTCACGCTATTTTCCATGTTTTCGATAACTCTGAATCTTTTTCCGTAATTTAGTGAACTTATCATCAGTGTTTGCAAATATCTCATTCCACGTATATGATTCTGGGTTATTTGAATACTTGAATGTGCCATCCTTACTTCTTGGGAAAAGTATCACTTTGTCTCCATCTGCTAAGATAATAAGACTGGCATATTGTCTACTGGCATAAGATTCAGCTTGCCAGAATGCTTTCTCAATAGCCTTTCCATCCATCTCGCCAGGTGCTTTTGCTTCTATCAAAACATCCGCACATTTTAGTTGATGACCAAACGGGAAGAGAGAGAAGTCTGTTCTTCCGTCTTGAGTTTTCTCTCCTTCGATTTTTGCTCTACCTAACTGCAGATGAACTTGACGACGGTAATCCACTTCCGGTGTTCCCCAACCCATCTTCTCTAGCATTTCCTTTATGAGGTATTCTTCAACCCATTTTTCAGGTTTCATATCTCCGCGTTCATCATATTTTACTTTTGCCTCATATGGCTCATGTAATTTCGGAAGCAAATTCCTGTCAAATGTAGGATCGTATTCTTCGATTAACTCAAGTAGGCCTTCATAAATCTTAGTTGAAACGGCATCACCTCTAATCCCTAAGAAGTGAGCACCAATACGAGGCAATTTATTTGTACGGGGGTCAGAATTGAGCACTTTGAATGGTATTGGTTTTACTTTAATCTCATTACCAATTACCGCTTGTCCATAACGGTAGAACAATGGGTCAGAGATACCATCTGTTTGAGCAATCCAAAAACCTGTGATACAAGATCTATTCTCCTTTATTTCGGTTGTGCCCGTTTCGTAGAAAACAACGATGTCTCCCTTTTTTGTTTCAGCATTAGCTTCCCAGAACATGGTTTTTGCAGTAACTTCTTTACCGCTTCTCCCACCTCCCATCAGCCAAATCTGAGGGAATGGTGTGGTTTCGTTTGCATATGCTGCATCATATTGTTTCCTTTCCATATCGTAAATGAATGCACATAGCTCCGCTCCAGTCAATCCGTTAAATTCTCTGAACTGAGTCAATGCATCACAAATATCGAAATAATACAAACACCTATCCTTGAAATTAGCTTTCCCAGGTACCTCCATAATATCCAAGTCATAATCTTCCATGATTTGTCTGATATAATGATATTGTAGCAGGAACATGTATGGAATGAAATGAGATGGTTCTTTTTTATATAAGTAGAACGATATTTGGACAATGTATGAAATGGCAAACTCGTAATCGCCATTAAAACACGTCGCTATCATTTCTTCTGCGTTTAATCTTGCAGACTTTGATTTGTCAAAAATCCAGTTTTCAATTATTTCATACGCATATTCAAAATATGAAGCAGATTCAATCTCATTAACATTCAGAAACCATACTGGGTTAAATTCCTTTAATAAAGACACAGAATCCTTAATGGAAAAGTCTTTTTTCGACGCTCTTTCAAACTTTTCAATAGTTTTTTTGCCTTCAGGCGACTCCTTATATAGTTGCCAATAGAATTTATTGATTTTAAGCATAGTTTAAGAGTATTATTACATAATTTTTTTGGTTGATGATTCGTTTGCAAAATTAGATGCATGTTGTCCCATTTCATGGGACACATCATTAAAACCTTATTTGTTTTCTGCTTCGTACATCAATACTGCTTGCATGTGCATGTGATGGATCTCGTCGGCCAGCCATTGCGGTTCGAGAACCTTAATCAGGAAGCTGCGGCTCACGAAATGAGTGCTCAGGTCTATTGTCGGGCGCATGAACAGTTCAAAATCGGTGTATCCCTCACCCTGCCCTATCTCACGTTGGCTCTTGTGGATGGGCAGATCGCGGACGTAGAACCGTTCGTCGCCATAGACCCTGATGACGATTCGCTGCGCTTCGGTGTCGTCGTTGACCAATACACCAAAGCATTCCTCGAAGTAGGCTTGTGCGTTGAAGCGGGGATTTATCTGGAACTTGTCGTCGGTGAGAGACAAGTTCATGATGCGGTCAAACGAGAATACACCGAAATAGTCCACTTCTGGTCTATCAGTTGTTGCGTTACGGTGGAAGTGGCCAAGAATGTACCAGCGCTGCTTGAACAACTTAATGCAGTACGGCTCAAAGGTCAAGTGCCGAGGTTCATCATCACCATATTTCCTATAGTCCACAGCTAACTTGACATTTTTCTTCATCGCCTCGATGACCATCTTCAGATAGTCCCCCTCAACGGGTGCAGGTTGCAGCAGGATTCTGTCCTGCAACGTCAGCGCTTCTCCGACGATGTTGTTTACCGTCAAGGTATTCAACATCCAGTTCTGGATGCTGTCTTCGCCAAGCACGTCGGCGTTGCTGATGAAATACCTATAGCCATTCTGACGGTTGCAATCGATGATGATGCCGAAGATGTCCTCTATGGCATCCTTGTGGCGGTTAAAGGTCGAGCGGGCCAGTTCCACGCCCTCGCTCATGTCCGTCTCCAACCACTTCTCGTTGATCTCGGCAAACGTGATGCCACTATCGGCCTTGTTAATGGTATTCACAAGCCATATATACTCCTTGAATAAAGCTGGTACTCTCATATCTCAGATTATTGTGACTTTATTGCGTAATAATATAGAAATACAAATATACGACAATTCTTCCTGAAAAAGAATGTTTTTTCGAGAGAAATACATTCAACTATTAAAAAGGTTCTTTTATTTGTATTTTGAGAGGATAAATATGTTACTTTACGAGCAGCCAAGACATCAAAACGACAATTGCCCAATACTTCAAGACGCAACCAGTCTTAATTGAAATTATTTGTTATTCAATTCTTGCATGAAGATAGCAATGAGCCGTAATCATAGGAGGCTAGATGCTTCTTCAAATTATAATGCGGGAGGGCCGATTGGTGGTGGCTCTCCCGCATTGAGTTGTGCGTGTATTATCAAAAAATACAGTTTCTTAACAGATCATTTTTAGTTTTTAGTTGTTAGTCATTTCTAACTCCTGAAACCTAAAGCCTAAATAGGGTTGTTCTCGGCGAAAATGGCCATGCGCTCGTCGAGGATGTCGTACTGGTGATCCTGGATGAACGAGGTGCACACGCGCAGACCTTCCTGCCATGAACCGGTGGTGGCCAGACAGATGGCGCTCACGCCATAGTACATCAACTCTCGTGCCAACTCGCCGCTGGTCATGTTGCCGTAGCCGATGGTGAAGTAGAAGCCGTCGGCGATGGGCTGGTCACCGTCCATACCGTAAACGATGCGGAAACCGTGACGCGTGAAAATCTCCTTCAGCTTATGGGCGCGCTCGCCATAGACGATAACGTCGTCACGGAAGTCATACTCACCGTTGCTGGCGGCATCCATGATGGCTGCCAGTGCATACTGGGCACTGTGGCTCGTACCCGATGACAGGGCATAGAGCGTGCGTGTGATGAACACTTTGCCGAAGGGCAGCCCGTCGTAGCGTGCCGACAAGTCGGGATAGTGACGGTTGAAGATGGCCGGGCTGATGCAGGTCATCGCGATGCGCTCGCCGGCATAGGAGAAGGCCTTGCTGCCACTGATGTGCATGATGTAGTTGTCGGTATATTTGGCCACGGTGGGCTGGAAGGGCGGCTCGAAGGGCTTGCTCAAGTCGATGCGGAAGTCCATGGCAAAGTAAGCCAAATCTTCAAGGACGATCACGTCATACTTGGTAGCCAGCTCACCGATATCCTTAAGCTCGTCCTCGGTCAGGCAGATCCATGCAGGGTTGTTGGGGTTGCTGTAGATGAGGCAGCAAACGTCACCCTTGGACATATACTCCTCGAGCTTAGCGCGCAGCTTGGGGCCACGGAACTCGTAGATGTCAAATGTCTCGTAGGGCACGTCCTGGATTTCGAGCTGGAGTTTCTGCACCGGGAAACCGGGGTCAATAAACAGGGCCTTGTTCTTCTTCTTGTTGCTCTGGGTGATGGTAAGCAACGAGGCGAAGGTGCCTTGCATCGAGCCGACGGTGGGTACACAGCACTCGGCAGGGACGTCAACGTCGATAAACGCCTTGATGAAGCGGGAAGTGGCCTCCTTGATCATGGGCTCGCCGGGCAAGGCGGGATAGAGGCGGGCACAGCCGTTCTGCAGGGCCTTGATCTGAGCCTCGACGCCGATCTTGGCAGCGGGCAGACCCGGGATACCCATCTCCATCTTGATGAACTCCTGTCCCGACTCGCGCTCGGCGCGCTCGGCGATGGCTTTCACCTCGCGGATGGTGGCGTTGGCATAGTCGATAATGCCATACTCATCGATCGCGCGGTCGATGACCTCACGGGGAATGGGTGTGGGCTTCATCGCTGAGCCTCCTTTCCGATGGCAAGCGCCTTGAGGTTAGCGTCAACCACAGCATCGCCCTTGCGCCCGAAGACGCGGCGGATGGCGTTCTCGAGCTTGTCATACTCGATGCCGAGGGCCTTCTGGGCAGCACCCAGCAGGATGACGTTGGCCGAGCGGGCAATGCCATTGTCCTGTGCCAGCTGCTCGATGTCGAGGATGATGACGTTCTTCACCTTGTTCAGGTCGGCCATCACCTTATCTACGTCGGGATAGTTGGGGATGTTGACAAAGGGTTTGCTCGAGGTGATGATCCAACCCTCCTTGTTGAGGAAGGGCAGGTAGCGCAGGGCCTCCATGGGCTCCATCGAGATGATCACATCGGCCGAACCGAGGGCGATCAGGTCACTGTTGATGGGGTTGCTGCTGATGCGCAGGTTGGACTGCACGTCACCGCCACGCTGTGACATGCCGTGTACCTCGGCCTGCTTGATATAAAGGTTCTCGTGCATGGCTGCTTCGCCAATGACGGTTGCGATGGAGAGGATACCTTGTCCGCCCACGCCGCACAAAATGATATCAGTTTTCATTGCTTTGCCTCCTGTGCTTTCTTTTGTTTGAGATGACGTTGTAATGTTTGCATGCACTCGCGGCGCGGGATAATCACGCTGGTGCCGCGATACTCAATCTCTTCACGCAGCATCTGCGTGATCTCGGGCATGTTCTTGGGCAGAGGAACGCACACGCGCAGGTGCTCCTCGGGCAGTCCCAAGCCACGGCAGATGTCCTCAAACTTGCCGGTACCGGCCGAGTCCTGTCCGCCGGTCATACCGGTGGTGAGGTTGTCGCTGATGATGACGGTGATATTGGCATTCTCGTTGATGGCATCGAGCAGACCTGTCATGCCCGAGTGGGTAAAGGTCGAGTCGCCGATGATGGCAACAGCTGGCCATTGTCCGGCATCGCTGGCACCCTTGGCCATAGTGATGCTGGCACCCATGTCAACACACGAGTGGATGGCCTTGAAGGGGGGCATAAAGCCCAGCGTGTAGCAACCGATGTCGCCAAACACGCGAGCGTTGGGATAATCCTTCAGCACCTCGTTGAGGGCAGTGTAAACGTCGCGGTGGCCGCAACCCTGGCACAAAGCGGGGGGACGCGGGGCGACATCCTCACAGCTGTCATAGCCCTCACGCACCTCGATGCCCAGGGCACGCTTGAGCGCGTCGGGACTGAGTTCGCCAGTGCGGGGCAGCTCGCCTGTAAGACGGCCCTTGATCACGGCATTGCCAGGCATCACGCCACGCACGAGGTCCTCGATAAAGGGCTGACCCTCCTCGGCAATGAGGACGGCGTCACACTCGGCGGTCATGCGGCGGATGAGCTCCTTGGGCATGGGATACTGACTGATCTTTAACACGGGATAGGGGCAACCGTCGGGATAGCACTCCATCAGGTAGTTGTAGGCGATACCCGAGGCGATAATACCCATCGAGTGGTCGCTGGCGTCAACATATTTGTTGTACTCGCTCTCGACAGCACGCTGCTCGAGCTCGGCCTGCTGGCCTGTAACAGTGATGTTGCGCTTGATGGCGTTGCCAGGGAGCAATACCCAGTGGCTGGCCTTAGCGTCATAGTTGAGCTCATTCTCGGCACGCGGGGTTTCCTTGACCTCGACAACGGCACGGCTGTGAGCCATACGGGTCGTCACGCGCATGAGCACGGGAAGGCATACCTCCTCGCTCAACGCGAAGGCCTTCTCCATCATGTCGTAGGCCTCCTGCTGGGTGCTGGGCTCCAGCGTGGGAATCATCGCAAACTTGCCATAGAAGCGGCTGTCCTGCTCGTCTTGAGAGGAGTGCATCGAGGGGTCATCGGCCACGAGGACCACCAGACCGCCATTGACACCCGTCATGCCCGAGTTAACAAAGGGATCGGCACAGACGTTAAGGCCCACATGCTTCATGCAGACCATAGCGCGCTTGCCCATGAAGGACATACCCAGAGCGGCTTCCATCGCCGTCTTTTCATTACTACTCCAGCGGCGATGCACATTGCGCTCCACCGCTAACTTAGAATTCTGAATGTACTCCGTAATCTCGGTCGAGGGAGTACCTGGATAGGCATACACACCACTCAGGCCCGCATCAAGCGCGCCCTGGGCGATAGCCTCATCACCTAAGAGTAACTTTCTCATTATTATAAGGTTTAGATAAATATTATCTATATAAAATTTTGTATTAGAAGTATTTTTCAACTCACAAAGTTACACATTAATCTGCACCCCACAAAATTTTTAAGCATTTTTGACCAAATAACCGAATTATCGTCCAGCGGCCAACTGTTTGTCGATTATTTTAATTACCTTTGCACCTGAATTGAGGAAAACGACCATAAACCAAGGACTAACAACTTAAAACTAACAACTATAAAAAATGATTAACCAGCAATTACTGAATCCCAAGAGTATTGTCGTCATTGGCGGCAGCAACAACGAGCAGAAGCCCGGTGGCGCTATCGTGCGCAACCTCAAGCAGGGCGGTTTCAAGGGCGACCTTTACGTCCTTAATCCCAAGGAGGACGTCGTGCAAGGCATCAAGGCCCATCATGACATGAAGGACCTGCCCAACTGTGACCTGGCCATCCTGGTGGTGGCAGCCAAGTACTGCCCCGACTATGTGGACTACCTGACCGAGCACAAGGGTGTGCGCGCGTTCATCATAATCAGCGCCGGCTTCGGCGAGGAAACCCATGAGGGTGCCATCCTGGAGCAGCACATCCTGGACACCTGCGAGAAATACGG
The DNA here is from genome assembly GCA_900319525.1 of uncultured Prevotellaceae bacterium. Classification (GTDB taxonomy): domain Bacteria; phylum Bacteroidota; class Bacteroidia; order Bacteroidales; family Muribaculaceae; genus Sodaliphilus. The sequence goes on along the minus strand of ONOU01000047.1, from coordinate 1,877 downwards.
TGCCGCCCTCATCGGCCCCAACTGCATCGGCCTGCTGACCACCAACCACCACAGCGTGTTCACGCTGCCCATCCCCGCCTTGAGCCCCAAGGGAGCCGACTTCATCAGCGGCTCGGGCGCTACCGCCGTGTTCATCATCGACTCGGGCGTGAGCAAGGGTCTGCAGTTCAACAGCGTGTGGTCGATTGGTAACGGCAAGCAGATCGGCATCGAGGACGTGCTGGAATACATGGATGAGAATTTTGACCCCGAACGCGACTCCAAGGTCAAGTTGCTCTATATCGAGAATATTTCTCACCCCGAGCGTCTGCTCAAGCATGCCCGCTCGCTCATCAACAAGGGTTGCCGCATCGCCGCCGTCAAGTCAGGTTCGAGCGAGAGCGGTAGCCGCGCCGCATCATCCCACACGGGTGCCATCGCTTCGAGCGACACCGCCGTCGATGCCCTGTTCCGCAAGGCAGGTATTGTGCGCTGCTACTCGCGCGACCAGTTGACCACCATCGGCTGCGTGCTCACCCTGCCCGAGATGACTGGCAAGAACGTGGCTATCGTCACCCACGCCGGCGGCCCTGGCGTGATGCTGACCGACGCCCTGAGCAAGGGCGGCATGAACGTGCCCATGCTCGACCAGAAGATCGGCGAAGAACTGAAGGAGCAGCTCTATCCCGGCTCGTCGGTAGCCAACCCCATCGACTTCCTGGCCACGGGTACCCCCGAGCACCTGGGCATCTGCATCGACTTTTGCGAGAAGCGCTACGACAACGTGGATGCCATCGTGGTCATCTTCGGCACGCCGGGTCTGGTGCCCTGCGACGACGCCTACGCCGTGCTGCACGAGAAGATGCTCACCTGCAAGAAGCCCATCTTCCCCGTGCTGCCGTGCCTGAACATCGCTGGCCGCGAGGTGAAGGAATTCATCGACAAGGGTCATGTTAACTTTGCCGACGAGGTCGCTCTGGCCGAGGCCCTTGTCCGTGTTGCCGACACGCCCAAGCCCGCCCCCACCGACAACCTCTGCCCCGAGGTGGATGTCAAGGCCGTTCGTGCCATCATCGACGGCATCAAGGAGGACGGTTACATCTCGCCCGACAACGTGCGCGCCCTGTTGCAGGCTGCCGCCATCCCCGTTGTGCCCGAGAAGGTATCCAGCAACCGTGACGAACTCGTTGCCGCAGCCCGCGAGATGGGTTATCCCATCGTTGTCAAGGTCGTTGGCCCCGTCCACAAGAGCGACGTGGGCGGCGTGACGCTGAATGTCAAGGATGATGCCCAGCTGATTGCCGAGTTTGACCGCATGATGCAGATTCCCGACGCGACTGCCGTGATGATCCAGAAGATGATCAGCGGAACCGAGCTGTTCATCGGCGCCAAGTACGAGAAGACCTTCGGTCACAACGTGCTGTGCGGTCTGGGAGGTATCTTTGTCGAGGTATTGAAGGACATCCAGTTCGGTCTCGCACCGCTGTCACAGCCCGAGGCCGAGCACATGGTGCGCTCCCTCAAGGGTTACAAGATCATCCAGGGCACGCGCGGCAAGCAGGGTCTTGACGAGGCCACCTATGTGAAGATCATCTGCCGCCTCTCGACCATGCTCCACTACGCTCCCGAGATCAAGGAAATGGACATCAACCCGCTGCTGGCCGGCCCCGACCACGTCACCGCCGTTGACGCCCGCATCCGCATCGAGAAGTAATATCCACACCAGGGCAGAGCCCTGACCCACGTGACACGACGACAGTGCAACCCACTGCCACCTGGCCGGCAAGGCACCATGCAGGCTGTCCCGTGGGGAGGCTGTTGCAAAACATACCTCAAAAATGAAAAAAGCCTCTACTTTCCCAAGCGGAGGCTTTGTCATATCCGTAAAATTATGTAAT
>ONOU01000048.1 GCA_900319525.1 uncultured Prevotellaceae bacterium | reverse complement strand
AGGCCACCTATCCAGCAGAGCGCATCGATAGTGTGCGCAGTCTTTTAGAGGATAAGGAACGACAGATGTTCCAGATAGTCCGGTTAATGGATGAACAACCTTGGATTCGCAGTATTAGCAATACCCGTTTTCCTTGGTTTAATACTTAAGAAAAAATAGTCATTGATATGAGTATAAATAAAATAGTAGAAGATTTCAAACTTCATCAACTCCAATACGGATTAGGTGGTGATCCTGAGCAGGATGAGTTGTACAAATGGAAGCTGGTGACCGATCAGATTGGTCATCCAGATGTTAATGCTGTTGACTTCGCAAAAGAGATCAACTCTCTTTCTCTAAAGAATCTGTGTTATAGCACACAGACTACAGCAATACGACATTTCGTCGAATACGAGCCAGAAGAGTACAGGAATGCTTTTATAGGTCTATTTGACGAAAATATTGATTTACAAGAACGAGTTGATAAGTTCATATCTGACTGTAGGGAGTTGTGGGATAATAAGATCAAGCAAAACTTCACACAGAAAACAAGTGCTATGTGTGACGAGCGCTTGATTAGTTTTTTTCTGACACTGATGGATCCTACTAAGTACACATTCTACAAGGATGAGGATATATACAGAGGGTTCCAGCCCTGTTTGACACGAAAAGCCACACAAAAGTTAGAGCAAACAACACTACCAACAGAGTCTATTAGCTCTTGTGAGATAAATGATACACGTCCTGTTGATTGCGTGGGGCTTCCTCCTGACTTTTCTACAATAATGTCCCCAGCTTGTAAGCATTTGGTATCAAATGATTGCTGGCTTATGTATCGGGTAGGTATATGAGAAAAGTCATTGTTCTCAATTGGAATAATGTCTGCACCTCGGATGCACGAAACTTTGCAGGGTGCTTCTTCGGAAAGTGTTTCATTGCCCCAGTCCCCAGGAATGAAGCAATCTATAGTGTCTATTATCTTCATTTGCGCTCTATTTGAGCGCAAAGGTACTAAAAAATCGGCACATATCGGTCGTTTACGTTAGCCAAGATACTTTTTATGAGCCATTTTAACGTTATTTTGATTCACAATGGCATATTGAAGTGTCGTATCGATGCGCACATGGCCCAACAAACGCTGCACTTGTTCGATTGGCATCCCTTTGTCAATAGCCATTGTTGCCAGCGTTCTACGGAATTTGTGCGGATGCACTTTTGGCATATCAAGCAGTTTGCCCATCGTCCTTATCCTGACCTCCACACCGCTAATAGTCAAGCGGCTATTAGGAGAAGATAGGGAAACAAAAAGAGCCGGGTTGTCGTCCGTTCTGGATTCAAGGTACTGCCGAAGGTGTAGTTTAGTCCTGGCATTGAAATAGACAAGACGCTCTTTGTTACCCTTGCCAAACACCACACATTGTCTTTCGTGGAAGTCAATATCTGCACGGTTAAGTTTTACCAACTCGCCCACACGGATGCCTGTAGAAGCCAGCAAATCAATCATGGCAAGGTCACGTTGATTGGTGCAGCTGTCACGAAGTTGTTCAAGCTGTTCATCAGTCAGCACCTCTTTCACCAGAGAATCAGTTTTCACCTTGTGAATACGGCGCACAGGGCTTTTGGCGATGTAGTCTTCATCCTCCAGCCAAGCAAAGAAACTGGAGAAGATACGGCGCATATTGTCGATGGTCACTTTACTGCTACCGTTTTCCTCCTGATAAGAAGACAGGTATTGCCGTATGTCCGTTGTGGATATGTGGCACACCGCAACGGCCACCGCTAACAGCATCTTCTCGATGGTATGCCGATAATATGCCAGTGTCTTCTCTGAGCATCCTTCAATCTTCTTGGCAGACAGGAAGCTATCAAGTAGTTCCGTGTTTCCTTCTTGATGATGCTCTTGGCTTTCGGGCTTCTCTGTAATCTCCACGTCTTGCAGTTCTTTGAAAAGCACGGCCTTTAGTCGTGCCATCTGTCGGCAGTCCAAGTCACGCTGCATGTCCGCAACTATTGCCTGAATGATGTTTTCTTTCATTGTTTTCTGATTTATTGGGTACTCTATAATATAAGAGTAACGGCGATAAATCAGAATTTAGAGGCACTCGCCAAGCAGCTTTACGACTACTGGTTTGTGCAGTTTGACTTCCCTAACGTGGAAGGCAAGCCTTACAAAAGCAGTGGCGGCAAGATGAGATATTGTGATGAACTTCAAATAATGATACCTGATGATTGGAATGTATGCAGGTTAAGTGAGTTCGTGAGTAAGAATAACACAGGCGATTGGGGAGCTGATAATCCATCTGAAAACTCTATTGAGGTAGGCTGCATAAGAGGCGCAGACATCATAAAGCTCAATAATCTTCCTAATCGCTACATAAAGTCAAGTAATAGAGCAAAGCTCCTTTCTGAATGGGACGTAGTAATTGAAGTCTCTGGTGGAAGTCCAGTTCAAGCAACAGGGCGCAGTGCATTTATAACCCCTGGAGTAATAGAAAGAAATGGAGGAAAGATAACGTGTTCAAATTTTTGTCACGCATTCTCATTCAAAGATTACAAAGAATCTGCATATTTCTTCTACATCTGGAGAATGTTCTATGATAACGACATCATGTTCAATTATGAAGGAAAAACAAGTGGTATCAAGAACTTTATGACGGAAACGTTTTTGGCTAATAGATGGGTAAAAGCACCCAAGGAATTGGTTTATAAGTTCTTCGATACCATAAAGGGTATATATGCTAAAATAGATGCTAACATAACAGAGAACAATGACCTCATCAAGCAGCGCGACGAACTCCTGCCGCTCCTGATGAACGGTCAGGTGTCGCTAAATTCTGATTTAGCGGTCATCGCAATCATTGATAAATTCACATCTTTTACGCTATCCAGTGGAAGTAAATCCAGAAGGAAAAGTATATCACCCAAGCGAATATGGCGAACAGGGCTATCGGTGCTATGATGTAGAAAAGCCGCAGTGAAATCCAGACCCCTTCGCCTCTGCTAACAATATCCGCCATGCGTTGTGACTGCTTGCGGAACATGGCTTCCTGCTCTTTCCTGTGTTGGGCCAGAACCCCACGTTCATGTTCTATCGCCGTGCGGTTGGTCTCCTGAACCTGAGCAACGCTGCCCTCGTCCAGATGGGCGGTTAAGTGTATGTTCTCCACACGGACGATTTGCGCCACAATACCTGAGACGATATTGTCAGCAGAATCCTTGGCGGCATGGAATGCCTTCATGGTTTCACTAAGGTCATCCTTGGCAGTAGTCTGTGCCTTGGTTGCCTCGTTCAATGCGGTGCGCGTGAGTTCCATTTCCTGGATCTCCTTGCGCAACAAGCCCAGCTTCTCCTGTATTGCGTTTTCGGCTTCTGCCACTTGCAGAACTTCCTCCAGTTCTGCGCTCTCGCCAGCATTGGCGGTGGGTACCGCCTTCGGTTCTTCCGTTGGGCGGTATTCCTGTATAGGTTTTTGTCTCAGTCCCATATTAACGTCCTCGTTTATATCCGTATTTCGGTTTTGGTGTACTCATGCGTGTTGCCATCTGCGCACATCGGCGTGCCCACTCCTCGTCATCGTCTTTGTCACGTCCCCAGCCGCTGTCTGGTGCGCTGCCCCCTCCGCCGCTGCTTTCGCTCATGGCGGTGGCTGCGTCGATATAGCCAGCAAACAGGAGCATGGCGACCTTCACGACATCCTCATGTGTGGCAGTCTCGTTGTCTGGATGCACAGACACCTCACGGTCTATCATGTCGTGAATAGACTGCGGAATATCAATGTGACAATTCCCGTCCTTATATGGTATGTCTTTGATATATCGGGGCGGTTCGGCTGTCCGCTGTTGCCCTGCCATCCGTTCCGAATAACGCTCCACTACAGACTTCGGCTTAGTGGCATCAGGTGTGGCACTGATAGGTCGGGACAACTGGCTATCAGGCTTCAGTCCTGTGCCAGAATGAGCCACTATGTGCTGTCCATCATGCTGATGGAGTTTCTGCCAGGTGTGTTCTATCTTCGGCACAGTGAGGTTACGGGCTACGCCAAGTTCCGAAGCCTTAAAGTGGCTGTTGCCCATCCAGACGGTGTAACCCACAAGCTTTCCCTGCTTGTCATGGCGGAGCATGACGGAATAACCCTTGTCCTTCATCTTGTCGCAGTAGCCCTCCCAAGAGAACTTGTCAAGCTCACGGAGCGCAGCTTTGCAAGCATCGTTTATCTGGTGTCTGTGTCGGTCGCGTATATCCTTTGGCAGTTTCCATCTGCGGCGTTGGTTGATGATGTCAGCGGCCATCCATCCACGCTCACGAATCTTGTGGTCGTTGTTCACATGACCGTTCATGTCCACACGGTTCACCACGATATGCAGATGTGGAATGCCTGATTCACTATCGACGTGGAGCGATGCCACATACTGGCTATGCGCCAGATTGGTATGTGCATCCTTCGGTCGGCCATGGTAAGGGGTCATGTCGAGAGAGTCAAACTCGTTGATGAACTCATCGACGAGTTGCTGCCAGTCTGCCATCGTCCAGCCCTCGGTTTCCTCCTTGGAAGGGGACAGCTCTATGCGGATTGCAAACTTCTTGAACTCGTTGTTGCCCTTGCGCTGCCTTTCCGTCTCTCTGATATGCAGCATCATCCGTCCCCAGATGGCAGACGGTGACAGGTCTTCCGGCAGGAAATTTAACTTCACTGTCTCGGCATCGAGCTTGTCCATGGCATAGGTTGTCATGGCGGCTCCGTGTGAAATGGTGTGTACTTGTGCTATCATAGACAAAGTGGCATTTATCTGGACAGACTTTCAATGATGTTGTTCCATCGCTCCATGAGAGTATCCACTTTCTGGAGCCAGTAGCGCATGAAGTCATCACTGCGGAAGAGCCTCCTGCGCTCTTCCTGATTCCGGGTTTTGAGTGCATTCTTCACATGCACAAGTTCGCCCCTGGCATCGTTGAGGGCGGCGATTGCATCTGCCTCCCGCTGGGTCATCCGCGCCTTGGGATGGTGGCCTGTGATGACCTTTCGGACATAGCGGCTCATGGTCAGTCCGCACTTTTCGGCTATGCCGTCGGCGGTCTTGTATTCTGATTCTGTCAGCCGTACCTGAATGCGTCGGGTACGGTTCTCTTTAGGGTTGGTATCTGTCATTTCGGTTGTAAACTACGCATTTGTGTGACATGGGCAACTCTTGCTATAACTGGTCGTAATTCGACCACGACTGACTGGGGCTTCACGGCTGTAAAGTCGCTGGCTGTCGGCATAATCTTGGAAGAGTCCCTGTCGGTGGAAAACCGACTGTCAAAAGAGAAAGGTGGTAAGCGGTAGTCTGCTGACTTCCTTTTCCCTTTTGTTCGGCTTGTTACACCTGTAGGCTCTTGCCGCAGGCATGTGCCGATAGGTGGAGCTATTTCAGTCAAGAGAAGAAGTAGTAAGGGTCTGTCGTGGCTGTGACATCGGCAGACTGTTACGCCTCCTGACTGAGGGCTGCTTGCCAGACCATTACCTGCTCTCATGTAGCCATCGCTGTAAATCAGCCTCCAGTTTCTCTGGAGTATCTTTTTCGGCAATCCACAAGAGTTTGGCACCAAGACGTGCCACTTGTTTGTCGGTCAAATCTGGCATACATTTGTTGACCAGCTCTCCAACAAGTTCCCACCGTCTGCCAAATACGGCATCGGGAGATTTGTCCTCGTCATCCCTGTGAAGGAAGTCAGAGACAGTCTTGTACTTGTTCATGGCGATTCGCAGGGTGAGCCAATCAGCATACCGCCAGCGGTATCTGGCATAAACCCGTGCGCTGATACGGCACAGCTCGAAAGCGTCAATAAGGTAGGCTCTGTCAAGGGGACGGCCTTTCTGCTGTTTCAAGTCCTGTATCATGTCTCGTCCTCCTTGCCAGTTTCATCAGCGTTGCAGCCAGTGTTTCCAGATGGGTAATTAACGGGGACGTTACCCAGCTGCCCATTGTTCAACAACCGTACAATATCCGACAGGGCATAGCGGTTGTGACTGCCCACTTTCTTAGGGGCAATGATGCCACGTTTCTGCCATAGCCAGAGGGTCGATTTGGCAATGCCCAGTTTATCACATACCTGACCAGAGGAAAGGTAGGTCTCACCATTGATGGCGTTCGCACCTGTCTTGGTCACTTCCTTGCTCCTTGCCGCAAGGGTCATGTCAACGACATCTTTAGCGAATTTGGTGAGGTCAGCGGCAGTGACCTCCAGTTTGAGGTTGCCACCGCCAATCTCCATGAGTGTTGAAATATCCATGATGTTTTACAGTTAAATGGTGTATAATATGTATATGTGTATACTGTGTATAAGTGTATAGGGGTATAAGTGTATAGGAAGTATAGTCAGTCTATCAGTCCAATAAGCTCCTTCTTCATGTCATCATCGATGGCACGATACCGGGCAAAAGCCTTGGAGCCTGCCACATGGCCGGACATCGAAGCAATCAGATTCGGGTCTTTGACCTGTTTGTACAGGTTGCCAATGAAGGTGCGGCGAGCCATGTGGCTGGATGCTATCTCATTGATGGGGCGTTTCACCTCCAGATGGGTAAGCGTGTCAATGACCGTGACGATACGGTTGACACCTGCCTTGGTCAGAATCTCACGGATGGCATCATTGTACTTGAAATTGATGTGCTGGGGAAACAGCACCTCGCCCTTACTGCGGTTCAAGCGTTCAATGATGGACATCGCCTTTGCCCCAAGCGGCACACGGACGCTTGCCCCGACCTTGTTGCGGGTCTTCTGCGGAATGTACTCCAGCACACCGTCAATGATATTGTCGGTGGTGAAACTCACAAGGTCACCGTAACGGCATCCCACCATGCACTGGAAGATGAACATGTCGCGGTAGTTCTCCAGCGTGGGGTTGTCGCTGAAATCGTATGCCAACACCTGGTCACGCTCGGCGATGGTCAGGTAGTATGGCGTTCCATAGAGCGTCCCCGGCATGTCGAACCTGTCAAAGGGGTTGTCGCCCTGTGCGCCGTTGAGAAAAGCCCAGTGTACGATGGTGCGTACCATGGTAAGGATGTTGTTCACGGTGTTGCCCCCTCTGGGCATCTTTATCCTGCCTTTGGTGCGGTTGTCGAGCTTGCCATAGATGGAGGGGTACTTGTCCACTAAGGTGTGTTCCTGCTCCACGAATTTCTTGAAGGCGGCAATGTCCTCGGCAGTGATGGAGCCGATGGAAAATGAGTAGTCCTTCATCTTGAGGACGCTGCGCTGATATTTCTCGAAGCGTTCCATCTTGTCTATGACACCACGGTAGTTGGAAGCCTGATGTTTGTCGGACTTCTTCTCTTCAATGAACTTCCTGCCCCAGACGGCAAGGCCAGTCTCTACAATCTCGCCGTTCTGCACCTTGAAGGCATTGGGGTGGTGGTAGGCAAATATGAGTTGTTGCAGCCACTTGTTGGTGGCACCAATATAAAACTCCCTGGAGATAAGGCTGGTTATCTCTGGAGATAAGGCTGGTTATCTCCATCACGGAGCGGTTCAGGCGAAGCTGTTCCTCATTGGACACCAGAGCCACACGGAGGCGGTAGCCCTGACGCTCGCTGCTCCAGTGGTTGGGATTGATGGTCAGCTCACTTGCGGCCTTGATGTCCGTCCTTGTACGATCATCACGGACGCGGAAATATATGGTTGCCTTGTCGGTCACATTGTTCTTGGCGGACTTGGCGCGGATAAAAGCGGAAATCTTCATGTCTAATGATATTCTTATATTATTGGGTAATATGGTATTATTCAATCATCTTCAGGATGTCACGCTTGGTGTCATCATCAATGGCACGGTAGCGAGTAAAGGAAACGCTGTTCTCTGTGTGTCCCGTAAGAGACGCTATCAGCGCAGGGTCTTTGACCTGTTTGTAGAGGTTGCCGATGAAGGTGCGTCTGGCCAGATGTGAGGCAGCCACCTCATATAGCGGACGCTGCTCTGCCTGACGTGTCAGCGGATTGAGGGTCATCACGATTCGGTCGATTCCTGCCATTTTGAGGATTCTCTTGATGTCTTGTCGGTATAGGTCATGTGAGAACCATCGGAAGAGGTATTCACATTCGGGGTCAAGTTCCTCCAAGATAGCCTTTGCCTTGTCACAAAGGGGAACACGCACAAGTTCCGTGCGGCCAGCCAGAAGGTTCTTGTGTGGGATATATTCCAGGAAGTCACCATTGATGTGCTGCCATGTGAAGTATTCAAGGTCGTTGCTGCGACAGCCCACAAGGCACTGGAAGATGAACTTGTCACGGTGACGCTCCAGACGTGGGTACTGGCTGAGGTCTAAGGTCATCACCTTGTCACGTTCCTCAATGGTAAGATAATAAGGTGTACCGAAGAGCTGCTGGTCGAGCGACACATTGCGGAAGGAAGTGTCTGTCAGATAGCCTTCCTTCACAGCCCAGTTAAGGAACATGTTGAGTCGCTTGATGCCGCTGATAATGCCATTTCGGGAAATGGGACGAATCCACTTCTCATTCTTGATGTTGAACTGGTCGAAGAACTTGCGGTTAGCATCACGGTACTCATGCTCATGTTCCATGTAGTCGGCGTAGTCCTCCACCTGTTCCTTGTCGAAAAGTTCAAGGGAGAGACGGAAGTCGGAATTGCCGTTGTTGTACCCCAGCCACTTCTCATAACGCTGGAGTCGATGAAGGACAGAGGTCTGCGCCTGGCGGTGCCAGTCGTTGAACTCCGACCGCTCCAGATACATCTTGAAGTAGTCTATCAGCCCTGGTTCCTCGCTGCCGTTATACTCATCAGCAGGAAGGGCGGCTTTATCATCGGCCTTGGTCTCTGCCATTTTCAGGGTGCAGTCCTCCAATGCGGCTGCAAGCCATTTGGCATCCATGCCTTTCTTGTATTTCGTCTTTATCATGTTCAATATCTTCTGTATTAACTCGTTTGTCTGTTGCTGCCGTTCTATCGGGACTACCATTTTCGGGGTGTTGGCGGCATAGCCTGGCACTGATGCATCCCAGTATTCGGGATTGATGGTGATGGAACTGGCAGCTCGCAGGTCTGCCTTGTTGTCTCTTACACGGAAGTAGAGAATGCCAATGTTCTCCTTCTTGCTCCGACTTTTTCGGAGAGTGACGCTTACTTTCATTGCTTCGGGTATTTTGGGTTACTAATCTTTGTTTGTTGACCTCATTTTTGCGGTGCCCAAAATCTGTTTGCGGTGCCCAAATTTGAGGTTTTGCGGTGCCCAAAGTTAGTAAAAGGTGCCCAAATTGTTCCCGTTTATCCCGAATAAGTGCGGTTCCGTTTAGAAAGTTTAAGTTTTCACAAATTGCTCTATATCAGTACATTTCAGTACATTTCTGGCAGTCCAAAACAGCCAGTTGTTCATGGCGATGTCATCGCAATATAAACTCACGGGGCTGCGTCAATGGCATTTGACACAGCCCCGTGTGATTGCTTAGGCGAGGGGGAGATTACTCCTCGTCACCGCCTTCGGCCTCGGCCATGGTGGTGAAGACGTTCTGCACGTCATCATCCTCCTCGACGGCCTCGATGAGGGCCTCGACGTCGGCACGCTCGGCCTCGGTCACCTCCTTGTAGTCGGCGGGCTCATAGACGAACTCACTGCTCTTGATCTCGAAACCGTTGTCCTCGAGGTACTTCATGATGTCGCCATTGGCAGCGAAGTCGCCCGATACGAGGATTTCCTCCTCGTCCATGGCAAACTCCTCGGCGCCGCACACGCTGCCCGAGTTGCCCAGGCTGCCACCCTTCTTGTTGAAGTAGTTGCGCAGGTTGGCCACGGTGCGGGTGGTGTTGTCGGTAGCGGTCTCGACCAGGAAGGCGATGCCATGAGGGCCAAATCCCTCGTAGATGACCTCCTTGTAGTCGCCGGCATCCTTCTCGCTGGCACGCTTGATGGCGCGCTCGATGTTCTCCTTGGGCATGTTGGCTGCCTTGGCGTTGGCGATAAGGGCACGCAGGCGTGAGTTGCCTTCAGGGTCAGGTCCGCCAGCCTTGACGGCGATGGTGATTTCCTTACCGATTCTTGTAAACGTGCGGGACATGCTGCCCCAGCGTTTCATCTTTCTTGCTTTGCGGTATTCAAAAGCTCTTCCCATTGTTTAAATATATTTAAGTTGTTAGTTGTTAGTTGTTAGTCCCTAGTCCCTAGTTTCTAGTTGGCATCCGCCTAATCCTTAACTGTTCACTGTTCACTGTTAACTGTTAACTATTAACTGGTGAATGCCTTACCTGAGTTTGGCGCCCAGTTGGGTCTCCAGGTTCTTGATGATCTTGCTCATGATGGCATCGATCTGCTTGTCGTTGAGGGTCTTCTCGTTGTCTTGCAGAATCATGCTGATGGCGTAGGACTTCTTGCCTGCTTCCAGCTTGTTGCTCTCATAGACGTCGAACAGGGTCATCGACTTCAACAGCTTCTTCTCGCTGGACTCTACCACGCGGCGGATGTCGTCATAGGTCACCTGGCGGTCAACCAGCAATGCCAGGTCGCGGCGCAGCGGCAGCGTCTTGGGCAGGTCGCTGTACTTGATGTCCTTCTTCATCGCCAGCTTGCAGGCGAGGTTCCAGTTGACCTGGGCATAATAGACGGGCTGGTCCACATCAAACTTCTTGGCCAGCGCCTCATCCACAACGCCCATTACGGCGATAACCTTGCCGCCACGGTTGCTGTAGCGCAGGGCGGGATTGAGTGTCTCGTCCTCATACTGCTCGACGGTCAGGTCGCGCGCATCGATGCCCATGTTGGTAAACATGTTCTCGAGGTCGGCCTTGAGGTCATAGACGTTGAGCGCCCTCACCTTGTCGGCCCAGGACTCGTCGTGGTTGTTGCCGGTGAGCCACATCGCCATCTGGGTGCTCTCGCTGTAGGGGGCGAGGGCTTTCTCCTCCTGGCTGATGCTGCCGTCGTGGCTATACACGTTGCCGAACTCATACAGGCGCAGGTTGGGGTTCTTGTGGTTGATGTTGCGGGCGATGCTCTCCAGGCCGCCAAAAAGCAACGTCTGGCGCATCACGTTCAGGTCGCTGCTCAGCGGGTTCATGATCTTGACGCACAGGTCGGCGGGGTAGGTCGTCAGGCCCTCGTAGTAAGCGCCCACGGTCAATGAGTTGTTCATGATCTCGTGGTAGCCCACGCTGGTGAGCTGGTTGCTCACGGTCTCCTGCATGTCGTCACGCCAGTCCACGTCGGTCTTGTTCGACAGGCTGGAGTGGACGTCGTTGGTCAATTCAATGTTGTTGTAGCCATACACGCGCAGGATGTCCTCGACAACGTCACAGGGGCGACGCACGTCCACACGGTAGGTGGGCACGACGAGCTGCATCTTCTCGTCGTCCTCGGCGGTGATTTCCATCTCCAGGCTCTTGACGATGTCGCGGATGATGTCGTGGGGGATGTCCTTGCCGATAAGGCCGGTCACATAGTCATAGCGCAGTTCCACGGGGAAGCCGGGGAAGTCATGGGCCTTGACGTCGATGATGTCGCCGCAGATTTCACCACCTGCCAGTTCCTTGACGAGCATGGCGGCCAGCTTGAGGTTGTAGATGACCTCGTTGGGGTCAATGCCGCGCTCAAAGCGGAATGACGCGTCGGTGTTCAGGCCAAAGCGGCGTGCCGTCTTGCGGATCCACGTGGGGTGGAAGTAGGCACTCTCCAGGAATACGTCGGTAGTGGCCTCGGTAACGCCCGAGTCCAGACCGCCGAAGACGCCACCGATGCACATTGGCTCCTCGCCGTTGCAGATCATCAGGTCGCGGTCGGTGAGCGTGCGCTCCACGCCGTCGAGGGTGACAAACTTGGTGCCGGGCTCAACGGTACGCACCACGATGCGGTCGCCCTTCACCTTGCTCAGGTCAAAGCAGTGCATGGGTTGTCCGGTGCCCAGGAGGATGTAGTTGGTGATATCGACAATGTTGTTGATGGGACGCTGGCCCACAGCGAGCAGCAGGTCCTTGAGCCACTTGGGGCTCTCCTGCACCTTCACGCCGCGCACGGTCAAGCCGGCATAGCGGGGACAGGCCTCGGCGTTCTCGACGGTGACGGGGATGCCGCCGTCCTTGCGGTCGCTGGCAAAGGCGTCAACGCTGGGCTTGTGCAGATTGCCGTCCATGCCGTGACGCTTCATCCATGCCGACAGGTCGCGGGCCACACCATAGTGCGAGCCGCCGTCGATGCGGTTGGGGGTCAGGTCCACCTCGATGAGGTAGTCGTCCTCGATGCCGTAGTAGTCAGCGGCGGGAGTGCCCACAACAGCGTCCTCGGGCAGGACGATGATGCCGTCGTGGCTAGTGCCCACGCCGATCTCGTCCTCGGCACAGATCATGCCCAGCGACTCCTCGCCGCGCATCTTGCTGCGCTTGATGGTAAATTCCTTGTCGCCGTCATAGAGCTTCGTGCCCAGGGTGGCGACGATAACCTTTTGTCCAGCAGCCACATTAGGGGCACCACACACGATTTGCACGGGATCATTGCCGTCTCCCAGATCGACGGTGGTGATGTGCAGGTGATCACTGTTGGGGTGGTCGATGCAGGTAACTACCTGTCCCACAACCAGGCCGCGAAGGCCCCCCTTGATGGTTTCGACTTGTTCGACCGCTCCCACTTCGAGTCCCAGAGACGTCAGCGCCTCGGCCACCTTTTCGGGAGAGAGGTCGGTGTCAATATAGCGTTTGAGCCATTTATAGGAAATATTCATAGTGTTGAATAAAATTTATAATCGCTTAAAAACGTGCAAAGTTACACAAAAGTTTTCAGTTGTCGGTTTCCCGTTGTCAGTTTTTTGAGATATCGCTCAAAAATGTCAGTAACAGAAGCATTTCATGGCACGCATCGCAATTTCAAAAACGTCCCCCAAGATGGTCTTGTACAGAGCCCTGGTGATCAATAGGCTTGATTGTGGCTATGATGTTTACGGCACATGAAACGGCAAAAATGGGTGGCCGGTGCATCACGCGCGGGTCACCCTGGAAAAGCTATGAGAAAAAATATATTATCTAGTTTTTAGTTGTTAGTTTTTAGTTGTTAGTTTCTTCTGACTCCTGATATCTCACTATTTGGTGAGGATTTTGCTGTTCAGGTAGGTCATGAAGGCATCCTTGTAGTTGTCGCCGATGGGCAGCGAGATGTCGCCGTCCAGGATGACGTGGTTCTTCTTTACTTCACTGATTTTCTTCAGGTTGATGATGAATGAGCGGTGGATGCGCATGAACATGTTGCTGGGCAGGTGCTCCTCGATTTTCTTCATGCTCAGCAGCACGATGACGGGTTTGCTCTTGTCGTCACAAGCAATCCTCAGGTACTCGCTCATGGCCTCGATGTAGCGGATGCTGTCGATGGCGATGCGAACGATCTTGTAGTCACTCTTGACAAAGATGATGCCGTCGTTATCGACTTGGGTGGTGACGACAGCGGCAGCTTGCTGGCGTATCTCGTGGATGTCCCTCACCTTGAGTGCGGCGGCTTCAAACTCGTCAAAACTGTAGGGTTTCAACAGGTATCCCACGGCATTGGCCTTATAGCCCTCGATGGCATAGTCGGTGTAGGCCGTGGTGAATACCATAATGGGGCCACGGCTGTGTTCCTGATCGAGCGATTTGGCAAACTCCATGCCGTTGAGTTCGGGCATGTTGATGTCAAGGAAGATGGCATCAACCTCTTGGTTGTCAATGACATGTTGGGCCTCAATGGCGCTTTGGCATTGTGCCACGAGTTCGAGGTAGGGAATCTTCTTGATATAGGCTACCAGCTTCTTGAGGGCCAGCGGTTCATCATCGATTGCAATACATTTAATCATAGCTTTTTAGTCTTTAGTTTTGTCTGTAGTTTGGAAATCGGCTTTGCGGCGGGCGGGTAAGTCGAGAAGCACGTCATAGTCGTCGCCGCGATCGTTGATGTCGAGCGTGTAGTCGTTGCCGTAGATGAGTTCCAGGCGCTTGGTGACGTTATTGAGCCCCACGCCGCCAAACTCGTGCTTGATGTCGTTCTTGGTGTTGCGGCAGTGGAAGATGAGCCGTCCGTTCTTTTTCTCGATGTCAATGTCGATGGTCGATGGCTTGTCATAGGCCACACCGTGCTTGAAGGCATTCTCGACAAACGGGATGAACACCAGCGGTGCCAGCACGATGTCCTCATGGGTCTCGTCGGGAACGTCGAGATTGACGGTGACGTTGTCCGAGTAGCGCAACTGCATCAGGTTGAGGTACTTCTTCAGGAAGGTGACGGCAGTGCTGAGCGCGACATACTGGTTGTCGCTCTCGTAGAGCAGGTACCGCATCATCCTGGACATGTCCACGATGCTGTCCTTGGCCTGTTCGGGATCGATGTCCACGAGGGCATGGATGTTGTTGAGCGTGTTCATGATGAAGTGGGGGTTGATCTGGTAACGCAGGTAATCCAGTTCCTGCTTGAGGCTCTGTTCCTTGAGCTTAGCCAGATGCTTTTTCTCTTCTTCGTTCTGGTAATAGACTTTCATGCCCAGGTTGGCGCCTATCATCATCACGACGAGAATGAACATATTGATGTCGTGCCGGTGGATGGGCGGCTGGCCTTCGGGAGGTGGCGGTACCATCTCGACGGCATTCCTGGAACGGGAATCGTGATGCCTGTGAATGGGCTTGTGCATGCATTGGGCCGTCTGGAACAGGGCTATCACGATGACGCAACCAGCGATGTATTTCGGGATTGACTTGTGTTTCAGCAGGATTGGGGCCAAGATGTGGTTGTGGATGAGGAAGACAATGAAGAAGAACAGAAGGTGAGCCCAGGTGTCAATTAATCCATTCTTGATCCAGAACGGGTGTTCGGGGTCATAATTAAAGATAAACTCAATCAGGGGCGCCAAGAAGAATACACTCCACACAATGGTGTAGATGATGGTTTCTTGTTTGCTCTGTTTCCATTGTTTGCTCATGGGCTGCAATTTATTGAGAAAGGTCTATTTGTTCATGAGCAAAGGTAATACAATAATGAGTCATGACAAAATCATTTCAACGATTCTAGGCTTTGGTTCAGTGAATACACGCTTTTTCGCCTCTTCATGGATTCTGGGTGAGATGGATTTGCCGTCACAGCGATGAAAGTTGGCCTAGGGGCATTTACTGTGGTGATTGCTCGTGAGAGGGTGAATAGCGTAATATCAGCCGGGCAGCTGGCGGCAGCACTCGATAGTGCCTTCGCTGGCTGCACGGCTGGTGACATCGGTTGGACCTCAAGTTTTTAAAGTGGCGAAGCAACTTTAAAAACTTGAATTTTACTTACTTGGTTTTGATATGGTAACCTTCTTCTTCAAGTTCTTGCTTGCTGCGTTGTTTGCAATGCAGGCCCACGGGTTCCACGATGGCATCTCCGTTTCTCTTTACGGTAACCCTGACGAGCAGGTTGTCGCCGCCGTTGGGGTGATCGACAAAGTTCATCGACGGCATGGTGATGTGGTGCACACCGCCAAACCAGCGTTCATCCCACGCATGGACATGCCCCCAGAACGCGATGGTCGTTTTCCAGTCGGCCAGTTTGTCCAGGATGTAATACAATTCCTCGCGGCAATAGGTCGAGGCGAACTCGTTCAACGACGGCCTGAAGATATTGGTGTGGGTAAAGGTAAAGGTGTTGCGGATCTTCTTTTTGTCACGTTGGAAGAAACCATTCTCAATTTCATCAATCTGATAATTGCCTAGCGTGCCATTGGCCGAGTCCAGGAAGATGAATCGGTCGTATGACGTGTCGTTTTCGCAGATTATTCTTATTGTGAATTCGTAGAACGAAGTTTTGAAAAGTCTGCTGTACAGTGCCCATCCGTTGTGGGTGATGTCATGGTTGCCGACAACAGGATAAAACGGTATGGAATTTGGGAATATGTTATATTTATTCTTTGTATAAATATTTTGGGTTCGTGGGTCATAATATAATGTCGTATCGACATAGGCCTCACCATCTTCAGTGGGAACGGGTTCAAGGTATTTGTTCATCCATTTTTCGGTGGCATTCTGTAAAGCTTTCTCGGTATTATTGTAGTATTCAACCTTGGTATCGGCAAGGTCACCCAAGTGGCAATAGAACAAGTCGCCGTATTCCATACCGATTTCAAGCATTTCTTCAAGTCGGCCTGGGTCTATTGTGATGTGGCTATCGCTACCCACCAGGAACGAATACTCCTGAGTGGTGTCGGGCAGATATTTGTCCCAAGCCACCTCTATGGAGGAAAAGTTGACCAGCGACTGCTTCACGCGGTCGTCAACACTGGTGTTGCCCATGAGCACACCCTGGGGGCTAACTTTCTCACACGAGGTGAAGGCTATTGATG
>ONOU01000049.1 GCA_900319525.1 uncultured Prevotellaceae bacterium | reverse complement strand
CTCATGCAAGCGGATGATTTCCTTCTTTTCTTCTAATGAATGGTGCTTATACATAATGAACCCCAAAAGTTTTTTGTCCAACTTTTGGGGTCCACTTCAAAAAGACTCCCCCTCTGAGATTAGAGGAGGAGCTGATAAATACCTTTCTATCTTGTTGCCAATAGCCAGCTATACATTAGAAACTATGGTTTCTATTAGTTCAAGCGGCCCTGGTTATCCTTTATCGCTTCCAGGGTGAAATGTGAATCGTAGTTGCCACATTCTATTTCTTCGGCGGGATAATCAACGAAATTGCACATTACCTTGCGATTGGAATAAACCGTTTCAAGATATTCACCCAACTTAGTGTACTTCTTGGTTTCAATCCCTAATTCAACAAAACAGGAATACTTATCTAAGCCCTGAAGAGGTTCAAGATTGACTCGGATCTGCAAATGATTAGGAACTGTTGAGGTGGTAATTGGCGATAAATGGTGAACAGAATGTGACAAGTCAATATCGGTTATTTCACCGTTCTCGTTGATAATGTCTCCCGTCAGCGTGAAGTAATTCAAGGTGGTTGGCGTTGCCTTGACCTCATAGGTCGTGACGTAGAGAACATCGGCATTATCTTCTTCCACGTCGTCATTGCCACATGCCGTCAATGATAAAGACACCATTGATGACACAAGCACCAATGATAATAAATTGATGAATTTTCTCATAACTGTAATAAAGAGATAAGGTCTTAGAACTTGTAACCGACAGAGATTGTCAGATTGCGGGTCTTGGCGGAAACATCGTCAGCCACATCAACGCAGGCCCAACCCGAAATCAAAACGCTTGAAACCATCTTCACCGAACATGTCCTCACCGTCGGTCTTGCCAAAAAGACCGATGCCGAAGTAGGGACCAAACTCGCCAAAGAGTGCTACCGATTCATTGATGGCATACTTATAGCCAGCGTGAACAGGGATATCAAGATAATAAGGATTCAGCGTGATACCACCACCTTTGCAACCCTTGAGGGAGAGCAAAGCAGCGGCATTAACATAAAAACCTTGATTAGCATTGGGGATGCCGAAGGTCGATCGAACACCGGCATGGAAACCGATACGTGAACTGCAACCACTGGCATCAACGTTTGCCACGTTCATACCTGCAACAATCTCCCATTGAGGAGCCCCGGCCTGTGCCGAGAAGCCCATCATAGTGGCAAGTGCCACAATCAGAATAGAATAGATCTTCTTCATAATATTCTTCATAATAATATTGATTAAATGTGTATGTTTAAAGGGGCACAAATGTAGTCAATATTTCAATACAAATTACCAATTCTGGTAAAAAACTTTTCTTGCCAAGAATCATGTCTTTTGTGTACTTGGACCGAGTACAACATAACAACTAACAACTATCGTTCTTTCTTGCCGGTGAGGATGCCCTTGATGTCGTAGAGCTTGTTGAGGGCCTCGACGGGCGTGAGGTTGTTGATGTCGATGGTGAGGATTTCGTCGCGTATCTGGCTCAGCACGGGGTCGTCGAGCTGGAAGATGGACAGCTGGTAGCCCGAGCGGTTGGTGGCCACGTCGCCCAGGTCCTTGGTGATGGCGTTGCCACCCTGACTGTTGGCCTCGAGTTGCTTGAGCACCTCGTTGGCGCGTTTGACAATCGTCGGCGGCATGCCGGCTAGTTTGGCCACGTGGATACCGAAGCTGTGCTCGCTGCCTCCCTTGACCAGTTGACGCACAAACACCACCTTGCCGTTGATCTCCTTGACGCTCACGTTGTAGTTCACGATGCGCTTGAAGGACTTCTCCATCTCGTTCAACTCGTGGTAGTGGGTGGCAAACAGGGTCTTGGGCCTTGCGGCGTGCTCGTGGATGTGCTCAACGATGCTCCAGGCGATGGAGATGCCGTCATAGGTGCTCGTGCCGCGTCCCAGCTCGTCAAACAGGATGAGGCTCCTCTGGCTCATGTTGTTGAGGATGGCGGCGGCCTCGGTCATCTCGACCATGAAGGTGGATTCGCCCAGCGAGATGTTGTCGCTGGCGCCCACGCGCGTGAATATCTTGTCCACGATGCCGATGCGTGCCTGCTCGGCAGGGACAAAACTGCCCATCTGGGCCATGAGGGTGATGAGCGCCGTCTGGCGCAGCAGTGCAGACTTACCTGCCATGTTGGGACCGGTGATGATCATGATCTGCTGCTCGTCGTTGCTCAGGCGGATGCTGTTGGGCACATAGGTCTCGCCGGGCGGCAGCTGGCACTCGATGACTGGGTGGCGGCCCATGGCGATGTCTATGTCCAGACTATCATCCAGCACGGGCCGGTTGTAGCGGTTCTCCATCGCCACGCGCGTGAGGGCATTCAGGCAGTCGAGCTGGGCAATGATGGCACTGTCATTCTGGATGGCAGGGATATACTCGGTAACGGCCGTCACTAGTTCGTTGAACAGGCGGGTCTCGATAATGAGTATCTTCTCCTCGGCGCCCAGGATTTTCTCCTCATATTCCTTGAGTTCCTGGGTCACATAGCGCTCGGCATTGACCAGCGTCTGCTTGCGGATCCACTCGGGCGGCACCTTGTCCTTGTGGGTATTGCGCACCTCGATATAATAGCCAAACACGTTGTTGTAGGCAATCTTGAGGCTTGGGATGCCGGTCTGGTCACTCAGGGTGCGTTGCATGGCTACCAGATAATCCTTGCCGCTGATGGAGATGTCGCGCAACTCGTCGAGCTGCTCGTCCACGCCGCGGCAGATGATGTTACCTCGATTGGTCTGGTTGGGGGCGTCGGGGTTGATTTCACGCTCGATGCGGTCACGGATGAGTGTGCAGGGGTTCAACTGCTCACCCAGGCTGCGCAGCACGTCGCACGAGGCCTGCTGGCAGTAGAGCTTGATGGGCTCGATGGCCTGCAGGGCGCTCTTGAGCTGCACCAGTTCGCGCGGGGTGATGCGTCCCACGGCGGCCTTGCTGGTCAGGCGTTCCAGGTCTCCGATGAGTTCCAGCCGCTCCCTGATGAGGTCACGGCCTTCGGGGTCGCGCATGAAGTGCTCCACCACGTCCAAGCGGCGGTTGATGGCCTTGACGTCTTGCAGGGGAAATAGCACCCAGCGGCGCATCATGCGGCCTCCCATCGGCGAGATGGTGCGGTCGATGACGTCGAGCAACGACTTGCCGTCGTCACTCATGGGGGCAACCAGCTCCAGGTTGCGGATGGTGAATTTGTCAAGGCGAACGTAGCGCTCGGCCTCGATACGGGACAGGTGGGTGATGTGCCCCAGCTGGGTGTGCTGGGTGATGTCCAGATAATGCAGGATGGCACCGCTGGCAATGATGGCATTGTCCATGGCTGTGATGCCGAAACCCTTGAGACTGCGCGTCTCGAAGTGCTTGAGCAGGCGGTCGTTGGCCGATTCAAGAGTAAAAACCCAGTCCTCCAGCTCAAAGGTGAGGTAGCGGGACGAGAATGTGGCGGCAAAGCGCTGCCGGTTGCTGCGCTCAATCAGGACCTCCTTGGGCGAGAAGTTGACCAGCAGTTTATCGATGTATTCTTCATTGCCCTCGGCCGTGAGAAACTCGCCCGTGCTGATGTCAAGAAACGAGACACCCAGCATCTTTTTCCCGAAATGGACAGCGGCCAGCCAGTTGTTCTCCTTGCGGTCGAGCATGGTGCCTCCCACGACCACGCCGGGCGTGACTAGCTCGGTGATGCCGCGTTTGACGAGCTTCTTGGTCAGCTTGGGGTCCTCGAGCTGGTCACAGATGGCAACCCGCTTGCCCGCGCGCACGAGCTTGGGCAGATAGGTGTCCAGCGCATGGTGTGGAAAGCCGGCCATCTCGGTCGCCGCCGCTGCCCCGTTGCTGCGCCGGGTCAGGGTGATGCCCAGTATCTCGCTGGCTGTCACCGCATCCTGCAAATAGGTCTCATAGAAGTCTCCCACTCTGAACAGCAGTATCGCGTCAGGATGTTTGGACTTCATCTCGACAAATTGCTTCATCATCGGCGTATTCAACGGATCTTTTCCCATCGCAGTCACACTTGTATTTGTTTAAACATGCAAAGTTAGCAAATTTCTGCTTACACTCGGCATGTGGTGGCGATTTATTTGCCTAATGGAGGTGCCTTTTTGCTAATGTGCGAAAAATAGTGTAATTTTGCCATTTCAAGCTAAAGATAGCGCAGAGTAATGGCCAGCGATAGACGCAAGTGGTATGTGGTCTGGAGAGGGACTGAACCTGGCATCTGTGACTCATGGGCCGAATGTGAGTTGCGTGTCAAGGGATTTCCTGGTGCCAGATACAAGGCCTATAAGACCCAGCAGGAAGCAGTCGAGGCTTTCCGCAACGACCCTGGAGAGATGGATCTCCTCAGGGCCATTGCCCGTGGTCCGCGCGAGGTGGTCAACTACGAGGCCATCCCGGGCATTGTGCGCGATAGCATTGCTGTGGATGGCGCTTGCTCCGGCAATCCGGGTGTGATGGAGTATCGTGGCGTGGATGTGCCCACTGGTGTTGAGTTGTTTCATCAGGGCCCATTCCTTGACGCCACCAACAACATTGGCGAGTTTCTGGCCATCGTCCATGCCTTGGCGTTGTTCTTTAACCAGGGCAATGACCACACGGCCATCTACAGCGACAGTAAGACGGCCCTGTCCTGGATCAGGGCGCGCCAGTGCCGCACCAAGCTGGCCCGCTCCGATGCTAATGGGCGATTGTTTGAGATTATTGCTCGTGCCGAACGATGGCTAGCATCCCACACCTGGAGCAATCCGCTGCTCAAGTGGAACACTGCCGAGTGGGGTGAGATTCCGGCTGATTTTGGACGCAAATGATGTGAGATATGACAGAGAAACGAATCATGAAATATCGTGACGAGCTGGATAAGAGTTACGGCGTTGCCGGCATGGCTCTTGGGTTGTCGGTTTTTGACGCCGACGACCTGTTCACTGGGATCACTCTCGATGCTGACGGACCTGGTTGCATCCAGTTCACGCCCGAGTTCTTCTTTGCGGGCAATCCCCGCCTCTCGCCCCGTGGCGCGTGGCAGTATATCGTGGGACACTACCGCATTACCGTGGGCCTTGCGGTGGCCAATGCCCTGTGCCGTCGCATGGTGCTCGACAATGACAGTGTTGACGACCAGCTGCGTGACGATCTGTTCAATGCGGCTTGGGAAGACGGACGAGACTTTTGTCAACTCGAAAGGGACGAGGTGGAGCCCATCTTTGACGAGGTGTTCGACAGCATGAAACAACTGTTCTCCAATTCGCAGGTGCGCAAGGCGATGGACACATTTGCCGACGCCTTGCAACAGCGCCGCACGCTATCCCACATCGATGTAACCGACATCCTGCAACAGCTAAACCTGATCTAGATATTATATATAATGTGTAAACACCAAAACTAAAAACTAAATATATGCAAACAGTTCTTTTCCATCAGACGATATACGGGCCCATCCACAGCCGCAGGCTGGGAATGTCCCTTGGTATTAACCTCATGCCCAACGACGGCAAGATTTGTTCATTTGACTGCCTGTATTGTGAAGCCGGCTTTAATGCCCAGGGGCCGGGAAAGGATGGCGTGCCAAGCAGGGAAACCGTGAAAAGGCAGCTCAAGCACAAACTCGAGGAGATGAAGGCCCAGGGCCAAACGCTCGACGTGATCACTTTCTCGGGCAATGGGGAGCCCACTCTGCATCCCGAGTTCAAGAAAGTGGTAGCGGATGTGACCCGCCTGCGCACACAGTATTTCCCTAATGCCAAGGTGACGGTACTCAGCAATTCCACAATGGCCGGCAAGGCCGACGTGGCCGATGCCTTGCTCAAGGTAGACAATAATATATTGAAGCTGGACAGCGCCCTGCCTCACACGTTCAGGGTGCTCAACCGTCCCACCTCGCCCAACTGCCTGCCCGAGGGCGTCATTGCCGACCTCAAGAAGTTTAAGGGCCAGTGTGTGGTGCAGACCATCATGATTCGTGGCGAATATGAGGGTGAGCACTTCGATAACACCACCGACGTGGAACTGGATGCGCTCTTGAGTGCCTATCTTGAAATCGGACCGCGGGAAGTGATGCTGTATGCCATCGATCGCAAGACTCCGGCCGAGAACCTTGAGAAGGTGTCCAAGGAGGAGCTGGAGAGCATCGCACAGCGGTTCCGCGATGCTGGAATTAAAGTCCAGGTCAACGCTTGAAAATCCTAGACTCGTTTTTAACCTAAATCGGCTTATTTTTGCTACCATCATCGGTAGGGCAAAAATAAGCCGATTTTTTTAAAATCATAAAATACATATTATCAGCACTTTGTAAAAATCGGCAAAAATTTTTTCAAAAAAAGTTGCGAAAATATTTGGTCAGTTCAGAAAACGGCTGTACTTTTGCATCGCTTTTCGGCTCACAATATGGCAAATTGCGTGAGCGATTTTTTTGACGCCTTTTTCGGCGGGAAAAGCGGAGATCATTGAAATGTTTGCAATGAGGAAAATTGACAGTGCAGAGACAAGG
>ONOU01000050.1 GCA_900319525.1 uncultured Prevotellaceae bacterium | reverse complement strand
GTTCTATCAGGAGACCAAGGACACACAGACCAACGTGTTCTTCAACAGCCTGAACAAGGGTACCCACATCATCGGCTATGACGTGTGGGTGACCAATCCAGGTGAGTTCACATCGGGCATCGCCACCGTGCAGAGCCAGTATGCGCCGCAGCTGAGCGCGCACAGCGCCGGCAAGCGCATCACTACCGAAGCCAGATAGCGAAAAATCACTTGAATTTTTGTTTGATTATCAGTAATCATATTTGTATTTTTATTTTACTGATTTTCAAATATTTAGTATTATTCATGAATTAGGAGTAAAAAACCACTGATCAAACTTACAGTTTTGCGTGGGGTTCGATTGGCCGGACAGTTACGCAAACAGCTATCGACGTTAATTATTGCAAAATATTGAGTTTTGGCTAGGGTTTTGCATATTATTGATGTATCTTTGAAGTTATAAAGATAAACTAAATACTGAATGACTATGAAACAGACAATCATTCACATCCTAACTATAGTATTACTATTTATGGCAATCCCATTCCAATCAACGGGCAGTGAAAAGGAAATTGACTTCAACTTCCCGCAGGACGTGAGCAAGGAAGCTCTTGCCGACCTGGACAAGGCGCTCAAGGGCAGCGATGACGGGCAACTGCTCATCGACGCGCTGGTGCGTTACAGCATCGCCCAGAGCGGCATCTCGCAGGACAACATGGCCGACATCGTCTCCCGCATCGAGACGACCATCAATAAGGAGAAACGCCCCCACATCAAGGCGTTGCTCTATCACCTGGAAGCGCTCATCTACAAGGGCTATCGCGACCGCTATGCCCGCAGGAGCGACCGCAGCAATCCCGTCGAGGAGGTTCCCAAGGACATCAGCGAGTGGGATCGTCAGCAGTTTGACAATAAAATCACTGAACTCATCGAGAAAAGCCTTGCCGAACCCGATGCGCTCAAGGCCGTGCCCGTGACCTCGCTGTCTGGCATCATCAAGTACAACAAGCTGGGCGCCACCTTTGTCCCCACCCTGCACGAGTTCCTCCTGATGATGAACAAGGAGATGCTCAACGGCTTGATCAAGGACAATAAGGAGCTGAAGGAGCGCATCAATGCCGACTGGCTGGCGACCACCGAGGGCAACGTGCCCGCCCGCATCTATGCCCTGACTCAAACCCAGCCCACCATCCCCCTTGAGACCTACAAGCAGTATCAGGACAACGAATGCTGCGCCTACATGCACGATTTCATATCTTGGGATAACAACAAAGTTCAATACAAGGAGCTGAAAGAGTATCTGGCACGTTTTCCCAACTCGATTTTCAGCACGACAGTGAAGAACCGCATCACGCAGTTTGAGGCCAAGAATGTACATCTCAGATATCCCACGGTGCGATCGTCACGCGACGAGATCACAGTCACTGCCAACGTCGCTAATGTCAACTCGCTGGTCATCGAGGTGTATCGTGTACCCGAGACATTGAACAAAGGCATTTATCGGCTACACAAGAACCAGTTACAGCTCGTTTCGCGTCATCCGGTGAAGATACAGGGCAATGTGCCGTTCAATGCCGACAATGTGCAAACCACATTGCCGCCCCTGCCCTATGGCACCTATATCATCTTACCCGAAATCGAGGACGACATCAACAAATCGGGCCAACCCGATATCAACAGTAACGCCATCTTGCGTGTGACTGACATCGCCCTGTTTACTGTCTCACGCAATGACAACAAGGACCTTGTCGCTGCTGTGGACATCAACACCGGCAAGCCTCAGTCGTCAGTGACCATCAAGGATGAGAAAGACCAAGCATGGGGAGTCACAGGCGATGACGGCACACTTGCCGTCCCCGAATTCAAGGACAAGAAAGAACGTCGTTCCCATCAACTGAAAGGAACCCGGCATGACGACCGCTACGGCTTGAGCACCTACTATGATTACCTTTTCTTCGGATATGACAGCGGTAAAAATAAAGCCTCTATATATACCGACTTGGGCGTTTATCGGCCTGGCGAGACCATCCATTGGACAGCCATCGTCCATAAGGTCTCAACGCATGGGAACAGTGTGCTCAGCGGCCTTATGATAGAGGCCATCTTTATGGACAATAACCGCGAGCCCATCGATACGGTGACAGTGAAGACCGACGAGTTCGGTCGCATTGAGGGGTCGTTTGTCATTCCCAAGGACCGCATGAACGGCATTTTCTATATCCAACTCAATGAAAAAAACAGCAGGTCCAATTACTTGGCTTGGCACAACGTGAACGTGAGCGAGTACAAGACACCTACATTTGAGGTCACTTTCACCGACCCACGCCGCAGCTACGTCGCTGGTCAGCCCGTCAAGATCACTGGAAAAGCGATGACCTACAGCGGCTTGCCGCTCCAGAACACCGAGGTGCGCCTGTCACTCATCCAGAACGAATGGTCCTGGTGGTGGTGGCGCATGAACAGCAATGGCGGTGAGCACGTGCAGGACACGACCATCGTCACTGATGAGCAAGGCAATTTCACCATCGAGTTTGCTCCCGACCTGTTTGAGGAGAACGAGGACTACCGTCCCGGCAAGCGCTGCTGGGCACGCTATAACTATGAGGTTGCAGCCGCCGTCACCAACGATGCCGGTGAGACCCACGAGGAGAGCACCTCATTTATCGTGGGCACACGCCGCGGTATCGAGTTGGGCAGCGAGAATAACGACATCTACCTGAACGACAAGCCCATCAAGCTGCCGCTAAAGTACAACACCACCGACGAGGAACACCCCAACACCTACTGCACCTGGGAGGTCACCCCGATTGACGGCAAGGAGCCCGTTTTGGCCGGAAACCTAGACACTGCCGACCCGACTATCGACCTGACCAGCCTGCCCTCGAGCCAGTATAAGCTGAAGCTTCACATCCTTGATGCCGAGGAAGGCGAAGAAGACGTGGATGCCGAGAGCGTCATCACCCTCTACCGCAAGAGCGACAAGGTGCCTCCCGTCAAGGACTGCCCGCTGTGGCTCACACCGCTGCAGCAGACTGTGGACAAGAAAAACGTGGGCCACATCACCGTGGGTGTTTCCACCCCCAAGGCCTATATATACTATGTGGCAAGCACATATGACAAGGTCCTCGCCCAGGGCTGGCTCACCTATGACAAAGGTATGCACGACTTCACCGTCCAGTTGCCCAAGGAAGCCGGCAAGGACGTCAATGTCAAGTTCATCACCTACTACGGCACCCAGCTGTGGGAAGAGACCGTCCCGCTGCAGAATCCCTATAAGGCTGAGGCCGTGAATGTTACCGCCACATCTTTCCGCGACAAGCTCGTGCCAAGCGACATGGAGCACTGGACATTCAGCCTTACCGACCAGAACGGCAAGCCCGTGCGCGCCGCTATGATGCTCGACATGTTTGACAAAGCCATCGCCAGCATCAAGAGCAATGAATGGACCTTCAAGAACTGGAGCCCCAACTTTAACACATTCACATTAAGACCCACCTATCTGGGAGGCTCACAAACCACCTGGGCCTCATGGATGGGCAAGATGCTCGACTATAATGGTGAAGCCAACGTTCAACTACCGTGGTTATATACTTACTACCAAGGATTCTTTGACTATGGCTATGGACGTGGACGCATGTTGATGAAAAACAGGCAGTTGAATGAGGCAAGGGCATCGGAAGATGAGGTGATGGCAATCAGCCTAGAAGAAAGCAATGCGACACTTGATGAGGTGATGGTTGTGGCCTACGGGACAGCCAAGAAGACCAGCTACACTGGCAGTGCGTCCGCAGACGTTTCCAGAGACCTCGAGGGCCGAGCTGCCGGAGTTCAGGTACAGACCGTCAACGAGACGAACCTCAATAATGTGACCCTGCGCGAGAGCGACGTGAAGACAGCCCTGTGGATGCCGATGCTCACCAGCGACGACAAGGGCAACGTGCAGGTAGAGTTTGAGGTGCCCAACTTCAACACAACCTGGATCACACAGGCCGTGGCGTGGGATGAGGATATGGTGGGGTCCACCTGGCTGGCTGAGGTATTGACACAGAAGCCGCTGATGGTGCGATCCAACATGCCACGCTTCCTGCGCCAGGGCGACATGGCCACCCTGGCAGCCACGGTGCAGAACGCTACCGACAAGGCAACAGCCTGTGACGCCGTGATCGAGCTCTTTGACCCGCGATCCAATGAGGTCTATACCACCCGCAACTTCAACCTGCAACTCGACGGCAACGGCAGCCAGGCCGTGACCATCGACTGGCAGGTGCCCGACACCATCGCCATGGTGGGGTTCCGCATCAAGGCTGCCAACGACCGATTTGGCGACGGCGAGCAGGTGATGGTGCCCGTGCTGACGACCGTCTCGCCCGTCATCGAGACCGAGCCCTTCTACATCGAGGCCGCA
>ONOU01000051.1 GCA_900319525.1 uncultured Prevotellaceae bacterium | reverse complement strand
CAATATGACGACAAAGACAGAGAGCATCACTGAGGAATATACGATTCACGAAATGGGCTTGCAGGCCGACGGCGCCGCCCAGTGGCTGAACCATCGCGAAGGGAACCTGCAGAAACACCGAGCCTCTCGCCGTGCCAACGGTGGCGATGCCATCAACGAACTAATGAGTGCCGACGAAGAGATGACCTATAACGGACCTCTGTATGCAATTGTTGCTGATGATGACTTTGAAAAAAGATCCCGCCCCAATGCATTAAGCGAAATCATCCGTGTATGGGGTGTACACAATACAGAGACCAATAAGGACTATTATTTCGTTGACCATAAAATAGTGGCATCTGTAGGCGGAAAAGTAGAAGGTGAGTATAGTTCTTATAAAAGCCTATATCGCGGCCCTTACGAGCAGAACAAATGGACGGATTTTGGTGGTGATGCTTATGGTTCCTGGTTTGGTGGTGGCGATTACACTATGGACCTTATGGGCAAAGGCGCCATTCATTTGGAGGATGCCCAGCCATCGACCGACAACAATACCACCAGCACTTCGATAGCCGTGGGCGAGTCTCACTCTCAGACAAACACTATTGGTGGCTCCTTTAGCATCGGTTTTGTGGGACCTAACCCAAGTGGTTCAATCGGTGGCAATTACTCGCACGGATGGACAAATGGCACAAGTTTTACCATGACGACCACCACCAGTGTCAAGGAACTCAAGGTCACGAAGAACACCGATGGCAAGAAGGTTGGCTGGACCTACGAATGCGGCACCGATATGATGGCGGGCGGTGATGATGAGCACCCTCTGGCTCCCGATGCGCTTGTGGGCGATGTTGACATCGAAAATCAGGCTTGTTGGTCAGTGAGCAATCCTGAGGGCAGCTACAACGTGGACATAGACCAGCAGATACGGATGTCAACGCTGACAACAAAATCTTGGGGTAAAAATATTCATGACGCGGCACAGGAATTCACGTTGTCGTACACTCTGCTTACGCCAAACCGCTCTCAACAGATTTGGAACATGGACGTGACCTTCCCTGAGATTACTCAGGACGGCTACGACAAGGTGAAACCGCAGCTGACAGCAGCCTTGCAGAACCAGTTCCCCAGCATCTATCAGCCAGAGTTGCAGCTTGCCGACCAGACACCAGAAAGTGAGACCACCATCAAGCAGGTTGTGGCTGCATCACAGAAGCTGCTGATGGACGAGAATGCCCTGCAGACGTTGCGTGAGTATGCGCTGACCTATAAAATTAGCCAGTTCACCATCAAGTGGTATTGCGCAGGCACTGACCATAACACCTATCAGCTGACCATCAAGGCTCAGGGCGACCCCGACCCAGGCAAGGAGGAAGCACAGCGCGACCCTGTTGACCTGTCGAAGCTCACTGGCGACTATGTGGCACAAGACGGCGACGTGCTGACGGGCACACTTGCTGGCAACTATAAGATTACAATAGTCAATGGCGCAATCGTTACGCTGAATAATGTGACCATCAACGGCACGAACGACGAGGCATATAACTGGGCAGGCATCACATGCCAGGGCAATAACATCATAGTGCTTGCCGACGGCTCAAAGAATGTGATTAAGGGATTCAACTCAAAAATGCCAGGCATCTATGTTCCACAAGGCAGCAGGCTGGTCATTCAGGGCACTACGGGCACGCTCGACGTCAGCAGCAACGGTAATGGCTGCGGCATTGGCGGCGGCAGTGAAACGAATGCTGGCGACATCGAGATACAGGGCGGCGTCATCACCGCAACAGGCGGAGAAGGATGTGCAGGCATCGGAGCAGGCGGAAATTTATATATATTCCTAGACCCAGTCACTTCATTCGGCGTTTATTGCGGTAATATCCTGATTAGTGGCGGCACGGTTACAGCCCAAGGTGGCGAAGATGCTGCGGGCATCGGAAGTGGCGCAGGCAGATCTGTCTGTGGCACGATTACCATTCAAGGAGGTACGGTTACGGGATATGGTAGCATAGGTGACGACCCTCGTGGTGCAGGCATTGGCACCGGCGGCGGAAGCAACACAAAAGTAGGCGACATCCTGATTAGCGGCGGTACGATTACCGCTACTTCTAACGGTCATTATTGTTCAGCAATTGGATGTGGTGGTGATGGACAATGTAGTAGTATCACTATCAAGAAAACCGTCACCAGCGTAACAGTGAATGGTACTATAGGTGAGAATGATGAGGGTGATTGTGGCCCCGTCACCATCGAGGAGGGCGCTAATGTGATACAGAAGTAAAGGCCCCAATCCTTACACGTTGACTATCACGGCGAAGTAGTAAATCATATTATAAACTAAAAAAATACATGACGAAATGAAAATTATTGATTGTGAATTTCATTATTATTTACCTGAGTTGATGGACTATCTCGCTACGAGAGATCAGGCCATGAGGTATTATCCAGAAACAAAAGTTCTGGAAGTGAGGGATAAGATTTATGCCCATTTCAGCGGCGTGACGAACACCTACCCAGTTATTGACGAGTTGATGAATTTCGGAGCAGAGCGCGTGGCGGAAATGGACCGTTGTGGCGTTGACGCCGCTGTGATGTCTTCTTCGCCTGCACTGGAGGAACTGCCCGAAAAGGAGTGCGTGTATTTCGCCAAGAAATCCAACGACGCCGTAGCAGAACTCATCAAGAAATTCCCCGGTCGTTTCTATGGTGCTGCCGTGTTGCCAACACCATACGTCGATGAGGCCATCAAGGAGCTGGAGCGTTGCGTCAAAGAGTTAGGCTTCAAATACTGGCACACACACTCCAACTACATGCACGAGCACCTGTATGAAGAGAAATACCTTCCGCTGCTGGCTAAGGCTGAAGAGCTGGGCTGCGCCGTATATGTGCATCCTCAGGCTTCCGACGACAAGGATATGAAGGACATGGGCTATGTGTATTCTTCGCCCGGTCTCGGTTTCGGACTGGATGCCATGAAGACGTCGTTGCGACTGATTCTCAACGGCACCTTCGACAAGTTCCCCAAGCTGAGAATGATTCTCGGCCATTGTGGCGAATACTTCCCATTCATCATCGACAGGGTTGACAACCGTTTCGCATGGATCAAGGACGACGAGGTGAAGATGAAGCACACGGTTGCCTACTACTTCCAGAACAAGAATGTGGTGATGACCACCAGCGGCATTATGTCTAAAATCACCTTTGAGTGTACCAAGCAGGCCTTCGGCATCGACAGCATCATCTTCGCCTCAGACTATCCCTACGAGTGTCTGGCAAACATGATGAAATTCGTGAAGACGCTGGATCTGACGGAAGAGGAAAAAGAAAAGTTCTTCCACCTGAATGCCGAGAAGTACATTTTGAGTTAGTTGCCAAGGGACTGGTACTTGACATACGGTAAAATCATCTCACTCACATAAAAAATGCCTC
>ONOU01000054.1 GCA_900319525.1 uncultured Prevotellaceae bacterium | reverse complement strand
AGGCAAACAGTACATCGACGAGGGCCGTATCGACATCCAGTTGAAACAGGGTGAATGCGACAAACTCTATGTCGAGATCCTGTGCGAAGGCGACGGCCATCGCTCCAGCGCCATCATCCAGGGCTCTCACACCCACTTTGTGCGTGTCACCCGCGACGACGAGGTGCTGCTCGACGAGCACGCTTGTAGCAGCGAGGGTGACGACAGCGGTGACATCGCGTTGAACCTGCGTCTGGTCTATGACTTTGCCATGCAGGCTCCACTTGACGAGATCCGCTTCATCCTCGAGACCCGCGACTATAATCTCAAGGCCGCCCGGGAGTCGCTCAAGGGCAACTACGGGCACTGCCTGGGCAAGACCATGGACAGGCCGCTGAGTCACGGCATCTTTGGCAACACCATCTTCTCGCGCATCCTCTCCAAGACCGCACTGGCCACCGATGCCCGCATGGGCGGCGCCTTGATTCCCGTGATGAGCAACAGCGGCTCGGGCAACCAGGGCATCTGCGCCACCAATCCCGTTGCCGTCTATGCCATCGAGAACGAGAACACCGAGGAGGAGGTCATACGCGCCCTCACGCTGAGCCACCTCACCGCCATCTACATCAAGCAGAGGCCTCGATAGGCAGCTCGTGCGGCATCACCTATCTGATGGGCGGCGACTATGACCGCATCTGCTATGCCGTGAAAAATATGATCGCCAACCTCACGGGAATGATCTGCGACGGGGCCAAGCCCAGCTGCGCCCTGAAGATCGCCTCGGGCGTCTCGACGGCCCTGTTGAGTGCCGTGCTGGCCATGGAAGGCCGCCACGTCACCAGTGCCGAGGGCATCATCGACGACGACGTGGACCGCTCGATACGCAACCTGACCGTCATCGGCGCCGATGCCATGTGTGCCACCGACAGCAGACATCATGACCGGCAAATCGTAATAATATCAATTGATTTTTCATGCATCCATCAAAAGATAAAGCGGCAAAAGCCGCTTTGTTCGTTAAGTTTACCACCATATAACTCATGGAATAGCTAATCAACTCAGCTATTGACCAACTATTCCAGTTTGCCTTTCGTAGTGACGTGTCAATTCAATAAGTCTGAGTTCGGCTGACTATCCGGATGTACTTGGCGTTGGGGTATTTCTTCCGCGCCTTGTAGTGAACGTACATCCAGCTTCTGCTCATGCTCTCGATTGTGATTGTCTTGCCATCCACTTCAACCTCATAAGTATAGATGGTGGGAATAGGCATCTTGGTGGTAGTGTTTCCAGCCCACCAGTCAATCAATAATTCTTTAATAGTCTTAATCATCTTACAAATTGGTTTTTAATTCTTTGTACTGTTGATATGGATGAGCCTGTGAGTTTCGCTGTGTTTCTGATGGAGTAGCCTCGTTTCAGCAGCGATATGACTTCCTTGTACTCCTCTCGTTTCTTATCCTCGCTCTTGACAGTCCCGGTTTTGCGTCCAAGTTTCCCACCGTTCCTCACATACTGGGCACGACCGGAATTGAGCCGGTATTGGATGTTGGCTCGCTCGATATTGCCCATCTCAGCAAGCACGGTGATGAGAATGGACGCGATAGGATTCACTTCGCCATTGGGTTGTAGCGAGTAAATGCCAAGGTTCTGGATATAGACTGATACCTTAGCCTCATGCAGCCGTTCAAGGGATTTCAAAACTTGCAGCGTCGATCTTCCCAGGCGGCTCAGTTCAGATAGTAACAGGAAATCGACATTGTTCCCGGTGCAATAGTCCAAGCACTCGGTCAACACTTGTCTTTCCTCATTCTTCTTTGCCCCTGAAATATGCTCTTCGTAGATTTTCGCCACTGTCATATTCTGGGCTTCACTGAATTTCTTGAGCTTGGTTGGTTGTGTTGTCATATAAATCTTTGATAAAAATGGTTACACAAAAAGGGTGTATTCATTGGCCCTTGCAGACTTTTTTGAATACACCCATTATTTGAATACACTCAGCCGGTCTCATTGGGTTGGTTGGCCGGTGTCGCTTTCACATAAATTCGATTCTGTAGTAATGCCATATTCCTCACAAATTGACTTTTCATAATTGTCGGTTTTTTCTACAGCATCGTCTATCACAGCCACGAGATTATCACAAAAGACGGATTCTATGGTATTCACGATTTTGTCATTTTCGTCAATCAGTGAAACCTCGAATAAATCCAAGCCTTCATTCAGGGTCACTCTCACAAGGCCGGTATGTTTGAAGCCTTGCACGTGAAATTCCAGTCCGAGCTCAATCGTCTTCACCGTCTTGGGATCGATTCCCCAGCTCATTACCACAAAAGGATTAGTACGGAATATGCTAAGGATATAACCAGCAATCTCTCTGTTATATTCTTCATCCATATCACTTCCTCCTTTTGTTCTTGTTGATTTCACTGATGAGCCTTCGGTTGAGAGCGTTTAGTGCCTTATACAACCGATCATAGCTCTTTTCGTACTTAGTGCCTTGGAGTCTTAATCCGGCACTCACGAGATCATTACCGGCATTATAGATATCCTTTTGTGCCAGGCGTAATTCTCTCAGTCTGTCTTCCTCTGTAAAAATCATAGTCGTTCAGTTTAAGTAAGTGTTGTTAACTACTGTCTTGTAATAGCTTCCGGGGCCAGGTATTCTAACTTTCTTGAACACCATCTGCCACCATTCGCTTTTCAGGTTAGGTTTCTCGTTCATCAGCATCTCTACGATAGCCGGATGAATGGGGAAACAATACTGGAGTGCCCTTTTCTTGCTTCCGTCGCTAAGGCTGTTCCAATACTTCAATGTCATTTTCTTTGTTTTCTGTGCCATTGTTGTTTTGTGTTTTATGAAGAAGGCCCCCACATGT
>ONOU01000052.1 GCA_900319525.1 uncultured Prevotellaceae bacterium | reverse complement strand
GCAATAGCCAAGACACATCACCAAGCCCCGCTAGGGGCGGCAGGAAATCATTGATATACAAACCTGTCGCCCCTAGCGGGGCTAATGAATAACAGAAAATCATTAACAGGGGTTGCGCTGCGCTTCACCCCTGCCTATACCCTGACCAGCCCTAACGGGCTTCAGATGTGGACACGGTGGCTACAACAGGCTACGGGTAAGCCTTTTATCCAGGAATCACATTCAACGTGTTGTAAATCAGTCTATTGAAACACATCTCTTGATTTTCCCAGGACAGTAATGGAAAAAATAAAAAGTCCGTCAGGCGTTGAGCCAGTGGTGGCGTTCGTCGGGAGACATTTTCTCGATGGCATAGCGCAGGGCCGTGCGCGGCATCTCGTGGACGTGCCTGTCCAGAAACTGCCGCAGCAGGTCCATGCTGCAACGCTTGCCCATCTCGCGCAGCATCCAGCCCACGGCCTTGTGCATCAGGTCATGCGGGTGGTGCAGGTGCCACTCGGCATATCGCAGGCACCACGACGGGTCGCCCTGTTGAGAAGTCTTCCATGTGCACACCATGCTCATGCGCTGTCGCCACAGGTTTGAGCTACCTGCCAATTCATCCACAATGGCCTGCTTGTCGCCCAATCGCGTGGGCAACAATAGCCATGTTCCCAATATCTTAGGCGCAGACAGGTCGACCAGGTCCCAGTTGTTGGCCTGTTCGGCATGATGCAGATACATTCTCATGATCTCGTCGCGCCCGCTGATGGCGTGTTCATCGTTCATGAGCCGCTTGGTAGCCAGTTTTTCAAACCGCGCCACCATGATCAGCAGCCCGCACAGCCTCACCTCGTGCCAGCGCGACATCAGCAGCTCGGGTACCTCACCGAGGGGCAGGTCGCGTCCCACGAGTTTCACCACCTGGCGCGTCTGCGGCACTTTCAGCCCCAGGAACTTGTCGCCCTCTCCATACTCTCCCGGTCCCGTCTTGAAGAACCGCATCAATTCCTGCCGCTGCCTCTCGTCGTGCAGCGACTCCATATACCCGATTATCTCTCTTGCCGTCATTGTCGTGAATGAGTTGAGTTGGCCACACACCGGGCGGCTGATGGCGATGTCGCGCGGATGCCGTCCCGTGGTCCGTTAGCCGAGATCGGCTAACGCTTTGTTTGTCGAGGCAAAGATACGTTTTTAGTCCCGTCAAGGCAAAAATAAAAAAAAGATTTCTGTTTTTTGTAGTAAACATTTTCCCATATTGAAAAATGGTAGTATCTTTGTAAAACTTTCTAAATAACATGTTCAATATGAATAACACGACGATGGATACTTCCACGTTGTCTTCACTGAGAAAGACAATCGTGGGTGTCCAATTTCTTTTTGTGGCATTTGGCTCCACAGTTTTAGTCCCGTTGCTCGTTGGTCTGGATCCAGCCACAGCATTGTTTACTGCCGGTATTGGTACTTTTATTTTTCACATGGTCACCCGCGGAAAGGTGCCCATTTTTTTAGGCTCTAGTTTTGCCTTTATCGCGCCCATCATCTCAGCCTCCAAGCAGTGGGGCATGCCAGGTACACTGGCTGGCATCATTGGTGTAGCACTGGTCTATTTTGTGATGTCCGCACTCATCAAGTGGCAAGGCCGGCGATTGCTCGAACGCCTGTTCCCGCCCGTCGTCATCGGGCCAGTCATCATCTGTATCGGCTTGTCGCTTGCTCCTGCGGCGGTCAATATGGCTCAGGAAAATTGGATCCTTGCCTTGGTATCGCTGCTGACGGCCATCCTCGTGCTCATACTGGGACGGGGACTCATCAAGCTGGTGCCTGTGGTGTGCGGTATCATTGTGGGATATATCGTTGCCTGGATCATGGGACTGGTCGATTTCTCGGCCGTGGGCAGCGCTCCGTGGTTCGCGCTGCCTCAGAGCATCACCCACTTCAAGTTGCCGCAATTTGCCTGGGAACCTTTCCTGTTCATGATACCTGTTGCCATCGCGCCCGTGATTGAACACATCGGCGACGTCTATGTCGTGGGTGCGGTTGCCGATAAGGACTTTGTCAAGGATCCGGGTCTGCACCGCACCATGTTCGGTGACGGTCTGGCTTGCCTTGCCGCATCGATTTTTGGCGGCCCTCCCGTGACCACCTATAGCGAGGTGACCGGTGCCATGCAGATCACCCGCATCACCAGCCCTGTCGTCATCCGCATCGCTGCCGGAACGGCCATCGTTTTCTCGATCATCGGCAAGCTGAGCGCCATCCTGCAGAGCATCCCCAGCGCTGTGCTGGGCGGCATCATGCTGCTGCTGTTCGGCTCGATTGCATCGGTAGGTATCCAGAATCTGATGAACAACAAGGTGAACCTGGACAACACGCGCAACATCATCATCGTGAGCGTGACGCTGACGCTGGGCATTGGCGGCGCCATTATCCCGATGGGAACATTCTCGCTGAGCGGTATCGGCCTCTCGGCCCTTGCCGGAGTCATCCTCAACCTTGTCATCCCCAAGACCAAGGAGGCCTAATTCGGGGCGCATAAGTAAAAGCCCTACATCATAGCGATTTTAAAGAGGGTGTGTCATAATGAAGTGGACCCCAAAAGTTGGACAAAAAACTTTTGGGGTTCATTATGTATAAGCACCATTCATTAGAAGAAAAGAAGGAAATC
>ONOU01000053.1 GCA_900319525.1 uncultured Prevotellaceae bacterium | reverse complement strand
AAGAGGCCGTAGCCGAACTGGTCATCTTTGCCAATAACAGTTACTATAGCTGTGCCCCTATTGGCGAGAAAAACATCATCACCCGAATTACAGATAAGAACGGTAATGTGACAACCAAGACTGAGAGCATCACTGAGGAATATACGATTCACGGAATGGGCTTGCAGGCAGACGGTGCCGCCCAGTGGCTGAACCATCGCGACGAGGACCAGCAGGAACACCGAGCCAGTATGAGAGGCAACGGCAACGATGCCATCAACGACCTGATGAGTGCCGATGAAGAATTTACCTATCACGGACCGTTGAGCGCCATTCAAAGATATTGTTACAATTTTTTTCGTCCCAATGCATTGAACGAAATTATCCGTGTATGGGGTGTTCACAACATAGAGACCAATAAGGACTATTATTTCGTTGACCAGAAAATAGTGGCATCTGTAGGCGGCAAACAGGAAGGTGATGACAGGTTTCCTTGTAAAACCTTATATTTCGGCCCTTACGAGAAGGATCAATACGAAACGTTGGGAAATGGGTATGTAGATGAGAATTTTGATGCAACCCACTTTTATGGTGCATGGTTTGGTAGTGGCGATTACAGCATGAACCTTTCGGGCAATGGAACTGTTCAGTTAGAAGATGCCAAGCCATCGACTGACAATAACGAGGGCAGCAAAACTGTCAGTGTTGGCACATTTGAGGCAAGCACTACGAGCATCGGCGGTACCATTACGCCAGGCTTCTCTCAAAAGATGGGAGCCAGCATCACGGGGTCTGCCATTTTCTCTACTGGCTATACACAGGGTACGGCTTTCATCTTGGGCAGCACGGCCAACTATGCAGAGCTGACCTGTCAGAAGAATACAGACGGCACGAAGGTGAGTTGGACCTACCGCTGCGGTCCCGACATGATGGAAGGCGAACCTGAACAACACCCCTTGGCTCCCGATGTGCTTGTAGGTGATGTTGACATCAACAATCAGGCTTGCTGGTCAGTGGGCAATCCAAAGGGCAACTACACCGTGAACATAGACCAGAAGTCATGGATGACTACGCTGATAGCAGACAATTATGGATACCATGATCCGTCAAAAAGGCTTTTTAACTCGGCAGTGGGAGCCACGTTGTCGTACACTCTGCTTATGCCCAACCGCTCTCAACAGATTTGGAATATGGACGTGACCTACCCCGAGATTACTCAGGACGGCTTTAACGAGGTGAAGCCTAAACTGACTGCCGCCCTGCAGAACCAGTTCCCCAGCGTCTATCAGCCAGAGCTTTTATTGGCAGACCAGACGCCTGAGAGTGAGAACACCATCAAGCAGATAGTGTCAGCATCAAAGAACCTGCTGATGGATGCCAACGCCCTGCAGACGCTGCGCGAATATGCACTGACCTATAAGATTAGCGAGTTCACCATCAAATGGTATTGCGCAGGTACCAACGCAACCCTGTTGACCTCTCCAAACTTACTGCCGACTATGTGGCACAAGACGGCGATGTGCTGACGGGAACGCTTGGCGGCAACTATAAGATTAGCGTAGCCAATGGTGCCGTCGTTACGCTGGACGGAGTGACCATCAATGGCACAAACGACGAGGCATACAACTGGGCAGGTATCACATGTCAGGGCAATAACATCATAGTGCTTGCCGACGGCTCAAAGAATGTGGTCAAGGGATTCAACGCAACAATGCCCGGAATCTATGTTCCAGAAGGCTGCACGCTGGTCATTCAGGGCAATACGGGCACGCTCGACGCCAGCAGTAACGGGGAAGGTTGCGGCATAGGTGGCAGCAAGAGCATCTCATGCGGCAACATTGAAATTCAAGGTGGTGCCATCACTGCAACAGGCGGAGAAAATAATGCAGGTATCGGTGCAGGATTTGGTTGGGATTGCGGCAATATTCTGATTAGCGGTGGCACGGTTACTGCCCAAGGTGGCAATCAAGCCGCAGGTATCGGCAGTGGTAACTCTGACACAAGTGACACGCAGTCTGTCTGTGGTACGATAACCATTAATGGAGGCGTTGTTACTGCGACAGGTGGTTATGGTGGCGCCGGCATTGGCAGTGGATATCAAAATTCAATTGTAGGTAACATTACTTTGAGTGGCGGCATTATCACCGCAGTTGCAGGAGAAGGAAAATTTACTAAAGCAATTGGAAGCGGAGATTATGGTGACTGTCGCAATATCACCATCACGAAAGGTGTCACCAGCGTGACAGTGACAGGTGATATTGGTGCTAGTGCAGGAAGTTACACCGGCACCGTCACCATCGAGGAAGGTGCCAACATCATCTATCAAGATAGCTGATAGCA
The DNA here is from genome assembly GCA_900319525.1 of uncultured Prevotellaceae bacterium. Classification (GTDB taxonomy): domain Bacteria; phylum Bacteroidota; class Bacteroidia; order Bacteroidales; family Muribaculaceae; genus Sodaliphilus. The sequence goes on along the minus strand of ONOU01000053.1, from coordinate 156 downwards.
AATTACCAATCAGCAATCAAGGCTTTGGCTTCTATACGGCGCTCTTTGGCTTCGCCTCCCAGGAGCCGACACCATCCACCGCGTTGGAACCGTATATCACAACACTGGGCAACCGAATGGTATATAAGTTCAACTATCCATCGACCAGCGTGACGG